>NZ_JAVRFI010000001.1:0-779546 GCF_031845785.1 Streptomyces hesseae
GGCCTGCTCGACGCTCAGTCCCGCACCGTCAACACCGACATGATGCTCGCCGCCGCCCGCGCCCTCGCCGACGTCGTCGCCGAAGACGAACTCAACGCCAACTACATCATCCCCAGCGTCTTCAACGCGAAGGCGACCGAGGCCGTGGCCTCGGCGGTCAAGCGGGCGGCGCTGGCCGCCGCCCACCAGGAGCGGTGACGCGCCCGACGGGGTATCCCTTCGGGTAGGTCATCCCTGCTCTTGCGCGAGGGGCGTGGCGAGATGCGAGCGACGCGCGTGGTCGTGCTGGGCGAGTTCCGTGCGGACCGGCTGGTGCCCCGGCTGCGGCGGGCCGGTGCCGAGGTCGTCGTCCTGGGGTTCGCGGAACTCGACGGGTTCCTGGGGCCCGGCGTGGTGTGCGGAAGGCTGCCCGACACCCTCGGCGAGCCGGCTCTGATGCGGCTGCTCGACGACCACGACGCGGACGTCGCCGTCCCCAACATGGGCTGTCCCGGGCAGGAGCAGTTCCTGCCCGTCTACGCCCGCGCCCGCTCCTCGCTGCGCGGTACGGGCCGCCGTGTCCACGGCCACGCGGAGGAGTTCGCGGTGCTGGCGAGCGACAAGGTGGTCCTCCACCGGACGGCGGAGCGGCGGGGCTGGCCCGTGCCCTTGGGGGTGGTGTGCGCGCGGGCGGAGGCGGTGCGCGCCGCCGTGCGGGAGCTGGGGTTCCCCGTCCTGGTGAAGGAGGCCCGCAGCGAGTTCCACACGGGGCGGCACTATGTGCGCGACGACGCGCGGCTGGGCCGGGCGTGCGGCGAGGTGACGTATCCGGTGCTGGTCCAGCGGGCGGTGACCGGCGGGGAGTTCGCGGTCGAGCTGCTGTCCCTGCCCGGGCGCACGGTCGCCTGGCCGGTGGCCTCCCTGGGCCGGCTCGACGGCGACTGCGCCCCCGGCAGACGGGTGCGGGTCGCACCGGCGGCGCTGCCCGCCCGGGCGCGTGCGGAACTGACCGCCGTGCTCGGCGACATCGTGGAGACGCACAAGCCCCACGGACCGTGGCAGATGGATTTCGCCGTCGACGACGGGAGCGGCGGGATCCGGGTGATCGAGCTCAACGGCAGGCTGGGCGGTGTGTCCAATATGAGCCGGGCCGCCACCGGCCTGGACCCGCACGCGGCGTACGCCGACACCGTGTTGGGCCGTCCTCTCCCGCGACCCCCTGCGGCCCGTCGGGTCGCGCTTGAGCTGCCCATGACCCCGGGCGCGGCGTTGCCGCCCGCCCCGCCCGGCACCGAACTGACGCCGTACCCGGGGAACCCCGGCAATCCGGGCCCCGTCCACGGCGGGGTCCAGCGGGCCGTGCTCGGTGTCCCGGCGGACTTCCCCACGGAGTCGGTGGGTGACTGGCTGCGGGCCCTGCCGCCCGGCGTGCTGCTCGACGCCCCGGAGGAGGCGATCGCCCAGCTCACCCGGGGCGCGCACGCGCTGAGGCCGGTCAGGCGAGGAGGTTCGTGATGAGTTTGCGCACCCTGCCCTCCACGACCGGCAGGACGCCGTGGACCAGCTGCGTCCCGTAGACGACGGTGGCTCCCGGCGGCGGGGTGCAGGTCCAGCGGGTGTGGGGGACGGAATCGAGCTTCACCGGGCCGGTACGGGCGGTGATCTCGTGGACGAAGCGGGTGCCGGGCGCGTAGCCTCCGCGGCCGGTGCTGGTGGCATCGCTCCACAGGGCGTCGGCGGAGCTGGTGTCGAGGTAGAACTCGCCGCCGCTGTCGGCGTCCTGGAGGTTGAACGCCACCCGGGCGATCCGCTGGGGGCGCGCCTCCGGGTCGCCGACGCCGTGGACGTGCGGGCGGATCCTGTCGCCGGGTTTGAGGTCGTGGTAGAGCCATGGGTCGGTGCCCGTGGCGGACGGGAAGACCCGGCGGAGGGCGGGCAGCGCGCGCCGCACGGCCCGGTCCAGGATCGCCTGGGCCGCCTCGGGCGGGGTCATGCCCTCGCTGGGACGTGCGGGAACCCAGCCGGTGACGGCGAGGTGGTCGTCCAGGATCTTGGTAAGCTCGTCGGTCTCCTCGGGGGTGAGGAAGCCCTCGACGGTCTGCACGGCCAGGGTCTCGGTCATGTGGATCACGAACGGACTCCTCTCACGGTGACCGGCGTCGCACTCCCCCATTGCAGTACGCCGCCGGTCGTGTGCCAAGCGCCGAACCGGCCGGGGCCCGTCGCGCGCGTCCTGACAGGCGCGCTTGACGGCCCGTTCGCCCGTGCCGAAAGGTGGACGGGTGACGTCCCTGGGCACGGACACGCGCACGCACACCACCGACGTGCTGGTCGTCGGCGCCGGGCCGACCGGGCTGCTGCTCGCCTGCGAACTGGCGCTGGCCGGTGTCCGCACGGTGGTGGCCGAGCGGCGCGACGCGCCCCACCGCGAGTCGCGGGCGCTCAATCTCCACCCGCGCGGCATCGAGCTGATGGACATGCGGGGCCTGGCCGGCCGGTTCCTCTCCCGTGGGCGGACCGTGCCCGGCTGGCAGTTCGCCGCGACGCTCCCCCGCCGGCTCGACTTCACCGCCCTGGACACCCGCCACCCCTACGCCCTGCTGCTGGCCCAGGCCCGTACCGAGGCCCTCCTGGAGGAACGGGCGCGTGAGCTGGGCGTACGCGTTCGGCGCGGGCACCGGGCCGTGGCGCTGCGGCAGTCCGCGACCGGCGCCGAGGTGGAGCTGCGCGGCCCCGGAGACACGGTCACCGTGCGGGCGGGTTACGTGGCCGGGTGCGACGGCGGGCGCGGTTTCGTCCGGGAGGCGGCCGGGATCGGTTTCCCCGGCACTCGGGAGTCGATGACGGCCGTGGTGGGCGACTTCGCCGTGGCGGATCACTCGCACAACGAGCGGGCCCGGCGGCACGGGGTGCTCGTCGCACGGCTGGAGGACGGGCTGACGCGGTTCGTGGTCATGGACCCGCTCCGCGTCAGGGTGCCCTCCACGGAGCCGGTGACCCTGGCGGAGTTCCGCGCGTCGCTCCTGCGCGTGTGCGGGACCGACTGCGGTGTGGGCGAGCCCCGGTGGCTGTCGCGGTTCGGCAACGCCACCCGGCTCGCGGAGTCCTACCGCCGGGGGCGGGTCCTGCTGGCGGGCGATGCCGCGCACATCCACTTCCCCGTGGGGGCCCAGGGCCTCAACACCGGGCTTCAGGACGCGATGAACCTCGGCTGGAAGCTCGCCGCCGCCGTCCGGGGCTGGGCTCCTCCGGGCCTGCTGGACACGTACCACGCCGAGCGCCGTCCCGTGGGGCGGGCCGTCACCGACGGCACCCGGGCCCAGACCCTGCTGGTGGAGCTTCCCCTGACCGAGGAGTACGGGCGACCGGCGGCGCTCCTGTGCGAGTTGCTCGACACGCTGCTGGGCATGCCGGAGGTCAACCGCCACCTGGCGGGCCGGATCTCCGCCCTCGACACCGTCTATCCGCCCGCCGCCCCGGACGCCGACCCGCTGACCGGACACCGCATGCCCGACATCGGCCTGACGACGCCGGCGGCCGCGCGCCCCACCCGCGTGTACGAGCTGCTGCGCGACGGCCGCTTCGTCCTGCTGCGCCTGGGCCTCGACGGCGGGACGGAGCGGGCCGTGGCCGACAGCCGGGTCCGCGCGGTCACCGTCCGGTCGCACGACGGCCACCGGGATCTCGACGGCGTCCGGGAAGTCCTCGTCCGGCCCGACGGCCATGTCGCCTGGGCCACTCACGCGACCGACCCCGATGTCCTCCGGGCCGAACGGTCCCGGGCCCTGGCCGCATGGGCCGGGCCCGGGACCGGGTCAGCGGATCAGTCCTCCACTCCGTAGTACTGCGCGAGGAAGCCGGTCACGTCCGCGGCGTGCGGGCTCAGCTCGGGCAGGTGATCGGCGAGGGCGGTGCGCACGGCGTCGGTCAGGGCGGACAGGCTCGTGGCCGACGCCTTGACGTACGGGTCGAGGCGGCGGACCAGCTCGTAGTTGCTGTCCACGTCCAGTTGCCGCATCGTCCGCTCCAGCGGAGCGGCCCCGGCGGTCGTGACGGGCGGCAGCAGGCGGCTGACGAACGTCACGCGGTGCATGACGCGCCAGCACGGCGGCTTGCGGTCGGACTGACGGGCCTGACGCAGGGCGGCCGCGTTGGGGTCGCCGGCGTTCTCCAGCCAGGTGGGATCGACGACCTTGTGGAAGAAGGCGTCGAAGTGCTCGGTGTCCTCGCCGAGGTAGAAGCTGAGGAACCGGTAGGCGTCCACCTTGCCCGGCGCGTTGACGGGCTTGCCGTCGGCGTCGAAGACCGGCTTGCGGTTGGCATCGTACTGCTGGAGGTTGCCCGAGGGCGCGCAGGCGACCGACAGGCCGAAGGAGCGGGAGGCGTCCTTGCCGCGGGCGCGGGTGGCAGTCATGCCGCCGCCGATGGACGCGTCGAGCTGGGCGTTGATCCCGATGCCCATGACGTCGAAGGACGTGCCGACGCTCGTGCCCACCGACCCCGACAGCGAGTACGAGCCGGAGGTCGTCTCGCTGACGGAGTCCGTCGTCTCGGTGGTCTCGGCGAAGAAGCCGCCGTCCGCCGTCCAGACGTAGGTGTTGACCAGGTCGCGACGGGAGAAGCCGGCACCGGCCTTGCTGCCCGCCGTGTCGCGGGCGCGGCCGGGGGCGGTGTCGCCGCCGATCGCCCCGCCGAGGACCCGGCCCGCGCGCTCGGCGGTGGGGTCGGGGGCGTGGGTCTCGGTGGAGACGGTCTCGTAGTAGCCGTGCAGCCGCTGCTGCTCGCGCTGGATGCGGCGCTTGAGGGCGTACGCCTCGCGTGGCTTGAAGTAGCTGTACTCGCCCCGGTCCCGGGCGTCCGTGTAGTCCGGGTCGAGGACCTTGCCCCGCTCGTCGTAGCCGACGGTGCCGTCCAGCGTGCCCTGCTTGGTGTAGCGGGGGTTGACGGGGAACGGGATGACGTTCCAGTCCTTGGGGATGTCGGGGTTGGGCTGGATGCGGTAGGTGACGAGCGCGCCGCTGTGGGCCAGGCGCAGCGCGAAGACGTCGGCGGTCTGCGACTGCACGAGCGCGAAGCCCATGTTGGCGGGCACGTAGCGGCGGCCGACGGCGGTGTTGAGCGGGTTGCGCGGGTCCTCCCAGCTGCCGGCGAGCTCGACCTTCATGGACCGGGCGGTGTTCACTCCCTGTGAGACGGACGTCTCCTCGGCCCAGCTGTTGGAGAACTCGAGGCTGCCGCGCACGCCCGCCGAGACCTTGGCGGACGCCATGGACTTGGCGACGCCGAAGCCGAGCGGCGCGGTGATCATCCACATGTCGACGTCGACCTCGTTGGACAGCGCGAAGCCGAAGGCGGCGTCCACGCTGCGTTCCTTGGCGGAGGAGAGGGAGTGCACGACCTCCTCGGCCTCGGTGAGCTCCACGGAGGCGACGCTGTCGTACGTGGCGCGGTCGGGGTCGATGGTGTTGGGGGTGAGGTTCTCGGACGGTACGGGCGGGGCGCCCTCGACGTAGCCGATGAGCTGCGGGTCGAACTGCACCTGGCTGACCCATTCACTGATCAGGTCGCCGACCTTGTAGCCGGTGACCAGGTGCCAGCGTCCGTCGCGCAGGTAGCCGTACGCGCGCTTGAGGACACCGAATGCCTCGCCCTTGGCGGTGTACTGCATGTCGGCGTACTCGGCGACGGCCGGGGCGCCGGAGACCGTCTCGTGGAAGGGGGTGCGCATCGCGGCCAGCGCCGAGCGGACCTGGGCGGCGTCGCTGGAGACGGGCGCGGTGGACAGTACGGCGCTCGGGCGGGCGGGGGCGGCGGACAGTGTGAGGCCGTTGCCGCGCAGGCCCTCGTCGCGGACGACGCCGGCGGCGTCGTCGGTGGAGGCGCTGTCGAAGGACCAGTAGGCGAGCAGGTCCTCCTTCTCCCCCTTGAGACGGGTGAAGAGGTTGTCGAGGATCTGCTCCTGGGTACGGGAGGCGCGCCACAGCCGGACCTCTTCCAGGACGCCGTGGAACGCCTGGTCGGCCGTGCCGCCCTTGAGCCGGGCACCGAGGGTGAGGGCCTGGTCCCCGTAGTCGGCGAGGCCGGCCGCCTCGAGCGGGTCACAGGCGAGGGGGACGCCGTTGCGGTAGAGGCGGAAGGAGCTGCCGCGCGGGTCGGGGTTGCGGGCCCAGCGGGCGCCGCGCAGCCGGGCCGAGTGGGATCCGGTGGTGTCGGCGGCGGTGTTCCCCGCGTTCTCCTCGAACGTCCAGTGCGCGGTCAGACCGCGGTCGCGCGCCGAGACGGGCGTGCCGAGCCGCGCGGCGTCGCGGGCGGCGCCCCACAGCCGGACCTCGGCGACCACACCGGTGAGGAAGTGGGTCTCCGTGCCCGCACGGGCCCGGCCGATGTCGAGCGTGCCACTGTTGCCCTTGGAGCCGGGCCCTTCGTAGCGGGCGGTTCCGGCGTCCTTCCCGTCGATGAAGAAGCGGATGTCTTGCCATTCCCGGACGTCGACGGACTCGACGAGCTCGACGGTCTGCCGGACGGGTGTGCCGTCGGCCCCGGCCGCCGTGATCTCCTTGCTGCCCTTGCGCTCCTGCGTCGAGCGGCCGCCCTTGCGGACGACGGCCAGCCGGTGGAAGACACCCGCGCGCACGGCCTCGGCGGAGGCGAACCGGACGAGCTTGCCGTCGGGCTCCTCGAAGGCGAACTCCAGCTTGCCGTCGGGCAGGACGAGCAGCCGGTAGGGGAGGCTGCCGCCGGAGCCGTCGGCGGCGCGGCCCTTGGAGAGCAGGCCCTGCGTCGTACCGAGGGAGTCGACGCGGCAGAACACCTCGACGGTGAGGTCGTCGGCGATGTCGAGCGCGTCGTTGTCCGGGACCTCCAGGTAGGCGCCGTCGGTGAGCTCGACGGCCCAGGACTGCTCGTAGGCGGCCGCGAGGTGGGACCACTCGTGCGGCGGGAAGGAGTCCCGGGTGGCCACCAGGCGGTCGCCGACCCCGGCGACGACCCGGTATACGGCGTCCACCGCCGTATCGAGCGCGGCGGGCGCGGTCGCGGTGGTGACACCGCCGCGCAGATGGACGTGCCGGCCCTGGCCCGAGCGGTCCAGGACCCCCGGCTTTCCGCCCACCTGGGCGAGCGGGGTGGCGCCGGGCCAGTAGCCCGTCAGCCCGGTCTCCTTGCCGGACAGCCGCTTGTTCTTCTGCGTCCGGACCTCGGCGGCGCTACGGGCGGTGCCCCACAACCGGACCTCGTCCATCTCCACGGCGGCGTAGTCGGGCACCCAGCCGCCGAAGTGGCTGCCGAAGCTGAAGAGGCCCTCTCCCCGGTAGGTGCCCGAGGCGACGCGGCGGGCCTCCTCGACGCCGTCGCGGTAGATCGTCTGCTCGCGGGTGGTCGCGTCGAACGTGCAGGCCCAGTGGTGCCAGTCGGTGTCGTCGTAGCCGTCGTTGGTGGTGAGGTCGTCACCGTAGAAGGCGAAGGTGAAGGAGCTGGTCTGGCGGAAGCCGATGTGCAGGGCGCGGCTGTTGCCGCCGTCCGAGGCGCCGTGGCCGACGAGGAGCTGGGCCTTGTTGTCCCACTTGGTGGTGCGCCGGGCCCAGAACTCCACGGTGAAGCTCTGATCGGCGAGGCTGAAGCCGTTCTCGGTCATGGCCACGCCGCTCTTGCCGTCGAAGGCCAGGGCGGGCACGGCGGTGGCCTCCGGTGCGAGCAGCCCGAGCGTGTAGGGGGCGTCGCCCACGTGGGCGTGGACGATCCGCGCGGCGCCGGAGACCGCCTCGGGCTTGACCCAGGCTTCCATCGTCAGGTCGCGGGTCACCGCGGCCCGGTCAAGCCGCTCCTGCGGCAGGGTGAGGACGTTCTGCCGCCCGTCGAAGGAGTACGCGCGGCCGGGCTTGTCCGCGCGCCAGCGGCAGCCGTTGCCGGTGACCAGGTCCGCCACCTCCCCGAGCGGGACCTCCCGTGCCGAGCCGGGGTCGGCGACCACGAGCCGGGAGCCCGCCGAGAGCGGGACGCCGGGACGGCTGGACGTGGCCTGCCGGTGGTCGTACCGCAGCCGCTCGACCGGGTCCCCCGCCTGCGGCTCGGGGGCGCCTTCGCCGCTGCCGAGCCGGAGCGAGGTGGCGCCCGGCTTGCGCTCGGCCTCGATGAGGTAGAGGTGGCCGCCGATGGTGACGGGCGTACCGGCGGGGAGGGCAGCCGGCAGGGGGGCGGCGAGCTGGAGGACGCCGCCGATGACATCGCCGGCCTTGCCACCGGAGAGAAGCCTGTCCGTCGCGTCGAAGGACTTCACCGCGCCGATCCGGACGGGCTGTTCCGGCGCGCCGTTGACGATCGCGGCGAATTCGGCGGCCCGGCGCGGCACCCGGCCCCAGGTCTCGCGCTCCCCGTCGCGCTCGATCGTGACGTCGCACAGGCCCGGTGTACCGCCGGCCGTGACGCTGATCCGTACCGTTCCCAGGTCGGTGTCGGCGTCACGGGCGGTGAAGGTGACCGCCGTGCCGTCGCTCCCCGCCAGGCGTCGGGAGGAGCGCAGGACCGTGGTGTCGTAGTAGGCGGCGAAGAACTGCTCGTTGGCGCCGCGGAAGTACAGCACGACGCTCCCGGAGGCACTGTCCAGGAGATACGGCCGGTCGGCCGAGCGGGCGAAGGCCAGCAGCGCGCCGGAGGCGCTCAGACCGGTGCGGTCGAGGCTCAACTGCGGCATGGGAAGGGCGATGTCGTCGGCACCCTTGAGGCCGCCGGTGAGCCGGGCGAGCTCGTCGCGGGCGGCGGCGAGCTCGGCCTGCTGGGCCTCGATCTCGCGGCGGCGCTGGTCCAGCAGATCGCGCTGGGTACGGAGTTCGGCAAGCTGTTTGTCGAGTGCCTCGACCCGTTTGCCGGCTTCCCGGATGTCGGGGTGCCCGAAGTCGTGGAGGGCGACCCGCTCGAAGGCGATGAGCCCTTCGCCGGACTCGGTGACCGTGGCGGAGTCGTACTGGACGACACGATCACCGAGCCGGTCGGGGGCGCAGACGGTCTTCTCGCTGTACCGGTTGACGACGGTGCTGTAGCCGTCGCTCCGGTCGTGGATATGGAAGTGGGTGTTCCAGGCTCCGGTGTTCCGTGGCCACACGATCAGGGGTGCGTCGTTGTCCCGGCGCTCACCGGCGACGTTCATGTCCTTGCCGGTGTGCGGATTGCGCAGGTGGTAGGGCGTGGGGCCGCTCCAGTGGGCTCCCGGGGGAATCATGACGTCCCACAGCGCGGATTTCGCCTCCTTGTCGGAGGTCCTGATCAGCGGAGATTCGCTCCCGGCGCCGTCGTCCCGCACGGCGAGATATTGCGGCTCGCCGTCCCGGGCGTTCTTGAAGCGGATCCTGCATGTCCAGCCGGCGATGTCCTGCCACCTGAAGTAGTACGCCTCGCGGATGCGTTCCACTTCCGGCAGGTCGGCGGTCTGCCGGGTGAGGTCGGCGACCTCGGTCTCCTTGGCCGTGATGTCCTGGACCAGCTGCCGGACCCGGCCGTCCAGCTCGCTGATCGTCTCCACATCGGCGCTACCGTCCGGCGCGGCGAGCACCGGCAGCGCCAGCTCGTCGGGGATCTGGGCGAGGCGTCCGTCGCGCCCCACGCCGAAGTCGACGGTCGCGAGGTACGACTCGTCGGTCGCCGCGCCGGTCCTCGGGTCGGGGCCGGAGGTCGCGTAGGAGAGCAGGACACGGGCCTGCCGCTTGGCGGGCTTGGGCTCCTGGCCGTATCCGACGGCCGTCTGCTCCTGCTGGTGGTAGAGGACGGCCGACAGGCCGGAGACGACGCCGCGGCCGGTAACGGCGAAGCTGTCGCGCCGTACGCCGGGGTGGTCGCCGATGGGGGCCTCGGAGGTCACCCATCGCGGGCCGCCGACGAGCTCGCCGTGGCGGGCGTGGTCGGTCTGGTCGAAGAGGCGGGTGCCGGAGCCCTCGTCGAAGCGGTAGTAGGCGACGAGGCCGGGGTCGTTCCCGATGAGGCGGACGCCCTTGTCGCGCCGGAGCTCCTCCGCCGTGCGGGCGCGGTTCCAGACGCGTACCTCGTCGAGCTCGGCGCGGGCGCCCTGGGCGAGGGCACGGCCCAGCAGCAGGGCGCCGGTGCCGGTGTAGTCGCCGCCCGTGACGCGGCTGCCGGTCTCCTCGCCGTCCCGGTAGACGGTCTGGCGGCGGGCGGTGTGGTCGTGGACGCAGGCCCAGTGGTGCCAGTCGGTGTCGGTCGTCCGGACCTCGGAGTTGAGGTCGTCGGCGTAGAACGCGAAGGTGAAGCGGTCGTCGGCCCGGAAGCCGATGTGCAGGGACGCGCGGGCGCTGCCGGCCTCGTCGCCGTGCCCGACGAGGAACTCCTGACGGCTCGCCTCGGTGCGTCGCGCCCAGAATTCGACGGTGAAGTCGCGGCCCGCGAGCTCCGGGCCCTCGGTCACGCGCACATGGGCCTCGCCCTCGCCGAAGGCCAGCGCCGTCTCGGCGTGCCCTTCGGTGCTCACCACGGGTATGAGGGGCTGTCCGGTGAACGGGCAGGTGCCGGGGCCGGGTTCGTGGACGGCGTCGCGGTGGGCGGGGTCGGGGCTGGTCCAGGCCTGGGTGCCCTGGAGGTTGAACAGGCCGTCGCGGCCCTGCTCGATGTTGAAGGAGTCGACGCGGCCGGTGGCGTCGTTGTGCGCGAAGATCTGCCAGCGTTGCTGTCCGTGGACGGCGGTGGGGACGAGGAGGGCGGTGAAGCGCCCGCCGGAGAGACGCCGGACGAAGGACAGCTTCTGTGTGGGCTCGTGGAAGGGGCGGCCTTCCATGTCCGTGGTGCCCAGGCTGTCCTTGGCCGAGTCGGGGCGGGTCCTGTGCCGGCTGCGGCGGTAGCGGGCCTCCAGGACGGGCTTGAGCTCGCCGCCGACGAGCAGGAACCGGTCGCACAGCAGGGTGTCCGCGGCGAGCGGGACCTTCGCGCCGTTCTTGTCACGGGTGTAGTCGGTGCGGTCCGCCGTGCCGGACGACCCCCCGCCGGCCAGCTTGTGCACGGCGTCGGGGTGGTCGGCGGTGACGGACTGGCGCAGCACCACGACGTGCGTGCCGTCGGAGATGACGTGGAAGGGGGCGAGGGCGGTGAGCCGGGCGGTGGTGGAGAGGAAGGGGTCCACCTCGTCCTCGTCGAGCCGCTCCCCGGGCGCGGCCTCGACCCGGCCGCCGTCCTTGACAACCGGTAAGGCGGTCAGGCCCGCGGCGGCGAAGCCCACGTCGGTCAGTTCGGACGGGAAGCGCAGGGGGAGGGGGTTCTCCGACCAGTAGGCGGCGTCGAGTTCGCTCTTGCTCTCGTCGTGCCGCGCCATGTCGAGCACGGTGTAGACGACGCGCCGCCGGTCGTCCATGGCGAAGGCCACCACGGTGCCCTGGTGGCGGACGGTGGTGGTGTGGACGTACGGGCGGTCGCTGTAGACCTTGAGCAGATGCTCGTCAGCGGACAAGTGCTCTCCTCGGGAAGGCATGCGGAACCCGCATACCGGAAATCGTGGGACAGGGCCGAACGACCCCTTGCGGCCTGCGCCCGCTCCCCCGGGCGTGCGCGGCCGTCACACGATTGACCAGCGGGAATTCCCCGTCAAGGGAGTCATCGCGCCACGGTGTCCGAAACGGCGTCCGCCCGGTGCCCGCGAAGGTCGGCTTCGCGGGTACCGGGCGGAGTGGGTCGTCTCAGTGGTCGTGGGGCCCGGGCCGGTGGACGGGGCCGTGGGTGTCCTCGGTGTGTCCCCGGTGGCCCGTGGGGGCGGCGATCTGGAGGAGGGCCTCCTCGTCCTGGTCCTCGCCGAGGTGGTCGACCTGGAGGGTGGCGTGGGTGATGCCGTACTCCTCGCGCAGCTGGTGCTGGAGGTTGCGGCGCACCGTGTGGCAGTCGCCGCCGGGGGTGACCAGGACATGGGCCGACAGCGCGGGCTGGCCGGAGGTGATCTGCCAGATGTGCAGGTCGTGGATCTCGACGACCTGGCCGGCGGCGGCCATCCGGTCGCCGACCGCGTCGGGGTCGATACCGGCCGGGGCGGCCTCCAGGAAGATCCGGCCCGAGGCGCTGATCAGCCCGAAGCCGGCCTTGAGCATGAGGCCGACGACCACGAGGGTGGCGATGGCGTCGGCACGGGCGAAGCCGGTGAGCATCACGACGAGACCGGCGATGGCGGTGCCGATGAAGGCGTAGAGGTCGTTGAGGATGTGCTGGAAGGCGCCCTCGACGTTCAGCGAGCTGCGGTTGGCCTTGGAGATGCACCACGCGGCCAGGATGTTCACGACGATCCCGACGAGCGCGGTGCCGAAGACCAGGCCGCCCTCGACGTCGGGCGGGTTGATCAGGCGGCGCACGGCCTCGTAGCCGAGCCAGGCGGCGAGGAGGACGAGCGTGAGTCCGTTGGCCTGGGCGGAGAGTATCTCGGCACGCTTGAGGCCGAAGGTGTAGCCGCCGCGGGCGGGCCGGGCCGCCAGGCGCATCGCGATGAGCGCGAGCACGATCGAGGCGGCGTCGGTGAGCATATGGGCCGCGTCGGAGATCAGCGCCAGGGAGCGGGCGAGGACGCCGATGGTGACCTCGACGGCCATGAACACGGTGATCAGCGTCAGGGCGATGGTCAGCCAGCGGCGGTCGGCGTCGGCGGCGACGCCGTGGCTGTGGCCGCCGTGCCCGGAGCCGTGGTCATGGCTGTGGGCGGGTCCTCCGGGGGTGTGTTCATGGGCATGGGTGTGGCCGGGCACGGTGCCTCCTGGCTGCCTCGTCGGGGGCTTCGCCAGCGAGTGAACAACATGAGCCGCGGGGTGCGCAAAGGCTGCAACGGCATCGGTTTCCAATACCGTTAACACCCCTCTGACCTGCGGTTTCATCCCGGAGGGGCGAGGCTTTCGATGCAGCTGGTAATCGCTTTCAGAAGCGTTCGGTGAACGCCCCGATCACCGGTACGCGATCACCGGCAAGCGCCGCGCCGGCCACCCGCTGCGCCGCTACCCCCGGCGGCCGGGCTTGCCGCGCTTGCCGGTCCGGGAGGCGCCGGAGCGGGAGCCGCCCGAGGCGCCCCGGGCGCCCTTGGTGCCTGTGCCGCTCCTGCCCGCCGCCTTGCCCGTCGCGGGCTTCCGCCGGGCGGCGCCCGCCTCCGGGCGCTTCTCCTTGCGCTGGTCCTTCGACTCATCGGCGCCGGGGCGGCGGCCCCGGGAGCTGTTCACGGTGCGGCCGCGGACGATCCCGATGAAGTCCTCCACCATGTCGGTGGTCCGCTCCTCGGGCCACGACAGCGCGACGCTCGACTGCGGGCCGTCCGTGACCGTCCGGTACGTGAGGTCCTTGCGGTGGTGCAGACGGGCGAGCGACTGCGGGACGAGGAGCACGCCCACGTTCGCCGCGACGAGCTCGATGGCGTCACCCGTCGTGGCGGGGCGCTCGATCGCGGGCCGGCCCGGCAGCCCGTTCTCCCACTCGAAGGTGTCGTCGAGGGGGTGGAACACGACCTCGTCGGCCAGGTCCGCCAGCGTCACCTCTTCGAACGCCGCGATGAGGTGATCCTTGGGGATCACCACCACCGTGGTCTCGGTGTAGAGGGGGATGGCGCTGAAGTACGTACGGTCGACGGGCAGCCGGACGAGCCCCGCGTCGGCGTCACCGCGGCGCAGCACGTCCGGTACTTCGGCGGCGGGCGTCGCGATGAGGTCCAGCGGGGTGTCCGGCAGTCGCTCGTTCCAGATCCGCACCCATTTGGCGGGGGTCGCGCCCGGTACGTAGGCGAGCCGGAACGGGGTAGGGGGTACTTCCGAGCCTGTCACCCGGCCAGGTTACCGGGCGTGGTCTTCAGTGGCGCACATGCTCGATATCCTTGACACCATGACGTCGCACCAGAGCACCCAGACCATGAAGCCCGCGACCGCGGCGAAGAAGCTGGGTGTGTACCTCGAAGCCACCCCCACCGAGTTCCAGGAGGGTGTCGTCACGCGCGACGAGTTCAACGCTCTTCAGGCCGACCCGCCGGAGTGGCTGCGCGAGCTGCGCCAGAACGGCCCGCACCCGCGTCCGGTGGTCGCGGCGAAGCTCGGTGTCTCGATCTCGGGTCTGGCCCGCGGCGGGATCACCGAGGCGCTCACCACGGAGCAGATCGAGGCGCTGAAGCAGGAGTCCCCGGAGTGGCTCCAGAAGGAGCGCGCCACCCAGGCGGAGGTCCGCAAGGAATCGGTCCGCATCAAGGAGAAGAACAAGCAGGAGCAGCAGGACCGCTAGCGCTCCCGTTCCACGCCTCCCGGAGGGCGCCCGGCCGTATGCGGCGGGGCGCCCTCCGTTCGTTCACAGCCAGCTGACGCGGGCGCTGGTGAGGTTCTCCCCGGCCGGTGGGCGGGCCAGCTCTCCCTTGGCCACGCCGTCGAGCAGCTTGCGCACGGCCGCGATGATGTCGGGCGTCGCGTTGCGGAGTTCCGCCGCGTCGCGCGGCCCGGCCTCGTCCGCCGCCACCCCGGCCTCCGCCAGCAGGGCGTCCAGGTTCGTCAGTTTCCCCGCGACCCAGTCCAGGGGCGCGGCCGTCAGCCCCTCGTCGAAGACCCGTGGCCCCGGGTTCCAGTCGTCGAACCTCGGATGGTGATGGGCGCGGTCCAGGCTTCCGGCGGGGCCGTCCACCGACTCCAGCAGGTCGGCCCGCCATACGGGGCGGTCGACGACGATGGGCCGTGCGGCGTAGATGGTTCCCGTCAGGGGGCCTCGCCGGAGCAGCCGGATCTCCAGGCGTACGCCGTGCTCGGCGCCTTCCTGGCCCGGCGTGGGGCGGGGGTCGATGAAGTAGAGGTCACTGGCCACGACGCCGATCCGTTCGAATCCAAAGGCGTAGAGCACAAACTCCTCCTCCGGCTGTTCCTGGCGACCTTTCAGGGCTTTCAGGGCTTTCAGGTGGCTGCGCTCGGGTCAGCGTGCCATGGCGCGGCCCCCGGGGCCATGGCGAGGAAGCCCTCGGCGACCGCGCAGTACGCCGCGACGCCGACGGCGAGGGCCTGCTCGTCGTACACCACGCGGTCGGAGTGGTTGTCGGGGACCGTCCCGGGCACCGCGCCCGGCGGGCACGCGCCGAGGAATGCCATCGCCCCGGGAACGCGGCGCAGCACGTAGGAGAAGTCCTCCCCTCCCATGGTGGGGTGGGGAAGGTCGTGCACGGCGGACGGTCCCAGGACGGCGGAGACCGCCTGCCGGACGCCGGCGGTGAAGGCCGGGTCGTTGCGCACCGGAGGGTAGCCCTCGGGCAGGTCGACCTCGGCGGTCATGGCATGGGCGGCGGCCACGCCGTGGGCCACCCGGGCGATGCCCTCGCGCACGGTGCGGCGGCTCGCTTCGGAGAGCGTGCGGTAGGTGCCGACCAGTTGGGCGGTCTCGGGGATGACGTTGAACGCGCGGCCGGCCGTGACGGTGGTGATCGTGAGGACGGCCGGTTCGAAGACGTCGACGGTCCGCGTCACCATGGTCTGGAGGGCCTGGACGATCTCGCAGGCGACGGGGACGGGGTCGAGAACCCTGTGCGGGCCGGCCGCGTGTCCGCCGCGCCCGCGGACGGTGATCCGTACGGTGTCGGCGGCGGCGTACTGGGTGCCGGCCCGGAGGCGGACGGTGCCGGAGGCGTGACGGGCGTTGATGTGCAGGGCGAACGCCCCGTCGACCGGGGGGTCGTCCGTGCCGCCCAGCACCCCTTCGTCGATCATGCGCTGGGCGCCGCCGCCGAGTTCCTCGGCGGGCTGGAACATGAACACCACGCGCCCGGCGAGCCGTTCCCGGCGGGACGCGAGCAGTCGTGCCGCCCCAATGAGCATGGCGGTGTGGGTGTCGTGGCCGCACGCGTGCATCACGCCGGGTGTCCGTGACGCGAAGTCGAGGCCGGTGTTCTCCTGTTGCGGCAACGCGTCCATGTCCGCGCGCAGCAGGACGGTCCGCCCGGGGCGCCGTCCTTCGAGCACGGCCACGACGGAGCTCAGGCCCCGGCCGGGGGTCGCCGTCAGGTCCGGGCCGGCGAGCGCGTCCAGGACCGTGCGCTGGGTGCGGGGCAGGTGCGTGCCCAGCTCCGGGGCGCGGTGGATGCGGCGGCGCACGGCTATGACGTCCGGCAGGAGCTTGCGGGCCTCGGCGAGCAGCTCCGGCCCCGGGATCCCGTCCTTCTCGCTCATGCGGGTCATCGAAACACATCGAAGCGCCCTTGGAAACAAGGGCGTTGGGGTGTGTGGGGGCGTTCCGGTCCCCGGCGGCGGGCCGCGGGGGACCGGAGGGGGCCGGCCGGGGTCAGACGCGGTCGGCGGCGATCAGCAGGTACTGGAAGCTGCCGTCCTTGTACGCGGTCAGGAACGCCTTCTCGATGCCCGTGGCCAGCGGCGACTGGGCGCGCAGCTCCCAGTACGGGATCGTGGCCTCGGTGAGGTCCACGACGGCGGCCGGGACGAGCCGGTTGGCCGCCATCTCCTTGAAGTAGCTGCTGCGCGGGTGGATGTCGCAGATGTAGTGGGCGTTGATCTCGCTGACGGCCCTGGACGGCAGTCCGTAGGTGTCGTTGTAGCAGCCGGTGATGGTCACGTAACGGCCGCCGTGCCGGAGCATCCGCGAGTACTCCGGGAACAGCTGGGAGAGGTCCACGTACATGGTGCTCTCGTTGTTCCAGATGGCCCGGAAGCGGCCGCTCTCGAACCCGGTGTCCAGCATGTTCTTCAGGTGGAAGCGCACCTTGTCGGACACGCCGTGCTTCTCGGCCTGCTCGTTGGCGAACGCGACCTGCGTCTCCGAGATGGAGACGCCGTCGACGTGGCAGCCGAACCGGCGGTTGGCGACGAGGCTGCCGCCGCCGCGACCCGACCCGGAGTCCATCAGGCGGTCGTCGGGGGTGACGGTGCCGAGGTGGTTGAGCAGGATCTCCGCCTGGGCGCACTCCAGGCGGTGGAGTTCGGCGGTGATCCGCTCGTCGCGGGTCTCCTCGGGCCCCTCCAGGACGGACCAGTCGACGTCGCCGACGCCGTAGTGGTGGTGGTAGATGCCGTCCACCTCGCCGAGCCGGAGATTGACCGGGTTCTTCTCCCGGTTCCAGTAGTCCGCGACGGACCGCTGGTAGGCACTGGCGAGAACCGAGGCGGGGCTGATCTCCTGAATGGTCACCGTGTCTTCTCTTTCCGCTTGCCGATGAACTGCTGGGGATTCACTGGGTCGATGCGCCGTGGTACCGGGGACTGGTCGCGTGCCATTCCTTGCTCCCGCCCATCCAGGCCCACAGCCCGGCGAGATAGCGCCGGAGCTCGGGGGAACCGGCCGCGCTCAGGACGGCGCACTCGGCTTCCACCGTGTGCATCAGCTCGTCGTGGATGCACGCCGCGCGGTTCACGGCCTCCTGGAGCGAGCAGTTGTCCTCCGCGGCGATGAGGTTGGGCAGATTGGTGTCGGTGGGGTCTTCCTTGGTCATCGAGTAGAGGTCGTTGAGCAGCACGTTGGCCGTACCGGCGTACAGATACGTGCGGCGTACGCGCGCGTCGGCGAACTCGGCGGCGGGGAGCTCGTAGCCGCCGACGGGGTCAATGAGGACCATGCACGGGTAGAAGGCGTTCTCGTAGCGGTGCAGCAGGTACTCCCACACGGCGGGCCGCCGCCCGGAGCTGCGCCACTCCCCCTCCTGGTTGTAGCCCACGAACATCACGGCCAGTTCATGGCGCAGCCGGGCCACCTGGGTGGGGCTGGCGATGCGCGCCAGGTGGTCGAGGCAGGAGCGGAAGGCGCGCAGGACGGGCTCCTTGCGCACGATGTTCTCGAACTGCGCGAGGTAGCGGGCCGGGAGCCGGACGGGGTCGACCACGGCGTGGGCCAGGGCCATGCGGGTGCCGATCAGCTCCGGTGTGGTGTCCTCGCCCTCGTCGACCCAGTGGTCGTCGACGGCCCATTCGGCCAGTCCGCAGCGGGCGGCGGTGAGGATCCGCTCGGGGTCGTCGGTGCCGGGGTGGGCGAGCATGAACAGCCGCCCGAAGTTGTGGGAGCGCAGCCGCTCCAGCCGGCCCCGGAAGATGCCGACCTCCTCGGCCCATTCGACGAGCCGGTTGTTCACCTCCTCGCCGAGGGCGGGGTCGTCGCGCTCGGCGTCCGGGCAGTAGAGCGGCGGTACGCGCACGGTGGGACCGGAGGCGCCAGAGGAGTCCCCGGAGCCGTCGGAGTGCCCTTCCGCGGGCTGCTCGGGGGGCGGCACGGCGACGGGCGGCGCGGGGAGGGCGAGGTCCGTGCGGAACAGGCGGGCGGCCGAGGTGCCCAGCCCCATCGGCCCGGCGAGCAGGTCGCGCAGCGCGTCGACGACGGCCGGTGCCGCCTCGGCGGCGTCGGCGGGGTCGTCCGGGCTGGGGGCGGTCGGCGTACCCGCACCGAGCGGAGCAGCGCCGTTGAGCCGGTTCATCCGGGGGTCCCTTCGCTACGCGTGCGGACACCGTGAACGGCCGTTCACGGTGCCGGAGTTCTCGGGTGTGGACCCCGCCCGACGGCGTGCGGACATGACCGTCACCCCCATCGGCCGCCGTGCCACCCCCCGACCAGGCCACGCAGCAGAGTGGCGGACGCATGGGCGTCCGCGCAGCATCGGCGGCGCGCGTTCATCCGTACGTAGCTGAGTATGTTTATCGGGTCGAAGTGTGGTGCAGATACGGCGGAAGGGCCTCGCGCCCACGAGGGGCACGGGCCCGTTCCCGCCGGGCGGGACTCAGCCCGTCGCTTTCTTGAGTCAGCCCGTCGCCTTCTTGAGGAGGCCGCGCAGCTGGATGGCGTGGAAGACCTCGAAGACGCCCATGACGACCAGGAACACTCCGGTCACCAGGGTGAGCACGGTGATCGACCGGAAGGGCAGGTCGATCATCAGGACTCCGGCCAGGATGTTGAGGAAGCCGACGAACACCTGCCAGCCGCGGGCGGGCATGCCCTTGGCCGACAGTGCCACGCCCGCCAGCATCACTCCGCGCAGCAGCCAGCCGAACCCGATCCACAGGGCGAGCAGCAGGATCGACCGGGCGGGCTCGCGGAAGCACAGCAGGCCGAGCAGGACGCACAGGGCGCCGCTGACGAAGCCCAGCACGCGCAGGGCGCCGGGAATGTACGCGCTGAAGGCGCCGGCGAGCTGGAAGGCGCCGATCACCAGCAGATAGAGGCCGAAGAGGACCCCGACGACCGTCAATGACGCCTCGGGCCAGGCCAGCACGATCGCGCCCAGGGCCACCGAGGCGATGCCGGCGCCCAGCAGGGCCTGCCAGCCCGCGTGCGCCAGTCGGCTGAGGTCCCCGTGGAGTCCTTGGGATTCGTCGAGGGAGAAAGTCATGGCACGCGCTCCCTACTTGATCGCCCCTTCGTCCAGATTTGCACGGATACCGCATGCCGACAACACGACGGGGAGGGACCGGCCCTTTCCGGTCCCTCCCCGCGCGGCCCCCCGGCCCGGCCCTGCTGGACGCGGCCCGTCAGTCGCAGGTGTCGAGCATCGAGATCAGCTTCTCCTTCTCGGGCTGGGTGACGCTCAGCCCGTACAGGCTCTTGATGTGCCCCCAGGCCCGGGAGTAGGTGCACCAGTAGTCCTGGTTGGGCGGCGACCACTGGTCCGGCGACTGGTCGCCCTTGGAGCGGTTGGAGGAGGCGGAGACGGCGTACAGCTGGGGGTTGTCCAGGTCGTTGGCGAACGCCTTCCGTCTGTCGGTGGTCCAGGTGTCCGCGCCGCTGCGCCACGCGTTGGCCAGCGGCACCATGTGGTCGATGTCCACCTTGGACGCCGCGTCGAGGGTCTTGTCGTCGTACGGGCTGTACCAGCTGCCCGCGACGGCGCGGCACATCGAGTCCTGTGTGACGCCCGAGCCGTCCCGCGACAGGACCACCTCACGGGTGTCGCACTCCCCGTGCTGCTTGATCCAGTGTGGGAACCTCGCCCGGGAGTAGCCCGTCATCGAATGCGGCGGTTCCACCTTGAGCCCGTCCAGCTCGGTGCGGACCGCGTCCGCCGCCGGGGGCTCCGGCGATACCCGGTGGGAGGACGTCGAGGGGGCGGAGACCGCCGGCGCGGCGACGGGCGGGGCCATGACGGCGGCCAGGCCCAGGGCAGCGGCGGCGGCGCGCCGCCAGGCGCGAGAAGTGATCATGCGCAAACACTTAGTGGCCGCGACGGGCCCGCCCGACCCATTCGTCCGTCCGAGGGCGCGCTGGCACTCTTACCTTCAAGAAGGCCGGTCGGCCCGGCATTTCGTCCGATGACTCCGGTCGCCGCGTCACCATGTTCAGACACATCGTCACACCGCGTACGATGCAGTCGTGATCGCGTATGCTCCCGCAGCCCTGTTCCTTCTCCTTTTCGGCATCGGCGTATTGCGCGACCGGCGGCGCTTCAGCAACGCGGTTCATTTCGGGCTCACCTGTATATGCCTGCTGTTCGGCTTGTTGTTCAGTCTGCTGCGCGCGGCCGCGGCGGGTGGCGACCGCGGTGTGCACGCCCTGGAGTGGATCGCGGCCGGGCTCCTCCTGATCCCCTTCCTCGGCGCCTTCGTGCTGCCGGCGCTACTGCTGGCCAACGGTGTGAAGATGATCCGCAAGGAGGGGCGGCGCCCGGCCAATCTGCTGTCCTTCCTCGCCGGTCTCGGCATCTTCGGCCTCATCGGCCTGACGATCGCGTCCGCCGCCACCCGCTCCCGGAACTTGACGATCGTCACGGGCACCACCGTGATGATCGCCGCCTATGTGTCGTTCCTGTTCTTCTGTTTCATCGGATACGCCTTCCTGTACGGCTGGATGCGGCCGCGCCGGAACGTCGACTTCGTGGTGGTGCTCGGCTCCGGCCTCATCGGCGGGACGAAGGTGCCGCCCCTGCTCGCCAGCCGGCTGGAGCGCGGGCGCAAGGTGTACGAGCGGCAGGCGGCGCGCGGCAATCCGCCCGTTCTCATCACCTCGGGCGGCCAGGGCCCGGACGAGAAGCTTCCGGAATCCCACGCCATGGCCGACTACCTCACCGAACGCGGCTTCCCCGCCGAGCACGTCCGGCGCGAGGACAAGTCCCGTACCACCGAGGAGAATCTCCTCTACAGCAAGGCGATCATGACAGAGGCCAAGCCCGGCTACCGCTGCGTGATCGTCACCAATAACTTCCACGCCTTCCGGGCCGCGCTCATGGCCCGCAAGACCGGCGTCAACGGCCAGGTCGTCGGCTCCCCGACGGCCGCGTACTTCTGGCCGAGCGCGACGATCCGGGAATTCGTCGCGGTCTTCCTCAACCACAAGCTCGTCAACTTCACCATCTGCGGGCTGCTCGCCCTCTTCGGCCTGGCGGCCGTGTTGATCCACTGAGCCGACGGGCCGCTTGACAGGCGCCGGCGGTCAGTCCCAGTCCACGGCGGGCCGGGCCTCGTGGAGGACGGCGTGGTAGTACCCCTCCGCCTCGCGCCCGGCGGGGTCCAGTCCGGCCGCCGCGAGGCTCTCCAGGGTGCGCCGCCGCTCGTCCGGGTCGGTGAAGCGACGCTGCCGGTGGGAGTCCCCGGACGGCCGGGTGACCAGTCCGTACCGCCGCAGCACCGTCTCGACGGGCCGGAAGTCGACGGGCCGTACCACGAACGCCGCCACCCAGGCCCGCCCGCCGGACGGGGCGAGGACGGTGTCGAACGTGCGCGGCCCGATGTAGCTCAGCCCGCCCGTGACGGTGATCAGGCCCGCCGGGGCGAGCGCCTCGGCCAGGGCGGCGCCCGCCGGTACGGTCTCCAGGTTCGCGGCGAAGGCGGTGTCCAGCAGGCCGACGGCCGCCGCGTAGCCGACGGCCCGGGGCGACGCGTCGATGCCGACGACGGGGACCGCGTCGGCGCGGCGGCGGGTGGCATAGAACTCCTTGTCCGTGGCGATGAGTTCCTCCAGGGACAGCTCCGCCGTCCGCGGGCCCGTGTAGTGCTCGTAGAGTTCCCGCAGCGTGAGGTCGTGGTTGACCAGGGCGGCGTTGATGCCGTACGAGCAGCACAGGTCCACCATGGTGACGGGCTCGCCGGGGTGGAGGCGGGCCCGGTCGGCGAGCACGGCCCGGAAGACGGGCTGGGCGTGGTGGGGGATCTGGTACCGCAGGGGCGCCAGCCGGGCGAAATACGCTCGGGGGTCGGGCCGGTCGTAGATGTCGTCGAAGCTGCTCTTGCCCCAGTGGTCAGCTCTGCCCGCGATGTCCGACGCCATTCCCCGGCCCTTCTGATCGGCTTCCGGTCCGCGTCATGCTTCCCCGGGCCCGCACGGCGCGGAACACGATGGGGGGCGATTCCGGCCGTCCGGGTCATGTACTCGTCGTCGTGCCGTCAGCCCTCCTCACCCGGAAGGCGGTCGGCGGCACGCACCTGGTGGAGGTGGATCAGGGCGTCGAAGCTGCGGCCCAGGGCGACCGGGCGCGGCGGCGAGGGGTAGGCCGTGCCGAAGCTGTAGGTGGGCCGGGCCCGGCGGAACCAGTCGCGGGCCGGCGCCGGTGCGGTGCGCAGGTCCAGGAAGTAGTCGCGCTCGTGTACACGGTCGAGAGTGTGCTCGTTGCTGCCCGGGGCGGCGGGCCCCAGGGCGAACTTCTTGACGTTCTTCCCCAGCGGCTGGTCGTCCGGCCCCGTCGCGTTGAACGAACCCTGGCCGAAGGAGAGTCCGACGGCGACATAGCGTGACCCGAACTGGTCGTGGAGGAAGGCCCCTTGGGACTTCGGGTAGTTCACGGGGTCGTTGCTGACATAGCCGATGTGCCCGTTGTGGGCGGAGAGCAGGACCTTGTCGCCGGTGTTCCGCTGCCACCAGGTGGTGTTGTCGGCCATGACCTGGTCACGGAAGCGCATGGCCGCCGAGACGCCGTCCTGCCGGCCGAAGTCGAAGGCGTACTGTCCGGCCGTCTGCCGCAGCGTCAGCGCGTTCCGCACGGCCCATCGGTACGCCTCGCCCGCCTCGCGGCCCGGGCCCGGCCGCTGCTTCCGCAGCAGGTCCAGGACCCGCTCGGCGCGGGCGGCCTTCTCCTGCCGTTCGGCGAGCGGCTGCTCCAGATAGGCGCGCATGTACGGGCCGGTGGACGTGGCCGGGCGCAGGTCGCGGTAGAGCCCGGTGAGCTCGGGCAGCAGGGCGGGGTGGGCGGCGCGGGCGTAGTCGAGGACCCGGTCGTAGAGGTCGGGGCCGGAGTAGGAGACGTCGTTGCCCATGAACCGGACGGGGTCGCCGGGGTGGGCGACGTTCCAGGAGCGCATCCACTGGACGAGGGAGAGGTATTCCCGGGTGTTCCAGAAGAGGTAGGCGTCCTGGAAGTCCTCGCGCAGGACGCGCTCCGGGTCGCCCTTTCCGTGCAGGACGTAGTCGTTGAGCCTGAGACCGGTGCTCCAGGGGGCTTCCAGGGCGTAGGTCCGGAAGCCGCGGTCCCGCACCAGGTGGCGGAAGACGCGCTGTTTGAGGGTGAAGAACTCATGGGAGCTGTGGGTGGCCTCGCCCATTCCCACGACGCGCGCGTCGCCCACCATGCGGTCCAGGGGGCGCAGGTCGTCCGAGGAGCCGGACGGCTCGGTGGACCGCAGCGGGTGCGCGACGCGCTCGACGGCCCGGACGACGCCGTCGTCGTCATGGCCGGTGGCCGCGATGGCCGGGGTGGTGGCCGCGGTGGCGCCCAGGCAGAGGAAGAGGGTCAGGAAGGCGGACGCTTGACGGTGTCTCATTCGTTTCACACGTCCCAGCGTCCGCTCCGAGAAGGGTCCGGGGCCATCGGGCGCGTCCCCGTCTTCCGGGTGGGGCCGGCCCCACCTCACCGCCCGGTGCGCGAGGCATCAGCCGCCCCAATAGCCACGAAAGTCAACCTGTATAACAGCGTGCATGAGACACATGCACTTACGCCGTTCCGCATCCCTGGCCCTCGCCGTCACCGCGCTCCTGAGCCCGGCGACCGCCGCCACCGCGGTCGCGCGGCCGCAGACCGCCCCGTCCTCCGCCGCTGCCACGACCGCGGCGCCGGACCGTGAGGTGGTCGCCGGGCTGGAGCGGTACGCCCACCGGCTGCGCGGCGCCCAGCCGGGCGGGTCCGGCGCGGACCTGGAGGCCTTCGGGAAGGCGACCCGGGGCGCCTCCATCGTCGGGCTCGGCGAGGTCTCGCACGGTTCGGGCGACATCTTCGCCCTCAAGGACCGGCTGCTGCGGCACCTGGTGACGCGCGAGGGGTTCTCCGCCTTCGCCATGGAGATCAACTGGTCCGCCGCCGCCAGGCTGGACGCCTACGTCCGCACCGGCGAGGGCGACCTGCGGCAGATCATGCGCGACGAGTTCCAGGACGCGTACGGCCTGGACGACACGGAGGAGTACCTGCGGCTGTTCGGCTGGGTGCGCGAGCACAACCGCACCAGCGCGCACCAGGTCCGGATCGTCGGCCTGGACTTCTCCGACGTCGACCCGGAGCAGTACGACGGCATCCTCGCCTGGGCCGGGAAGAACACGCCGGCCCTCGTCCCCGAACTGCGCGAGCGGTACGCGGCGCTCCGCGCCCTGCGCGGCGGGGTCGCCGACCGGCTGGCCGCGTACGGCTCCCTCCCGCTCGCCGAGCGCAAGAAGATCGCCGAGGACGCCGGGGCCGCGTACCGGCTGCTGGAAGGGGCCGGCGAGCGGGACGCCCGGGTGCTCCAGGACGCCCGGGTCGTCTCGCAGATGGCCACGTCCAACGCCTTCGACAGCGACGACCCGGCCCAGGCCCTCGCCGCCAACCGGTACCGTGACCGGACCATGGCCGAGAACGCCGTCTGGTGGCAGCGGAACACCGGCGGCCGGGTCGTCGTCTCGGCGCACGACGGGCACATCTCCTACGACACGGCCCTGCCGCACGTCTACCCCGTCACCATGGGCGCGGACCTGCGCGAACTCGTCGGCAAGGAGTACCTCGCCGTCGGTACGACCGCGTATGGCGGCGCCTACCGGGCCCGCACGGCGACGAACGGTGTGGGATCGTTCCCCTTCGGGCCGGCCGCGCCGGGCAGCAACGAGTACGTCCTCGACCAGGTGCGCCACCGCGACTTCTACGTCGACCTGCGCGAGGCGCGCCGCGATCCGGCCCTGGCCGGGTGGCTGGACACGGCCCGGCCCACCTTTGTGATCCCCGGCCGGTACCCCTACCGGACGGCGTGGCCGCTCGCGCTGGGCCGGGGCTACGACATCGTCATGCACCTCCACGACGTGCGGGCGTCCGTCCCGGTGGCACGGCCGTAGCGGCCGCGCAAGGCGTGGGTCCGTACCGGTGGTGGTGCCCCCTACTCCCCCGGGACGATGCCATCTCCCCTCGGATCCACCACTGTTGAGCCATGCGCTGTTTCCCTGCGTCCAACAATGACAGGAGCATGCCTTGACAGATGTGACACGACGCGGAGTGCTCGCGGGCACGGCGGCGTTAGGGGCGACGGCCGCCGGGCTGTCCGCGCCGGAGGCTGTCGCCGCCGCGCCGGCCCGGTCCGGCCCGGCCACCGTCGGCCCCGACGACACGCGCTACCCGTCGCTCATCCTGCGCGGCAGCAACGCCCGCTTCGTCGGCAGGCCCGACTACATCCGGGTGGCCGACACCACCGGACAGGTCGTCGAGGCCGTGCAGCAGGCCGTGCGCGAGGGCAGACGCATCGCCGTGCGCAGTGGCGGGCACTGCTTCGAGAACTTCGTCGACGACCCCTCCGTCAAGGCCCTCATCGACCTCTCCTCCATGAACACCGTTCATTACGACGCGTCACGGCGGGCGTTCGCGGTCGAGCCGGGTGCCCTGCTCGGCCAGGTGTACCGGCGGCTGTTCACCGAGTGGGGTGTGGCCGTCCCGGCGGGGGCCACCGCCGAGGTGGGGGTCGGCGGGCATGTGCTCGGGGGCGGGTACGGTGCCCTGTCGCGCCGGTACGGGCTGTCCGTCGACCATCTGCACGGCGTCGAGGTCGTGGTCGTGGACGCCTCCGGCAAGGCGTCGAGCGTCGTCGCCACCCGGGACTCCTCCGGCCCCCTGCGCGAGCTGTGGTGGGCGCACACCGGCGGCGGGGGCGGCAACTTCGGCATCGTCACCCGCTACTGGTTCCGGGACCCGGCGGCCACCGGGTCGGACCCCGCCCACCTGCTGCCCCGCCCGCCCGCGTCCGTCCTCACCTTCACCGCCTCCTGGTCGTGGAAGGACCTGGACGAGCGCTCCTTCGCCCGGCTGGTGCGCAACCACGGCACCTGGTACGAGAACAACAGCGCGCCCGGCTCGCCCTACGCGGGGCTGTTCAGCGTGATGATGCTGAACACCCGCAAGATCGGCACCCTCGACCTGGTCGGCCGGCTGGACTCCACCGGCCCCGGAGCGCGGCGGCTCGTGGACGACTACGTGGCAGCGATCGACCAGGGCATCGGGTCCCGGCCCACGGTGAACCAGCAGACCCAGCCCTGGCTCGAGGCCAACGCGAACGTCTCCGAGTCGGCGCCGACGCCCTTCAAGGTCAAGTCCGGTTATCTGCGCCGCCGCTTCACGGACCGTCAGATCGGGGTGCTCCACGAGCACCTCACCGGCAAGGCGGGCGAAGGGCTCGACGGTTCGCTGTGGCTGGTCTCCTACGGCGGGAAGGTCAACACCGTCCCGGTGGAAGCGACGGCCGTCGCGCAGCGGGACTCCATCCTCAAGGCGGTCTATATGGCGGGCTGGAAGGACCCGAAGCACGACGGCGCGGCGGAGCTCGCCTGGGTGCGCGACCTCTACAAGGCCGTGTACGCCGACAGCGGCGGTGTGCCCGCGCCCGGCACCAACAGCGACGGGAGTTTCATCAACTACCCCGACGCCGACCTCGCCGACCCCGCGCTCAACACGTCCGGGACGCCGTGGCACACCCTCTACTACAAGGGCCACTACGCGCGGCTCCAGCGCGTCAAGGCGCACTGGGACCCGAGGAACGAGTTCCGGCACGCGCTGTCCATCCGCCCGCCCCACTGACCGGTCCCTCACCGGCGCCCGCGACGACGTACCCGTATTCGTAGGCCAGGATCACGGCCTGGGTGCGGTTGCGGGCGCCGAGTTTGGTCAGGACATTGCTGACGTGGGTCTTGACCGTCTCCAGGCCGACGACCAGAGCACCGGCGATATCGGTGTTGGACAGGCCCTTCGCCATCAGGCGGAGGATCTCCCGCTCGCGGGCGGTGAGGGCGGGGGTGCCGCGCGGCGGCCGGGGCGGCGGCCCGGGGCGGGCGGCGACGAGCCCGCGGACGCGGTCCGGGAAGAGGAGGGAGTCGGTCGTGGCGACCAGGCGCAGGGCGTGGGCGATCTGTTCGGACGGGGCGCGTTTGAGGACGAAGCCCGCCGCGCCCGCGCGAAGGGCGTCGTAGACGTACGCGTCGTTCTCGAAGGTCGTGATCACCACGACCTTCGGCGGCGCGGGCAGGGCGGTCTGGAGCCGTCGCGTGGCCTCGATGCCGTCGATGCCGGGCATCCGGACGTCCATCAGGACGACGTCCGGGCGCAGTTCCCCGGCGAGGGCCAGGGCCTGGTGGCCGTCGGCCGCCTCGCCGACGACGTCGAGCCCGGGCAGTGCCGAGAGCAGGGTGCGCAGGCCGGTGCGGGTGAGTTCCTCGTCGTCCGCGACGAGGACGGTGACGGTCGTGGTCACGGCGCCTGCCTCAGCGGGATGCGGACGGTGAGCAGCCAGCACGTGCCGTCGGGGTCCGGTCCCGCCTCGGCCTCGCCTTTGAGGAGGTCGACGCGTTCCAGGATGCCGGTGAGGCCCCTGCCGCGCCGTGTTCCGCGTGCCGGCCGCGCGCGGCCCTGGAGCGGGTTGGCGATCTCCAGCTCCAGGAGGGCGGGTGTGACCGTCACGCGCAGGCGGACGGGGGAACGGTCGCCGTGCTTCAGGGCGTTGGTGAGCCCTTCCTGGACGATGCGGTAGGCCTCCCGGGACACGGTCGCGGGGACGCCCGCCGGGTCGCCGGTGACGTCCGCGTGGACGTCGGTCCCCGTCCGGCGGACCCGGTCGGCCAGGGTGTGGAGGTCGGCCAGGGTGAGCGGCGGCGCGGTGGCCGTGCGCTCCTCGCGGAGGATGCCCAGGGCGTGGTCGAGGTCGTCCATGGCGGCGCGGGATACCTCCTCCAGGCCGGTGAGGGCACGGCGGGCGGCGGCCGGGTCGGTGTCCATGAGTCTTCTGGCCACCGCCGCCTGGATGGTGGAGGCCGTCAGGGTGTGGCCGATCGAGTCGTGCAACTCCTGTGCCAGCCGGTTGCGCCGGGCCATCCGTCGCATCTGCGACTCGAGCGCGGCGAGTTGTTCGGCGGGGCCGTGGCCGAGGAGGACGGGGGCGGCGTGCCGGAGGAGGGCGGAGACGGCGGCGCAGGCGTGGCCCGCCAGGAGGAGGAGCGCGGCAGCCGCCGGGAGCGTCCAGAGTCCGCTCGCTCCCCCGGGCACGTCCAGGGGGCGGAAGACCGTGATCCGGTCGCCGCCGTTCAGCCATACGGCGGGCAGGGCGACGGCCGTGCCCAGGGCGAGGGCGGTGACGGCCGTCAGTGCGCCGCCCGCCACGGTGTGCAGGACGAGCCACGTCCCCGTACGGAGCCGGTCGGCGCCGCGTGGGCGCGCCGCCGCGACGGGGGCGGGAAGGCCTGTGCCCAGCAGGCCGTTGGCCAGGCGGATGGAGGCGCTCCGCGCCGGGCGTGGGCAGCCGGCGGCGAGGGTGAGGGCGGCCCACACGGTCAGGAGCATGGCGGTCCGGGCCGGTGCCGGCCAGTCGCGCGGGGCCGTCGCGGCCACGAGCGACGCGGCGGCGAGCGGCAGGAGGCCACCGGCGGCGCCGAGCAGCCCGTGGAGCCAGGTTCGGAGGGTGTCGCCGCTCGTGGGCGGGCGGAACGGACGTATCAGGAGACGCACGCCCGGGAGTATCGCAGTGGCTTCCGGCGGCCCGCCTCCCCCACGCGAGCGATACGTGTGCTCCCCCGCCCACGGGATGTGCCGGCCGGTCCGGCGCACGAGGCTTGCCGGGATTTCGGCATCGGCTTCGTGAGTTTCGTGAGACGGGGGTTCTTTCATGACATCGCAGATCGCGGCGGTGAGCACCGCGACAGAGGTGGGACCGGGTGGTGATCCGGGCGGCCGGAGCGGCGTGGTGGCCTTTCTGGTCATCTGTTTCACAGGGAGCTGGCTCTATCTCTACGCCGCTCACTCGCTGTGGGGGCTGTCGCTGGTCAACCCGCTCGCCCAACTGCCCTTCGGCTTCATGCCCGCGCTCGCCGCGGTGGTGGTGCGCCGCTGGGTGACCCGGGAGGGCTTCGCCGGGGCCGGGCTGAGGCTCCGGTTCCGGAGCGCGTGGCCGTACTACCTCGCCGCGTGGCTGGGGCCGCTGGTCTTCGCCGCCCTGGCCGTGGGGCTGGCGGGAGCGCTGGGGTGGCGGATACCCGGTCCCTCCGCGCTCGCGGACCTCTCCGGCGGGCTGCCCGCCTGGGCGTTCGTCCCGCTGCTCATGGCGGTCGTCCCGCTTCTGACGCCCGTCTACTGGGGAGAGGAGTTCGGCTGGGTCCCATTTCTCAGGCAGCGGCTGTTCCCGGGGCATCCGGTGCGCGCCACCATGGCGACCGGGCTGATCTGGGCGGTGTGGCACTTTCCGCTGGCGTTCACCGGTTACATCGAGTTCTCCGACGTGCCCCTCGGGCTGGCCATCTGGACCGTGTCGTTCCTGTTCCAGGAGGTGCTGCTCGGCTGGCTCTACGACCGCAGCGGCAGCGTATGGGTGGTGTCCCTGGCTCACGGCGGGAACAACATGGTGCTCTCCCTGCTCACCGGCTTCCTCCTCGGTGAACGAGCCGGTCTCGGCGTGAACACCGTGACGCTGCTGACGACGGCTCCGATGGCCCTGGCCTGTGCCGTGATCGCCGTCGGCGCCCGTCGGCGGGCGTCGGCGGGCAAAGTCGCTTGCCCGCAGGCGGACGGCCGTGCGAGCATCTGACAACCCCTCAGTCATAGAAAAGGGCTGCTCGTGACACTCGGCATGGTTCTCGGCGACGTCCCCTCTCGCGCTTCGACGCGGGAGCGGTAGCCCGGCCTGCCCTGACACGACCGCCCGTGCCCCGCACGGGCCGTTCTCCTCCCGCTCCTCGTCGAAGTGCTCTTCGTGCCCCTTGCGCGTTCGATCACGAGGAGTCCCCCGTGTCCACGATCCACTGGACCGAGTCCCACACGTCCTTCTCCGCCCGCTGGCACTCCGAGAACGCGACCCCGCCGCCCGGCCGGGTCGTCGTCGCGGACGACCGGATGACAGCGGACACCGCCCACCGGCTGGCCTGCGAAGGCACGGCACTGCTGTGGCGCGGTGACTTCCACAATGCCCGCCAGTTGCTGCAAGCCATGGGCCGCCGCGTCGACCGGAAGCCTCCCCGGCCGGGCGACAGCCCCGACCGGTCGTTCCTCCTGCACCGCCGGGCCCGCGGGCACCGGGCCCGGGTGCTCGGCCGGCTGCTCGTACTGCTGGAGGACGACCACTCCCTGAGCCTGCGCAGGGCTCCCGACACCCGTCAGGCGTGCGCGGAGGCGTACGGGCCGCCGCGCGGGGCGACGGCGGTCTCCCTCACGGAGTTGCTGGGCGTGCTCGGGGCGTGGCAGTGGCGCCGGAGCGGGGTGGAGGTCCCGGCGCTCGACGCGCGCGTCCATCCGCACTACGGGGTGTTCGCGCCCGTCCGGGGCGAGTACGTCGACCTGGTCGCGCGGGCGCCGCTCCCGGCCCCGGCGCGTGGACGGGCCGGCGGGCGGACGGCGTTCGACCTCGGCACGGGGACGGGGGTGCTCGCCGCCGTGCTGGCGCGCCGGGGCGTCGAGCGGGTCGTGGCCACGGACATCAGCCCGCGCGCGCTGGCCTGCGCCCGTGAGAACGCCCACCGGCTCGGGCTCGCCGGGCGCGTCGAGGTCATGGGCACCCCCGGGCTGTTCCCGGGCGGCCGTGCCGAGCTCGTCGTCTGCAACCCTCCGTGGCTTCCGGGCCGGCCCGCCTCGGCCGTCGAGCAGGGCGTCTACGACCCGGGCAGCGGAATGCTCCACGCCTTCCTGGACGGGCTCGCCTCCCACCTCGTACCCGGCGGGGAGGGGTGGCTCGTCCTGTCCGACCTGGCCGAGCGGCTGGGGCTCAGGACGCGGGGAGAGCTGCTCGCCCGTATCGAGGGCGCGGGGCTGCGGGTGGTGGAGCGGACCGGTACCCGGCCCCGGCATCCCCGGGCGCGGGACACGGCGGACCCCTTCCACGCCGCGCGCGCCGGGGAGGTCACCTCGCTCTGGCGGCTGACCGTCGCGTGAGCGCGAGACGTCGTCGCGTATCCCCCCATCGGTGCCGGGACCCCCGCCGACCGGCGGGGGAAATGGGCCCTGGGTCGTATCCGAGCATTGGCCATTCGGCCGTTACCGCCGGTCACACCCGGCGTGAATTCTGAAGTCCGCACCGGGAATTCCACGACGGCCGCCTGCCATGGCCGTCGTGGGCCCTTTCCTGCCTCGGTGGCCCCGGAAGGACGGGGGCCCGACGAAAAGGATTCCGGTGCCGCTGTCGTGGACTGAAGAAGGGGAACGATGAGCAATCGAATGGGGCGTTTCGCCCCGCGGCGTACGGCGATGACGGCGGTGGCGACGGCCGTGGTCCTCACGATGACCGGTGCGGCCGTCGCCGAGGCGGCCCCGCCGGCGGGGCCGGAGAACGGGGGCACGAGCCGGCAGGTCATGGCTCCCGAATACGTGCACATAGCCGTGGACAAACAGGGAACGGGCCTCGACGGCCTCAGGCGGACACTTCACGAAAACGGTCTCCGGACCGCGGAGCACCTCGGTGTCCAGCTGGCGCCGGGCAGCGTGAAACTCGGCCACCACCGGCATGTGTTCATGTGGGACTCGACCACACCGAAGGGCATCGAGGGAGCCAACGAGATCGAGGCGCGCGGCAGCGCCGTACGCGTGAAGATCCGGTGGAACGAACTCAAGGAACAGGGCGGTCTGCTGGGCCGCGGCAATCTCAAGGGCGACAACGGGAAGCTCGGGGGTAAGTCCACCAATGGCGCCTGGGCCCACGAGGGCGACATCCCGCGCAAATACCTGTTCATCGTGGGGGTCGACGACCCCCGGAACCCCGGAATGGGCGACTGGCTGGCCGGCAAGGGGTGGCCCGAGGGCCACGGCGTCTGCGAGGCCGGCCCGTCCGGCGGCCGGTCGAAGCGTTCGGTGAGCGCGTGCGAGAGGGGCGAACCGGACGGCACCCGTCCGGAAAAGACCCCGCCCGGCGAGAACGCGGCGAAGCAGCCCGTGGACCGGGAGCGGCCCGGGGCCGGCACTCCGGAGAGCTCGGAGGCGCTGGAGGCCCGGCAGGTGGAGGAGGCCTTCGCCCGGCTGGCGGCCAAGTACTCCCTGAACGTGGCCGGGGCCGGCGGCCGGAAGCTCACGCCCGCCGACGTCCACGCCCGCATCCGCGGCTACACCAGCCTGTCCCCGGCGGCGAAGGCCGGCGTGCGGGCGAAGCTGAGGAGCGCCGGCGGCACCGCCAAGGGGGCCCTCCTGGTGACCGGGGCCGCGCTGTGGGCGAAGGGCGTGCACGACGCGTTCGCGCAGGACACCACCAGCCTCGACAAGGCCGCGGCCATCGCGGCGATCGTGCCGTTCGTGGGCTGCGGGACACAGGCCGGGGCCGACGCCGAGCACGGCCGAGCGGACGCTGGGGACACGATCGCCTGCCTCGGCGGCGACGCGCTGACGGTGTCACCGCTGTGGCCGCTGGGGCTGACGGTCCACGGCGCGCGCTACTTCGGCCAGAAGTGGCAGGAGGCGCAGATCCCCTCGGTGACGGTCTTCCAGCAGACGCGGGACAAGGCGTGGGAGGAGGCCTTCCAGGCGTTCCGCGCCGACGGCTTCGAGCGGCTCGTGAAGTCGGCCCTCGCGACCGAGCGGGAACAGCTCGAGGCCGAGAAGGCCGTGATCCTCCACGACGCCGCCGAGGAGATCGTCGCGGTGGAGCGCCGCTTCGCCGGGCTGCGCGCCGACGCGGCCACCGACGCGGACCGCGAGCGGGTGTCGGCCAATTCCAGGATCCTCACCTGGAGCATCGAGAAGCGGGCCCGGGAGCGCGTCGGGAAACTGCCGGAGCAGCTCCGGCGGCACTACGACAAGGCGATCCGGGACGCGCTGGTGGAGCGGGCCGAGCAGTACAACGAGGAGTTCGTCAAGCAGCAGGTGGACATCGAGCGCTGGAAGGAGGACTCCTGGCAGTCCGGGGTGGCCGGGCCTCGGCAGTCCCGCGAGGAGCGGCAGAAGTACCTCGACGCGGTCGTGAACCTGCTGCGCGACACGCCGCCGCCCGTGCCGCACGAGAACGAGATCGGCCTCGGGGTCGACCGGGTGCGCGTTTCGCTGGAACGGGAGCGGAAGCAGGGCTGACCGGCCGACGCCTGTCGGGCCGTCATACGGCCTCACATGTAGGAGATGAGACGCACCGTCGCCTCGGCCGGACACGGCACCGGGGCGGCGGAGCGGGTGTCCGGCAGGCCTCCCGGAAGCGGCGAAATTCCCTCTTCACCCCAAAGGTTCCGCCCGCCTTGCCGATTGGCCCAACACGCCTGTTTCTTATATCGTTTGGGGCTGACCCCACGAAAAAGGAGTGCCCAATGGCAGTCAAGTTCGAGCAGGTTGAAGAATCCGAAAAGGAAGCCCCGGGCGTCGAGCCGGTCTCCGTTCCGGTCGGCGGGCAGGAAATCACAACGTACTGGCGGCGTATTTTCCACGACGACCTCAATCCCGAGGTGACGGAGGACATCTTCACCGTCGAGATCCTGGCCCCGGTCATGGGCACCGAGGAATACGAGACCGACGAGGTGAACGAGGACGGCAGCCACAAGCTGGCCACCCGTCCGTGCATGACCCACGAGCGGCGTGAGGTGGACCTCGGCAAGGAGTCCATGGAGAAGCTCCTGGAGGCCCTGAAGCCGTTCCTGGACGCTTCCCGCGAGGCCCAGCCCCTCCCGCAGCAGGCCAAGAAGCGCCGCGCCAAGGCCCCCAAGGCGACCGCCGACGGCCTCGCGTAAGGACTCGGGCGACGGCACCGGCCGCGTGCCGGGCCCGTAAAGGCGACCACTCGACCGGGGGTCGCCTTTTTTCATTTCCCCGAAAGGCCGCGCGGAAGCGCGGGGTGATGGGCCATCGGGACCGCACGAGTGGCCCGTGGGCTGATCGCCGTTCATCATGGCGGCATGCGCCGCGTCCGCGCCTTCCCGGGCCGGCGGCCGCCGGCCCGGGACATTTCCTCCGGACGGGCCCGTCCATTTCACCCGTCCGAAGGAAAGGGCACCGTCCATGCCCCTCGACCCGGATCTCGTCGGCCTCCTCGACCGGGCGAACGCCGTCGCCGCCGCCCCCGTCCGGACGACCGACCCCGAGGCGCTGCGCGAGGCCGAGCGGCGGCTGTCCGCCTCGACGGCGCCGGCCGAGCCCATCGCCGTCGGTTCCGTGCAGAACGGCGCGGTGCCCGGGCCCGCCGGGGGCGTCCCCGTGCGGATCTACTGGCCGGCGGACGAGGGCCCGGTCCCCACGGTGGTCTACTTCCACGGCGGCGGCTGGATCACCGGCGACCTCGACAGCCACGACCATGTGACCCGCCGGCTGTGCCGGGACACCGGCGCGGTCGTCGTCGCCGTCCACTACCGCCGGGCGCCCGAACACCCTTTCCCCGCCTCCTACGAGGACTGCCTCGCCGTGGCGCGTCACGTCGCCGAGCACGTCAAGGAGTACGGGGCGCGGCGCGACCGCGTCGCCGTGGCCGGGGACAGCGCGGGCGGCAACCTCGCCGCCGTGATCGCCCAGACCTTCCGGGACGAGGGCCGTCCGCTGGCGGCCCAGCTGCTCGCCTACCCGGCGACCGACTTCGACGGCGAGTACCCCTCGCGCGCCGAGAACGGCTCCGGATACCTGCTCACCAGCGGGAACATCGCCGATATCCAGCACCTCTACGCGGGCGACGACCCCGCCGTGCGCGGCTCGGCGCGGGTGTCGCCGCTACGGGCCCGGAGCCTCGCCGGACTGGCTCCCGCGATCATCGGAACCGCCGAGTACGACCCGCTGCGCGACGAGGGCCTGGCCTACGCGCGGGCCCTCCAGGACGCCGGTGTGGAGGTGTTCGTCCATGCCTACGCCGGGCTGATCCACGGCTTCCTCAACCTGTTCCCGGTGTCCGCCGCCGCGGACGCCGCCGTCGGCGAGCTGTTCGCACGGCTCAAGCGTCAGCTGGACGGCGTGGCCTGACGGGAGGTCCATGGTCGGTCCTGGTGCCGTGCGCCGTCCGGTCCGACGGCCCGGCACCACCAGCATGCGGAGCGCGCTCGGCGGGCGGCATCACCTACAGGAGTGAGGCGTGCCGCCGAACGTGTGAACGCCCGCTCGGGGTGTTTGCCGCCGGTTCCGGGCGGCCACTCAGGAAAACGAGGTGGCACCCGAGAGTTCGACCGTCGCAGGGGGTCCAGCGCCCATGAGTGACGTCCCCGGCTGGTCCCACCGGCCCCGGCCGGCAGCGCCTGCCCCGGAGCCGCCGCCCCCGGCACCTTCCGTCGCCCCGCGGCCGGGCCTGTGGTGGCGGTGCCTGCTCGGCGGGCTGGTGCTGTGGCTGCTCGCCGTCGCGGTCACGTACACGACGCAGAACTCGAACCTGCTGCCGACTCTGATCCTGCTGGGCAGTTTTCTCGTGCCCGGCTGTTTCACGCTGTGGGCCTACGAGAAGCACGGCCGGGTGCTGGGCGTGGACCTGCTGCTCGGCTGTTTCGTCGTCGGCGGGGTCCTGGGCGTCCTCGGGGCGTCCGTCCTGGAGTACTACCTGCTCCACCCCTCCCTGTCGCTGTTCCTCGGCGTGGGCCTGATCGAGGAGGCCGTCAAGGCCCTGGCGCTGATGTTCGTCCTGCGTCGGCGTCCGGACGCCCGGGGGCTGCGGACGGGGCTGGTGCTCGGTGCGGCGGTCGGTTTCGGGTTCGCGGCGTTCGAGAGTTCCGGCTACGCGTTCAACGCCCTGTTCACCCTGCACGGGCGGCCGTTGCGCGACCTCGTGGAGACGGAGATCCTGCGCGGCGTCCTGGCCCCGTTCGGCCATGGCCTGTGGACGGCCATTCTGGGTGCCGCCCTGCTCTCCGACCGCGGGAGCGACGGCCGCTTCCGGCTCACGAGCCGGGTCGTCGGCACGTACATGGGGGTGGCGGTGCTCCACGCGCTGTGGGACTCGGTCAACGGCATCGCGGTCTGGCTGGTCTACGCGCTCACGGCGAACGCGGGACAGCGCGCCCTGTTCGACAACGGGTACATGCCGCACCCCACCCTTGAACAGCGGCATCTCTACACGCTGTTCTCCGACGGCGGGCTACTCGTCGTCGCCCTGCTGGGAGTGGTCTGGCTGACGTCCCTGACCCGGGGGGCGGGTCGCGGGGGCACACGGTGAACGGCGCTCAGCCGGCGGCGCGACGGTACGGGATCGGGCGGGCACGCACGGAACGTACAGCCCGCCGGAGCCGCGCCGGAAAGAGCGCGGCTCCGGGCTACGGGGTGTGGCAGACGGCCTCGACGTTGTTGCCGTCGGGGTCGCGCACGAACGCCCCGTAGTACGACGGGTGGTACTCCGGCCACACCCGTGGGGCGTGCAGGGACTCGGCTCCGGCCGCGACGGCGGCGGCGTGGAACGCGTCGACAGCCGCGCGGTCGGGCGCCGTGAAGGCGACGTGCAGTTCACGGGCCGGGCCGTCGTCGCCGTCGGCGGCCGGGACGAGCCACAGGGTGTGGCCGGTGGTACCGAAGCCGACATTCTCCCCGAAGGTCTTGGTGCGCCCGCCGCCGAGCGGCGCGAGGGCGACGTCGTAGAACCGCGCGCTCGCGGCGACGTCCCGTACCTGGATCGCTATGTGATCGAGCATGAACGTCAGCTTGGCATAACAGGCGTGAATTCCCCCGGTGTTATTCCATATTCCGCCGATCTTGATCGCTTCCGGGGAGCGGGCGGGGCCGGCTCGCAGCCGCCAGCAGGGCCTGCTCCCGTTCGGGTGTGATGGGCCGCGCCTCCCGGCCCGTACGGTCGGGGCCGAACGCCTCGTCGAGGCCGCCGGGGCCGAACAGCCAGGCGGCGGTGTCGCGGATGGACTCCTCGACCGGGCGGCAGCGCAGCCCCGCGGCGACGGCCTTGGCCGAGCTGGGCCGCCAGACCGCGGCCGTCTCCCCGTACTCCGGGGCCCACAGCGGGAGTTCGGTCCAGACGGCGACCTCGTGCTCCAGCAGGATCTCGTCGTCCACCCACACCAGCTCCGCCTCACCGCCGGTCACGGCCACGCATGTGCCCAGGAACTCGCCCCAGGTCGTGTTCGCGGGCGTACCGCTGACCAGGTACGTCCCGGCGTCCTCGGCCACGATCCGGTCCAGGCCGAACACCGCGATGTCACGGGCGTCGACGAGCTGCATCCCGCGGTCGGGCGCGCCCGGCGCGACCATCCGGCCGCCTTGCCCGGCCCGGCGCAGCCACCAGGTGAGGCGGCGCGCGAGGTCGTGCGGCCCGATGATCAGGCCGGGCTCGAGGATCAGCGCGCGCCCGGGGAAGCTCTCCTCCACGGCCCGTTCGCAGCCGACCTTGAGCTTGCCGTAGTCCCCGTCGCCGGGGCCCGCGTCCGGGGCGCAGTCGTGCCGGGGCGAGCTCTCGTCCACGGGCTCGGCGGGCCAGCCGGGGCGGGCGTTTATGGAGGACACGTACAGATATGTGGCCGCCGACCCGGCCAGGGCCTCGACCGAGGCCTTCACGACGCGGGGGACGTACCCGCAGACGTCCACGACCGCGTCCCAGGGCCCCTCTCCGGCGAGCCGGGCGAGGTCCTCGGGGCGCTCGCGGTCGCCCCGGATCACCCGGACGCCGTCCGGGTCGGCCTGGGTCCTGCCCCGGTTGAAGACCGTCACCTCCCAGCCGCGCCGCAGCCCCTCCTCGACGAAAGCCCTGCCCAGGAACACGGATCCACCGATCACCAGAAGTCTCATGCGGCTGAGTCTGCGCGCGGAGACCGCTGAGGGAACAGGAGTACGCCAGGAGCGGACCGGTTGCGCCACGGGCGAACGGGAGCGGCTGCCCTGCGCGAGCCGGCCGCCGGGGCGGCGGATACTGAGGGCATGAGCTCCGCCGCCGCCACCGCTCCCCCGTCCGGGCAGTCCGGGCAGTCCGGGCCGACCGGGCCGACCGGGCCGACCGCCGTGTTCCCGGTCTCCGACGTCCTGGCTTTCCTGACCGGCCGCTGGACGGTCGACCGTACGCTCACCGACCTGGCCACCGGGTCGGTCGGCACGTATCGCGGCACGGCCGAGTTCCGGGCGGACGGCGACGGCTCCCGTCTGCTCCACGTCGAGGATGGCGAGCTGGACTGGAACGGCACGGTCAACCGCGCCGGCCGTACGCTCGGGCTCCTGCCCGGCCCGGACGGGACCGCCGAGGTGACCTTCGCCGACGGCCGTCCCTTCCACGACCTGGACCTCCGCACGGGCCTCTGGCACACGCGCCACCCGTGCGGCGCCGACCTCTACGACGGCACCTTCACGGTCGTCTCCCCCGGCGAATGGCGGGTGCGCTGGCGGACGGCCGGCCCGGCCAAGGAGCACGTCCAGCACTCCGTCTACCGGCGCCAGGACGGGAGCGGCGCGGGCGATTGAACCGTTCCGCCGCCCTTCCCCTGTCATGACCACGAGCCTCGCGGTACCCTGCGGGCCGTCCGTCGCCGAAGGGGTGGGCCATGGGTACTGCCGGCCGGTTCGATGCCGGGGCCGAGCACGAGAGGGCCCGTGCGGCGTTGCGGGCCGCGGTGGCGCGGCTGGCGGGTTTGCTGCGCGATGTCGCCGACCCGGAGGTGCCCTCGGGGGTGCCGCCGTGGACGGTGGGCGACGTCGGTGCGCATGTGTGCGCTGTCTACGTGGCGTACAGCTCCGCGTTCACGCATGAGTTCCAGGACTGGGACAGCGTGCTGCCGACGGGTGACAGCACCTTCGCCGAGCGGGTCGCCTCGGTCAACTCCAAGTCCCTCGGCCTGATCGGCGAGGAGGCGCGCACGTGTCTCGACGAGCTGGTATTGGAACGGGGCAAAACGTTTCTTCGAGTCACCGAGGGGCTCGCGCCGGACGCGCCCGTCACCACGCCCTGGTACGGGCCGGACGTCGCCATCACCCTGGCCGCGGCCACCGGCATGATGCTCAGCGAGACCCTTCTCCACGGCCTCGACATCGCTCGTGGCGCCCGGCTGCCCTGGGTGATCACGCCGGACGACGCGCGTCTGGTGCTCGGGCAGTCGATGCCGACCATGATGCCGTTCGCGGTCGAGGCGGCGCGGGCTCGGGGCGTCCGTCTCGCCTACGACCTCGCCGTCGAGGGCGGGCCGCGGCTGGCGGTCGTCGTCGACGACGGGGTCGCGACGGTGACCCGGGACGCGCCGCCGCGTGCCTACGACTGCCGGATCACGACCGATCCGAGGACCTTGCTGCTGATCGCCTTCCGCCGTACCCCTCTCTGGAAGGCGGTCGTCCGCGGTGCGATGCGTCCCGGCGGCCGCAGGCCGTGGCTCGCCCCGCGGTTCAGCGGCTTCTTCGTCAACCCCTGACCGTCACCCCGGCCGCGGGCAGCCGGTACTCCGCGCAGGCGGCCGGGAACCGTACGCCCGCCAGCCGGAGCCGGGTGACGCGCGCGTGGAAGGCCGCGCCGTGGAGGAGGTGGTGGGCGATGGCGGTGACCTGGCGCCGGGCGGGATCGGCCAGGGCGCTGCCGGCCGTCCAGGCGTTGAAGGCGCCCATGGCGGGCCCGCACCAGATCTGCCAGTCCCCCTTGCGCCCGGCCTCCCCGGTGACGGCCCAGCGCGAGGCCATGGCCAGGTACCAGCGGAAGACCATCGCCATCCGGAACTTGGCATCCCGCTCGGCGCGCTCGCGCCACGACGGGTGGTGGGCCGCCAAGTAGTCCGCCGTGTCGCGCCAGACCTCTTCGAGGGGGCGGCGCAGGACGCGTTGTTCCAGGTAGCGGCGTTCCGCGGGCGGCAGGGCGGCCAGGCTGTCGTGGTCGCGGTAGAGGCGGTACAGCCGGCCGGCGTGGCCGGGGAACATGGTGCCCCGGGCGAGGACCTGGACGGTCACGCCCTGTTCGAACAGGTCGGCGGCCGGGGCCATGACGCAGTCGGCCAGGCCCGCGTCCGCCAGCAGCCGTTTGACGGCCGGTGAGGTGCCGGCCTCGGTGGCGGCCTGGTTGACCGATCCGGTGACGACGTACGCGGCGCCCAGCGCGAGGGCCGCCACCACGGCCTCCGGGGTGCCGATGCCGCCCGCCGCGCCGACGCGGACCCGCGCGGTGGCGGGGTGCTCGCGGGCGACGCGGTCGCGCAGGCGGATGACGGCGGGCAGCAGGACGGCGAGGGGGCGGCGGTCGGTGTGGCCGCCTGAGTCGGCCTCGACGGTGATGTCGTCGGCGAGCGGCACCGTGCGGGCGAGCGCGGCCTGTTCGGCGGTGACGTGCCCGTCGGCCACCAGGGCGGCCGTCAGCTCCTCGGGGGCCGGGCGGAGGAACAGTCCGGCGGTCTCGGGGCGGGAGACCTTGGCGACGACCCGGTGCTCGGCCCGTACCCCGGAGGGGCCCGGGTCGCGGTGGAGCCCGGCGAGGCGGTAGCGCACCAGGTCGGGGGTGAGCTGGACGAAGGCGGAGGCCTCCACGCAGCGCACTCGGTGGCGCAGGCAGGCGTCGACGCAGGCGCGTTCCTGGCCGGGTGCCATGGGGCTGTGGATGAGATTGCACGCGTACGGCACCCCGTCGGAGCCGAGGGAACGTTCCAGCCGCTCCAAGGCCGTGTCGATCCGGGCCTCGGGGAGTCCGGCGGCCCCGAAGGAGGCGAGGTGCCCGGCCCTGGCGGCGGCGATGACCAGGTCCTCGCAGGCGATGCCACCGGCCATCGCGCCGGTCATATAGGCGTAGCGGACGCCGTGGTGGTGACGGAACTCGGCGGAGCCGAGCCGGTCGGGGTGCTGCGGGGCGACGGCGGCCAGGACGGTGAAGCCGTCACCGGGGACGGGCGGCGCGTTCATGGCGCCCACACGGCCGCCGTCGCCGACGATGTAGCAGGGGCGGTCCAGGTCGGCCAGGACCGCGTGGACGCCGTCGGTGTCGTACCGCACCTGAGCGGGTGTCATCGTCGCTCCCCTCGCCCGCGTGGTCACGCGGCCTCCCCGCGGATGTCGGCCGCGATGTTGTCCACCTGGTAGATGCGCAGGTCGTCGCGCCAGACGCTGCCGTCGGCGCGCAGCAGGACCCGCCGGTCCTCGCGGCGCACCTCACGAATGTGCGCTTCGCCGCGCACCCGCCGGTGTTCGCGCAGGATCTGCCCCCGGTACGACCAGTGGAGCTCCTCCCCGACGGCGATGTGCGAGCGGGGGCGGACGAGGTGGTCGAGCAGGCCTGTGTGGAGGGCGTAGGCGTGCACCGCCTGGTAGAGCATCTGCACCCCGGCGGAGCCCGGCATCACGGGGTCCTGGAAGAAGTGGTGGTGGAAGAACCAGTCGTCGCGCCGCACGGGTTTGTCGCACAGGACGTATCCGGCACCGTGGTCGCCGCCGCCGGGTACGAGCGTCACGTCCTCCAGCAGCGCGAGGCGGCCGCGCCCCGGCCGGAGGTCCCGGCGCGGGTCCAGCCGGCGGACGTCGGCGGGGGCGGGCGGGTGGCGTTCCAGCCAGGGGGGCCGGTACGTACCGCCGTCCAGGCCCTGCTGCTCGGCCAGCAGCTCTGGGGTGAAGAAGCCGTGGACGGCCTCCCCCGCGTAGAAGGGCTCGCCGCCCGCGCGGAGCCGGAAGTCGTAGCGGTGCATGACGCCGTCGGGCAGGGGCGAGTGCGACCGCAGGGTGACGTGCTGCTCCACGGTGGTGCCCGGTGTGTCGACGTGCCGGAGCAGCCGCGCCCTGCCGTCGAGGTTGCGGCAGGAGAGGTGCCCGTCGGGGTACGCGCCCGCGACCCCGAGCATGCCGCTGAACAGGCCCGCCGCCTGGAGCGCGGTCTCCATGAGGGCCAGTTGCGGCATCGTCCCGCCGTTCTCCCGTACGTACCAGGGGTCGGCCGGGACGTCGTACTCGGCGAGGCCCCAGCTGCCGGGGCGGTATTCGCCCCACTCCCCGTCCCTGTCGACGACGCGGTCCAGCATGCGGAAGTCCCCTCGGGGCAGCCTGGGCCGGACCCGGCCGGTGACGCGTGTGGTGCTCCCGGGCAGTGGGACGGTGCCCAGGTCGCCCTCGGCGAAGATCGCGGTGTGCAGTTCGTCGGCGATCACGCGTTTGCCGGTGACGCTCCTGCGGAGGCTGGGCCGGCCGGGGTCCAGGGCGTCCTGTCCCGGCCCCTCCTTGAGTACGACGCCCAGGTCCCGCAGCCGTACCAGGGAGCGGCCGGCCACGGTGACCTCGCAGTCGGCGGTCGCATACGGCCTGGGCAGCATGCCGGTAGCGGTGATCTCGGCCTCCAGCCGGAGTTCCGCGCCGGGCGGGGCCGGGGTGTCGCGGACGTCCACCAGGACGGGCCGCCGGGCCGGGAGGGTGGCGCGGGCGCCGGGCAGGCACAGGTGGAGGCCTTGGTGGAAGGCGTGGACGCGGAGGAGTTCCAGGGCCGCCGCCACGCAGTGCGGCCAGGCCTCCCCGGCGCGGTCGGGCAGCCGGGTGGTGGCGTACAGCAGGCCCTGCGCGCTCCGGCCGCCGCGCGGGTCGGCGAGGGTGACCGTGTCCAGCAGCCGGGCGGGCCAGGGCGCGGGCAGGGTGGCGGGTGGCCGGCCGCTCTGGTCGAAGGCGGCCCCGAGGACGCGGGCGATGTCACCGGCGGCGAGCGCGTCGAGATCGGCGGCGGTCAGCCGGGTCACCGTGGCACGGGCCAGCGGGCGGGGGTCGGGAGGGAAGCGCGGGACCGGGGACTCGGGCCAGGAGTCCTGCGGCCCGTGCGGTACCAGGACGGCGAAGGTCCGCTCCCCGTCGCCGATCCGCCACTCCTCGCCGTCGCGCTCGGCGCGCGGCGCGGTGTCGGGGAGTTCGGGCGCTTCGTCCCACCAGGTGACCACCGCGCTCCCCGGATACGGGCCGGTGCCCGCGGCCCGGAGCGCGCGGGCGGCGGCGGACAGGATCGTCGCCACGGCGTCGCCGGGCCGGGCCGGCGCGGGCAAGGGCACGGGTACGGCTGGGGCGGGGGCCGGGGAGAGGTCCGCCGGGCGTGCGACGCGGGCGAGCTGCCAGGCGATGACGGCCTGATGGGCCGCCAGGACACGGGCGTGGGTGTGCTGGAGACGCTCGACGAGCCGCGCCGTGAGGGACGCTGCGGTCTCCGGGGCGATGGTCTCCGGGCCGATGGTCTCCGGGCCGATGGTCTCCGGGCCGAGCGCCGGAACGACGGCCTCCGGAGCAGGCCCTGGAGCAGCGGCCGGAGCGACGGCCGGAGTAACGGCCGGTCGCGGCAGCGGAATCCCCTCGAATCCGAGTTCGTCCATGAGGATTCCTCCTTGATCATTTCCGGCCCGCCGTGCCCCGGGTGGCAATGCCGTCGGCCAGGGCGGCCGGCTCGATCCACACCATGCGGACGCCGCTCCACCTCTGGTGGATCCGGCCGTCGGGCGCGCAGGCGGTCAGCACGCACTGGGAGAAGAACGTCGTCGGGGACGGGGCCTCGTCGACGTCGACGGTGATGACGAAGGGCTCGTCGTCGGGGAGCGGGCCGAACAGTTCCAGGCGCTCGACGGAGACGGGTACGGGAATCTCCTCGCCGCCGGCCAGCGCCAGCAGGGCCAGAAGGGCACCCTGCATCAGCAGGTCGGCGAGGGCGGGGCTGTACAGCCGCCCCGCGAACGCGCCGTGGGCGAACGCCGGGTCGGGCATCCTGGCGGTGATCACCAGATGGCCGGGCGCCTCGTCCAGGACATTGCGCAGTCCGTTGAGGGCCGTACCGTGGAAGAGCCGGCCGTCGCGGTAGCCGGAGTGCGGCTCGTCGGTGAACGTGTACGGCGGCAGGCTCGTCACGGGTGCCTCGCCCGGCCCGTCCGCCGGCCGGAAACGGCCCTCGAAGCGCGGTTTCCCCTGTTCTCCCGCGTCGTCGACGCTCACGTGGACGAACGGCACGACCGCCGGACGCGCGTCGCGGGCCAGCCGGACGCGGAACCGCTCGGGATGCCCGGGCGGGAAGGTGATCGCCTGCGCGATCCTGACGTCCCGGCACTCGACGACCGGCCGGGCTCCCCCGTGGACGCGCTCGACAGTGCCCAGGGCCCAGCCCACGGCGGCCGTCATGGGCAGGATGGGCACCCCGGCGACGCGATGCGCCCGCAGGACGGGCTCCTCGCCGAGCCCCGTCAGCACGCGGTGCGCGGTGAGGCCGGCGTCGGGGAGCAGGTCGGCCCGCTGGAAGAGCGGCACGGTCGGGCCGACGAGCGCCACCCCGCCGCCCCGGCCGGGAGCCATCAGCTCCAGGAACCGTGCGCACCCTTCCTCCCTGGAGAGCACGGGCACGCCGACCTCGGTGAAGAGCTGGTGGAGGTCCGCGGCCATCCCCTCGGTCCAGGGCCCGAAGGCGACCGGCACGACGCGGCAGTGGGGATGGGCGGCCTGCCAGGCGCAGCCGAAGCGGTTGAGCGCCTCGTTGGCGAGGGCGTAGTCCGCCTGCCGCAGGTTGCCCCAGACGCCGGTGACGGAGGTGAAGAGCACCAGGTGCCGCAGCCGTGCGGCGTCCAGGGTCGCGAGCACGTTCCGCAGGCCGGCCGGTTTGGTGTCCACGACCGCGGCGATGCCGTCCGGGTCCGCCTCGGCCAGCGGCCGGTCCCGGAGGACGCCCGCGCCGTGCAGGACACCGGTGATCCGGGCGGCGTACGGTGCCAGGGCCGTGGCCACCGCGTCCGGGTCGCGGACGTCGGCCGCCACGTACGCGGCCTCGGCGCCGTACGAGCGCAGGGTGTCCAGGAACGTGCGGATGCCGCGCTGCCGGACGAGCAGGCCGAGGGCGTCCTCGACGCGGGTGCGCGCCGGTTCCTCGCCGGGGTCCTCCCCCGCGTCGCGCGCCCGGGCCTCCAGGGCGGCGCGCAGCTCTTCCGGGCTGCCGAGCGCGGCGGCCCAGCCGGGCTCGTCCGTCAGGGGCGTACGGCCGAGCAGGACGCAGCCGCAGCGGTGGGCGCGCGCCAGTTCCTCGACGCACCAGGCGGTGATGCCTCCGGCGCCGCCGGTTGCCAACAGGACATCGTCCTCGGCGAGTTCGATATCGGTGGCGGCCGTCGGGGTCCGGGGCCACGGGGTGTGGGACACCCGGGGCGTGCGGCGGCCGGTCGCGTCCACGCCGACCTCCCGTACGTCGCCGGCGAGGTCGGCGAGCTCGGCGGCGAAGGCCGCTCCGGCCTCCTCGTCGGACAGGCCGGGGGCGAGGTCCAGGGCGCGGCAGAACAGGGTCGTCGCCTCCAGGGCGAGGGTCTTGACCAGTCCGCCGAGTCCGCCCGCGAGGGCGGCCGCGGTGTCGCCGCCCGAACCGGCGTAGCCGAGCGCCCCGTCGAGCCTGGTGACGGCGACCAGGCCGGCGCGGGTGCCGGTCCGGGCGGCCGCCTCCAGGGCGGGGCGGGTGTGCTTGGCCACCAGGATCGCGTGCCGGAGGCGGGTGATGACCCGGTCGGCGGCGGTGTCCGTCCCGTCGTCGCCTGTCCCATCGGCGTCCGTGCCGTCGCGGGCGCCGGCCTCGCGGCTGACGGGCAGGACGCACAGGTCGAGACGCGTCCCGTCCGCCAGGAGCTCGGCGAGGCGGGCGGTCAGGGTGTCCTCCTCCCAGTCCGTCAGACGGGGTGTCTCCGTGCCGGTGCCGGTGCCGGTGCCGGGGAGGGCCAGCCGGCTGACGCTCCAGCCCCGGGTGGTGAGGGCGTCGGTGAGGAGGCGGCCGAGCCCGCCCGCGTCGTCGATCAGCAGGGCGTGGGGCCGCTCCGGGTAGGCGCGGTCCCGGACGTCGACGGCGGGCAGGTCCGCGGGGGTCACCCAGGCGCTGCCGAGGGAGGTGCCCACCATCGGTGAGATCAGCCGTGGCTTGGGGTCGGTGATGATGTCCTGGGCGATGGCCGTCAGCTCGCGTACCGTCCGGGCCTCGCTGAACCGGTACATATCACTGCGGGCGATCACCGGATAGCGGCGCCACATCTCGGCGCCGATCTCGACCTGCTTCAGGGAGTCGATGCCGAGGTCCGCCTGGATGTCCATGTCGGGCTCGATCATGTCGACGTCGTAGCCGGTCTTTTCGGCGATCACGGCACGGAAGCTCCGCTCGACCTCGTCGGGGTCGACCGTGCCGACGTCCATCGTGCCGGTCGCCGCGGCCTCCCCCTGCTGGACCGCCCACAGCTCGGCGAGCGCCGACCTGCCCTCGGCGAGCGGGCTCCCGTCCTGCGGCCCGGCGTCCGGGCGGGGTGCCGCCACCGCGGTATCGGCCGCCGCCGGTACGGGCACGGGTGGGTCGTCCTGTTCCGGCGGGCGCAGAAGCCCGGAGATCGCTTCGGCCGCGCGGGCGTGCGTCTCGCCCAGGGCCATGCTGTGGGCGGCGATCGCCTGGACGGCCGCGAGCAGCGACGCGTCCATCCGGCCGGCCGCCGCACCCCTGGCGAGGAGCGCACCGAGCTGTTCGGTGGTGCGGACCTCGCTGTCCATGTAGCGGGCGTGCGCGGCCAGGTGGTCGGTGGCGGCGCGGGTCAGCGGCTCGGTCTCCTCGGCCCGGGCCGCCGGTGTGTACGGGGCGGGCGGGCTCTCCGGCTCGGCCCGCTCCCCGGCGGCGGAGTGCCGGGCCGGCAGTTCCTCGTAGGCGCCGCGCAGCTTCTCCACGGCGAAGAACGGGCCGTCCAGGCGGCGGGCCACCCTGGAGGGCGTCCCGCGCTCAGGGCGGGGTGGGGCCGTGTAGCGGTCGATGCCGGTGAGGGGCAGGCCCAGGACGGCCAGGTGTACGGCCGCCCGCTTGAGCGCCGCGCAGGCGTCCGTGCCGGGCCCGGCGTCGCAGGCGATGGCCTCCACCCGGTCGGCCCCGAGGGTCCGTTCGACGAGCCCGGTGAGGATCCGCCGGGGGCCGAACTCGACGAAGACCCGGATGCCGTCGGCGTACATCTCCTCCAGACGGGCGGCGAAGTCGACGGGGCGCAGCAGCTGCTCCACCAGGGTGCGGCGGTTGGCGTCCGCGTCGTCGCCGTAGGACGCCCCGGCCGTATTGGCGTGGACGGGCAGCGCGGGCGGGGCGAAGGCGGCCTCGGCGCAGGCGGCCGCGAACTCCCCGGCGGCGTGGGCGATGTGCGGGGTGTGGAAGGCGGCCGCGACCGGCAGAAGTCGTACGGGCAGGCCGTGTGCGGCGCACTCGTCGGTGAAGTGCCGTACGGCGGCGGTCGGGCCGCCGACGGTCTGTTCGTCGGGGGCGTTGTGGTTGCACACCATCAGTTGGGGATGTGCGGCGAGGAGTCCGGCGAGTTCGTCGCGGCTCATGCGTGCGGCGGCCATGGCGCCGGGGCCGTGGCCGGGGCCGGGTGGTCGTGCCATGGCCTGGCCCCGGGCGTGGGCCAGGGCCGTGAAGGTGTCGTCGTCGAGTACGCCGGCGGCCCACAGGGCGGTCAGCTCCCCGAAGCTGTGGCCGAGCAGTCCGTGTGGGGCGAAGCCCAGCTCGCGCAGGTAGCGGTACTGGCCCGTGGAGAGCGCGCCGATGGCCGGCTGGGCGTGGGAGGTGCGCCGGAGTCGTTCGCCGTGGAGGGTGGCGTCACCGGTCCCCGGTGGGGGGAAGACCGCGCGGGCCAGGCTGTCGGCGGCGGGGAAACGGGCGTTGGCGGCGTCGAAGGCGGCGCGCACCGGGGGCAGGGCGAGGGCGGCGCGCAGGCCCATGTCGGGGTACTGGCTTCCCTGGCCCGCGAACAGTGCCCCTGTTCTGGCGCCGGGGGGCAGGGCCCGGGTGCGGTAACGGATGCCGCTTGGGTGGTGCCAGGTGTCGTCGCCGGGGTGGTCGCGCAATCGGGCGACGGCGAGTGCGAGCAGTTCCTCGTACTCCGGCCGTCCTGTGGCGACGAAGCCGAGGCGGGCGTGCGACGCGGGGGCCGGTCCGGGATCGGGTGGGTCGCCGCGCTCCAGTCGCAGCAGCAGTTCCGCTCCGTCGGGGGCGTGCCAGAGGTACGCGGAGGGGGTGTCGTGGAGCGCGTACTCCCGCTCCGTGAGGGGGCCTTGGTGTTCTTCGAGGACGGCGTGGTAGTTGACGCCGCCGAAGCCGAACGCCGAGACCCCGGCCCGTCGGGCCGTGCCGGAGAGGTCGCGCACCCAGGGCCGGGCCGTGGTGTTCACGTAAAGGGCGCCGTCCTGGCGGACGGCCTGCGCGTGGGGGGTGGTGACGTTGATGGTGGGAGGCAGCACCTTGTGGTGGAGGGCGAGCGCGGCCTTGATGAGCCCGGCCGCGCCGGCGGCGGCCTTGGTGTGCCCGATCTGCGACTTGACGCTGCCGACGGCCACGAAGTGCCGGTCGTCGGGGGTGGTCAGGAGGTCGTTGAGCGCGGTGAGTTCGACCTCGTCGCCGGCGGGGGTGCCGGTGCCGTGCGCCTCGATCAGCCCCACGGTGGCGGGTGGGCAGCCGGCGTCGGCGTAGGCGCGGCGCAGCGCGGCGGTCTGCCCGGCGCCGCAGGGGGCGTAGATGCTCTGGGCGTTGCCGTCGCTGGAACCGCCCAGGCCCTTGAGGACGGCGTAGATCCGGTCGCCGTCGCGCTCGGCGTCGGCCAGGCGGCGCAGGGCCAGCATGCCGATGCCCTCGCCGACCAGTGTGCCGTCGGCCTCGGCGTCGAAGGGGCGGACCGTGCCGGTGAGAGAGAGGGCGGGGGTCTTGCTGAAGCACATGAAAGAGACGATCGAGTTGTCGGCGTCGCAGCCGCCGGTGAGCATCGCATCGGCGCGGCGGGAGATCAGTTCGTCCACGGCGCAGCGGACGGCGGCCAGGGAGCTGGCGCAGGCGGCGTCGACGGTGTGGTTGGCGGCGCCGAGGTCGAGGCGGTTGGCGACGCGTCCGGAGACGACGTTGGCGAGGATGCCGGGGAAGGAGTCCTCGGTCCAGGGCGGCAGGGCCGCGAGCCGGGCCCGGACGATCTCCTTCGCCTGCGCCTCGGGGACGCCCACGGCGAGCATGGTCTCCACCATTTCGGGGACCAGGAGGCGGGCGGCGAGCGGGATGAGGGTGGAGTTGGTGCCGCACACGCCCAGGACCACGCCGGTACGGGATGGGGCGCACCAGTCGTCCCTGCCGCGTCGCGCGTCATTCAGTGTTTCCTTGGCCACCACCAGGCTCAGCAGTTGCACCAGTCCGGTGGAGTCCATCGTGTTCGGTGGCATCGCGAATTCGAGCGGGTCGAAGATCTCGGGGGTGAGGAAGCCGCCGCGACGGCAGTACGTCTTGTCCTCGGCAAAGGGGTCGGGGTCGTAGTACCGGTCCGGGCGCCACCAGCTCTCGGGCACGGTGTCCGAGCAGTCGCGGCCCGCCACGATGTTGTCCCAGAACTCCCTGATGTCGCGGGCCTTGGGGAACCGTCCGGAGAGGCCGACGATCGCGACGGGGTCGGAGCCCAGCCGGCGGTCCGGGTCGCCGGAGTCCTCGCCGAAGTCCTCGATGGTCGTACGCACCCGGTCACCTCGATCCCGTAGGCGAGCGACGGCGCGGCGGTCGGCGCCCGCCGTCCCGGCCCGGGCCCCGTGCCGACGACCCGTTGGGGGTGTGCGACGGCGGACCCCGTACTCATTTCTCCCCACGGGACAAACCGGCCCGCTCCGGGCGGTGAGGGCGCGTGGAGGCACTGGTGTCACGCCGTACGACAGGAGGCGCCCCCGCCGGCTTCCGGCCGCCGTCGGCGTCTTCTCACGCCCCGGCCGCCTTTCGGAGGGCGTCGCGGCAGGCCTCGACGGCCGGGTGGCGGCCGCCGCCCCGGCGGGCCGCGGTGAGGATCGTGCGCGCGCCCCGGCCACGGGGGAGCCGGCGGAGCGCGACGGTCGGGGGACGGCCGTTCCATACGAGGTCGGGCAGGAAGGCCGCGGCGTGGCCCTCCTCGACGAGCCGGAGGTGGAGGAGCAGGTCGGTGCTCTCGAACCGTACGTCGGGTTCGAAGCCGGCGGCGCGGCACAGGGTGGTGGCCCAGTGCCGGGCGGTGCTGCCCTCCGGTTCCATCACCCAGGGCCGTTCCGCGAGGGCGCGCAGGGCGGCCGTGGGGCCGCCGGCGACTTCCGGTGATTCCGGGAGGGCCAGGCGCAGGGCGTCGTCGAGCAGGTGTTCCTGTTCGAGGCCGGCGGGCCGGGGCGTGGGGTGGCCGGGATACTCCTCGGCGACGACCAGGTCGAAGTCGCGGGCCTGGAGCGCCGGGAGGGCTCGTTCCGGTTCCATCTGCGTGACGTGGACCCGCAGCCGGGGGTGGGCCTCGCGGAGGAGGCCCAGCATGACCGGCACCAGGGTGAGCGCGGCCGTCTGGAACGCGGCGACGCGCAGGGTGCCGGTGAGGTCGGTGAGGGACGTGGCGATGTCCGCCTCGGCCCGTTCCAGGCGTTCCATGACCGCTTCGGTGTGGGCGACGAGGATCTCCGCCTGTGGGGTGAGCCGTACCCGCCGTCCCACGGGTTCGAGCAGCGGGACGCCCACCTCCGACTCCAGTTGGGAGAGCTGCTGTGAGACGGAGGACGGGCTGTAGGAGAGGGCGGCGGCCACGGCCGCGAGGGTGCCGCGGTGCTTGAGTTCGCGCAGCAGACGGAGTCGGTGGAGGTCGAACATGGGTGGCGTCGCCCCTCAGGAACGTTCGGTTTTCCTGATGAATATAGGTGGGAAACATGCGCTGGACCGTGCGAAGGGGTCGGCCGCACGCTGGTGGCATGCCCGAGAACTTCGCCTCTTCCCGCACTCCGTCGTGGTTCGTCCGTCCTGCCGCCCGGTCCTGGACGTGCGAGCCCGCCCCCGCCGACGCGTGGGACTTCCACGCCTCCCTGCCCGGCTACGCCCCGACCCCACTGATCGAACTTCCGGCCCTGGCCGTCGAGTTGGGGGTGGGCCGGGTGTTCGTCAAGGACGAGTCGTCCCGGCTGGGACTGCCGGCGTTCAAGGCGCTGGGCGCGTCCTGGGCGGTGCGACGCGTCCTCGCGGAACGGAAAGCCGAGGGGGCCGCCGGTCCTGTGACGCTGGTGACCGCCACGGACGGCAACCACGGGCGGGCCGTGGCCCGGATGTCCCGGCTGCTCGGCCGGCGCGCCCACGTCTTCGTCGCGCACGGCGTCCACCCGGAGGCCGTGGCGGCCATCGAGTCCGAGGGGGCGGAGGTCACCCGGGTCTCAGGGACCTACGACGAGGCGGTGCGCCGGGCGGCCGGGGCGGCGGCCGCGCCGGACGCGGTCCTGGTCCAGGACACCGCCTGGCCCGGCTACGAGCGGATCCCGGCGTGGATCGTCGAGGGGTACGCCACGCTCTGCGCCGAGATCGACACCCAGCTCGCGCTCGCCCGGGCGGGGGCGCCCGGTCTCGTGGCCGTGCCCGTGGGTGTGGGCTCGCTTGCCCAGGCCGTCGTCACCCACTACCGGAGCCGCCGGGACGGGCGGGCCCCGGCGCTGCTGGCGGTGGAGCCGGAGGCCGCGGCCTGCCTCGCCGCGAGCCTCGCGGCGGGGCGGCCCGTCACCGTGGCCACCGGCGGAACCACCATGGCCGGCCTCAACTGCGGCACCGTCTCCCATCTCGCCTGGCCGGTGCTCCGGGACGGCCTGGACGCGGCGGTCACCGTCACGGACGCCGGCAGCGCCCGCGCGGCCGCCGACCTGGCGTCCCTCGGCGTCCCTTCCGGCCCCTGCGGTGCCGCCTCCCTCGCGGGCGTCCGCGCGGCGCTCACCGGCGCCGACGCGGACGCGCGGCGTGCCGCGCTGGGGCTCGGGCCGGCGTCGGTGCTCGTCCTGCTGAGCACCGAGGGCCCGGCCGCCAATCCGCATGCCGAGTCCGGCAGCGCCGCCCCACGTACCGCCTCACGTACCGCCCCGCATCAAGACGATCGGACATGAAAGAAAGACAGAAAGCCATTCTCCGTCTCTGTTGATCTCTCTACGGTTGGACCATCAAGCCGATCCGGTCAAAGTCCGATCAAGGAGAAACCCCATGCGCGCCGTCACCCAGAACGCTTTCGGAGGCCCCGAGGTCCTGGAGGTGGTGGAGACCGGGCGACCGCGTCCGCAGGCCGGCGAGGTGCTCGTCCGGGTCCACGCCGCCGCCCTGAACCCCGTGGACGCCGCCGTCAGGTCCGGCTTCCTCCCGCTGCTCGGCGAGCCGCCCTTCGGCATCGGCTGGGATGTCTCCGGCGTGGTCGAGGAGGCCGCCGAGGGCGCGGAATTCGCGGTCGGCGACGAGGTCTACGGCATGCCGCTCTTCCCGCGCGCCGCCGGCGGATACGCCGAGTACGTGGCCGTGCCGGCCGGCCACCTCGCCCGGCGGCCCGCCTCGCTCGACCACTCGCACACGGCGGCGCTGCCGCTCGCCGGGCTCACCGCCTGGCAGTCCCTGGTGGGGGCGGCCGAGGTGAAGGCCGGTGACCGGGTCCTGATCCACCGCGCCGCCGGCGGCGTCGGCCACCTCGCGGTGCAGATCGCGAAGGCGCGCGGCGCCCATGTCATCGCGCTGGCGAGCGAAGCCAAGCACGACTTCGTGCGCGGCCTCGGCGCCGACGAGGTCGTCGACTACCGCACCACCGACTTCACCGAGGCGTTCGAGGACCTCGACGTGGTCCTCGACTCGTCGGCCGAGGGCGACCGTTCGCTCAGCGTCCTGCGCCCCGGCGGCATACTCGTCAGCATCATGCAGCACCGCGACCAGGAGCTCGCCGCGCGCGTCCGGGCCGCCGGGCGGCGCTTCGCCGGGGTGTCCGTCGAGCCGGACGCCGAGGGCCTGGCCGGGATCGCCGCGCTCGTCGACGCCGGGCGCGTCCGTCCGCACATCGCCGCGGCCTTCCCCCTGGAGGACGTGACCAAGGCGCACGAACTGCTCGGCACGGGCCGCACCCAGGGAAAGATCGTCCTCACCGTCCGGGACGAGACCGCCGTCTGAGACGATCACGCGGGAATTCGCGGAAGACGGACGGGGGCCGCACACATGGACATCCTCACCGAAGTGCTCGGATCGATGCGCACGGGACGCCCGGCCTCGGTCCGCACCGAGGGGCGCGCCCCCTGGGGGATGCGCCTGCCGCCGGTGGCCGGGGCGGGATTCCACGTCGTCCTGCGCGGAAGCTGCTGGCTCCTCTCCCCGGACGACGCCGCGCCCCGCCACGAGCCGATCCCCCTGAACGCCGGCGACGTGGTCTTCCTCCGGGACAACCACAGCCACGTCCTCGCCGACGCCCCCGGCACACCCGCCGCCGACGCCGGCCCGGCGCGGTTCCGCCCGGGTTCGCCGATCGGCGCGTTCTCCCTGGGCGGCGACGGCGCGCGCACCACGCTGCTCTGCGGCGCCTACCACCTGGACCAGGGACGGCCGCACCCGCTGGTCCGTCAACTGCCCGAGGTCGTCCACCTGGAGACCCGGCACGGACGGCACCCCGAACTCTCCGGCGCCGTCGGGCTCCTGCGCGCCGAGCTGGAGGAGGAACGGGCGGGTGCGGCCGGCATCGTGCCCGCGCTGATCGACGCGCTGCTGCTGTACGTGCTGCGGGCATGGCTGGAGGAGCAGCCGGTGACGGCGGTGGCGGGCTGGTCCGCCGCCCTCCGGGACCCGGTGATCGCCCCGGCGCTCACGGCCATCCACGAGGACCCCGCGGCCCGGTGGAGCGTCGAGTCCCTGGCCTCCCGCGCCGGGACGTCCCGGGCCGCCTTCGCCCGCCGGTTCCACACCCTCGTCGGGGAGCCACCGCTCGCCTATCTGACCCGCTGGCGGATGACGACGGCGGCACGGCTCCTGCGGGAGGCCGACCATCCCCTGAGCGTCGTCGCCGCCCGGACCGGCTACGGCTCCGAGTTCGCCTTCGCCAAGGCGTTCAAGCGCGCGTACGGCCTTCCTCCCGGCGGCTACCGCCGCCACGCGGCGGCCACGCCCATGCCGTTCGCGGGGCAGCACGCCTGACGGTTCCCCGGTTCGTTCACGGATCGACGACAATCGGCGGATGGACGTTCCCGGACTGCTGGAAGCCGCCTCCCTGCTGGTGCCCGAGAGCACCGCCGCCGAGGACGACCTCACGGTGCGGGACGTCTGGGACTGTCTCGTCCGGGACGACTGGGAGTTCGCCCTCAACCTGCTGGAGGAGCACCGCCGCGGGCCCGCTCTGCCCCTCTCCTTCTGGGAGACGCTCGCGGACGCCGCCGGGCGGCTGCGGATGGAGCGGAGCACGGCCTGGTGCCGGTGGCGCGCGTACGAGACCCGCAACGGCGTCATCCGGGCTGAACTGGCCCTGGCCGAGGACGCCCCGCGCCGGATGCCCGTCCCCGGCGCGGGGGTGCTGCGGCCGCTGTGGGACATCGGGCACCGCACACCCACCGGTGACGCGGCGTTCGCCATCGCCTCGCTCTGGGTCGAGGGCAGGGACGCCCTGGAGCCCGGCGGACGCGCCACGGTACGGCTCGCGCCCCTCACCCCCTCGCTCTGGGGGCACCTCCGGCCCGGTCGGCGGTTCACCATGCACGAGCGACGGCCCGTGGCCGGCACGGCCGTCGTCCTTGAGACGCGTCCGCCGGTCACCACCGACGGCGAAGGAAAGCATTTGTCCACGGGATGACAACCGGTGAAGGATGGCCCTTTCACCCTCGCTTTCTAAGGAATGCCCCTTATGGACACCCGGCGCGCCGACGTCGACGGCCTGGCCCTGGCGGTTGCCACCGCCGCCCGGCGCCAGGGGAAGAAGAGAACGACCCTGGAGTCGCTTCTCGACACCGGTGACCCCCGGCTGTGGGTCACCCTCGATCTCGGAGTGCGGCGGCTCAACTGGTACTGGCCGTCCGGCCTGCCCTCCATGGCCTGGCTGCGGACAGGTGAACCGCCCGCCGACGAACCGGTCCTGGCCATCGCCCTGTGCCACCCCGACGGACGCGTACGCCAGGCCGCCCTGGAGCGTACCGCCGGGTACCCGGCGCTGCTGCCGCTCGTGGCCGTGCGCTGCTCGGACTGGGTGGGCCCGGTCCGCGACCTGGCCCGGGCCCTGCTGCGCGCCCGACTGGCCGGCGCGGCGCCGCGCACCGTCGCCCTCATCGCCTCCGTCGCGCTGCGCACGGCGGCGCGACAGCACGGCGTCCACGCCCACGGCCTGCTCATGGAGATCCTCGAGAACGCCGACGCCGAGCTGACGGACACTCTGCTGGACAGCCGCGACCCGGCCATCCGGCGGCTCGGCCACCGGATCGCCGTCCGCCGGAACCACTTCTCCCCCGCCCGGCTCGCCCGTATCGCGGCCACGGATCCCGACGTGGTCGTCCAGGACGTCTGTGCCGACGCCGTCCTCGCCCACACGAAGGACGGCCGGCACGGTGAGCTCCTCGACCCGCTGCTGCGCGCCCGGACGGCGCGGGTGCGCGCCTCCGGGGTGACCGCGCTCCACCGGACCGGGCGCTCGGCCGAGGCCACGGCGTTCCTCACGGACCGCACGGGCATCGTCCGCGCCTGCGCGCGCTGGGTGCTGCGGCAGCAGGGCACCGACCCGCTGCCGTACTACCGCGAGCTGTGCGCCGGCCCCTTGACGGACGTCCCGCCGGGTGCGGCGGCCGGTCTGGGCGAGTGCGGCAGCCGCCAGGACGCCGCACTGCTCCACCCACTGCTCGCGCACCCGGTCGCGCGGGTGCGAGCCCAGGCGGTCGCCGCGCTGCGTGCCCTGGGCGCGGTCGACGCCGAGCGCCTGCGGCCATTGCTGGACGACCCTTCGGCGGCCGTCGCCCGTGAGGTGTCCGCCGCGCTCGTCTCCTCGGGGGACCGGCTCCCCGAGCCATGGCTGTGGGAACGGCTCGCGTCCGGCCGGCCCCGGCACGTCCGGGCGGCGGCCTTCCGGCTGCTCGCCGCGCAGCGCGGGATATTCCAGCTGCGGTGCTATCTGACCCTGCTGGACGACGCCGACCACCGGCTTCGCGAGCAAGCCCGTACCGCCGTCCTGCGCTGGGGCCCGGCCGATGCCCGCAGCGCGTACGCGGCGCTGCCCGCCGACGAGCGCGCCCGGCTGGACGCGCTGGTCGAACGGGCCGTGCCCGTCCTGGGCGAGGACAAGGTCCGGCTGGTGCGCTTCTTCCTGGGGCGGGGCGTCACTCCTGACGGGCCAGGGCAGAGACCGCCAAGAGCAGCCCGATGGCGCTTCCGGCTTCGGTGATCTCCCCGGCCCGGACGGCGGCCACCGCGTCGTCGAGAGGGATCCACCGCACCGTCATACCGGCTTCGGTCGGGTCCCGGTGCAGCCCGGCTCCCGGGCGCAGGTCCGTGCCGAGGTACAGGTGCGTCACGGCGGACGTGCGGGCCGGCAGGGGGTGGTAGACGGTGAGGAGGCGGAGGGTGCCGGGGCTTCGGCCCGTCTCCTCCTCGCACTCGCGCCGCGCCGCTTCCCTCGGGCACTCGCCCTCGGCGATCGCACCGCCGGGTACGTGGAGCAGGCGTCGTCCCAGCGGGTAGCAGGCGTCCTCCACCAGCGCAACACGGCCCCGGGCGTCGACGGCGACGGTTCTGGCGCCGTCGGCGATGGTGACGCGGTCGTACGTCCCTTCCGTGCCGTCGGGTTGCAGGACGCGTTCGTGATGCAGTGTCAGATGGCCTCCCTGGTGGACGACATGGGAGCTCAGTCTGCTCCACCCCCGCAAGGGCTCCTGGATGTCGTGGGCCATCTTCCCCGCCGTTCCTCGTCGGTGCGTACCGCTGTGGGTAACGCCAGAACGGGGGGAAGCGTTGCGCCCACACGGTGCCCAGGGAGTGGCACGGTTCACGTCAGGGCGTCGACGAGCATGAAGCCGGCCACGGCCAGCAGGGCCACCGCGAACGCGCGGCGCAGTGCGGTGCCGGGCACCTTGGCGGCCAGTCGTTTGCCGTCCCAGGCGCCCAGGATCGCGGTCGCGGCGAACGGGGCGATGACCGACCAGTCGAGGCCGGAGGCGGTGGCGCCTCGTGTGGCCAGGGAGGCCAGGGAGTTGGTCGTGATGACGAGCAGGCTGGTGCCGACGGCGGCCTGCATCTCGAAGGCCAGCACCGTGACGAGCGTCGGGACGACGAGGAAGCCGCCGCCCACGCCGAGCAGTCCGGTGAGCGCACCCAGACCGGCCCCGGTCCCGGCGGCCTTGACCCCGGCGGGGGCGCGGCGCGACGGCTCGGGTTCCTCCTCGGCGGGCTTCTTCCCGGCGGGCTTCTCGCGGGTCGCGAGCAGCATCATCACAGCCGCGAGGGTGGCTATCGCCGCGAAGGCCGCGGTCAGTGCCCGCTGGGGCAGGTGGGCCGCCAGGGCTCCGGCCGCCGCGGCGGGGAGGAGTCCCGAGGCCGCGAACAGCGCGCCGGTCCTCCAGCGGACGTTCCCGGAGCGGGCGTGCGCGTACAGGGCGGTCGCGGAGGTCGCCGCGACGATGAGCAGGCTGGCGGTGGTGGCCGCCGCCGGGGTGAAGCCGAGCAGATAGATCAGCGCGGGTACGGCCAGGACGCTGCCGCCTCCGCCGAGCGCGCCCAGTGCCAGCCCGACCGCCGCTCCGGCGGCGAGGGCGAGTATGAGGGCGCTCACGCTATGACGCCGTCGCCGAGGCTTCCGCCGGCGGCCGGCAGTCCGCTCTCGGTCCCTCCTTCCCTGGCCCGGGCCGTCGTGGCGAGGTCGTGGCGGACGCGTTCCTGTGGCCGGGTGCGCACCGGGCCGGGACAGCCGAAGCCGTGGAGGGACTGCGGGAACATCGTTCGATCACTTCCTATGGGACGGGAACGGTCAGGCGGCGCCGCGCCCGGGGACGGTGAGCCCCACGGCCGTGGCGGCGTCGAAGACGTCGTCCACGGCGACGACGTTCCGTCCCGCGGCGTCCAGCAGGGACGCGGCGATCGCCGCGCGCGCCCCGCCCGCGCAGTGCGCCCACACCACTCCCGGTGGCACCTCCCCGACGCGGTCGCGCAATTGGTGGACGGGGATGTGCGCCGAGCCGCTGACGAAGCCCGCCGCGCGCTCGGAGTCCCGGCGCACGTCCAGCACCACCATCGGCTCGCCTGCCGCGCGGGCGGCGGCGAGGTCGGCGAAGGTGGCACGGCGGAAGGAGCGTAGCGCCTCTCCCGGGCGGGCCCAGGAGGCGGGGGTGCCGGTGGCGGCCGAGGCCGGCCGGTCGATGCCCACGCGCACCAGCTCCCGCTGCGCGGCGGCGAGCTCCTCTGGGCCGGCGGCGAGCAGGGTGAGGGGCTTGCCCCAGGGGATCAGCCACGCGAGATACGTGGCGAGCTGCCCGTCGCCCTCGAAGTTGAACGAACCGGCGACGTGCCCCTCGGCGAAGGCGACGCGCCGGCGCAGGTCCACCACCCACTCCCCCGCCGCCAGCCGCGCGGCGATCCCGTTCGCGTCGGCCCGCCGGGGCGGGGTGAGGTCGACGGGCGCGGGCCCGGCGGCGTTGGCCGGGCCCATGTGGGCGTAGTAGGCGGGGATGTCGTCCAGGCCGGCGAGGAGTCCGGCGACGAAGGTCTCCACGTCCTCGGTCAGGGCGGCGTTGGTCCGGCGTTCGGCGCCGATCGTCGTGGCGTCGCCCCGGGCCGGGGAGGACGAGCAGAAGCTGCCGAAGCCGTGGGTGGGCAGGACGGGCACGTCGTCGTCGAGCTCGTCGGCCAGCCGGTGGGCGGAGGCGTGCTGGGCGCGGGCCAGGCGCCCGGTGAGCCGGGGCTCGACCAGGTCCGGCCGGCCGACGGTGCCGATGAGGAGCGAGCCGCCGGTGAAGACGGCGACGGGCCGGCCGTGCTCCTCAAGGACGTAGGAGGTGTGGTGGGGGGTGTGGCCGGGGGTGGCGAGGGCCCGGAGGGTCAGGCCGTCGTCCACCGGGATCGTGTCGCCGTCGGCGACCGGGGTACGGGCGAAGGAGACCGCGGCGGCCGCTGGCACCAGGTACCGGGCGCCGGTGACCCGGGCGAGCTCCAGCCCGCCGGATATGTAGTCGTTGTGCACATGGGTCTCCGCCACGAGGCCGATCCGCACCCCGCGCCGGGCGGCGGCCGCGATGACCCGGTCGATGTCGCGGGGCGGGTCGACCGCCACGGCGACGGCGGCACCGCCCGCCAGATAGCTGCGGTTGCCCAGGCCTTCCAGTTCGAGGGTCTCGACGGCATGCACGGCGGCGACTCCTCACCGGTCGACCTCACAGTCGACGCACCCCGGGGGTGGATTCGGAGCTCTCTTCCACCGTAATGACCCCAGGGGTATTCCTGAAGGCCGAGCGGAACCTATCCGGCCGCCCGGCGCGCCGCCACCGCCGAGAGCGCGGCGGCCGTCAGCCCCAGGGCCGCCGTGACGGCGACGAAGCCGGGGCCCGCGACGGCCCACGGGCTGAGCAGGGCCGTTCCCAGGGCCACACCCAGGTGGTCGAGCGTGCCGTTCCAGGAGATGACACTCGCGCGCCGCGCCGGATCGGCGCCGCCGAGGTACGTCTGCTGGCTGGTGTAGAAGGCGCCCCCGGCCATCATCCACACGAACACCGCGACCAGGCTGACCGCCGCGACCGTGCTGACCAGCGCGACGACGCTCGCTCCCACGAACACCAGCGCGCAGCCCGCCGACAGCGCGTTCTCACCGATGCCGCGCCGCCGCGCCCGGTCGCTCACCTGGCCGAGAAGCACCGAGCCGGTCAGTGACCCCGCCCCCACGAGCAGGCCGATGAGTCCGAGCCGCGCCGTGTCGTAGTGGTACCGCTCCGCGAAGAGCGCGCCGACGAACGTGTACGCGCCGAGCCGGCCGGCCTGGAGGAAGCCGGTGGAGAGCAGGGGCACCGCCAGGCGCCGCTGCCGCCACACGGCGAAACCGGCCAGGAGGGAGACGGAGGCGGCCGGGGGCCGGGGGCCCTTCAGTCGCCACCCTATGAGCAGCACGACCGGGGCCAGCCCCGCGCCGACGGCCGCGAACGCCCACGGCCAGCCCGCCGCGTCCGAGAGGAGCCCGCCGAGCGGCACGCCGAGGACCTGTCCCAGGGCGTAGCAGGAGACTCCCATGGCGACGGCGCGGCCGCGCTGGTGGCCGGCGGCGGATTCGGAGAGGTAGGCCCACATGGCGGGGGCGGCCGTCGCCCCGCCGAGTCCGGTGAGGGCGCGGGCGGCGGTCAGGGCGGTGAGGCTGTCCGCCGTGGCGCACAGCAGATTGCCGCCGACGAAGAGCGCGCCTCCGGCGGTGATGAAGAAGCGGCGCGGGAACCGGTCGGAGACGCCGCCGAGGAGGGGGGCCGCCACCGCGTAGGTCAGGACGTAGGCGGTGACGACCTGGGCCGCGGCCCCGGTGCCCACGTGCAGGTCGGCGGCGATCGTGGGCAGCAGCGGGGACACCAGGAAGGTCTCGGCGCCCATGAGGAACAAGAAGAGGTACAGCAGCGCGCAGCGGGCCCATGGGGTGACCACGGCCTCGCCCCCTGCCGGAAGGCGGGGGGCGAGGCCGGTCGCCGGGCCGGAGCCGGTCACGCCGACCGGGCGCGTACGCGCGCCGGTGCGGTGCGGGGCAGGTCCAGCTCGTCCCAGCAGCGACGGAGCGCGTCGGCGAACCGGTGGACCTCCAGCGGCTGGTGGACCGGGGACGGGTTGATGCGCAGGCGCTCGGTGCCCTTGGGCACGCTGGGGAAGTTGATCGGCTGGGCGTACATCCGGTGCCGTTCCAGCAGGATCCGCGCCAGTTCGCGGCACCGGACCGGGTCCCCGACGAGCACGGGCACGATGTGGCTCTGTTCGCTCACCAGCGGGATGCGGGCGTCGCGCAGCAGGGTCTTCAGCAGCCGGGCCCGCTCGTGGAGTCCTTGGCGTTCGATGTCGCTGCGTCGCAGGTGCCGCACGCTGACCAGGGCTCCGGCGGCCAGCGCCGGCGGCATGGACAGGGTGAAGATGAAGGCGGGCGCGAGGCTGCGGACGGCGTCGACGACGGGCCCGGGGCCCGCCACATAGCCGCCGGCGGTGCCGTATCCCTTGGCGAACGTGCCCATCAGGAGCGTGACCTCGTCGCCGACGCCGAGCTGGGCGGCCATGCCGGCGCCCTCGGGCCCGTACATGCCGACCGTGTGCGCCTCGTCGACGTACACGAACGCGTCGTGCCGCTGGGCGACAGCGCAGAGCTCGGCCATGGGGGCTGCGTCGCCGTCCATGGAGTAGACGGATTCGAAGGCCACGACCTTCGGGCGCCCGGGGCTCACGTCGTTCAGCCGCCGGTTGAGGTCGGCGGGGTCGTTGTGGTCGAAGACGTGGCGCTCGGCGCCGCTGGCCCGCATCGCCATGATCATCGAGGCGTGGTTGAACCGGTCGGAGAAGAACACGCAGTCGGGGAGGGTCTTCCCCAGGACGTACAGGGCGGCGTCGTTGGCCGCGTAGCCGGTGATGAAGGTCAGCGCGCTCTCCTTGCCGTGGAGGTCGGCGACCTCCCGTTCCAGGGCGACGTGGTGCGGGGTGGTCCCGGAGATGTTCCGCGACCCGCCGGCCGCGGCGCCGGAGGTGTCGAGCGTCCTGCGCATCGCGGCCAGCACGTCGGGGTGCTGGCCCATGCCCAGATGGTCGTTGCTGCACCAGACGGTGACCTCACGTGTCCCCTGGGACCCGTGGTGCAGGGCTTGTGGGAAGCGACCGGCGAGCCGTTCGATCTCGACGAACGTGCGGTACTGCCCGGATTCCTTGAGCTTCTCCATGCGATCGGCGAAGTGGCCGATGTAATCAAACACTTTTCGCGAACCCCCGTTGAGGGACACGGTCGCCCGTGCCCGACTCGCTTAGCGTGCCTAATCAGAATGGCGTGAGGCCCGCTCCGCCGCATCGTCACCGGGTATCGGACACGCTCCTCCTGACGGGGCATCCCCCGGACGGAGGCATCAGGCCGGCGGAGGAGAGAGGGCCGCGGCGAAGACCGCCCCCAGCACGATGCCGACGATCTACGGCTTGTGTCCCCATTTCATTTCCCGCATTTCATTGCCCTCGTGGGCGGGGTCCGGGGGCACGCCGTCAGCCTGACGCGCCGCGTGCCGGGGCGGGCCGCCCGGCCAGGAGGCTTCCCATGGCGGTGCGCCGGTGGAGGACCGCCCGCCCGGCGCGGACCGTGGTGACGAGCCCCGCCCCGCGCAGGGCGGCGGCATGGGCGGAGGCCGTGGCGTTGCTGACGCCCAGCCGCCTGGCGAGTCCGCTCGTGGTGTGCTCCTCCGCGAGCAGGATCAGCATCTCGCAACGCGTGCGCCCGAGCACCCGCGCCAGCGCCTCCTCCTGGCGATCCGGGTCGTCCGGTCCGGACGGGGTGAGCGGCGGGGCGATCGGCAGGCCCGGCCCGGCGGGAAAGGTCACGTGCACCGGGCGGCCGGGCAGGTCGGAGACGAGCGGGTGCCCGTTCCAGTGGAAGGTGGGCCGCAGCACCAGACCGCGTCCGCCGGGCTCGACGTCCCGCTCCCGGGCCCCGGGCAACTCCCAGACGCTCCCCAACAGCCGCGCGCCCGGCACGAGTCCGGCGAGCGCGGCGCCGAGACCGTGCTCGGCCACCGCCAGGGCGTGGCGGGTGAACTCCCGCTGGTGGAGGTCCCGCACCACGGGCCATACGGGGCGCAGCACGCTGTCGAACGCCGTGTGCTGGGCGCGGCGCAGGACGCGCCAGGCGCCGGCTTCGCCGCGGTGCAGATCGCGGACCCAGAGCGGGGGCGGGGCCGGGTGCCCGGCGTAGACGCGCTCGATCTCCGAACGGACCTCGTCGGGGCGCCACTCCCGGGCGGCGTCGAGCCCCTCCTCCAGGGAGTCGTCGAACACGTCGAGGAAGCCCGGGGCCCGGCCGGCGGGAACCAGGTCCCCCAGCGCCTCGACGGCGGCCGGCAAGGAGCGGAGCGACCGTCTCCGCCAGCGGCCGAAGAGCAGTTCGTCGCCGGGGGTCAGCAGCTTCATCAGGGCCGTGTTCAGCTCCAGCAGCGGGGCCGCGCGGGGCGCGAAGCGGATCCCGGCGAAGTCGGCGGCCGTGAGGTGGATCCTGATCACTGCTCTCCCCGTCCGCGACGCGCCATCGTTTCGGTCAGGGCCTGAACCTTCGCCCCCGTTCCCCTCCGGGCCGCAGCATAAGGGGCGCGTCGTAAGGGGCGCGTCGTAAGGGGCGCGTTCACGGAGAGGTGAGGGGAGAGCCATGTTCCTTACAGGAACGTTTCATGAGGGAACCGACGGCGGGGGAAAGACCGCCGGGATATCCCGGCGGGGCGTCGCCGGGTCGGCCGTACTGGCGGGTGCCGCGCTGCTGCTCGCGGGAGGCGCGACACCTGCGCGGGCGCGGCAGCGGTCGCGTGCCGCGACCGGCGTCGCCCTGCGCCTGCCGGGGCCGACCGGCCCGTACCGGACCGGGGTCACCACGCTGTATCTGGTCGACCGTTCCCGGCCCGACCCCTTGACGCCCTCGATTCCGGAACGGGAGCTGATGGTCACGGTGTTCTACCCCGCCCGCGAGGTCCACGGCCGGTCCGTCGCACCGCAGATGTCCGCCATCGCCGCGGGGAGGTTCCCGGAGACCGCCCCCGCCGTCCATCCGGGCCTGCCCCCGAGCGGGGTGGACTGGGCGGCCACCATGACCCGCTCGTACGCCGACGCCCCCGCGCTCGCCGGGCAGCGGCCGGTGCTGCTGTACAGCCCGGGCGGCGGCGATCCGCGCACCATGGGCACCGGGCTCGCCGAGGAGCTCGCTAGCCATGGCTACGCGGTGGTGACCGTCGATCATCCCGGCGACGCCGGCGTGGTCGAGTTCCCGGGCACGACGGACCACCGTCCCGAACCCTGGCGCGAGACCGCCTTCCGGGGTGATCCCCGCATGGACCCACCGCTCTTCCGCACCATGATCGACACTCGGGTCGCGGACACGCGTTTCGTCCTGGACGCGCTGAAGGCACTGGCGGCGAGGCGGAACCCGGACGCCGCGGGACGGCCGCTGCCGGAGGGTCTCGGCCGCGCGCTGGACCCGCGCCGCGTCGGCGCGTACGGCCACTCGGCGGGCGGCACCACCGCCGCCGAGCTCATGTACGAGGACCGGCGTGTCCGCGCGGCCGTCGACATGGAGGGCTATCTCGACCACCCGGCCGAGGGCCCCGGGCGGGTGGGAGAGCTGTATCCGGTCGCCCGCCACGGGGTGGACCGGCCGCTGCTCCTGCTGGGCACCGACGGCTTCCCCGATCGACGGCGGCTCGAACGGTCCTGGTCGGCCATGCTCGCCCACCCGGGCGGGCGCACGGACCGGCGGCAGCTCGACCGGGCCGCGCACGGGGTGTTCACGGACTACGCCGCCTTCGTGCCCCAGTTGCGGTCGGCGCGGCTGCTGACCGCCGAGGACCGGGTCCGGCTGGTCGGCGCGGTCGATCCCGCCGTGTCGGTGCCGTGGGTACGTCACCATGTGCGCTCGTTCTTCGCCCGGCACCTGCCGACGCGCTGACCGGGAACCGCCTGTCGCCGACAGCGCCGAACCTGCCGGAATGGCTTCATGATTGACGAAGCATCAGATCATGACGGCTCGTCGCCCGCCCTGCCCGGCGGTCCCGCCGGCCGGGCCCTGCTCGGCCGGTCGGGGGTGCCGGTCACCCGGCTGGGCTTCGGCGGCGCGGCGCTCGGCGGGCTGTTCCGCCCGGTGACGGCGGACGACGCGGCGGAGGCCGTACGCGCGGCCTGGGACGCGGGCGTCCGCTACTTCGACACCGCCCCGCACTACGGCGCCGGTCTCTCCGAGGAACGGCTCGGCGCGGCCCTGCGCGGGCTTCCCCGCCGGGAGTTCACGGTCTCCACCAAGGTGGGCCGACTGCTCGCCGACGGGCCCGGGGACCTGCCGCCGGGCGGGGACGGTACGGAGTTCACCGGCGCCCCGAACCGGCTCCGGGTGCGCGACTACAGCCGGGACGGCGTGCTGCGGAGCGTCGAGGCGAGCCTGCGCAGGCTCGGCCTGGACCGGGTCGACGTGCTGTACCTCCACGATCCGGACGAGCACTGGGAGCAGGCGGCCGGCGAGGGGTTCCCCGCGCTGGCACGGCTGCGGGACGAGGGGGTCGTGGGTGCGATCGGGGCCGGGATGAACCAGACGGCGATGCTCGCCCGTTTCATCGCCGAGACCGACCTGGACGTGGTGCTGTGCGCGGGCCGGTGCAGCCTGCTGGACGGCAGTGCGCAGCGCGGGCTGTTCCCGTTGTGCGAGCGGAGAGGGGTGGCGGTGGTGGCCGCCGGTGTCTTCAACAGCGGCGTCCTGGCCGACCCGGACACGGACCCGCGCTACGACTACGCCCGGGCGCCGGCCCCGGCGGTGGCCCGCGCCCGGCGGCTGGCCGCCGTGTGCGAGCGCCACGGCGTACCCCTGCCCGCGGCGGCCCTGGCCTGGCCCGCCCGGCACCCGGCGGTGGCGTCCGTACTGGTGGGGATGCGCAGCGCGGAGGAGGTCGGGACGGACGTCGCCCTGGCGGGCACCAGGATCCCGCCGGAGCTGTGGCGGGACCTGGAGACGGCGGGGTTGCTGCCGGGGCGGTCGCCCTCCCCCGGGACTTAGCCGGGGCCAGACCATCACGTCCAGCTATATGTCACCTGAAAGGACTGTTTCCACAAGAAGAGGGGCAGATTGTCATCAAGGGCGTGAACTGAACACCATTGCTCTCAGGGGGAATTCATGACGGACGATCAGGCAGGTGACGCGGTCCGCGGCGGAAGCCCGGACTCGGCGGTCGACCGGGTGGCCGACTTCTACGGCGCCTACATCGACGCCGTCGATGACGGCACGGACGACCTGGGCCAGGAGCTCCGCGCCCACTACCTCACGGAAGATCTCCGTCAGCGCCTGGCCGCCTGGGAGGAGGCCAACCACGCCGACGGCGTACTGCGCGCCCAGGACGTGCCCACCCACTGGGAGGTCCGCTACCACGACTCCGGTGCCGGGCACCTGTTCACCACGGTCACGCTCACCTGGGGCACAGGCCCGGACGCCGGGCACACCCGGCTGGCGGTGCAGAGCGATCTGAGCACCAAGCTCATCTCGGACATCGAGGACGGCTGACCCGGCCGGGCGGCCGGCGGCCGCCCGGTCACCGGTCCAGCACCACCCGCAGGGCCCGTTCGACCTCCGCCGGGTCGCCCTGCGCCCTCCCGCGCCAGGCGATCAGGCCGTCGGGCCGGACGAGCACCGCCCCGGACGGGGTGACGCCGTGCGCCGCCGCCCACTCCCCGTCCAGGGCCGGGACGGTGACGGGGACGCCGAGGCTCTCGGCGGCCCGTTCCGCTCCGGACCGCCAGCCCGGGTCGTCGGTGAGGAGCACGAAGCCGCGGCCGTACAGGTCACGCGTGGACCCGTCCCCCAGCGGTACGTGCGGCGCCCGGGTGCCGGGGCGGCCGCTGGGGGTGGCCGGGTCCTCGAAGAGGGCGTCGTCCGACGGGGCCGTCATCTCGGGGACGAACGCGCCCGCCGGGCAGCGGTAGCCGAACAGCAGGCGGGCCGGGTCGATCCGTTCGGCCACGGTGTCGTCGGCCAGGTCCGGTGACATCCGGTGCACCATGTTCGCGTACTGCTGCTCGACGAGGAACTCCGCGAAGGGCCTGCGTTCGGCGTCGTGGCTGTCCAGCAGCCCGGGGCCGGCCTGGCCGCGGACGACCGCGGCGAGCTTCCAGGCGAGGTGGTGGCCGTCCATCAGGGCGGTGTTGCCGCCTTGGCCTCCGGTCGGCGGCATCACATGGGCCGCGTCCCCGACCAGGTGCACCCTGCCGGACGAGAAGCGGTCCGCGACCCGGCAGGCGGTCGACCACGTCGTCGCGCCGAGCAGCTTCACCTCCAGCTCCGGAAGGCCCGTGATCAGCCGGACGACCTCACGGGCGTGCTCGTCGTCCCCGGTCGCCCCGACGGCGGCCACGAACCTGCCGGGCGTGTCGGTGGAGACGAACGCGCCCGACCCGCCGGGCAGCGCGGGATTCTGGAGGTAGTGCATCTGCACGGCCGCGCCGTCGAGGGACACCTCCAGGTCGGCCTCGAAGAGCAGGCTGGTGTTCTCGCCGATGGCGCCGCGCCCGTGGAAGCCGATGCCGGCCGCCTCGCGGATCCCGCCGCGATGGCCGTCGGCGCCCACCAGGTGGGCGGCCTCGACCTCGTAGGTCTCGCCGGTGGCCAGGTCGCGCAGGACGGCGGTGACCCCGTCCGACCCGTCGGCGAAGGACTCCAGGCGGGTGGAGAACCGTATGTCCGCGCCGAGCTCGGCGGCGCGCGCGGCCAGCAGCGGCTCGGCGCGCTCCTGGCTGACCATGCCGGTGGGGGCCGGCGAGTACCGCGCGAAGTCCGGCATGGTCTCGGTGATGCTGTGGAACACCCGCCCGGTCACGCTCTCCGCGATGACGATGGTCATCTCGGGCCGGCCCGGGGGCGCCGCGTCGAGGAAGGCCTGCTCCAGGCCGGCGGCGCGGAGCGCCTCCATGGTGGCGGGCATCTGGCCCCGGGCCTTCGGCTCCAGCGATGTGCCGGGGTGGCGCTCGACCACCAGCGCGGGCACGCCGTGCAGCCCGAGGAAGAGCGCGGTGGACAGGCCTCCGAGGCCCGCTCCGACGATCAGGACAGGGGTGGACCGGGTGTGCACGATGCCCTCCAGGAGCCTAGACTAATCCCAGGAAGCGGATATTCCCATCCATCGAAATATCCATCGCATCGAGATATATCTGCCGAGGTGTGCCGTGTCAACCGAGAACAGGTCCGAGCTGATCGCCGATCTGATGAAGGCCATGCGCGACCAGGCGGGTCGCGGGCTGATGCTGCACGGCGCGATCGCCGAACGGTTCGGGCTGAACTTCACGGACCTCAAGTGCCTCGACCTGGCCCGCCACGAGGAGGAACTGACGGCCGGGAGGCTCGCGACGGCCACCGGACTGAGCACCTCCGCCGTCACCGCCGTGCTCGACCGTCTGGAGCGGCGCGGCTTTATCGAGCGCCGGCGCTCCACGACCGACCGGCGCAAGGTCGTCGTGGTCGCCACCGGCCGGCACGACGCCGAGATGCAGGAGGTCTTCGCCGGATTCGGCAGGACGGTACTGGACGTCCTGGACGACTACGACGACGAGCGGCTCGCCTTCCTGCTCGAGGTGACGCACCGCCTCACCCGGGCCGTCCACGAGGCCACGGAGGAGCTCACCGACAGCCGAAAGGCCTGACGGGGGGGCAGGGGAAGGCCCTATAGCGGGCCCTATAGCGGACAAGGCATGGGGCGGCACGGCGGATTTACTGTTCCGTTTCCCTCTGTTTACCTTTCCGCCCTTCGCGCGGGGGTATCCCCACCCCATACTGACGACACCCGTCCCGCAAGCCCCACGGTGAGCGTGAGAACCACCGTGCAGGAAAGCAGCAGGACGTCTCTCCTTTCTCTGTCGTCACCCCCATCGCTGAAGGATCCCGGCGCCGTGCCCGTACCCGTTTTCCTCCACGGCCGCACCGTGCGGCTGGAACCGCTCGGCGAGCACCACATCGAGGGCCTGGCCGCCGCGGCGGCCGAGGACCGCAGCAGCTACGCCTTCACTCCCGTGCCGCACGGCCCCGAGGCCACGGCCCGCTATGTGGCCGAGGCCCTCGCGGCCCGTGCCGCGGGCCGGGCACTGCCCTTCGCCACCGTGCGGATCGCGGACGGCCTGGTCATGGGCTCGACGCGGTTCTGCGAGCTGGACTACTGGCAGGGCCCGGTGCAGTGGCCCCCGGCCCCGCGCGGCCCGCTCGGCGATCCCCTCACCGCGATACCCGACGCGGTGGAGATCGGCGGGACCTGGCTCTCCGCGCACGCCCAGGGCACCGGCATCAACACCGAGACCAAGCTCCTGATGCTGCGCCACGCCTTCGAGACCTGGGGCGTCCGGCGCGTCTCCCTGCGCGCGGACTCCCGCAACGCGCGCTCACGCGCGGCCATCGAACGCCTCGGCGCGGTCCTCGAGGGCGTCCACCGCGCCCACACCCGCGGCCTCGACGGCATGGTCCGGGGCACGGCCTTCTACTCGATCCTCGACGAGGAGTGGCCCGGCGTACGGGCCGGGCTCGAGCACCGGGTCGAGCACCGGGCGGAGCACCGGGCCGGGGCGGGGCACCACCACGCTCCGGAGCGGACGCGTCCGCTCGTCTCGGCGTAACAGCCCGACATCCCGTTTCCTCGGTGTCCCGGGCTCGTTGTGCGAAGGCGAGCCGCACCCCGAACCCGAGGAAAAGGAGAAGCGCTGTGCGCTGGATGAGCATCGCTCTGGCCGCGGTGGCCACGGTCGGCGTCATGAGCACCCCGGCCGCCGCCGCCCAGGTCGACCGGGATTCGCACCACCGGGCCCAGTTGCGCGCCGACCCGCCCTGGCCCTACAAGGACTGCATGGACGCGGCCGTCAAGCAGCGCAAGGAGACCGCCGACCACGCCAAGTGGCACTGCGACCAGTTGGTGAAGAAGGGCTGGATCAAGCCGCCGACCGCCGAGGACAAGGCGGCGCAGAGCACCAACCCCAAGGGCACGAACCCCAAGGGTGCCGACCCCAAGGGCACGGGCCCGAAGAGCGACCACCCGAAGGGCCACCACCCGAAGGCCGGCCACCCCGAGGGCCACCACCCGAGGGGCCACCACGCCTGGCACGGCAAGCCCAAGCCCAAGCGGTAGGCCACGCCCCGCGCCCCGTCAGGCCCGCTCGTGCTCCCGGAGGAAGTCCAGGACGAGCGGGCCCGCGACGGACCGGAACTCCTCGAAGTAGGCGTGCCGCGCCCCGGGGATCAGGCACAGCCGGGCGCCGGGCACGCGCTCCGCGAGCAGGGCGGCGTTCGCGGTGGGGTTGAGCAGGTCGTCGTCGCCGTGCACCACGAGCGTGGGCGCCTGGATGCCGGGGAGCGCGTCCCACGCGTCGTGCCGCTCGCTGGCGATCAGGTGCCGCAGCCGGTCCTTCGGCGTCATGGTGGGGTCGCCGAGCGTGTGGTACGGGCCGGTGTGGGTGGCGAGCCAGGCCGGTGTGTACATCAGGTCCAGCAGGGCCCGCAGGCCCTCGGGGGCGGGCCGGGCCAGCGACCGGCGCACGTCGTCGCCCCGGTCGGCCGCGTACGGTCCGCCGGGGGACGTACAGCCGAGCACGAGGGCCCGGACGCGGTCCGGCCGGCGGGCGGCGAGCCACTGGGCGACGCGGCCGCCCATGGACGTGCCGTAGACGTGGGCCCGTTCGACGCCGAGGTCGTCGAGCACCGCGATCGCGTCCCGGGCGAACCCCTCGGTGCTGTAGGGCTCGTCGGGCCGGTCGCTCTCGCCGGTCCCCCGGTAGTCGAGCGTGATGGTGCGGTGGGCGGTGTCGAAGTCGTCGATGACGCCGTCCCACCAGTGGTGGGTGTTGCCCTGTCCGGCCAGCAGGAGCAGGGGCTCGCCCGCTCCCCGCACCTGGTAGGCGATCCGGGCTCCGTCGGCGCTCTTGGCGTACCGCATGGTGTTTCCCTCCCCCGGGCCCGGTCAGGCGTCGCCGGAGCGCAGGGCGGCGGGCAGCGCCTCCAGCAGTCTCTCGGGCGCCGCCTGCTTCCAGGAGTCCACGAGGATGTCGCGCAGCTCGTCCATGTCCTCCAGAGCGGCGAGGCGTACGCGCACCCATGAGGAGCTCGCCTCGTGCGGCGGCACCCAGAACTTCTCCGGCTCGGCCGCGATCAGTTCGCTCCGCTCGTGTCTGGGGCAGCGGACGGCGAAGGAGGTCTGGTCGTCGGGGATCGTGATGTACATCTTTCCCGCGACGCGGAAGGTGGGCATGCTCCATGCCTCCTTCTCCACGGTTTCCGGCAGGGACAACGCGATACGGCGGATGTCATCAGCATCGATCATGGTCCCCACATTAATGCGCGCGCTGTCCGGCGATCACCCTGCGTGAAGCGACCGTCCGGATATCGGACGCACCGACCGGGCCCTCGCCGGCTTCTCCATACTCGAGACTCCTCAATCTCGGATATTGGACAGGTAGCGACCATGAGCCGGACACTCCCGTCTCCTCCCCCGCCGGTGGAGAGCCCCCCTCAGCAGGGCTCCCCGCTGTCGAACGGGCTCAAGCAGCGGCACCTCTCGATGATCGCCCTCGGTGGCGTCATCGGCGCGGGCCTCTTCGTCGGCTCGGGCGCCGGCATCGCCGCCGCCGGCCCGTCGATCGTGCTCGCGTACGCCGCGTCCGGTCTGCTCGTGATGTTCGTGATGCGGATGCTCGGCGAGATGTCCGCCGCCAATCCGGCCTCCGGCTCCTTCTCCGTGCACGCCGACCGGGCGATCGGCCCGTGGGCCGGTTTCACGGCGGGCTGGATGTTCTGGACCCTGCTGGTCGTGGGCGTGGCGATCGAGGCGATCGGCGCCGCCCACATCGTGCAGGGGTGGCTGCCGGGCACCCCGTCCTGGCTGTGGGTCCTGCTCTTCATGGCGCTGTTCTGCGGCGCCAACCTGGGCGCGGTCGCGCACTTCGGCGAGTTCGAGTTCTGGTTCGCCGCCCTGAAGATCGGCGCCATCGCGCTCTTCCTGATCCTCGGCACCCTCGCCGTCCTGGGCGTCCTGCCCGGCACGGACTCCCCCGGCACGGCGCACCTCACCGGCGACGGCGGGTTCCTGCCCACGGGTATGAACGGGCTGCTCATCGGCCTGCTGGCTTCGCTCGCCGCGTACGGCGGCCTGGAGACGGTGACCATCGCGGCCGCCGAGTCGGAGGACCCGGTGCGCGGCGTGGCCAAGGCCGTGCGGACGACGATGTGGCGCATCGGCATCGTCTACGTCGGCTCGATGCTCGCCATCGTCACGCTCATCCCGTGGAACGACAAGTCCGTCACCGAGGACGGCCCGTACGCCGCCGTGCTCGAACGCCTGGGCGTCCCCGGCGGCGGCCAGATCATGAACGTGGTCGTGCTGATCGCGCTGCTGTCTGCCATGAACGCCAACATCTACGGCTCCTCGCGCATGGCCTACTCGCTGGTCTCGCGCGGCCAGGGCCCCAAGGCGCTGGGCAAGGTCTCGGGCGGGGTGCCGCGGCGCGCGGTGCTCGCGTCGTCCGCGTTCGGCTTCTTCGCCGTGCTGCTGTCGTACTGGTACCCCACCACGGTCTTCACCTGGCTGCTGAACATGGTCGGCGGGGTCGTGCTGGTGGTGTGGGGCTTCATCGCCGTCTCCCAGCTGCTGCTGCGCCGCCGCCTGGAGCGCGAGGCGCCCGAGCGTCTGGTGGTGCGGATGTGGGGCTTCCCGTATCTGACGTGGGTGACGCTGGCCGGGGTGGCCGGGGCGCTGGCCCTCATGGCCCTCGACGCCGACACCCGGGTGCAGCTGTACTTCACCGGTGGCCTGGCGGTGGCCCTGGCCGTCGTGGGCTACACGCGTCAGCGGGCCGTCGCGGCGCGCTGACCGCGACCGCCACGCCTTCACCGCCTGTATATCCGAGGCCGGTTCCCGTTTCGCACGGGAACCGGCCTCGGGTCTTTCCGGCGGGTACGACGGGTATGGCGGACTAGGCGGCCTCCATACGGTCGAGGCAGGACCGGAGGGAGCGCATGACGTGGCTGCGCCAGCCGCCGCCCATGATGGCGCGGGCCTTCTGCTGGAGCGGGTTGTCCGGGTCGAAGCCCTCGTGGTCCAGGAAGAGCCGGGTGCCCCGGCCCTCCGGCCGAAGGGTCCAGGTGATCGTCCAGTCGACCTCGACGCCGTTCTCCGGATCGGCGTCCTGCCAGCCGATCCGCAGCATCTTCGCGTCCTCGAAGGCCAGGACCTCGGCCGCGATGGTGCCGGAGAAGCCCGTGGCGGGCATGGCGGCGGCCCGCATGGTGTAGCGGTGGCCGACCTCCAGGCGGAAGTCGCCGGGCATCAGCCACTGGGCGAGCAGCTCGGGTTCGGTCAGGGCCCGCCACACCTTGGCGGGCGGGTGCGGCAGGAACTCGTCGACCCGTACCGCGGTCAGGTCGTCGTGCTCGTTCATGAGTCCTCGCTCGTTCATGACTTCTCGTCCTCCATTTCGTCGAGCACCGTCCGCAGGGCGGACAGCTTGTCGCGCCAGAAGCGCTCGTACGGATGCAGCCACTCCTGCACCTCGAAGAGGGGCGCGGCCTCCAGCGCGTAGAAGCGTTGGCGCCCCACCTTGTTCTCGCTCACCAGCCCGCACTCGCGCAGCACCCGCAGGTGCTCGGAGAAGCTGGGTCTGGCCATGTCGAAGTGGCCCGCCAGCTCCGCGACGGGCCGCGGCCCGCGCTCCCGCAGCAGCCGCAGCACCTCACGGCGCACGGGGCTGGCCAGGGCCGCGAAAACTCGACCCTCCGGTGTCCCGGTCGCAGCCTCGGTCCGGGCGGAACGGGTGTGGGTGGTGTTCATGAAGCCCACTATAGGTAGGAAATTTCCTACCCGTCACTTCGATCAAGGATCTCCGGCAACCCTCCCCGGAATCACGACAGGACGTTGACATCAAGGGCGATTCCGGCCCTTCACCGTGGGTAGCCCACTCGTGTCCCGGTGTCATACGGGGAGGTGAGCGTGGACAGGACCCGGCTGCCTCCGGCGGCGAGGGAACTCCTCTGGCCCCTCCTCCTGCTCGGACCGGCCCTGCCCTTCCTCGCCGGCCTGGCCGTCGCCGCCGGGCTCGGCCGCTACGGCTGGTGGGTGCCCCAGGCGGCCGTCGTGGGTGCGGCCGTCCTGGAGGCGCTGGTGGGCGCCGACGCGTTCGGCCCGCGGCCCTCCGTCCACGCGCTGCTCGACCGCGGCCCGTACCACCGCGCGCTCCTGTACGCCTTCGTGCCCGTGTACTTCGGCGCCCTCGTATGGTCGTGCTCCCGGTGGGCGGCCCCCGGGTTCCCCGTCCCGGACGGGCTGGGGCTGGCGCTGGCCGTGGGCTGGGGCGGCGGCGTGGCGTTCACCGTGTCGCACGAGCTCGGGCACGGCCGGCTCCGCGCGGAGCGGTGGGCGGGCAGGCTGCTCGTCGCGCCTTTCGCGTACGGGCACTACTACGTCGAGCACGGCCGGGTCCACCACGCGCTCGTCGCCACCCCGGAGGACCCTTCCAGCGCCCGGCTCGGCGAGGGCTTCTGGGCCTTCCTCCCCCGGGTCCTCGTGGGCCGGGTCCGCGCGGGATGGCGGTCGGAGGTCCTGCGGCTCGCCCGCCAGGGCAGGGGGCCCTGGCACGTCCGCAACGAGCTCTTCCGGTCATGGGCGCCGACCGTGGTCCTGTACGCCTGCCTCGTCGCGGCCTTCGGGTCCCGGCCCATGCCGTACCTGGCCGTTCAGGTGGCCCTGGCGCTACTCATCCAGGAGAGCGCCTCCTACATCCAGCACTACGGGCTGCTCAGGCAGGCCGGGGCGACGGGGCGCCACGAACGCCCCGCCCCGCGGCACAGCTGGAACAGCAACGCCCTCGTCGGCAACATCCTCCTGTGCAACGCGCCACGGCACTCCCACCACCATGTCGCCCCCGGACGCCACTACCAGACGCTGCGTCTCGTCGACGAGGCCCTGCGACTGCCCGCCGGATACCTGTCCATGATCCCGCTCGCGTGGTTCCCACCGCTGTGGCGGCGGGTGATGGACCCCAAGGTCGTCGCCCACTACGGAGGCGACCCGGCCCGGGCTAACGTCTCCCCCGCAGACAAGGACAAGAACAAGGACAAGGACGTGGGGTACTTCGAGTCCTGGGCGCCCACATACGACGCGAGCATGCTCCAGAAACGCTACTTCCACCCCGTCCAGCACGTGGTCCTCGACCACGCCCGGTCCCTCGCGCCCCGCCCGCCGAGCGTCCTGGACATCGGCTGCGGCACCGGAGCGCTGCTGCGCGGGGCCCGTACCCGCTTCCCGGGCAGCGCCCTCACCGGCGTCGACCCCGCGCCGTCGATGGTGCGCCTCGCCCACGCCACCGCCGCCGCGCGGGACGGGGCGGCAGGCCGGGAGCGCTACGTGGTGGGCCGCGCCGAGCGGCTCCCGTTCCCCGACGCCTCGTTCGACCTGGTCCTCAGCACCCTCTCCTTCCACCACTGGGCGGACCAGCGGCAGGGGCTGACGGAGATTCACCGCGTGCTCCGGGCGAACGGGTGCGCCGTCATCGCCGACCACTTCGCCGTCGGCTGGCTGCGGCCCTTCTTCGCCGTCGCGCGCAAGCGCGGCCGCATGCGCACCCGGCGCGAGGTCGAGGCCCTGATGCGCGCCTCGGGGCTGCGGCCGGCCGGCTGGCACATCGCGCACACCGTGCCGTCGCTCCTGCGGGCCCGGCCGTACCGGCGGACCGGCCCGCCCCTGCTCCCCCTGACCGCCGTCGCCACGGCCGTCAAGGACCCCGGCCGCCCCGCCGACTGAGCGGCCGGAAGGAAAACCGTTGGCCCGCGCCCGCCCCGTGGCCAACCATACGAGGATGAAGACGAACGCACCCCCGGCCTCCGGTGTCCGCCGGCCCTGGGCCGACCTGCCGCCTGCCGTCCGCAGCGCCCTGGAGGACACCCTCGGCGGGCGCGTCGTCGAGGCGCATAGCCAGAGCGGCGGTTTCTCACCGGGCGTCGCCGCCCGGGTCCGGCTCGCCGACGGCCGGCGCGCCTTCGTCAAGGCCGTCAGCGCCGAGACGAACGCCCACAGCCCCCGGCTGCACCGCGCCGAGGCCCGCAACACCGCCGCCATGCCGCCCGGCACCCCCACACCACGGCTGCTGGGCATCTACGACGACGGGATCTGGGTCGCCCTGCTCCTTGAGGACATCGCGGGCCGTCAGCCCCGCGTCCCCTGGCTCCCCGCCGAACTGGACCGGGTCCTCGCCGCCGTCGACGGGCTGAGCAGGGCCATGACCCCGGCCCCGTTCGAGGTGCCCGCCGTGGCGGAGAGCGAGGCGGAGGCGTTCACGGGCTGGCGGTCCCTGCTCGCCGCGGGCGACACCGCGCGCCTCGACCCGTGGGCGGCCGACCGGCTCGCGCTGCTGGCCGGCCTGGAGGCCGGCTGGGCGGAGCCCGCCACCGGCGACAGTCTCGCCCACGGCGACCTGCGCGCCGACAACATCCTGCTCACCGACGACCGGGTGGTGTTCGTCGACTGGCCCCACGCGCTGCGGGCCGCCCCCTGGTTCGACCTGCTGGTGATGCTCCCGAGCGTGGCGGCCCAGGGCGGTCCCGACCCTGAGTCCGTCTTCACCGCGCACCCCCTGGGCCGGGCCGCCGGCCCGGAGGGCGTGACCGCGGTGCTCGCCGCGCTGGCCGGGTACTTCGTCCGCCAGTCGCTCCTCCCCGACCCGCCCGGCCTGCCGACCCTCCGGGCCTTCCAGGCCGCCCAGGGGACGGCGACGCTGAGGTGGCTGGCCCGGCGACTGGGGTGAGCCCGGGACAGGGCCGGGCCGGAAGCCGGGCCGGGCCGGATCGGGCCGAGGCCGTCCCGGACGTAACGATCACAACCCTGGCCGGAGCCGTTCATGACGCTACGCTGCCGTGCGACGGTCGCCGCGTGCGAGGTGGGGGACGCTCCGGCCGCCGGAGCGCCGTCCGGCCCTGGACTCCGGCCGGCCTCGCGGCCCCCACCGGGCCCGTGGCCGGCCCGAGGAATCAGTGGAACCGCGCGACGGAGGACATCTCGTGAGCACCGAATCCCGTGACACCGGCACCCTCGACGCCCCTGACACCCCTGACGCCGTGTCACCACCGGTCGGCAGAGCGGCGGAAGGCCGGCCGCGGCTCTCGCGCGACATCTCGCTGTCCGCCGTCCTCGCGGGGTTCGTGGCCGTCGTCGTCTCCTACTCCGGCCCCCTCGTCATCGTGCTCGCCGCCGCGTCGGCGGGACGCCTCGACACGGCGCAGACCGGCTCCTGGATCTGGGCCATATCCATAGGCAGCGGCCTGACCTGCATAGCCCTCAGCCTGTACACGAGGATGCCGGTCATCACGGCCTTCTCGACCCCGGGCGCTGCCCTGCTGGTCACCAGCCTCGGCGCCTACTCGTACGCGGAGGCGGTCGGGGCGTTCGTCGTCACGGGCCTGGTCATCAGCCTGGTCGGGCTGACCGGGGTGTTCGGACGGCTGATGCGGCAGGTGCCCACGGCGGTGGTCTCGGCCATGCTCGCGGGCATCCTCTTCTCCTTCGGCACCGGTGTGTTCACCTCCCTGCGCACCGCGCCCTGGATCGCCGGCGCCGTGCTGCTCGCCTATCTGCTGGGCAAGCGGTGGCTCCCCCGGTACGCGGTGCTCCTCGCGCTCGCCGCGGGGGCGCTGTGCGCCACGGCCACCTCGCGCGTCCACATCCACCTGGACCACTTCGAGCTCGCCCGGCCGGTGTTCACCACTCCCGCCTTCTCGGTCGCCTCCCTGATCGGGATCGCGGTGCCCCTGACCCTGGCGACGCTGGCCTCGCAGAACGCCCCCGGCATGGCGGTGCTCAGCGCGTCGGGCTACGAGGCGAAGGACCGGCTGCTGATCGGCTCCACCGGCATCGCGTCGACGCTGCTGGCCCCATTCGGGTCGCACGCCGTCAACCTCGCGGCCATCACCGCCGCCATCTGCACCGGCCCCGAGGCCCACCGCGACCCGCGGCGCCGCTACGTCGCCGGAGTCGCGTGCGGCGCCTTCTACCTCCTCGTCGGGTCCTTCGGCACGACCCTCGTGGCATTCTTCGCCGGCCTGCCGAAGGAGCTCGTCGCCGCGATCGCCGGAGTCGCCCTCTTCGGGGCCCTCGCGGGCGGTCTGGCGGGCGCGGTCAAGGAGGAGCGGGACCGGGAAGCCGCGCTGGTCACCTTCCTGGCCACCGCCTCCGGTGTCACCCTCCTCGGCATCGGCTCGGCCTTCTGGGGGCTGGTCCTCGGCGTCGCCACCCATGTGCTGCTGACGCTCGGGCGCGGGAAGCGGACGCCGGCGGGCGCCTGATCCGTACGTACCGCCCGGGCACGGGCGTCACCGGCTTGGCGGGTAGCGCGTTGGGTACCGAGGCCGACGGGTCGGCGTAGTGTCGACGGCATGGCAGATGACTCGCTGCGAGCCGACGTGCTCGACGAGCTGGGGGACGACCGGATCGAGGAGCTGGCCCAGGAGCTCGGCACCGACACCGAGGGCGCCAAACAGGTCGTGGCGGCCACGGTCGACGAGCTCCCCGCCGAGCTGACCGGGGGCGGGCCGCCCGGCGGGGCCCTGGGCCTCGGCGGGCTCGGCGGAGGACTGGCGGGCGGACTGGGCGGCGGACTGATGTCCGGCGTCATCGGCAAGATCACACGGCCCGTGGCCGAGGCCGTCGCGAAGCGGACCGGGCTGCCGCCCGCCACCGTCGCCAAGGCGCTGGAGCTGCTGCTCCCCGTGGTGATGACGACCATCGCGAAGCGCCGCAAGCGCTGACGCGCGCCCTCACGCACAAAGACCGAGAGGCCGCCCGTTCCGGGCGGCCTCTCGGTTCACTGTGGAGCTAAGGAGAATTGAACTCCTGACCTCCTGCATGCCATGCAGGCGCTCTACCAACTGAGCTATAGCCCCGTGTTCTGTTGTCCTGCTCTGTTGTCCACCCGGCTTCCCTCGCGGTCTCCCTGGCGACACGGAGAACATTACACGGCCCCCCTGCCCTTCCACCAAATCGGTGCCCCCGGGCCCACCGGCGGCTCTCTCGCCCGGAAGGCCCAGCCCCGTCGCGCGCCGCCCGCAGCCGGAGCACACTGGTCCGGACGGCGCCCCGCCGGGCGCACGACCCACCCGCCGGAGGGACAGATTCATGGCCACGGACGTCCGCCCCGGTCCCCTGCGGGTCCTCGTCTTCGGTGCCGCGCTGCGGGCCGGATCGACCAACGCCCGCCTCGCCTCCCTGGTGGCCCGGCTGATCACCGAGGCCGGGGCCGACGCCGACCTCGCCACCATGCGTGACTTCGACATGCCGCTGTACGACGGGGACGCGGAGGAGGCCCAGGGCGTCCCGGCCGGCGCGCTCGCGCTGCACGAACGGATGGAGGGGGCCGACGCCCTCGTCATCTCCTCCCCCGAGTACAACGCCTCCGTGCCCGGCATCCTCAAGAACGCCATCGACTGGGTCTCCCGCGTACAACCGCAGGCGTTCAAGACCAAGCACGCGCTGCTCGTCTCCGCCTCCCCGTCGCTCGTCGGCGGCAACCGTGGGCTGTGGGCCCTCCGGGTGCCCCTGGAGCACCTCGGCACGCGCGTCTACCCGGACATGTTCAGCCTCGCCCGCTCGTACGACGGCTTCACGGAGGACGGGTCGCTGGCCGACCCCGGGCATCAGCAACGCCTCACCGAGACGGTGGAGGCGTTCCTCAAACTCGTCGAGGCCGACACACGCTACGTCTGCCTCCAGCGCCGCTGGTACGAGTTCCTGGGCGACCGCTCCGACGCGCCCATCACCCACCGCGCGGAAGTCTGAGGACGGCCCGCGAACCCGTAACCCTCTCCCGGCTCCCAAGCGTTGACGTGGGATTTCCCACCGTGCCAGATTCTGCGCAACATCGCGCGAGCCAGGAGTGTGGCACCCATGACGACGACGCCGGAGCGACCGCCCCCGTCCCCCTCCCCGTCCCCGTCCCCCTCCCCTCTCGCCATGGAGCGCCGGACGATCGACCCGATACCCGAGGAGGAGCGGCACGGCTCGCCGGCCGGCCTGTTCACCCTGTGGTTCGGCGCCAGCATGCAGATCACGGCGGTCGTCGACGGCGCGCTGGCGGTGGTCTTCGGCGCCGACGCGCTGTGGGCGATCCCCGCCCTGCTGATCGGCAACGTTCTCGGCGGCGTCGTCATGGCCCTCCACTCCGCTCAGGGGCCACGGCTGGGAGTGCCTCAGATGATCTCCAGCCGGGCGCAGTTCGGGGTGTTCGGCGCCGTGCTCCCGCTGGTGCTGGTGATCCTCATGTACCTCGGGTTCGCCGCCACGGGCAGTGTGCTGGCCGGGCAGGCCGTCCGCAGGATCCTCCATCTGCCCGACGCCACGCTCGGGATTCCGGTGTTCGGCGCGCTCACCGCCGTGGTCGCCGTCGGCGGATACCGGCTCATCCACCTCGCGGGCCGCGTGGCGACCGTGACCGGCATCGTGGGGCTGGGCTATCTCGTGGTCGCCGTGTTCACCCGCTACGACGTCTCCGAGCACGTGGGGGTCAAGCCCTTCGACGCCGCGACGTTCCTGCTCGCCGTCTCCCTCGGCGCCGGCTGGCAGCTGACGTTCGGCCCGTACGTGGCCGACTACTCCCGCTATCTGCCCCGGTCGACCAGCGAACGCGCGACGTTCCGGGCGACCTTCGCGGGCACCGTCACCGGCTCCGTGTGGGCCATGTCCCTGGGCGCCCTGATCGCCGCCGTCGCCGGGGACCGGTTCCTGTCCGACCAGGTCGGCTTCGTCGGCGAGCTGGCCGGGCCGGCGGCCCTGGGTTACGTCATGTATCTGGTGGTGCTGGTCGGCAAGGTCACGGCCAATTGCCTCAACGCGTACGGCGGTTTCATGTCGGTCCTCACGACCGTGACGGCCTTCGACGGCCGTTCGAGGATCACACCGGCCGCGCGCGTCGCGTACATCACGGGCTTCTCGGCGGTGGCCACGGTCATCGCGATGGCGGCCAGCGCGGACTTCCTCGACAACTTCAAGAACTTCATCCTGCTGCTGCTCACGGTGTTCACGCCGTGGAGCGCCATCAACCTGGTGGACTACTACCTCGTCTCACGCGAGCGCGTCGACGTCCCGGCGCTGTACGACCCGGACGGCCGCTACGGCCGCTGGAACGTTCCGGCGCTCAGCTGTTACGCCCTCGGAATCCTCTCCCAGGTGCCGTTCCTGGCGACGAAGCTGTACACCGGACCGTTGACCTCCCTGCTCGGCGGCGCGGACGTCTCGTGGATCGTCGGCCTCGCCGTCACCTCGGCCGTCTACTACCCCTGGGCCCGCCGCACCACCACCGCCCCCGCCCCGGAGGCATCGCGGGAGCGGCTGCCGGACGCCCCGCAGCACGCGGAGTGACAGGGAGCGTGCGGGCGTATACGGGGAGGGCGGCGGTGCCCTGGGTGTGGGGTGCCGCCGCCCTGTGGCGATCTTTGGTGTTGATCAGTATGCGGAGTTGACGTTGTCCATGGAGCCGTACTTGTCGGCGGCGTAGGCGCAGGAGGCGGTGATGTTGGCGACCGGGTCGTAGATGTCCCAGGAGGTGCCCTCGACGTGATACGCCTTGAACGTCGGGTCGATGATCTGGAGCAGGCCCTTGGAGGGGACGCCGTTGACGGCGTTGACGTCCCAGTCGTTGATGGCGTGGGGGTTGCCGGTGGACTCGCGCATCACATTGCGCTTGATGCCGTCGTAGGAGGCCGGGATGCCCTTGGAGCTCAGGATGTCCAGGGACTGCTTGATCCAGCCGTCCAGGTTGTCACCGTAGGCCTTGGCAGCCGGAGCGGCCTTGGCGGGCTTGGTGGCGGGCTTCAGAGCGGTGCGCTCGGTGGAACGGCTGGCGCGCTCGTCGTCGGCCTTCTTGGCCTCCGCCTTCTTGGCGGTGGCCGTGGTGGTGGCCTGGGCGGTGGCGGCGTCGGTGGCCTTGTCCAGCTCGGCCTGCTGCGTGACACCGAACTCGTTCGCGCTCTGCGCCACCGTCTTCACACCAGTGGTCTCGGCGGCGGTGGCCGGGACGGCGGCCAGGGCCACAGCGGCACCAGCGGCCACCAGGACAGCGGTGGCGGAGATCTTGTGAGCCTTGGGCAGAGCGGTATAGCCGGAGATGGTGGAGCGCATAACTGAGCTGAACCCTTCCAATCGCTTAATCGCCGGTGGCCGTCATTGGCGCAAACAAGAGCGCCGTTTCTCGATCGACGGCGCCAGGCGACTCCGCAATTGTTAGCGGCGCCCGAACCCCCTGGCAAAGGTGTGACCTACTACCCCACACCCCCACAAACAAGGTCCAGACCAGACCCCGAATGTCCGAATTGCACCCCACCGGCGGGTCACCCACCCACTACCCCACTACGTAGGTGACCCACCTCTCATGGCCCGGCTCACACCCCGCACCCCGTTCACCCACCCTCCGCGTTCGTCCCCACACAGCAAGTGAACGGCGAATCCCGCCCCGCCTAGCGACACTTCCGCACCCGGATGACGATGGACAAGAAGGAGGTGGGCGTATGTCATCCACCCTCGGTCCCCGTAGCGACAGCTCCAAGGCCGCAGCCGAAGGGCTGACCGTCTTCGCCGCCGTGATGATGCTGATCGTGGGATTCCTGGATCTCTTCCGGGGCATCATGGGAATCGTCCATGACGGTGTCTTCGTCTCCACTCCCCATTACGTCTTCAAGTTCAATCTGACGAGCTGGGGCTGGATTCATCTACTGCTGGGCATTCTTGCCATCATGGTGGGCGTCGGCCTGTTCAAGGTGACGCTCTGGGCCAGGATCCTCGGCATCGCCGTCGCGGCGCTGCTGATCCTCGCCAATTTCCTGTCCATTCCCTATTACCCGCTCTGGTCGATCGTGGTGATCGCCATTTGCGCCTTCGTCATCTGGGGCCTGTGCGTCGTCCGGCCCGAGGACTCGCCGCCCGGCTGACCCGGCAGGTGCCTGGTTTTCCCGTGCTCGCCCAGGTCAGCGGGCGCGGGCGAGCCGGGGCAGATGGAGGCCGAAGTACAGGGCGGCCATGCGCACGGTGAAGACCAGCGCGGCGGGCGCCACGACGGTGACGGCCGCTCCCGCTCCGGCCCAGTGGAGGAGCAGGTAGCAGCAGGCGCCGGCGACCGCGGCGGTCGCGTAGATCTCCTCGCGCAGCAGGATGGGCGGGAACTGGCCGCAGAGCAGATCGCGGACGACCTCTCCGGTCACCCCGGTCAGGACGGCCAGCATGACGACGGCGAGCGGGGTGACGCCCGCGTCGACGGCGGCCCGCGCGCCGATCACCGTGACGACGGCCAGGCCCACCGCGTCCACGGTCATCAGGGCACGGCGCGGCAGCTCGCGGCGGTGCAGGAAGAGCATGGTGATCACCGCGACGGACGCGATGACGGCCAGCAGGACCCAGTCGTGGGTCCAGTACAGCGGGTGCCGGCCGAGGATCAGATCGCGCAGGGTGCCGCCGGAGATGGACGCGGCGAAGGCCAGGACCAGCCCGCCGAAGGGGTCCAGCCGGGCCTCGTGGGCGGCCAGGACGCCGCTGGCCGCGAAGGCGGCGATACCCACCAGGTAGAACACGTGCAGCACCGCTGCCTCCACTCCATGTCGCGGGATCCGCGAGACAGGCAGGGGCGCCGTCGGCCCGCCGGACAACCACCCCAGCCAACCACCGGCCGCTCCCTCGCCGCCTCGGCCGTCCGGCCGTCGCCGTCCCGGCCGAAAGAACGGGCCCGGCGGGCCGGTCACCGGCCGAACGGCCGATCCGGCCCGGTCCCGCCCCGCAGCCGTTGTGGGCTCGTCACCCGCAGCCGGGTGGGCGCGCCGCCCGGCACCGGAGGGGGCAGCCGCAGCGGTCCGGCCCCGGGGGTGAGCGAGCCGAGGACGGCGGCGTGCCGGGCGCCCGTGCAGGCGGGCACCGTGCCGGCCAGGCCGTGCAGGGTAAGGAAGCCGAGGACGGCGAAGGCGTACGCCTCCTTGGCCGCCGCCGGCAGGCCCAGGGCGTCGGAGGTGCGGACGGGGATGCCGGGCAGTGCGGCGGTGAGCATCCGCATCAGCGTCGGGTTGCGGGTGCCGCCGCCGGAGGCGATGACTTCGGTTCCCGCGTGGGAGCGGACGGCGTCGGCCACGGTGTGCGCGGTGAGCGCGGTGACGGTGGCCACGACATCGTCGGCGGGGAGGGTGAGCCCGTCGAGGGCGGTCAGCAGGTGGCCCTCGTGGAAGAGCTCCTTGCCGGTGGTCTTGGGTGCGGGGCGGGCGTAGTACGGCTCGGCGAGCAGCCGGGCGAGGAGCGGCCGGTGGACGGTGCCCCGGGCGGCCATGGCGCCTTCCGCGTCGATGTCCCGGCGGCCGCCGGTGAGGTGCCGTACGGCCGCGTCGACGAGGGCGTTGGCGGGCCCGGTGTCGTACGCGAGGGGCTCGCGGCCGTCGTCGCCGGGGACGGTGATGTTGGCGATGCCGCCGAGGTTGAGGGCGACGGGGCGTCCCGGCCTGTCGCGCAGCCACATGACGTCCACGGCGGCGACCAGCGGGGCGCCCTGCCCGCCGGCCGCGATGTCCCGGGGGCGGAGGTCCGAGACGACGGGGCGTCCGGTGCGCTCGGCGATCCAGGCGGGCTGCCCGATCTGGAGCGAGCCGTGGACGCGGCCGCCGTCCGCCCAGTGGAAGACGGTCTGTCCGTGGGAGGCGACGAGGTCCGCCCGGTCGTCGCACAGTTCGCGGTCGGCCCGCGCGGCGAGCTCGGCGAACGCCTGGCCGATCCGGGTGTCCAGGCGGCACACGGTCTCCAGCGTCGTGACCGCCGGGGGCAGCGCGGCGGCGAGTTCGTCGCGGAGCCGGGTGTCGTACGCCTGGCTGATCAGGCCGAGCGGGGTCAGGCGCAGGGTGCCGGCCTCGACGCTCAGGTCGGCGGCCGCCGCGTCGACGGCGTCGTACGACGTGCCCGACATCAGGCCGATCACCCTCATGACGACCTCCCCGGGCGCCCGGGGAGGGACCGGCCGCTGACCCAAGTCTGCCCTCCGGAACCCTGCCTTCGGGCAGCGTTTTCCTCAGCCCAGCGGCTTCTCCAGCACCGCTTTCCGGTGGCTGAACGTCTCGATCGAGTAGCGGCCGTGGTAGTTGCCCATGCCGCTCTCGCCCACGCCGCCGAAGGGCAGGTCGGAGACCGTGAGGTGGGCGACGGGCAGGCCGAACCCGAGGCCGCCGGAGGAGGTCTCGGACGCCAGGCGCCGCCGCGTCTCGTCCGATTCGGTGAAGGCGTACAGCGCCAGCGGCTTGTCGCGGTCGTTGATGAAGGCGATGGCCTCGTCCAGGCCGGGGACCGTGACGACGGGAAGGATGGGGCCGAAGATCTCCTCGCTCATGACCGGGGAGCCGGGGTCGACGTCGGCCAGGACCGTCGGCGCCAGGTACTTCGTGGCGCGGTCGGCGGCGCCGCCGGTCACCACGCGGCCGGAGCCGAGGAGGGCGGTCAGGCGGTCGAAGTGGCGCTCGTTGACTATGCGCCCGTACCGCTCGGAGGTGGCCGGGTCGGTGCCGTACAGCGCCTCGACGGCCCGGATCAGGGCGGGTTCGAGCGCGCGGGCCGTGTCCGGGTCGGTGAGGACGTAGTCGGGCGCGACGCAGGTCTGGCCGGCGTTGAGGAACTTGCCGGAGGCTAGGCGGGCCGCGACGGCCTCCAGGTCGGTGTCGCGGTCGACGAACACGGGGGACTTGCCGCCGAGCTCAAGGGTGACCGGGGTGAGGTGGCGGGCGGCGGCGGTCATCACGATGCGGCCGACGGTGCCGTTGCCGGTGTAGAAGATGTGGTCGAAGCGCTCGGCCAGCAGCGCCGTGGTCTCGGGGACTCCGCCCTCGACGACGGCGACCGCGTCCGGGTCGACGTAACGCGGCAGCAGCCTGGCGAGGGCGGCGGAGGTGGCCGGGGCCAGCTCGCTGGGCTTGGCGACGACCGCGTTGCCCGCGGCCAGCGCGCCCACCATGGGGGTCAGCAGCAGCTGGGCCGGGTAGTTCCAGGGGGCGATGACCAGGACGACGCCCAGCGGGTCGTACTGCGTCCACGCCGTCGCCCCCGCGAGGTGCGGCGGGACCGGTGCCGGCTCGGGGCGCAGCCAGGTGTCGAGGTGGTCGAGGGTGTGGTCGATCTCGCGGATGGTGAAGTCGATCTCGGTGCGGAATGCCTCGTAGGAGCTCTTGCCCAGGTCCTCGTGGAGCGCTTCGACGAGGTCGGCGGGGTGCTCGGTGAGCATGGCGCGCAGGCCGCGCAGCTGGGTGACGCGCCAGCTCATGGGCTTGGTGCGGCCCGTGCGGAAGGTGGCGCGGAGCCGGGCGACGGCGTCGGCGGGCGGCTCGGGGGCGAGCTGGTGCATGGTGCCTCGTTCTCGGGTGCGGGGAGGGTGCGGGAAGGGTGTGGGGAGGGGTCCGGCCATTGCTTGATGTCCTCAAGCAACCACCTGGATAGATGTAAATGCCAACACTTAAAGTTGTCAAGTAATCCCCGCTCCTACAATCATCCTTTTGTCCGCTCCCTTGCCCTTCGTCCCTCCCCGCGTAGCGTTGACACAAGCGGCTCCAGGCAAGGAGGCCGTCATGGCCGACCGCGACAGCTCCCGGATATACGACTGCGCCGACATACCGGCCCTCGACTTCGACCCCTTCCTCCGAGAGTCCCTGCTGCGGGCGCCCGTCTCGCGCATCCGGGTGCCGCACGGGGACGGCGACTGCTGGCTGGTGACCCGGTACGACGACGTCCGGTTCGTCACCTCCGATCCCCGCTTCAGCCGCGACATCCTGGGCCGTTCCGCCCCCAAGATGACCCGGCACACCATCCCCCTGGACCGCGCCATCAGTTACGCGGACCCACCGGAGCACGCGCGCGTACGGGCCGTGGTCGCCCAGGCGTTCAGCCAGCGCGCCGTCGACCGGCTGCGGGGCCCGGCCCAGGCGCTGCTCGACCGGCTGATCCACGACCTGGAGAGCGCGGGCCCGCCGGCCGACCTCGTCCGTCACGTCATCTCGCCGTTCCCGTCGGAGATCATCGGCGAGGTGATCGGGGTGCCCGCCGGGGACCGGCCGCTCTGGCGCGAGTGGACGCAGATCATCTTCACCCGGGCCCACGACGAGGCCGCCGCGGCACGGGTGAAGCGGGTCAAGGAGTCCGCGCGCGACTACTTCCGCGCGCTCGCGGCCCTGCGCCGGGCCGAGCCCCGGGACGACCTGATGAGCGTCATGGCGGCCGCCGTCGACGCCGGACGCATCGACGAGGAGGAACTCCTCGCGCTCGCCACCCTGCTCCAGATCAACGGCTGGCACGCCGTCCGCAACAACGCCGCCAACATGGTGTACGCCCTGCTCACCCACGAAGGGCTGGCCGACCGGCTGCGCGAGCGGCCGTCCCTCGTCCCCCAGGCCGTCGAGGAACTCCTGCGCTGGGTGCCCCACAAGCACGCGATCGGGCAGCCGCGCGTCGCCACCGAGGACGTGGAGGTCGGCGGAGTCCTCATCCGGGCGGGCGAGTTCGTCTACGTCTCGTACGTCGCCGCCAACCGCGACGAGCGGACGTACGACGATCCGGACCGGATCGACTTCGAGCGCCAAGGGCCGCAGCACGTGGCCTTCGGGCACGGCCCGCATTACTGCGTGGCGCCGATGCTGGCCCGTATGGAAGCGGAGCTTCTGCTGTCGAACCTGGTCACGCGCTTTCCCCGGCTGCGGCTGGGGGTGCCGGTGGAGGAAATTCGCTGGCAGACCGACGTCGTCATCCGGGGGCCGGTCGGTCTCCCGGTCGCCTGGTAGCGGGCCGGGCCGCACCCGTCCTCGACGCCGGCCCGCCCACCACCGGCAACCTGAGGCCGACGGCGGGCCGGAACGCTTCAGTCGCGTGGCGGAGGCCGGTCGTTCGCGCGAACGACGTGCGCGAAAACCGTGCGTGCGACGTTCGACGCATGACCGACAGCATGTGGACGACGAAGAGGGGCTCGCTCGGCGAGCGATGGCGGGACCGGCCGCGCCGGGTGGGACGAGCGGCCCTGGGGTGGGCCGTGGCACAGGGCGCGTTCGCGCTGGCCTGCGGGCCGACGGGCGCCCTGCCGTCCGGCGACGACAGCCGGCTGACGCGCTGGCTGTCCTGGTACGTCACGGTGGTGTCCGTGCCGACTGTCGGCGCGGTGGTGTACGCGCTGCGGAACCCGGGGCGTCCCGCCGTGCGGAGGCTGCTGTGGGCGGTCTGCGGACTGTCCGCGCTCTCGGCGTTCAGTCTGCTGATGGACGTGGTGGGGCTGCTGTTCGGCCAGGGCGTCGACAGTACCCCCCGCGCCGTGCTCCACGCCCTCGGCCTGGTGGGCGTGGTCCTCCTCGCCGCCACGGCCCGCGCGCACAGCTCCACCGGCTGCCCCCGCTGCGGCGCCCCGCACACGGCGCGGACCGCGGCAAGGCCGGCGCCCTCCGCGGCGTCGCGCCGTGTGCACGCCTTCGCCTGGGCCGGGAGCCTGGCGTTCGCCCCGTACGCGTGGATGAAGACGACCTGGGTGACGGGCGGTACGTTCGCCGGGATCACCGACGACGACGTGCTCGCGGGCGCCAGACGCAACGGCGCCTCCGACCTGTGGCTCACCCTGGAGTCCTGGGGCGTGGACGGCACCGCGCTGCTCGCCGCCCTCGGCGTCTTCCTGCTCTTCGGGCTGATCCGGCCCTGGGGCCAGGTCTTCCCCCGCTGGACCCTCCTCCTCTCCGGCCGGCGCGTACCCCGCTGGCTGCCGCTCGCCCCGGCGCTCATCGGCGTCGGGACGCTGCTGCCCTACGGTGTCGTCGGCGTCGGCTACGTCTCCCTCGCCACGGCCGGCGTCCTGCCCGTACGGCGCGGCGACTTCCCCACCGCCGACGACACCCTGCTGGTGGCCTGGATCGGGTTGACGGCCTTCGCCGTGTACGGCGTCGCGCTGGCGGTCGCCGCCCGCTCGTACTGGTTCCGCACGCGTCCCGTGTGCCCGGGCACGATGGGCTCCGGCGCGGACGGTCCGGCATTCCGGCCGCTGAACGCTTGCTGAACGACCGGCGCCGAACGTACGGGGACTGCCGTCCGGATCCCCCGCCGGACGGCAGTCCCTCGCCCCCCCGCCTCCCGTTACGGCCGGCCGGCGGGGGCCGGGTCAACGGTGGTCGGCCGGCTCGGTGAGGCTGGTGACGAACTTGCGCAGGGTGCCCCGGACGACCGGGGTCACACCGTGGACGAGCTGCGTCCCGTAGACCACGGCGGTGCCGACGGGCGCGACGACCGTCCAGCGGGCCCGCGGGGTGCCGGCGAGCCAGTCGGCCTCCTGCACGCCGTGGCCCGGCCCGGGGCGGCGGGTGAAGTGCATCCCCACGGCGAAGTCGGTCTCCTGCGGCTCGGCCTCACCGCCGCACCACACGCTCGCGGAGCTGGTGGTGTCGACGAAGAAGTCGCCGCCCCGGTCCGCCGCGCGGACGACCACGGCGAGCCGGGCGACCCGGCGCGGCCCGTCGAACGCGTGCCGGTCCACACCGTGCAGATGGGGCGGGACCCGGTCGCCCACGGCCCCCTGGTACATCCCCCACGACGTGCAGCCCGCCAGGGACGGCGCGACCCGGCGGACGGCCGGCAGCGCGCGCCGGGCCGCCTCGGCCAGGACGTCCTGGACCTCCGGCACCGGGAACAGCTCCTCGTAGCGCGCCGCCCGCGCGACCGTCCACGGCACCTCTTCGAGGTGAGCGTCCACGAGCTTGTTGAGCCGGTCGATCTCCTCGGCGGTCAGGAAGTCCTCCACCGAATGGGTGATCAGTGTTTCGCTGACATGGATCACGAGCGCGTCTCCCCTTTCCTTTCTCTCCGCTCTCTGCGCCGGATCTCACCGCGCACGAAGGGACGTCACGAAGGGACGTGACGCCCCCAGGCAACCCCGGCGGTCGTCCGGGTCGCCAGGAGGCGCGGACGGCGCACCCCAGCACCCGGCGGGCGCACGCGCGCGCTCCCGGCCGCAGATGTCACACCGGTGAAACATCACTGGCACACGGGGCGGAATAGACCCCCTGCTCAGGGAGTTGTCCGCTGACGCGACACACGGTCGCCCACTCCGGAAGGACGCTCCATGAAGATCGGCATCATCGGCGCCGGCAACATCGGCGGCAACCTCACGCGGCGTCTCACCGCCCTCGGCCACGAGGTGTCCGTGGCCAACTCGCGTGGCCCGCACACCCTCACCGAACTCGCCGAGGAGACGGGCGCCACGCCCGTCACCGTGACCGAGGCCGCGCGCGGCGCTCAGGTCGTGGTGGTCACCATTCCCCTGAAGGCCGTCCCGGACCTGCCCTCCAACCTCTTCGACGGGGCCGCGGAGGGCTTCGTCGTCATCGACACCAACAACTACTACCCCAAGGAGCGTGACGGCCTCATCGCCGCCATCGAGGACGGCCTCGCCGAGAGCCGCTGGATCGAGCGGCAGCTGGGCCATGCGGTGATCAAGGCGTTCAACGGCACGTACGCCCAGGACATCCTCGACGGGCCGCGCCCCGAGGGCGACCCGGAGCGGCTCGCGCTCCCGGTGGCCGGGGACGACGAGGCGGCCAAGCGGACGGTCCGCGCGCTCATCGACGAGCTGGGCTTCGACACCGTCGACGCGGGCGGCATCGACGACTCCTGGCGCCAGCAGCCCGACACCCCCGTCTACGGCCTGCGCGCGGGCGTCGAGGCCGTCACCAAGGCTCTCGCCGAGGCGTCCCCGGAGCGGCCGGCGGCGTTCCGGGCATAGCCCGGGCCCCGGCGCACCGCGGCACTGGTTGACCACCTCGAACGGCAATTCCCCGTCAAGCACCCCCCGTTGGCAGAACCGGCGACGCCATGACCCGCGTCGTGGGGCTAGAAGAGGGCTAGAGGACCCACCGTCCAGTCCATGGGGGAGCACGCGGTGAGCACGGAGATCTACTTCGCCAACAATTACCGGGATCTGTGCGAGCAGCACGGTACGGCATCGGGGTTCCAGTTCGAGTTCTACTGCTGGCGCTGTCACGACACCTGGCGTTCCCCCTTCGAGCCCTACCGGGGCGGGCGGCTCGCCGGGTGGCTCAACCGGGGGATCGGGACGGCGCCGGGGCTGCTCGGCAGGGCGTGGTGGGGGGTCACCAGCGCCGCCGAGGGGTTGGCCGGCTCGGGGTGGGGGAACGCGCGCGACGCGGCGTTCCAGCGGGCGATCGGCGCGGCCGAGGGGCACTTCAACCGCTGCGCGCGCTGCGCCACGTACGTGTGCGGCCGCTGCTGGCACCAGGAGCAGGGCCTCTGCTTCACCTGCGCCCCCGACACCGCGGGCGAGATGATGGCGGCCCGGCAGCGGGGCGTCAACGACATGGTGACGCAGCAGGCGTACGACGAGGGACAGCGGCAGGGCAAGCCGGAGGACGGGCGAACGGCGCGCCAGCTGGTCTGCCCCCGGTGCCGGGCCGAGTCCCACGGGGGCCGGTTCTGCCCCGGCTGCGGCTACGAGCTGGCACAGCAGGCGACGTGCACAGGCTGCCGGGCCACGCTGCCGGACGGCGTGGCGTTCTGCCCCACATGCGGGCAGCGCCAGTAGGGGCGGCCCCCGCGTCGGGGCGGCCCCGCGCCCGGAACCGTACACCTCCCCCCCCTCCTGTCACACAATGCTCATGAAACCCCAACCAACCCGGTATCGCTCAACGTCATCTCAGTGATCACAGACAGTCCTGTCTCCGATCACACCGACGTCCGCATGAGCCAACTCATCGAGGAGCGACCGGCCCTTGAGCAAGCACCGGCATATGTCCCGTTCGCGCAGTCGCAGAAAGGAGGGAGCGGCGGCCGGACGGCGATTCGTCGACTATCCGCGCCGGGGCAGACGCGGCGTGCGGCGCTGGTTGCCGTCGTGGCGGCAGACCTCGGCGGTGTTCGTGCTCGGCGCGGGCGGGGCGGCCGGGCTGTTCGCCTATGTGTATGTGAGCGTCGACATCCCCGATGAGAATGTGGCGGCCCGTCAGGAGGCCAATATCTATTATTGGGCCGACGGTACGCAGATGGTGAGCCTCGGGGCGTTCAACCGGACCATCGTCCGGCTGTCGGACGTGCCGGGTTCCGCTCAGAACGCGGTGATCGCCGCCGAGAACGAGAGCTTCTACCGCGATTCCGGCGTTTCCTTCAAGGGCCTGGCGCGGGCCGTGGTCAGTACGGTCCAGGGGCAGGAGACCCAGGGCGGTTCGACCATCACCCAGCAATATGTGAAGAACACTTACCTCACGCAGGAGCAGACCGTCTCCCGCAAGGTCAAGGAGTTCGTCATCTCGCTGAAGGTGGACCGCTCGAAGAGCAAGAAGGAGATCCTCCAGGGCTATCTCAACACCAGTTGGTTCGGGCGCGGCGCCTATGGGATCGACGCGGCCGCCCAGGCCTACTACGGCATTCCCGCGAAACAGCTGAATCCGAGTCAGAGTGCCTTGCTGGCGGCTCTCCTGAAGGGCGCCGAGCTGTACGACCCCTCCACGGGGCCGAAGAACCACGAACGGGCGCGGGAGCGCTGGGCGTGGATCCTCGACCGGCAGGTCGCGACCGGTCGGATGTCGCGCGAGGAACGGGAGAAGTACCGGACGTTCCCCGAGCCGCTCAAGAAGTCCACGTCCACCAGCATGGGCGGGCAGACCGGCTATCTCGTGGACGTCGTCAACAAGTACATCAAGCAGCGCGCCCTCCTCACCGACCAGGACCTCGCCCACGGCGGCTACCGGATCCACACCACGTTCGACAAGGACCGGACGCGTCAGCTGACGAAGGCGGTGGAGGGCGTCCTGGAGCGGGACATCGACCCGAAGAAGCGGTCCGCCGACGAGCACGTCCAGGTCGGCGCCGCCTCGGTGCGGCCCTCGGACGGTGCGCTGGTCGCGCTCTACGGGGGCCCGGACGCCACCAAACGGTTCGTCAACAACGCCGACACCGCCGGTGTGCCGACGGGGTCCGCCTTCAAACCGTTCGTCCTCGCCGCCGCCCTGCGGCACGGCGCGCGTTCCTCCCGGGACGGCGAGCGGCGGGACGTGACGTCCGGCAGCCACTACGGCGACGACGGCACGCTGGTCCGGCCGTCCGGTGACGCCGGCGCCCAGGGGCCCGACGACGCGCATCCCACGCTGCGCCAGGCCCTGGCCGCCGGGGGCAACGCCACGTACACCCGGCTGGGCCGGGAGGTGGGACTGGAGCGGGTGCGGGACACCGCCGTCGCCGCCGGGCTGCTGGGGGACAGCATGGCCCCGCTGGAGGACACCTTCCCCATCGGCACCTCCACTCCCAGCGCGATCCGCGTGGCGGCCGGCTACGGCACGTTCGTCAACCGTGGGCTCCAGAGCGATCCGTACTCGGTGACCAAGCTGGTGAAGGACGGCCGGTCCGTCGGCGGCTTCGAGAGCAGGGCGAAGGCGCGCCGGGCGCTGCCCGAGGGGGTGGCGGCCGAGGTCACGGACGCCCTGCGGGAGGCCGGGGAGCAGAGCGTGGGGGACGCGCAGGGCGTCGACGAGCGCACCGCCCGCGGCATCGGCCCGTTCGCGGCGGGCCGGACCGGGGACCAGGACCGGCTCAGATCGGCGTGGTTCGTCGGCTCCACAGAGGAGCTGTCCACGGCGGTGACCATGTTCCGTACGAAGCCGGACGAGCCCCAGCTGCTGCCCATGACGGATGTGGGCGGGGCGGACTCGCGGCGCGGAAGCGTCTTCCCGGCCCGGATCTGGACGGATTACATGGGCGCGTACGTGGCGTCCAGGAATTCCGGGAAGAATTCCTGAGCAGGACGGTACCGGACGGCACCGGTGTGCCGCCCGGTGCCGTACGTCCCGCCATTCCGCATGGGTAGATGATTCGCCGCGCGGGGAGAATGGGTGAAGGTGATTACGCAGGGGTACTTTTCTCCATTCTCATATGACTCCACGTAATAGGGGGGAATAGTGGGAACGAAGGTGACCGTCCTCGGACTGGGGGCGATGGGCGCGACACTGGCCGGGGCCTTTACGGCGGCCGGCCACCGCACGACCGTATGGAACCGGACCGCGGGCCGGGCCGCCGCCCTGATGGAACGTGGCGCCGTGGAGGCGCCGTCGGCCGCCCAGGCCGTGGCGGCGAGCCCGCTGGTCGTGATCTGCGTATCCGCGTACGACGCGGTCCACGACGTCGTCGGCCCGCTGGCCGCCGGCCTCACGGGCTCCACCCTCGTCAACCTCACCTCCGGCTCGCCGCCGCAGGCGCGCGAGACGGCCGCCTGGGCGGAGCGGCACGGCATCGCCTATCTCGAAGGCGCGCTCATGTCCACGCCGTCGGGCATCGGCGACCCGGACTTCCTCCAGCTCTACAGCGGCCCGCGCGCCGCCTTCGACAAGCACCGTGAAACGCTCGCCGCGCTGGGCCACCCGGTGCACCTGGGCACCGACCCCGCCCTGCCGTCCGTCTACGACAGCGCACTGCTGGGCCTGCTGTGGTCCACGCTGACGGGCTGGCTGCACGGCGTCGCGCTCATCGGCGCCGAGGGCCCCGGTGGCGGGGTGACGGCGACGGAATTCACGGACGTGGTCAACCACTGGATGAAGAGCGTCGGCGCCTTCATGAACACATACGCGCCGCAGATCGACGCGGGCCGCTATCCGGGGGGTGAATTCCCCCTGACCCTCCACCTTTCGATGATGGACCTCCTCGCCCACGCGAGCGAACTCCGCGGTGTGGAACCGGGTCTGCCGGATCTCCTCCGGGAACTGACGGGCCGCGCGGTCGCGGCCGGCCACGGCGACGACAGCTACGCGCGGCTGGTGGAGTTCGTCCGCAAGAGCGGAAAACACTGAATTCAGGCGCCCTGTCGATTGCTAGGCTGTCGGGATGGTCATCCCCACGGCGCGGGAGATACACGCGCTGCATGAGAAGTACGCGCCGACTCCGGCCGCGCTGGAACTCGTGTACGCCCATTGCGAGATCGTCGCCCGTATCGCGGAACAGCTGCTTCCGAGTACCGGTCACCGGCTGGACGCCGGTCTTGTGCGCGCGGGGGCGCTGTTGCACGACATCGGCGTCTACCGGCTCTTCGACGAATCGGGCCGGCTCGATACGCGCGGCTACATCCGCCACGGTGTGCTCGGGCACGAGATCCTGCGCCGGGAGGGGTTCCCGGAGCGGCTGTGCCGGTTCTGTTCGTGCCACACCGGGGTCGGGATCTCCCGGCATGACGTCCACCACCAGAAACTCGATCTGCCCGTCGCCGACTACCTGGCCGAGAGCGCCGAGGAACAGCTGGTGATGTACGCGGACAAGTTCCATACGAAGAGCACGCCGCCGAAGTTCGTCTCCGCCGATTCCTACGCCGTCCATGTGCGGCGGTTCGGCGAGGACAAGGTCGGCGTCTTCAACGAACTCCGCGCCCGGTTCGGCGAACCGGATCTCGCGGCCCTCAGCACGCACTACGGGCACGCCCCGGCATGAACGCCCACGGAATTCCCGACGCCCGTCAGCCCTGAGCGGGCAGGAGCGGCAGCACGATGTGGCAGCGGGGCGGTACGGCGGCGGCCGGATCGAGGGCGTTGCGCACCAGACGGAGGGTGATGTCGTCGTAGACGGCCTTGACGTGGTCGGTGAGGTCCTGTGGGCACACGTCCTGCGTCACGATGTTGGTGACATTGGTGGCAGGCGGCAGTTGGGCCTCGGGGACCGTGACCGCGCCGTCGGTGCGGGAGATGATGGTGGTGTACCGCACCTCCGGCCGGGTGTAGCCGCCTTCGACGGTCTCACGCAGGAACGCCGAGCCCGCGGTGAAGTCGACGCACGCGGCGCAGGGCAGGGCCAGGACCTGGGCGAGGCCGGGGGTCCGGCCGAGGAGTGTGAAGAGGCCGTACACGCGCACGCCCCGGCTCACGGGTTCGACGCCGACCATGCGGCGGACCTTGTCCCGGCCGTGCAGGCGGTTGATGTAGTAGAGCGGCAGCAGTCCGCCCTGGGAGTGGCCGACCAGATCCACGCGCGGGGCGCCGGTCACAGCGCGCACGTGGTCCACGAAGGCGGCCAACTGGCGCGCCGAGGTCCGCATGGGGCCCAGTTGCTGGAACGGGCTGCCTTCGACGCCTCCGTAGTTGAAGGCGAAGACGCAGTAGCCGTCGCTCCGCAGCAGTGGAGCGAGCCGCGCCCAGTTGGCGTAGGCGTTCTCCAGGGTGCCGTTGACCAGTACCACCGGCTGTGGGTGGCGCGGGCCGGGCCGGCACCCGGGCTCGTCGGCCCCGGCGGGCAGGGCCCGTGGATGGGCCACGGAGTACAGCAGCGCGGCCAGGAAGTCGCTCTGCTCCGGACCCGCCGGTTCCGCCCCCGCGGGCGGTGCCGACGCGAGCGTCAGCACCGCTCCCAGCGCCCCGGCCGTCACCAGCCGGACGAACCGGCCCGTCCTCGTCCCATGTCTCTTCGTCCGCACACAGGGACAATGGCCGCACGCCTCACACACTGAACGACGCGCGCGGGCATTGCACCTGACGGAGGGACGGCCCGGACGGTTGTGCGGCGAGGTCAGGCCGGTACGCCGTCGAGGGCTCTCTCCGGTTCCCCGGCCCGTTCGGCTTCCTCGTGCTCCTCCGCCTGCCCGGCGGCCACGACGACGGCCAGCAGGGCGTCCACCTGGGCGGGGGTGGTGTGCGGGTTGAGCAGGGTGAGCTTGAGCCGTACGCGGCCCGGGCCCCGGCCGGGGAGTTCGGTGCGGCCGACTACCGCCCGGCCCTCCGTCAGCAGACGGCGGCGCAGCGCCGCGTTGAGGCGGTCCGCGTCGGCGGGGAGGCCGGAGGCGGGCCGGTAGCGGAAGACGACGGTGGTGAGGACCGGGGTCGTGTGGAGCTCCAGCAGCGGGTGGGCCCGGACCGTGGCCGCGGCGTGGTGGGCGAGGTCGTGGCAGGTGTCCACGAGCCGGCCCAGCCCGGCGCGGCCCAGGGCCGCCAGGGTTGCGGCGATCTTGAAGGCGTCGGGACGGCGCGTGGTGCGCAGGGAGAGGCCCAGGAGGCTGGGGTAGCCCGCTTCCTCGTCGTCGGCCGGGTTGAGGTAGACGGCGCGGCGGGCGAGCGGTGCGTAGGTCTCGGCGCGCCGGACCAGGAAGACCCCGGCGGGGGCCGGCTGCCAGCCGAGCTTGTGCCAGTCGAGGGAGAGGGAGTCGGCGCGTTCGACGCCCGCCAGGAGGGGGGCGAGCCGGTCGGAGAGCAGCGCCCCGCCGCCGTAGGCGGCGTCCACATGGAGCCAGACGCCGTACCGTTCGGCGATGTCGGCGATCCGCGGCAGGGGGTCGATGCCGCCGGTGTCGGTGGTGCCGGCGGTGGCGACGATCGCCACCGGGGTCTCGCCCCGGCCGACGGACTCCGCCAGGAGCGCGTCCAGGGCGGCGGGGTCCATGCGCAGGTCGCGGTCGACGGGTACGGCGGTCACGGCCCGCTCCCCCAGGCCGAGGACGGCGGCCGCGCGCTGGACGGAGAAGTGGGCGGCCTCGGAGGCGAAGATCCGGGGCGTCAGGTCGTGGGGCAGTCCGGCGAGTTCGGTGGCGTGTCCGCCGGACCGGCCGAGGGCGTGGTCGCGGGAGAGCATCAGGCCCATGAGGTTGGACTCGGTGCCACCGGAGGTGATCACCCCGGCGGCCGCCACCGGGTCGTAGCCGACGAGGGCGGCGAGGTCGCGCACCAGGGCGGTCTCGAGCTCGGTCGAGGCGGGTGCCTGGTCCCAGGAGTCCTGGGAGGGGTTGAGGGCGCTGACGGCGAGGTCGGCGGCGACCGCGAGGGCGAGCGGCGGGCAGTGCAGATGGGCCGCGCAGGCGGGGTCGGCGGGGTCGGCGCTGCCCCGGGTGAGCAGGGTGGTGAGCCGGCGGAGGACGTCGTCGGGCGCGGCCGCTTCGCCGGTGGGGCCTTGGGCCGGGTGGTCCCCGTCGTCGACGAGGGCTTCGCCCGGGTGGCCCCGGCCGGTGAGGGCGGCCGGCTCGCCGGTGGCGCTCATGGCCGGGAGGTCCTGGCCGCCCAGCGCGGCCCTGACGAAGGAGGCGACCCCGGCGGGGCCGCCCGCGGGCAGCGGTCCGCCGCGGAGCGCCGCGCCGTCGGCGAGGCCGGCCAGCACGGCGTCGAGGAGCGGCCGCAGGGCCTCGGGGCCGGCGACGCCGCCGGACAGGGCGGGGGCCGGCGCGTCGGCGTCGTGCCCGTCGTGGGGGATGGCGCGTGTCACAGCCGGCCTCCCGCGACGTCCGTGCCCGTCGCCGCTTCCTCGATGGCGTCGGCCAGCCGGTCCAGCACCGCTTCGGCCTGCTCGTCCGTGATGGTCAGCGGCGGCAGCAGGCGCAGCACGGCGTCGTGCCGGCCGCCGAGTTCGACGATCAGGCCGCGGCTGAGGCAGGCGGCGCGGACGCGTGCGGCGAGGTGGGGGTCGGCCGGGCGGGCGCCGCAGGAGTCGGGCTCGGCGCCGGGGTCGACGAGTTCGACGCCGAGCATCAGGCCGCGGCCCCGGACGTCGCCGATGACCGGCAGCGAGGCGCGCAGGCCCTCCAGACGGGCCGTCATCCGGGCGCCGACGACCGCGGCGCGCTCGGCGAGGCCCTCGGCGGCTATGTGGCGCAGGGTGGCCGCACCGGCGGCCATGGCGAGGGTGTTGCCGCGGAAGGTGCCGGTGTGGGCGCCGGGCCGCCAGGCGTCGTAGTCCTCGCGGTAGACGACCACGGCCAGCGGGAGGCTGCCGCCGATGGCCTTGGAGAGGACCATCGCGTCGGGGACGATCCCGCTGTGCTCCACGGCCCACATCGCGCCCGTGCGCCCGGCGCCGGTCTGCACCTCGTCGACGATCATCGGGATGCCGCGCTCGGCGGTGATCCGCCGCATCTCGCGCATCCACGCGTCGGGGGCGGGGACCACGCCGCCCTCGCCCTGGACGGTCTCCAGGATCATCGCGGCGGGCGGCAGCACCCCGCCCGCGGGGTCGTCGAGGAGGCGCTCGACATAGGCGGCCGACAGTTCCGCGCCGCGCTCGCCGCCCACGCCGAAGGGGCAGCGGTAGTCGTAGGGGTAGGGCAGGCGGGTCACTTCGCCGCCGCTGGGCAGCGGCTCCTTCACGGCGACGTTGCCGGTCACGGCCAGCGCGCCGGCGGTCATCCCGTGGTAGGCGCCCGTAAAGGCGAGCAGGCCGCGGCGGCCGGTCGCGGTCTGCATCAGCTTCAGGGCCGCCTCGACGGCGTCGGTGCCGGCGGGGCCGCAGAAGTGCACGCGGGCGCGGTCGCCGAAGCCCTTGGGCAGGTTCTCGAAGAGGACGCTGGTGAAATCGTCCTTGTCCGCGGTGGCGAGGTCGAGCATGTGCAGCGGGGCGCCGCTGTCGAGGGTCCGCCGGATCGCCTCCAGGACGACCGGGTGGTTGTGGCCCAGCGCGAGCGTGCCCGCGCCGGAGAGGCAGTCCAGGTAGCGCCGTCCGTCCGCGCCCTCCACCGTCATCCCTTCGGCGCGCACCGGCACGATCGGGAAGGTACGGGCGTAGGTGCGGGCGGAGGACTCACGGCTGTGCTGCCGCCGCAGGACGGCGTCCTTGCCGTCGAGGGCGTTGCCGGTGGCGAGGGTCATCGCGTAACTCCTGTGGATCCGGGCAGACGTGGGGCCCGGCGCTTGCGGAGCGGCCGTGGGAGCCGGGCGGAGGGAGGAGCCGAAGGGGGAGGGCTCAGCCGAGCAGAGGGCTCAGCCGAGGGGGCGGTGGGCGCGGTCGGCGAGGTGGGCGGGGGCGGCTATGCCCTCGGCCAGGGCGGGGTCGGCCTCAAGGGCGCCCCAGGACTGCCGGAGGGGCAGGACGCCCGCCCAGACGCCCAGTTCGGCGTCGGGGCCGTCGCCGTCGTCGGGCGGGCCGGTACGGACCTTCACCGAGGCCTCCTCCAGCGACAGCGCGAGCAGCGCGGTCGCGGCGAGTTCCTTGCGGCTGGGCCGGCGGGCGTAGTCCCACTGGCCGGGGGTGACGTGCTCGGTGAGGCAGCGCAGTCCGGCGAGCTTCTCCTCCGGGTCGGTCACGACCCTCGGCACGCCGTAGACCATGGCGCTGCGGTAGTTGACGCCGTGCTCGAAGACGGAACGGGCCAGGACCAGTCCGTCGACGTGAGTGACCGTCAGGCAGACGGCGGCCTCGGGCGAGGCGACGAGGCTGCGGCTGGCGACGGAGCCGTGGAAGTAGAGCGTCGCGCCGTCCGCGCCGTAGACGGTGGGTACGACCATGGGCACGCCGTCGACCACCACGCCCAGGTGACACAGGAATCCGGCCCCGAGGATGGCGTCGAGCTCGGCCCGGCTCGTGCTGCCCTGCTCGCGCAGGCGTCGGTGACGGGTGCGTTCCGTCACGGCGAGGGTGTCGGGCAGTGCGGTGGCCTGATCTGGATCATGTTCGAACACGATGCGTCAGCCTGCCCGCCCTGCGGGCTTTTGGCAAGAGATCTCTTCGCCCAGAGGCCGCGGTTGCGCCGAATACACCGTGAGCCACTCAAATACCAAAGGATTACTTGCCTTTCGCCTCGACCTGGGCAAAGGTGTTCGAGCGGTCCGTCCTGTGGCGAGCCTCCGCCTCCGGCCCTCCCCGGAACCCGCCCTCCCTGGCACCCTCTGGCACGAAAGAGTGGGAATGACGACAGATATGCACTCCGCCGCGGAGCCTCTCGACCTCCTGGGCGTAGGCATCGGCCCGTTCAATCTCTCACTCGCCGCGATGGCCGACGGCGTGCCCGGTCTGCGGTCGGCCTTCCTGGAGCGGACGCAGGAATTCCGCTGGCATCCGGGGCTGATGATCGACGGTACGACGCTCCAAGTCCCGTTCCTGGCGGACCTGGTCAGCCTGGTCGACCCGACGAGCCCCTGGTCCTTCCTCGGCTACCTCAAGGCCATCGGGCGGCTCTTCCCGTTCTACTTCTCCGAGCAGTTGCACATCCACCGCGCCGAGTACGACGCGTACTGCCGCTGGGTGAGCGAGCGGCTGACCCAGTGTCACTTCGGCCACCAGGTCGACGCGATCACGTGGGACGAGCGGCACCAGGTGTTCACCGTCGACTACACCTACGAGAACGGCGACGAGGTCCTGGCCGGCCGGGGGCACGCCCGCAACCTGGTGCTCGGCATCGGCACGGAATCCGCCATTCCGCCGGTGCTGCGGCCGTTGACGGACGACCCGGCCGTCACGGCCATTCACTCCGCCGACTATCTGTCCCGCCGCGCGGAGCTGCTCACCCAGCGGCACGTCACGGTGATCGGATCCGGCCAGTCCGGCGCCGAGGTCTTCCTGGACCTGCTGCGCGCCCGGCCCGAGGGCGCCGAGGGCCTCCAGTGGATCAGCCGCTCCCCCTCCTTCGCGCCCATGGAGTACTCGAAGCTGGGCCTGGAGCAGTTCACCCCGGACTACACCCGCTTCTTCCGCCGGCTGCCCGAGGAGACCCGCGACCGGCTGGTGCCGGCACAGTGGCAGCTGTACAAGGGCATCAGCGGCGACACCATCGGCGACATCCACGACGAGCTCTACCGGCGCACCCTGACCGGCGGCTGGCCCGACGCCGTCCTGCGCCCGGCCACCGCCGTCCGCGGCGGACGGGCGAGCGGGGGACGTATCGAGCTGGAGCTGGAGCACATCCAGGAGGGCGGCCGCGAGACGCTGACGACCGACGCGGTCGTCCTCGCCACCGGCTACACCGAACGCCCCAGCGACGGTCTGCTGCACGGCCTCGCCCCCTTCCTCGTCCGCGACTCGGCCGGCCGGCCGGTGGTCGACGCCGACTACCGGCTGACCCTCGACGGACCGGTCACCGGCTCCGTCTTCGTCCAGAACGCGGAACGGCACACCCACGGTGTCGGCGCCCCCGACCTGGGGCTCGCCGCCTGGCGCTCGGCCGTCATCCTCAACGCGCTGACGGGCCGCGAGGTCCACCCGCTGCCCTCGCGTACCGCGTTCACCACCTTCGGGATCCCGCGCGCCGACCGGTCCGCCGACGGCGCCGACGACACGGCCGGCTCGGCCGCCCGACGCTGATCCCCGCCCTCACCGTTCCCCTTCCCTACCCTCCGGAGCAGCCATGCTGATCAGGAAGACGGGCGAAGACCAGCTGGTCGACGCCTACGGCATCCGTTTCCAGCAGATCTACCCGCACGGCGGTGAGGAGCTCGCTCCCTGGGGCGTGGGCCGTGCCGTCGTCGAGCCGGGCGGCACCACCGATCCCCACGACCACGAGGACCACGAGATGTTCGTGTTCCTCTCCGGCCACGGCGTACTGACCGTCGACGGCGAGGAGTGCGAGGTCGGCCCCGAGGTCACCGCGCTGCTCCCGGCCGGCAGCCGGCACCACGTGCGCAACACCAGCGACACCGAGCGGCTGGTCTTCCTCTCCGTCTACTGGCCCACGGACCACGGGCCCATCGACCTCTGAGCCACCGCGCCGCGTACCACCTATCGCCGAGACTTCCGATCCGGAGCCCCGTCATGTCCTCGTTCACCCTGGTCACCGCCGCACCGCCCACCCCCAACGGCGATCTCCACCTCGGCCATCTGTCGGGCCCCTACTCGGGCGCCGACATCCGGATCCGCGCCCACCGCCTGCTCGGCGCCGAGGGCCTGTTCGTGACCGGCTCCGACCTCCACCAGAGCTATGTGCCCACCAAGGCCCGGCGGGACGGCACCGACCCCCTGGAGATGGCGGAGGGCTTCGCCGACGAGATCGCCCGGATCTTCGACTCCGCCCGCTTCGCCCCCGACGCCTACGTCCGCCCCTGGCGCTCGGAGCTCCACGGGGCCATCGTCGGCGAGTTCTTCGCCCGGCTGCACGCCCAGGGGGCGCTGCGCGTCCGTACCGAGCAGGCCCTGTTCTGCGGCGACTGCGAGCGGTACCTCTTCGAGGCGCACCTCACCGGCAAGTGCCCGCACTGCGGCAGCGCCAGCGACGGCAACTCCTGCGAGAACTGCGCGCTGCCCAACCGGGTCACCGACGTCGTCGCCCCCGTCTGCAACGCCTGCGGCGGCACGCCCGAGGAACGCCCCGTCGAGCGGCTGGTCTTCCCGCTGAGCGAGTACGCCGACCGGCTGCGCGCCTTCCACGCGGCCACCGCCATGAGCCCGCAGCTGGAGGCCCTGTGCGCGGACATGATCGAGCGGGGCCTGCCCGACATCCCCGTCAGCCACCCCACCGACTGGGGCCTGCCGATGCCCGTCCCCGGCTTCGAGGACCAGCGGATCTACGTCTGGGCCGAGATGATGCCCGGCTACTTCGCCGAGCTGGCCGAGGCGCTGCGCGCGACGGGCCGGGACGCGGACGAGTGGCGCTCGGTGTGGAACGACCCGCAGACCGAGATCGTCCAGTTCTTCGGCTTCGACAACGGCTACTTCCACGCCCTGCTCCAGCCCGCCCTGCTGATGGCCTACGACGCCGGCTTCCAGCTGCCCCGGGCCCTGGTGACCAATGAGTTCTACCAGCTGGGCTCGTCCAAGTTCTCCACCAGCCGCCGCCACGCCGTCTGGGCCAACGACCTGCTGGCCGCCGTGCCCGCCGACACCGCCCGCTTCGTCCTCTCCCACGACCGCCCCGAGAGCGAGCGGACCTCGTTCGGCTGGGAGCGCTTCCACGAGCTGGCCGACGGCGAGCTGGCCGGGCGCTGGCAGTCCTGGCTGACCGGCCTGTTCACCCGGATCGAGACGCAGGCCGGGGGCGCGATACCGGCGGGCGAGCCCCTGCCCTCCCAGGAACGGTTCCTGCGGCTGCTGGAGCGCATCGCCGAGGACTGTCTGAGCGCCTACTCCGCCGCGGACTTCTCCCCCCGCCGCGCCACCCGGCTGCTGCGCGAACTGGTCGTCTGTGCCCAGGACTTCGCGGCCGCCCAGAGCCGCACCCGGGACTCGGGACAGGACTCCGGCCGGGCCGCCGCCGCGATCGCCGCCGAGGCCGCCGCCGCGCGGACGCTCGCCCAGCTCGCCCACCCGGTCATGCCGGACTTCGCGAGCCGGCTGTGGACCGCCCTCGGCGAGACCGGCGAGCCGCGCTGGGACGGCGTACGGACGCCCGCCGCCGGCCTGCGCGTCGACACCGCCGCCCGCTTCTTCACGCCGCTGCCCGCCGATCTCGAAGCGCGGGTCATGGCGTCGTGAGCCGTACGGCCCTGGTGGTCGGGGCGGGGGTCTTCGGCCTGGCCGCCGCCCGCGCGCTCGCCTTCCGCGGCTGGTCGGTGCGCGTCATCGACCCCAACGAGCCCGGGACGGCAGGCGCTTCGAGCGCCGAGACCCGTATCCTGCGCCTCGCCCACGGCACGGACGACTGGTACACGGGCCTCGCCCACCGGGCGGCCGCGCTGTGGCGGAAGCTGGAACGGGAGTCCGGCCGGCGGCTCCTGCTGCCCACCGGCGTCCTCACCCTGGGCCCCCGCGACGGCGACGACTGGGAGCGGGCGAGCGCGGCACTACTGCGCCGCCTCGGCGCACCGGTCGAGACCCTCACCGCCGACGCCGTGACCCGCCGCTTCCCGGGCTTCGACGGCGGCGGGACCGGTACGGCCCTGTTCGAGCCGGAGGCCGGGGTGCTCCTGGCCCGGGCGGCGGTGCGCGCGCTCGCCGGTTCCGCCCGGGAGCGGGGAGCGGAGCTGCTGCGCGGCGCCGCCGTCCCGGACGGCGGCACGGCCGTCGTCGACGGCGAGCCGCTGCGCGCCGACCTGACCGTCTGGGCGGTCGGGCCGGCGCTGCCCGCGCTCTTCCCCGGGCTGACCTCGATCCGCCCGTACCGCCAGGACAGCTGGTACGTGCGGCCGCTGGGCCCCTGGGCAGCGGCTGAGACCGAGGGGCAGCCGGCCTGGCTGGACCGGGCGCACGGCTGCTACGGGATCCCCGCGGTCGGGGAGCTCGGCGTCAAGGTCGTACCGGATGTGGAGACCGATCCGGACGCCTCCGCCGGTATGGGCCCCGAGGAGATCCCGCGAGCCCTGCGGGACTACCTCCGCGCCCGGCTTCCCCACCTCGCCGGCTCGCCTGTCCTGCGCCGCGAGGTCTGCTCGTACGCGCTGACCCCGGACGAGCACTTCCTGCTCGCCCGGCATCCCGGCCGCCGGGACGTCTGGCTGGTGGGCGGCGACTCCGGGCACGGCTTCAAGCACGGGCCCGCGTGGGGCGAGTACGTGGCCGACGTCGTCGAGGGCGGGCGCGAGGCCCTGCCGCGGTTCGCGCTGCGCTGACGGTCGCCGTGGCTGCGGCTGCGGCTGCGACCGTGGCCGTGTGCGTCCGGGCGACGGCATGGCGTGAGCAAGTCGGGGGATTTCAGGGTTTCTTCCGATACTCCTGGGGTCTTCGGGACCAAAGTCCCTATGCAGGCCGGTGAAAGCGGAATCCAATGATCAACAAGCAGCTCGCCCCTCCGCCACCGACCCCAAGAAGGTACGGAATTCAATGAGTTATGTCTCCCGACGTCGCGTTCTCGCGCTCGCTCCCGCTGTCGGAGTCGCCGCCGCCGTCCCCCTGTCCGTAGCGACCGCGAGCGCCGCCGGCGCCGCTCCGCGTCCGCAGGCGAGCGCCAAGGGCAAGGGCGCCGTCCGCTCGCTCCAGGAGATAACGGACGAGTGGGGGAAGTGGATGGCCAGGGAGAGATTCCCCAAGTCCAACGGCTGCCGCTTCACCGCGTCCACCGAGTACGGCAAGCAGAGCGCCCTCGGCGACTACCACAAGCACCAGGTCTCCGCGAAGTACAGCGGCATCGTCTACGACCCCAACGCCCCCTCTCCCGTGCCGGGTCAGGTCACCTCCGTCTCCACCAACTACCGCAACGGCACGGACGTCGAGCAGCTGGTCACGTACAAGCAGAGCAAGACCACCGAGCAGGACCTGCGGATCTCGGTCACCGAGTCGCTGAAGATCGGCGTGACCATGGAGGTCTCGGCGGAGATCCCCGCCGTAGCCAAGGTCAGCGAGACCACGTCGATCGAGGCCAGCCTCTCCTCCACGCAGGAGTACACCCACAAGGAGACACAGAACTGGAGCGTCGACCTCCCGCTGAAGATCCCCGCGAAGTCGGTCGTCGAGGCGTCGCTCGTGGTCGGCACCCAGAAGTACGACATCGACTGGACCGCCACCGTCAACCTCAGCGGAAACGTGGCCATCTGGTTCAACGAGAAGGTCGACCTCAACCACGACGGCGACAACCACTGGCTGTGGTTCGTGCCGATCGAGGAGGTCCTCCGTGACTGCCGGGCCAACGGCATCGTCGACGTCACCGGCTACGAGATCACGGCGGACGGCGTGAGCGCCTTCGCGAGCGGCAAGTTCAGCGGCGGCCAGGGCGTGTCCCTCAACATCAACGCTGTCCAGAAGCCGCTCGACGGCCGGCAGAAGCGCAGCGTCGAGACGCAGACGATCCCGGTCGCCCTCGACCGGAACGGCAGGAAGGCGAGCGTCCCGGGCCGCTGAGCCGGAACGGCCGGCACGGCTGAAGCGGTCCGCACGGCCGGAACTGCCGGAATACTTCCCTCCTCTTCATCTGGCTGATCTTGGTCTGCCCGCACGACCGGGGTCCGGGAGAACATGCGAGAGCACGGCGACCCATGGGGTTCCCGTGCTCTCCGTGTGTGCACGACATCCCAGGTGAAGGGGAGCAGGAAGAGAATGAACACCCGAATACGCTTACTCGTGGCGGTCTGCGGCGCGACGCTGACCGGCTCGCTGCTCGCCGGCCCCGCGACCGCGGCTCCGGCGGAGGACGGCCGGGGCCGCGTCCCCGCGGCCGCCATGGGAGCGGGCGGCGAGACAAAGGCCGCCGACCTCCGGGCCAAGCTGTGCACGGGCGCGTTCGACGCGAAGAACCCCCAGCTCGGCCCCGCCGCCAATACCCTCCCCGGGCCCTCGCAGAAGCCCGTCGGACCGCTGCTCAAGGGCTACGACAGAACCGGGCACCTCAAGCCAGACGCGTTCCTGAGCGCCTACTGGACCGGAAAGCCCACCTGGAAGTACCCGCCGGACGACGGCTTCGCCAAGCACGGCGGCAAACTCGACAAGAACAAGACCCAGCTGAAGGCCGGCCAGAAGCTCGACCGCTTCGGCCACGAGGGCGGCTCCTTCCTCGCCCCCGCCGGCGCCCCGTACTCCCAGCGCGCCCTGCCGCCGGACAGCCTCCAGACCATCGACGACAAGTACCCCTGCAATTACCACGTCTACACCGTCGCCAAGCCCTTCACCGTCTGGCAGGGCGGCATCGCGGCGTGGTTCGAGCAGCGCGGCGGCGGCCAACAGATCCAGCTCGACCCGGCCCTCGTACCCGGCGCCCCCACCCCGAAGCTCAGCGTGAAGTGGCTGATCGACAACGGCTACCTCAAGCGCGCCGACACGAGCGCCACCACGGGCGCCACGACGGGATGACCGAACCGCTGGACCGGCGGCGGATGTGCGCGGCGCTGCGCGCGGCGGGGGTGAACGACCGCCTCTACTCCGTCGAGGGCGTCCACGAGCCCGCGGCGCCGCTCCCCGACTTCCACTTCCTGCGCCTACGCTCCGGGATGTGGGAGACCGGTCTCTTCGAACGCGGGGAGTACGCCGTGACGGCGCGCTTCCCCGCCTCGGAGGAGACGGCCGCCTGCCATGAACTCCTGCGGCAACTGCTCCCCGGCGAGTGAGCCGGGCCACCACCGGAAAACAAGCGCTTCTGCGAGAGAGCTCCCGAGGAAGACCATGTCTTACGACGACAGCACGCCGAACACGCCGCTCACCGGAGACCCCGTCGACGCGGCGCGCCGCTACTACGACACCAGTGACGTCGATGCCTTCTACGCCAGGATCTGGGGCGGCGAGGACATCCACACCGGGATCTACGCCCATGAGGAGGAGCCGGTCGCCGCCGCCTCCCGCCGGACGATCGAGCGCGCGGCCGACAAGATCGCGGAACGCCTCGCCCGGCTCGGCCCGGAGTGCCGGATCCTGGACCTGGGCTCCGGCTACGGCGGCCCCACCCGCTACCTGGCCGAACGCTTCGGCTGCCGCGTCGTCGCCCTCAACATCAGCGAGAACCAGAACGAGCACCACCGCAGCGTCAACGCCGAGCGCGGACTGGACGGCCTCATCGAGGTCGTCACGGGGTCGTTCCAGGACATCCCCTTCAGGGACGGGCACTTCGACGTGGTGTGGTCCCAAGAGGCCTTCTGCCACAGCGGCGATCGCCAGGGGCTGCTCCGCGAGGCGGTCCGCGTGCTGGCACCCCGGGGCGACCTGGTCTTCACCGATCTGATGGCGGCCGAGGACACCCCTCCGGAGGCCCTGCACCGGACGATCGCGCGGCTTGAGGTGGACGCCCTGGCCACGCCCTCGTTCTACCGCCGTCAGCTCACCGCGCTCGGACTGGCGCGCGTCGACTTCGACGACCGGAGCGAGCAGCTGCTCACCCACTACACCCGGCTCACCGACGAGACCCGGAGCCGGGCCACGGAGCTCGGCGACGTCATCAGCGCCGGCTATCTGGCGGGCCTCATGGAGAACCTGCCCCTATGGGTGGACGCCTGCCGCGACGACCTGCTGCGGTGGGGCATTTTCCACGCACGCCACGCGCATGCGGAGTGACGTGTGGTGAGGGGGAGGGTGGCGGGATGTGAGCCGGGCCATGAGAGGTGGGTCACCTACGAGGTGGGGTAGTGGGTGGGTGGTGTGCCCGTGGGTGCAATTCGAGCATTTGGGTTGTGGTCTGGACCTTGTTTGTGGGGGTGTGGGGTAGTAGGTCACACCTTTGCCAGGGGGTTCGGGCGCCGCTAACAATTGCGGAGTCGCCTGGCGCCGTCGATCGAGAAACGGCGCTCTTGTTTGCGCCAATGACGGCCACCGGCGATTAAGCGATTGGAAGGGTTCAGCTCAGTTATGCGCTCCACCATCTCCGGCTATACCGCTCTGCCCAAGGCTCACAAGATCTCCGCCACCGCTGTCCTGGTGGCCGCTGGTGCCGCTGTGGCCCTGGCCGCCGTCCCGGCCACCGCCGCCGAGACCACCGGTGTGAAGACGGTGGCGCAGAGCGCGAACGAGTTCGGTGCCACGCAGCAGGCCGAGCTGGACAAGGCCACCGACGCCGCCACCGCCCAGGCCACCACCACGGCCACCGCCAAGAAGGCGGAGGCCAAGAAGGCCGACGACGAGCGCGCCAGCCGTTCCACCGAGCGCACCGCCCTGAAGCCCGCCACCAAGCCCGCCAAGGCCGCCCCGGCTGCCAAGGCCTACGGTGACAACCTGGACGGCTGGATCAAGCAGTCCCTGGACATCCTGAGCTCCAAGGGCATCCCCGCCTCCTACGACGGCATCAAGCGCAATGTGATGCGTGAGTCCACCGGCAACCCCCACGCCATCAACGACTGGGACGTCAACGCCGTCAACGGCGTCCCCTCCAAGGGCCTGCTCCAGATCATCGACCCCACCTTCAAGGCGTATCACGTCGAAGGCACCTCCTGGGACATCTACGACCCGGTCGCCAACATCACCGCCTCCTGCGCCTACGCCGCCGACAAGTACGGCTCCATGGACAACGTCAACTCCGCATACTGATCAACACCAACGATCGCCACAGGGCGGCGGCACCCCACACCCGGGGCACCGCCGCCCTCGCTGCATTCCCCCTTCATCGCCGGGGGATAGCCCCACCCCGGAGAGCCCAGCGATCTCCATGGTCCGGCCACCCTCCCCTCCGTAGCGTCGAGTGCGTCATCGATCAGCGAAGGAAGAGGCATCATGGCCTGGCGCCACGACCCCGTACGCACCGACCGGGACCCGGGTGGGTCCCCCGCGATCGAGTTGCGGGCGGTGACGCGCCGCTACGGACGGGGCGACTCCGCCGTCCACGCGCTCCGAGGGGTGGACCTGGCCCTGGCTCGGGGGAGCTTCACCGCCGTGATGGGCCCGTCCGGGTCGGGCAAGAGCACGTTTCTCCAGTGCGCCGCCGGGCTCGACCTGCCGAGCTCCGGTGAGGTGCTGCTGGGCGGGGAGGAGATCACCCGGCTCGGCGAGGACCGGCTGACGAAGCTGCGCCGCTCGCGCATCGGGTTCGTCTTCCAGTCGTTCAATCTGCTGCCCTCGCTCACCGTGCTCCAGAACGTCCTGCTGCCCCTGCGGCTCGCGGGGCAGCGGCAGGACCGCGCGCGGGCGCGGGAGCTGCTCGCCTCCGTCGGTCTGGAGCAGCACGGCGGGCGGCGCCCCGCGCAGCTGTCCGGTGGGCAGCAGCAGCGGGTGGCGATCGCCCGGGCCCTGATCACCGGGCCGGAGGTGGTGTTCGCGGATGAACCCACCGGCGCGCTGGACTCCCGTACCGCCCTGGAGGTCCTGGGGCTGCTGCGCCGGGCCGTGGACACCATGGGCGCCACGATCGTCATGGTCACCCATGACCCCGTGGCCGCCTCCCACGCGGACCGGGTGCTCTTCCTCGCCGACGGGTCGCTCGCCGGTGAGCTGTGGCGGCCGGACGCCCAGGCGGTGGCCGACCGCATGGTGGCGCTCACCACCCGCGGTGGCACCGTCCGTAATGATCTGCTCAACGGGGTCGCGGCATGATGAACGGCCTCGCGCGGGCGTCCGTGCGTTTTCGGCCCGCGTCGTTCGTGGGCGGCTTCGTCGCGCTGCTGCTGGGCGCCACCGTCCTCACCGCCTGCGGCCTCCTCCTGCAGACCGGTATCACCGCCGAGGTGGAGCCCGTGCGGTACGCACACGCTCCGGTGGTGGTCGCGGGCGACCCGTTCGTCCGGACCCAGCACGTCAAGCACGGCAAGGAGAAGGAGGAGGAATCGGTCGCGCTGCCGGAGCGCGGCCGCGTGGACAGTGCCCTGGTGGGGCGTATCGCCGCCCGGCCCGGGGTGGCCGCTGCCGTGCCGGACCTGTCCTTCCCCGTCCAGCCGGGCGGGGGCGCGTTGCCTTCCGTGCTCACCGGCCGCGCCATCGCGGCGGTCGGGCTCACCGCGCCCGGTGCGTCCTCCCTCGTCGCGGGGCGCGGGCCCGGCGCCGGGGAGGTGGTCCTGGACGAGGCCACCGCGCGGGCCGCGCGGCTGTCCGTGGGCGACCGCGTGGCGCTGACCGCCCCGGGCGGCGGCGGAAGCTACCGCGTCTCGGGGCTGGCGGCCGCGCGGGCGGGCGGCGCGAGCGTGTGGTTCGCGGACGCGGTGGCCGGGCGGATGTCCGGGCATCCCGGGACGGTGGACGCCATCGCGGTCCGGCCCCGGGCCGGTGTCACCGGCACCGCCCTGGCCGAGCAGGTCCGGCGAGCCGTGGACGGCCGTGCCGAGGTGCTGACCGGCGCCGCGCGTGGCGGCGCCGAGGAGCCGGGCCTGGCCGAGGGCAGGACGGTCCTGACAGCGCTGGGCGGGTCGTTCGGCGGTATCGCGGCGATGACGGCGGTCTTCGTGGTGATGGGCACGATCGCCCTGGCCACCGCTCAGCGGGCCCGGGAGTTCGCCCTGCTGCGGGCGATCGGCGCGACCCCGCGCCAGATCCGGCGCACCATCGCCGCCGAGGCGATGCTCGTCGCCCCGGTGGCCGGTGCCCTGGGCATTCTGCCGGGCCTGGCGCTGGCCCGCTGGTGGTTCGGGGAGCTCGTGGCGCGCGGCGCCGTCCCCGGGCAGGTGTCCCTGGACACCGGTCCGCTGCCGATGGTGATCGCCGTGGGGACGAGCGTGCTGGCGGCACTGATCGCCGGCTACGCGGCCGCCCGCCGCCCCGCGCGGCTGCGGCCCGGCCAGGCCCTGGGCGAGGCCGCGCTCGAGCGCGCCCGCCCCGGCGTCGTACGGATCGTCCTCGGTGCGCTCAGCACGACCGGTGCCGTCGTCCTGGCGTTCGTCTCGGCGCGGCTCGACGGCGCGGACGCCGCCAACACGGCGCTCGGCGTGGTCATGTGTTTCCTGCTGGCCGTGGCCCTGCTGGGGCCGCTGTTGGCCCGGCTGTGCACGGGCCTTCTCGGGCTGCCGCTGCGGGCGGGCGCGGCGGGGGCCGCCGGTTCGCTGGCCGCCGACAACGCCCGCGCCCAGGCGCGCCGGCTGGCGTCCGCCATCACCCCGATCGTGATGGTGACGGCGTTCTGCGGCACGCTGGTCTTCCTTCAGAGCACGATCCGGCACGTCTCCGCCCAGCAGGTCGAGAGGGCCGTGGTCGCCGACCATGTGCTCGCGGCCACCGGCCCGGGTCTGCCCGCGACCGCCGCCGACGCGGCGTCCCGGGTGCCGGGGGTGGCGTCCGCGACGGGTCTGCTGCGCACGGGGGTCGTCGTCCGGCCCGGGGACGGGTTGTCGTCGGTGACCGCCCTGGGGGTGTCCGGTGATCCGGCGACCCTGCCGAAGGTCCTCGACCTGGGCGTGACCAGCGGGTCGCTGCGGGGGCTCGGGGCCGCGACGGATACCGTCGCGCTCGACGCCTCGCTCGCCGACACCCTCGGGGTGCGGACCGGCGACCGGGTCCCGCTCCGGCTGGGCGACGGCACCGCCGTCCGGCCCACGGTGGTCGCCACGTACGAGCGCGGGCTCGGCATGGGGCAGGTGCTGCTGCCGCGTGCGGTCGTGGCCCCGCACGTGACCGCCGCCCTGGACAGCCATGTGCTCGTCGCCGACGCCCCGGACGCCGACCGGGCGGAGGTGGCACGGCGGCTCGCCGGGCTCGCCACGGGCGCCACCGTCACGGACGCCGCCGGGTACAGCGCGCAGGCGGACCGGAATCAGGAGCTCAACGGCTGGGCCAACACCGTCATGGCGGCGGTCCTCGGCGGCTTCGCCGCCGTCGCGGCCGCCAACACCCTTGTGATGACCGTCCTCGACCGGCACCGCGAGGTGGCCCTGCTGCGGTTGTCGGGCACCACCCGGCGCCAGGTGCGCGGCATGATGCGCTGGGAGGCGCTGCTGGTGGCGGGCACGGGGCTGCTGGTGGGCGGCGCGATCGCCTGGATCACGCTGGTGCCCGTCGCCCGGGGCGTCACCGGTGCCGCACCCCACGTACCGGCCGGTCTCGCGCTGTCCCTCGCCGCGGGGGCGGTGGTCCTCACCCTGGCCGCGACCGGCCTGCCCACGCGCGCCCTGCTGCGCACCCGGCCGCTGGAGGCGGGGGTGGGACGGCAGTAGAGCCCGGAGTACTTCACAGCGCTGACCATCGGCACCACACCCGAGATGAGGGAGGGATTCGCTGTCGAACGGGCCGTCGACGCGACTCCTCCTCTCCCCCCTCGCCATGCCCGATCATGTCCGTTTGATTGCCCGATTCTGTTTACTTCTTCTCCATCCAGTCAGTAGGGTGGCCGATAACAACAGATTCGGGCATCGAACGGAAGTAGTCCTTCATGTACGCACCGGAGCGTCAGCAGGAGATCCTGCGTCTCGCCCGTGAGCGCGGCCGGGTGGAGGTGCTCTCCCTCGCCGAGGACTTCCGGGTCACCGCCGAGACCGTGCGGCGCGACCTCAAGGCCCTAGACCGGGCCGGGCTCGTCCTGCGGGTCCACGGTGGCGCCATCCCCGCCGGACGGCTCGACTTCGAGCCGGACCTCGCCGAGCGGGAGACCACGGCGGCGGACGAGAAGGACGCCATCGCGCGGGCCGCCCTCGCCGAGCTCCCCGCCGACGGCAGCGTCATCATCGACGCGGGCACGACGGCCGCCCGCCTCGCCGGGCTGCTCCCCCTGGACGCCACGCTCACCGTCGTCACCCACGCCCTCCCGGTCGCCGCCCGGCTGGCCGACCACCCGGGCATCACGCTGCACCTCGTCGGCGGCCGCGTGCGGCGCCGTACGCGCGCCGCCGTGGACGAGTGGGCGCTGCGCGCGTACGCCGAGATCCACGCGGACGTCGCCTTCCTGGCGACCAACGGCTTCTCCCCCGACGGCGGTCTGACCACGCCCGATCTGGCGGAGGCCGCCGTCAAGCGGGCGGTGGCGGGCGCGGCGCGGCGCGTGGTGCTGCTCGCCGACTCCGCCAAGTACGGTCAGCGGCACTTCGCGCGCTTCGGCGACCTGGCCGACGTGGACCTGGTCGTGACGGATACGGGCCTGTCGCCGGAGGACGCGCGGGCCGTCGAGCTGGCCGGGCCGGCGGTGGTCCGCGCGTGATCCTCACCGTCACTCCCAATCCCAGCCTGGACCGCACCTTCGAGGTTCCCCGTCTGGAGCGCGGCGCGGTGCTGCGGGCCGGTGCCGACCGGGTCGACCCCGGCGGCAAGGGCGTCAACGTCTCGCGTGCCGTGGCCGCCGCCGGGCGGCGCACGGTCGCGGTGCTACCGCTCGGCGGCGCGGAGGGCGCGCTGCTGGAGCGGCTGCTGGACGAGCACGGCATCGAGGTGGCGGGGGTGCCCGTCCATGGCTCGACGCGTGTGAACGTCGCCGTCGCCGAACCGGACGGCACCCTCACCAAGATCAACGCCGCGGGTCCCGAGCTGGACCCGGCCGAGGCGGACGCCCTGCTCGCCGCCGTGGGGGCGCGGTCGGCCCGCGCGGACTGGGTCGCCTGCTGCGGCAGCCTGCCGCGCGGCCTGGCCCCCGAGTGGTACGGGCGACTGGTGGCCGCCGCGCACGCGGGCGGGTCCCGGATCGCCCTGGACACCTCGGGGCCCGCGCTCACGGCGGCCCTGCGGGAGCGCCCGGACGTCGTCAAGCCCAACGTGCACGAGCTCGCCCAGGCCGTGGGCCGTCCGCTGGCCACGATCGGCGATGTGGCCGACGCGGCCGAGGAGCTACGGGCCCTGGGCGCGCGGGCGGTCCTCGCCAGCCTCGGCGCGGACGGCCAGCTGCTGGTCGACGACAGCGGCACGCACTTCGGGACGGCGCCCGTCACCACCGTGCGCAGCGACGTCGGCGCGGGCGACGCGTCCCTGGCCGGTTTCCTCGTCGCCGGGGGGACCGGCCCCGCCGCCCTGGCCTCGGCCCTCGCGCACGGCGCGGCGGCCGTGGGACTGCCCGGCAGCGTGATGCCGGCCCCGGCCGATCTCGTGCCGGAGGCGGTGACGGTCACGGCGACGGTGCCGTACGACCGCGCGCTGGCCGAGCCCGCGTGACGTCTTTTCCTCCCCCTTCTCCTCCCCTTTTCTCCTCCCCCTCTCCGTCCCCCACCGCCCGCCGGGCGTCAGCGCGTGCAAGGGAGCCCGCGATGAGTGAACTGATCACGGCCGGACTGGTCGACCTGGACCTGTCCGCCAGTACCGCCGGTACCGGCGGTACGAAGGAAGCGGCGGCGCGCTCGCTCGCCGAACGGATGCGGGCCCTGGGCCGGGTCACGGACCTGGAGGGCTTCCTGGCCGATGTTGCCGCGCGCGAGGCGCAGATGCCGACGGGGCTCGACGGTGGCATCGGCATCCCCCACTGCCGCAGCGCGCACGTCACCGAGCCCACGCTGGCCTTCGGCCGCGCCTCCGCCGGGATCGACTTCGGGGCGCCGGACGGCCCGGCGGACCTGATCTTCCTGATAGCCGCCCCGGCGGGCGCCGACAGCGACCATCTCACCATCCTGTCGGCGCTGGCGCGGCAGCTGATGAACGCGGAGTTCACGGGCGCGCTCCGGGCGGCGGAGAGCGCGGAGGCCGTCGCGGCACTGCTGCGCGGCGACGCGCCTCCGGCGCGGGAGGAAGTCCGGGCGGCCGCAGCGGCGGAGCCGACGTCTCCGGCCGCGGCCGACACCTCCCGGCGGCAGCCGCTCCGTATCGTCGCGGTCACGTCCTGCCCGACCGGTATCGCGCACACCTATATGGCGGCCGAGGCGCTGCGGCAGGCCGCCCTGGACGCGGGGGTGGAGCTCGTCGTCGAGACGCAGGGTTCCGCCGGGTTCACCCGGCTCGACCCGGCGGTCGTCGCGGCGGCCGACGGCGTGATCCTCGCCCATGACGTGGAGGTGCGCGAGCGGGCCCGTTTCGCGGGCAAGCCCACCGTGGACGTCGGGGTGAAGGCGGGCGTCAACCGGCCCGCCGAGCTGATCGCCGAGGTGCGCGAGCTGGCGGCGGCCGGCGGTGCGCCGGTGGCGCGCCCGGCCGCGCCCATGGACGCGGGGGCCGGGGTGGGCGACGGGTTCGGCACCCGGTTGCGTACGTGGCTGATGACGGGCGTGAGCTACATGGTGCCGTTCGTCGCGGCGGGCGGTCTGCTGATCGCCCTGGCCTTCGCCGTCGGTGGCTACCAGGTGAACAAGGCGCCGTCCGTCGCCGACCACTTCCTGTGGACGGAGTCCGCGAGCTGGGCCGCGTTGTTCTTCCAGACCGGCGGGGCCGCGTTCGCGTTCCTGGTGCCGGTGCTGGCGGGCTATATCGCCTACGGGATGGCCGACCGGCCCGGGCTCGTGCCCGGTTTCGTGGGCGGTTCGATCGCCCTGACCGTGAACGCGGGCTTCCTGGGCGGGCTGATCGCCGGTCTCCTGGCGGGGGCGGCCGTCCTGGGCGTCCGGCGGGTGACCGTCCCGCCCGTGCTGCGCGGCATCATGCCCGTGGTCGTGATTCCGCTGCTCTCGTCGGCGGTGGTCGGGTTCCTGATGTTCCTGGTGGTCGGCAAGCCGGTCGCCGCGCTCCAGAAGGCGCTCACCGACTGGCTGGGCGGCCTGTCGGGGACGAACGCGGTCGTCCTGGGCGCCGTGCTGGGCCTGATGATGTGCTTCGACCTCGGCGGCCCGCTGAACAAGTGCGCGTACACCTTCGCGGTCGGCGGGCTGGCCGACCCCAACGCGGGCAGTCTGAAGGTGATGGCGGCGGTCATGGCGGCCGGGATGGTGCCGCCGCTGGCGATGGCCCTGGCCACGGCCGTGCGCGGACGGTTGTTCACCCGGGCCGAGCGGGAGAACGGCAAGGCCGCGTGGGTGCTGGGCGCCTCCTTCATCACCGAGGGCGCGATCCCCTTCGCGGCGGCGGACCCGCTGCGCGTGATCCCTTCCGCGATGGCGGGCGGCGCGGTGACGGGCGCCCTGTCCATGGCGTTCGGCTGCACCCTGCGGGCCCCGCACGGCGGTGCCTTCGTCGTCCCGCTGATCGGGCAGCCGCTGCTGTACCTCGTCGCGATCGCGGCGGGCACGGGGGTCGGCGCCGCGCTGGTCGTCCTCCTCAAGGGGCTGCGCCGCCCCGAGCCGGGGACGGAGCCGGAAACGGAAACGGAGACGCCGGCGGCGGTGGTCACCGCCGCCTGACACCGCTGTCCTCGCGAACGCCTGCGGGTCCCGGCCTCCCACGCCGGGACCCGCAGGCGTCTGCCGTGGGTCATGGGGTCAGCAGTTGCCCCCGTTGACCCCGTCGATCCGGCCGCCGAAGTCGCCCCCGTACGCCCGGCGCCAGTCGCCGCCGTGCACCTGGCGGGTCTCCTTCGGGTCCCAGTTGATGAAGCAGGCGTCGGTGCTCGCGACGAAGGAGCCGACGTTGTCGTGGAGGGCCGGGGGCATGTCGCGGTAGCCGCTGGAGGCCGTCCACTCCCAGCTCGAGCCGTGGTAGTCCGACCCGCTGAAGAAGCAGACCGAGCCGTTGGGGCAGGCCGGCGGCCCGGCGGCCGGGGCGGCGAAGGCGCTTGTCGCGGGCATGAGGAGCGCGATCAGGGACATGGTGACGGCGGAGACGATTCGCATGTTTCATCCTTTTCTACGGCTTCTACGGCTTCTACGACGGTCACGGAAGGCGGCGGCGGTGTCCTGAAGCAGCTGCTTCACCGCCACCGACAGCGACATCATCCGCACCCTTGGTGAGCGCGGTCGAGCGCTTCGATCACCGTCGAAGGGCCGTACCCCGCCGCACCCCGGCGGCTACGCGTCCCCGGAGGACTCGTGCGCCGCGTTGTAGCGCAGGAGGTGCGCGGCGAAGCCGGCGAGATCGTCCTCGTTCCAGTCGGCGAGGCGCTCCTGGAAGGCCGTGTGGCGTCGGGCGGCGACCTGGGCGAGGGTCTCCCGGCCCGCCGCCGTGAGGTGGAGGACCTGAACGCGCTGGTCGTCGGGGTCGACGCGGCGTTCGACGAGGCCGAGGTGCTCCAGCGTGGCGATCTGCCGGCTGACAGTGGACTTGTCCAGCAGGTAGTGGGCCGCGAGGTCGGTGGCGCGGCAGCCCTGCCGGTCCTCCAGGTGGGACAGCAGGGTGAAGGAGACCAGGGAGAGCTCGGGGTGCATCCGGGCGGCGGAGGCGCGGGCGCGGCGGGCGAAGGCGGTCAGCTCCCGCTGGATGATCTCCACGGACTCGTCACGGTGGGGCACGGGGACTCCTTTCAGGCCATGTGGTTGTAGAGTACAACTTGAAGACAGAGTTGTATTTGCCAACTATCGCGACGGCTCCCGCACCGGGGAGCCCGAGGAAGGCACCGATGAGATCCACCAACGGCGGCGCGCTGCGTCATGTGCTGACCCACCTGCTCACCCCCCTGCTGATGTGCGTCGGCATGGGCCTCGCCTACCTGGGCGCGTTCGCCCACCCCGAGCCGCACCGGCTGCCCGTCGCCGTCGTGGGCTCCGGAACCGGCACCCAGGTGCTCGCGCAGACCATCGGCGACAAGGCGGGCGACCGCCTCGCCGTACGGACGGTCGCCGACCGCGAGGAGGCGGTCCGGCAGCTCAAGGACCAGAAGGTCTTCGGCGCCTACGTCCCCGGCCGGCACTCCCCCGAGCTGCTGATCGCCTCGGCCGGCTCGGACACCACGGCCGTCGCCGTGCAGAAGGTCTTCCAGCCCGTCGCCGCGCGCCAGGGCGCCCCGCTGAAGGTCACCGACGTGGTGCCGCCCGCCGAGGGCGATCCCACGGGCCAGGGCATCTTCTTCCTGCTGGTCGCGCTCAGCATCGGCTCGTACGCTTCCGTCGCCGTGATCGGCGGGGCGGGCGCGGTGCTGCCGATGCGGCTGCGGGTGGCGCTCGCCGGCGCCATGTCGCTCGTCGTCAGCGTGATCGGCGCGGCCTTCGCCGGGCCCGTCTTCCACCTGGTCGACCAGGGCCTGCCGGGACTGTGGGCCATGGCGTGGGTCTACTCGGCGGGCGTCCTGCTCGTCGGCACCGGACTCCACACCTTCCTCAAGCGCTGGACCACGCTGGGCGTGATGGTCCTCTTCGTCATGCTCAACTTCACCAGCGCGGGCGGTGTCTACCGACCCGAGCTCCAGAACGGCTTCTTCGCCGCGCTGCACTCCTTCTGGAACGGCGCCGGGTTCGTCGAGGGCATCCGCAGCCTCGTCTACTTCGACCACGCGGGCCTGGGCCGGCACGTGTGGACGCTGGCGCTGTGGCTGGTCGCCGGCATCGCGGTCGTCTGCGCCGCCTGGGCCACCGAGGCACGGCGCGCCCGGCCCGCCACGCCCGTGGCGGCCAAGGCCACCGACGACGCGGAGGAGGAGATGGAGGAGGCCGTGGGGGTCTGAGCGACACCGCCCGAGCGCGCCCGCCGGATCCGGCGGGCGCGCGGGCGCTCACCATGGTCCCCGGCCGCGCCGGTGGGCATCCTGCCCCCATGACCACACCAGAACCCGCCGCCGGGCCCACCGGGGCCGCGTCGTTCAGCCCCGTCAGCAGGACGGCCCTGACCGTCGCCCGGGTCCGGGCACAGGAGAGCCGGCGCCCGGACGCCCTCTTCACGGACCCTCACGCCACGGCGTTCCTCACCGCCGCCGGATACCCCGCCGAGCCGGCCGTACAGCCCGGGCCGTACGCCGCCGCCATCACCCATCACACGGTGATCCGCACCCGTTTCTACGACGACTTCCTGCTCGCCGCCTGCGCGGCCGGGTGCCGTCAGACGGTCCTGCTGGCCGCCGGGCTGGACACCCGCGCGTACCGGCTGGCCTGGCCGGACGGGGTGCGGCTGTACGAGCTGGATCTTCCGCCGGTGCTGGCCTTCAAGGAGCACGTCCTGGCCGGGCGGGCGGCCCGGCCGCGCTGTGACCGGACGGCGGTGGCGGCCGATCTGCTGTCCGACGAGTGGCCCGGCCTGCTGGTCGAGGCGGGCTTCGACCCGGCCGCGCGGACGGCCTGGCTGGCCGAGGGGCTCCTGGTCTATCTCACGGAGGAGCAGGCCACCGGTCTGCTCCGCACACTCGGCGGGCTGTCCCGCGCGGGCGACCGGTTCGCCATGGAGCGCGGCCGGGACCTCCCGGCGGCCGACGCCGAACCGGCCCTCGCGCACATCGCCCCGCTGTGGCTGGGCGGCCTGGGCCCGGGTCTGGGCGACTGGCTCGGCGCCAACGGCTGGGACGTGGCGACCCACCCCATCGAGGAACTGTCGGCGACATACGGCCGCCCCGGGACCGGTCCGGCCCGGGGCGGCTTCCATACCGCGACGCGACGCTGAGGCGGCGCGCGCCTGTCAGACCGCCGAGACCGCCGCGGGCTCGGGAGCCTCCTGCTCGTCCTCGGCCGCGCGCGCGGTGCGGGCCTCGGCCCCGAGCACGGGGTCGGGGTCCGGCAGCCCCGCGCGATGGGCCTGGACGCCCGCGCGGACCGCCCAGAAGTAGAAGCCCAGCGCGGACACGCCCACCAGCGCGATGTCGAGGCCGCCCGGGATCACCCCGTGACCGCCGAACTCCTTGCTGCCCAGCGCCGACAGCGTCGAGAGCCACAGCAGGAACGCGGCCATCCACCAGGCCGGCGCGAACTGGCGGCGCAGATCGCTCTCGCCCCGGCGGCGCAGCACGATCGCGGCGATGGGCACCGAGATCAGGGTGAGGACGGCGACCTTGCCGGTGTTGGGCCACTTCGACCAGTACAGGGCGCAGGCCGCGAAGGCGAAGGTGATGGGACAGAGGATCTTCGCGGCCGGGAGCCGGAAGGGGCGGGGCAGCTCGGGCTTGGTCTCGCGGAAGACGCCGACGGCGATGGGGCCCATGAGGTAGGAGACGACCATCGCGGCGGAGACGACGCTGGCCAGGGCCTCCCAGCTGTGGCCGATGGTCAGCAGCAGGAGGACGGAGAAGCCCAGGTTGAGCCACATGGCGGGGCGGGCGACGCCGTAGCGGGGGTGGACCTCGGCGATCTTCTTGGGGAAGAAGCCGGTCTCGGCGAGGTTCTGCGCCAGGTAGGCGGAGGAGGCGACGTTGCCGATGTTGGCGCCGTTCGGCGAGATGAAGGCGCCGAACTGGAGCATGGTGACGACCCAGTGCAGCATCAGCAGCTTGGCGAGGTCGGCGAAGGGGGAGGCGAAGTTGACGCCGCTCCAGCCGCCGGCCTCGGCGAGCTTCTCGGGCGGGACGGCGCCGAGGAAGGCGACCTGGAGGGCCAGGTAGATCACCAGGCCGAGGGAGAGCGCGCCGACGAGCGCGAGCGGGATGGCGCGGCCGGGGTTCTTGGCGTTGCCGCCGAGGTTGACGACGGCCTGGAAGCCGTTGAAGGCGAAGACGACGCCGGAGGCGGTGACGGCGGTGAGGACCGCGGACCAGCCGTTGGGGGCGAAGCCGCCGTGGGAGGTGAGGTTCTCCGTGTGGAAGCCGGAGGCGATGAGCGCGCCGACCGCGAGGACGGGGATGGCGAACTTGACCAGGGTCAGGAGGTTGTTGGCGCGCGCCAGCAGCTCGACCGACCAGTAGCAGGCAAGCCACAGCGCGAAGGTCAGGATCAGGGCCGTCGCGATGCCGGTGGCGGTGAGGCTGCCGCCGGAGACCAGCCCCTTGGCCCAGCCGAAGCTCCAGGAGGACATGTACTGGGTGCCCGCGATGGCCTCGATGGGGATCAGGGAGGCGGTCGCGATCCACACGGCCCAGCCGGTGATGAAGCCCAGCACCGGGCCGTGGGAGATGGAGCCGAAGCGGGCCATGGCGCCCGGCAGCGGATAGGCGGCGCCCACCTCGGCGTACGTCATGGCGATCATGCCGATGAAGATCGCGCCGATCACCCAGGCGACCAGGGCGGCGGGCCCGGCCACCTGGGCCGCCTGACCGGCTCCGAAGAGCCAGCCGGAGCCGAAGATCGACCCCAGGCCTATCATGATCAGGGCGAAAAGGCTGAGGCCTTTCCTGTTGGCCGCGCTCATGTCCACGAGCTGTTTTCCGTTCTGCCGGGAGACAAGGACTGGAAGTCCCTATGCGCCTCTTCGGCGTACGGCCGCCGGGGCCGTCCCACCGGCTCGCGCCGATGGACGGCGACGCCTGTCGAACTGAGCGGGGATCAGTCGCCGACACCGCGTACCGGCCTGTTGGGCTTCGCCGAAATCGGCCCCGGGAACGGACACCGGGTACGACGCGACGAGCCCGGGGACTGCCCCCCCCCGAAACGGGTTCGGGAACGGTCCGGGCTCGTTGACGACGAGATGGCCGAGGACGCAATAGCGACGCCGGTCATACTACGCCAACCAGGAGTAACACCTCCAACCACCCCATCAGTCCCGGTGGTCCGGCGGCCCGGAACGTCCGTTCCGCCGCCTTTCGGCCATGCGGTTGTGTCCTGGCCGGGTGCGCGCCCCGGCGTACGACCTCCATGAGAGCCACGTCTCACTCGCACCGCCTCCCCCATGGAGCACAGCGAGCCAGGGATCAGCGCATATATTCCGACTCATCCTTGATGCACATCTCTCGGGGTTCTTCATATGACCTGCCCCTTTCGGGCAAAGGGGGTCCGGCTCCTGGCCGGAAGCCGATGCCACCGTCCTTGCGCCGTACCGGTCGCGGCCGCGAACGTGGTCCTCCCCTGCCCGGACGGGCCGGGGAGCCGAGGAAGCCGAGGAAGCCGAGAGGAACCGATGCGCCCTGTTCCCGGTCCACGATCGCGGCACCTCCGCGCCGTCCCCGGTCCCCCGGCTCCGGCCCCGCACGACGGGCTCGTCGACCAGCCCGTCGACCAGCCCGTCGATGAGCCCGTCACCGTGGCGATCGCCGGGGCGGAGTTCGGCTGGGGCAGCTCGGGGAAGCTGAGCGCCGTGCTCGGCGCGCTGCGGGAACGTTCGGGCGGGCGGCCGCCGAGGATCGTCGGACTGGGCACCGGTCTGGGCCGTCCCCTGCTCACCGGGCATCCCGTCGCGTCCTGGCACGACCTGCCGGGCGCCGCGGACGCCGCCCGCGACGCCGTCGCCCGCGTCGTCCGGGCCCAGGGGGTGCGGGCGGCGCTCGTCGTCCTGGACGGGCCCGTCGCCATGGCCCTGGAGGCCGCCGGGGTGCCCACCGTGTTCGTCGACAGCCTGCCGTTCCTGTGGACCGACGGCGACCGGGACGCGCTGCCGCTGGAGGCGTCCGCCTACTGCGCCCAGCGCTCCGTCGAGCTGCCCGCCGAGTGCCGGGGCGTCCTGGCCGCCGTCCGTCACCCGCGCTGGGTCGAGGCGGTCGTCGCCACCGCCCCCGGTGCGCCCACCGGCCCCGGTACCCGCGCCGGCGGCCGCCCGTACCGCACGGCCCTCGTCAGCCTCGGCGGGCTCCGGGCCCCCCGGCTCGCCGATCCGGCGTGCTACCCGCGCGCCGTCGTGCCCGCGGTCCTCGCCGCGCTCGCCGCCCACGGCGTCCAGGAGGCGCACATCGCGGGCAACCTCCCCGACGGCCTGGCCGCCAGGCTCACCGCCGGTCCCGCCGTCCCATCGCGCGTCACGGCGGGGCCGCTCCCCCATGACGCGTTCCTGCGCCGCCTGGGCGATTGCGACGTCCTTCTCGCCTCGCCCGGGCTCACCACCCTGCTGGAGGCCGGCCGGACGGCCGTGCCGACCGTGTGCCTGCCGCCGCAGAACCTCAGCCAGATCTTCAACGGCCGGTTCCACAGCCGGGCCGTCGGCGCGGACGTCCGCGTCACCTGGCCCGAGGACGTCCTCTCCGAGGAAGCCGCCCTCGCGCTCCGCTCTGGCGGCGAGGACAGCGCCCTGGAGCTGATCTACGGCGGGATCGCCCGGGCCGCCGCCGGCACCGCCCCCGCGCCGGGCGGCCGTACGACCGGCGACGCCCTGCGCGAGGGCGTCCTGGCCGCGCTGCGCCGGGCGGCCGAGGGCGCCGACTGGGGCGGGCTCACCGCCGCCGTCGGCACCGGCGGCGCCGCCCAGGTGGCCGACGCGCTGCTGGAGATAGCGCGGCGGGCACCCCTGCCTGCCTGACCCCGGCTGCGCCCCGCCCCGCATCGCCCCGTCCCCGTACGCACGCGAACGGTCCGGAAGGTCACCCCCATGCGCCAGCGCGACCGCTATCTCTTCATCAGGATCCTGGAAGCCTGCAACGCCGACTGCTTCATGTGCGAGTACGCCCTCTCCCGCGACGCCTTCCGCTTCTCCCTCGCCGACTTCGCCGGCCTGCTGCCCGAGGCCCGGGAGGCCGGGGTGCGGTACGTGCGCTTCACCGGCGGCGAGCCCCTGATGCACCCCGGCGTCGTCGAGCTGGTGCGCGCGGGCGCGGCCGAGGGCATGCGGATGTCCCTCATCACCAACGGCGCGCTGCTGCCCAGGATGGCCGGGCGGCTCGCCGAGGCGGGGCTGGCCCAGGTCGTCGTCAGCGTCGACGGCGCGTCGGCCGCCACCCACGACGTGTACCGCCGCTCCCCCGGCATGTTCGACAGCGCCCTGCGCGGTCTGGTGGCCGCCGCCGGGCTCGGCGTCCTGCCGCGGGTCAACACGGTCGTCGGGCCGCACAACTACACCGAGACGCCCCGGCTCCAGCGGGTCCTCACCGACGCCGGGGTGCGCCAGTGGGAGCTGTCCGCGCTCAAGCTCGACCGCCCCATCGCCTATCCCGACCCCGGCCACGTCCGCGCCGTCTGCGACCCGGTCTACGACGCCGACCCGGAAGCGCTGCTCGTCCCCCTGGGCAAACGGTTCTACGGCGATACGCCCGAGGAACAGGAGGACTACTTCCTCCGCTCCCGGACCCCGCGCGCCTCCGCGCCGCTGTGCCACGTCGTGGACGACGTCATCTACGTCGACGGCAAGTACGGGCGGGCGTACGCGTGCAGCTGCCTCCCGCACCGCGACGACGACCACGGGCCCGGCGGCGCGGCCCTGCGCGAGGGCGGCGCGCTCCGCCTCGACACCCCGGACTTCGCCGCCCACGCGGGTTTCTTCCGCGAGCGCGGCCCCGAGCTCTGCGGCGGCTGCTCCACGACGGCCGCCGGCTACAGCGACGACGTCGCCCGGCTCGGAACGGCGGCGCCGTGGAGCTACTGACCCCCGGCCGCCGGCCCGGCCCCCCGGACCCCGCCGCCCCGTACCGCCGGGTACTGCTGGTGTCCCGGGACGACGAGCTGGACTCGGTCCTGGCCCGCCGCCGCGTCGCCGCCCACCTCGGCGGCCTGCGCTCCGTGCCCCTCGCCCCCGGCGGCCCGCCCCCGGACGCCGCGCTGGTCTGCGACGACGAGCGGGCCACCGCCCGGCTGCTCGCCCTCGGCGTCCCCGTGGTGCACCTGCGGTCGGGGCACGACCCCGGCCCGGGCCCCGCCACCGGCGACGACGGCCGTGCGTTGCGCCGGCTGCACCGGCCCGGGTGGCTGCCCGGCCCCCGGCCGGCCGGGGCGCGGACCACGGGGGTGCTCGCGCCCGCCCGGCTCACCCGCGACCGCGACCGCGCGGGCACCTTGCTCCTGCTGTCCCTGTGGGGCGTGCCGGACGAGGAGGCAGGCGCGTTCGCCGCCGGGCCGTTGCGCACGCTGGTCCACGAGGCCGAGCACCGTACCGGGCGGTGCGAGGTCGTCTGTGACGGCCGGCTCGCGGCCGTCCGCGCGGGCCTCGGCGGGGCACGGCCGGTGCGCGCCGCCGCCGAGGTGGACGTGGACGCGCTGCACGCCGCCGCCGAGGTGTTCCTCGCCTCGCCCACGACGGGCGCGCTGGCCCTCGCCCACGCCCGGGGCGCGCCCCTGTGCTTCCTGCCGCCGCTGGGCGCCGCCCAGCGGGACCTGGCGGAGCGCGTGGGCCGCGTCGTCCCGGTGCCCCGGGTCTCCGATCCGGCGGACCCGTCCGTGTGGACAGCGCCCGGGGCGGGCCCGCACGGGCTGTGGGACGCCGTCGATCCCGGCCTCGACGATCTGCGGGGCGCGCAGCGCGTCGCCCGGACCCTCCGTCAGCTCGCGCTCGCCCCACTGTGAGCCCCACTGTGAGCCCTGCTGTGAGTCCGCTGTGAGCCCCGCTGTCGATCCCCTCACCCTGGAGCCGCCATGCCCGGCACGACCGCAGACCCGCCCTTCCGCCCTCAAGTCCCCGCCGAGCTGTGGGACGACTGGCGCTGGCACATGCGCAAACGCATCACCACCATCGCCAGGGCCCGGCAGTGGCTCCGGCTCAGCGCCGACGAGGAGAAGGCGATCGCCGGGTCCGCCGGCCGGTACCGGTGGAGCATCACCCCGTACTACGCGTCCCTGATGGACCCCGACGACCCCTCCTGCCCCGTCCGTATGCAGGCCGTGCCGGCGCCGGCCGAGCTGGAGGAGTTCCCCGGCGCCGAGGTCGACCCGGTCGGGGACATGACGTACCGCAGGACCAACCGCGTGGTGCACAAATACCCGGACCGGGTGATCCTGCTGGTCACCGAGGCCTGCCCGGTCTACTGCCGCCACTGCACCCGCAAGTTCCACACCACCGACGTCGACGGCACGTACTTCCGCGACGACGAGGGCGGCTCGTTCGACGAGGACCTGCGCTACATCGCCGCCCACCCGGAGATCCGGGACGTGCTGCTGACCGGCGGCGATCCGCTGTCCTATCCGGACGGCAGGCTGGAGGAGATCGTCGCCGGGCTCCGGGCGATCCCCAGCGTGGAGATCATCCGTATCGGCACCCGCTTCCCGGTGCTGCTGCCGCAGCGGATCACCGAGGACCTGTGCGCGATGCTCGCCCGCCACCACCCGGTGTGGCTGAACACCCACTTCAACCACCCCAAGGAGATCACCGCCGACGCGGCCCGCGCCGTGGACCGCCTGCTGCGCCACGGCATCCCCGTCGGCAACCAGACCGTGCTGCTGCGCGGCGTCAACGACGACGTCGCCACCATGCGCACCCTCATGACGGAGCTGCTGCGCGTCCGCGTCCGGCCCTACTACCTCTACCACTGCGACAACGTCACCGGCGTCTCGCACTTCATGACCTCCGTGGAGAAGGGCTGGGAGATCATGGAGGGCCTCCAGGGACACATCACCGGCTTCGGGGTCCCCCAGTACGTCCTCACCACGGAGATCGGCAAGATCCCCGTCACCCGCCCGTATTTCACCCGCACCCCCGACGGCCTGCTGCTCCGCAACCACCACGGCCAGGAGCTGGCCGTCGGCGGCCCGGGGCACCCGATCACGGAGTCCGACGCGCGATGACCCTCGACAAGCGGCTCGGGCAGCGCTTCCTGCCCTACGGCGCCAACTACCTCGACTGGTCCGACATGACGGAGCTGCGGGAGGTGATCGACCAGCGGGTGCTGTTCCGCTACCAGACGGAGGGCGAGAGCATGGCCTCCCGGCTGGAGCGGCACGTGGCGCGGCGCCTGGGCGCGCGGCACGCGCTGGCCGTGCACAACGGCACCGAGGCGCTGCGCCTGGCCCTGGTCTCCACCCGTCCCCGCGTCGGCGACCTGGTGTTCGTCCCGGCCGTCACCTTCGTGGCGGTGGCCGGGGCGGTTCTGGCGAGCGGGCTGATCCCCGTCCTCGTCGATGCCGACGAATCGCTCTCCCTCGACCCCGCCCTTCTGCCGCCGGACGCCCGGCGGGTCGTGGTGGCGCACATGGAGGGCACGGTGGGGCCCGTGCCCGAGGGCGTGCCGTTCGTGATCGAGGACTGCGCGCAGTCCCTGGGCGCCCGGCTGCCCGACGGCCGGCACGCCGGGACCGCGGGCTACGCCGGAACGTTCAGCTTCCACCACAACAAGGTGCTCACCTCGGGCGAGGGCGGTCTGGTCGTCACCGGCGACGACGAGGCGTGGGCGAGGATGCGCGGCTATCACGACCACGGCTCGGCGCGGGTCCCCGGGCGGTATCCGACGTGGGATCAGGACGCGCACTTCGGGGAGAACTTCGTCACCAGCGAGGGCGTGGCCGCCATCCAGAGCCAGCAGTTCCGTCATCTCGACGCGCTCCTGGCCGGGCTGGAGCGCATGTACGCCATCGCCGTGGAGGAGCTGCCGGACCGTCCCGGTCTGGAGGCGCTGCCGCGGGCGGCGGGGGATGTGAAGGTCAGTCTGCGGTTCCGGTGGGAGAGCCGTGAGCTGCGCGACGCGGCCGTGGCCGGGCTCACCGCCCGGGGAATCGCCAACTGGACCCTCGGCAAGTACTTCCTGCCGGAGCATCCGGTGCTCACCGGCCGGCGTTCCCTGTACGCCGACGGTTTCCCCTGGAGCCTCGTCCCGGACGCGCCCCTCGTCCTCAGCCGCGACGGCTTCGCCCGCACCCGCGACCTGCTGGACCGGACCCTGTGCGTCCCGCTGTCGCCGGAGCTTTCCGAGCCGGACCAGATCCTCGCCGTCAAGGCGATCCGGCAGGCCCTGGACGCGGTGTGAGCGCGCCCGGAGGAGGGCCGGTGCTGCTGATGGTGGACGACCGCCCGTCCTCCTTCACCCGGTACGCGGTCCGTGCCCTCCCCGGCGGGCTGGTGCTGCTGCGTTTCGAAGGGCTCCGCCACGACCTCCCGGAGGGGTATCTGCGGCGGACCGCGCACCTCCCCGCGTTCTGGGTGCGCGAAGGGGTGCCGCTGGAGGTGGAGGTGCGGCGGTACGAGCGGTGGGCCGGGCGGCTGCCGGCGCGGCCGTCCCGCTTCTGCAATCCGTCCGAGCCCCGCCAGGGTGTCGCCCAGCGGTTCGCCGCGCTGGCCGGGCTGCCGCACCTGACGGAGCGGCAGGTGGCGTGGGTGCGGGACAAGACGGCCATGAAGGACCGCTTCCGGCAGCTGGGGCTGCGTACGGCCCGGTACGCGCGGGTGCGCTCGGCCCGGGACGTGGAGCGGTTCGCCGGGCGGTACGGCTGGCCGGTCGTCCTCAAGCCGGTGGACTCCTTCGCCTGTGTGGACACCCACCGGCTGACCGGGCCCGGCGCCCCGGCCGGCCTCGACTTCGGGGCGCGGCGGTGGATGGTGGAGGAGCACCTCGGGGGCACCGAGTGGGAGGTGTGCGGGCTGATCCACGCCGGGGAGGTGCTGGACGCCTGGCCGAGCGCGATGCCCTGCCGGCCGCTGGACATCGTCGACGGCGCGATGAACGCCAACATCAGCGTCGGCAGCGGCGAGGGCCCGCCCGTGGACCTGCGGGCCCTGCTCCAGCGCGTCGTCACCGGGATGGGCATCGACCACGGCTACGCGCACATGGAGTTCTTCGTGGTCGGCGGGGAGGTGTACGCGGGCGAGATCGGGGTGCGGCTGGCCGGCTGCGAGATCCCCGCCAACCACGGGCACGCCTACGGCTTCGATGTCTTCGGCGCCACCCTGGACGTCTATCTGGGCCGCCGTCCCGTCCTCGACTACCGCGAGCGGCGCTGCGCGGGCGATCTGCTGCTGCCGCTGCCGCGCTCGGGGACCGTGCGCCGCATCACCCCGCGGGAGGAGCTGCTGCGCATCCCCGGGGTCATCGACGCCGTTCTCAAGGTGGGCGTCGGCGAGCCGGTGGCGGCCCGCCGGGCGTCGCACAACGCGTCCGGGTACGTGCATGTCGCGGGAGCGTCGATCGGTGAGGTGGAGAGCCGTATGCGGAAGGTCCTGGACGTCTTCACGATCGAGGTGGCCCCCGCGTGACCGGCACCCTGCCCCGCCGTTTCCTCGCCCTGCTCACCCGGCGTCATGTCGCGGGCCCGGCCTGGTGGAGCGTCGTCGCCCGGATGCCGGTCTATCTGCTGTCCCTGGCCATGGTGCTCGTCGTACGGGAGCAGGGCGGCGGCTACGCGCGGGCCGGTATGACGGCCGCGCTGTGCACCACGGGCATGGCCCTGGGCGGGCCGCTGATCGCCCGGCGGGTGGACCGCGCCGGGCGGCGAGCGGTGCTGCTCGTCACCGGTGTGTGCCATCCGTCGGCGCTCTGCGCGCTGGTGTGGGCCACCCGTCCGGGCGGCTGGGCGCAGCCCGTCATGGCGTTCGCCGCCGGGCTGACGCTGCCGCCCGCGAACGCCTGCATGCGCTCGCTGTGGGCGCGGCTGCCGCTGGAGGACGACGAGCGGGAGCTGGCCTATCTGTGGGAGGCGCTGCTCACGGAGGTCCTGGTGATCGGGGCGCCGTTGGCGCTGGCCGCGCTGATGCTCGTGGGGTCCGCGGGGCTCGCGCTCACCACGGTGGCCGTGATCGGCGGCGCCGGGGCGCTGGGGCTCGCCCTCACCCCGCTGCCCGCCGGTACGGACCGGCCCGCCCCCCGGGCGCGGGAGGCCGGGCCGCGGCATCCGCCGGGGCCGCTGCGGTCACCGGCGATGCTGGCCCTGACCGGCATCATGGCCGTGTGCGCCGTGCCCATCGGCCTGATGACGCTGGCCATTCCGGCATCGGTCGCCGCCCATGGCGGTACGGGCGGTACGGGCGTGGTGTACGCCTGCTGGGGCGTCGGCAGCGCGGTGGGGGCGCTGTGGCTGGGGCGCGCCCAGTCGGAGGTCGCCGCGTACCGGCGCTTCCCGCGCCTGGTGTCCGCCTACGCCGTCGGCACGGGGCTGACCCTGCTCGCCACGTCCCAGCTCACCCTGGGCCTGGCCCTCGCGGTCGGTGGCGCGCCCATCGCCCTGGTGTCGGCGAGCGAGATGACGCTGGTCAGCACGGTCGCGGACCGGGATGCGCTGGCGGAGGCGTTCACGTGGGCGTCGCTGGCGACGGTCGTGGGGGACGCCGTGGGGCAGCAGGCCGGGGGGCTGCTGATGGAACCGCTGGGGCCGCGCGGGGTGTTCACCGTCGCCTTCGCCACGGCCGTGGCGGGGGCGGGTCTGGCCTTCGGCTGCCAGGGACTGCTGGGCCGGGGCTCCCGGCAGCGCGCGGAGTGCGCGGCGTGAGCCGCGCCCGTACGGCGAGACCCCCGCCGGTCGCGCCCCTCCCCCGGCTCCAGGTCCCGTCCTCACTCTTCCCAGGTCAGCGCGAGAACACGAGGTAACCCGTCATGAACACCGTCGCCACCGGTCCCGCGCACGGCCAGGAGCTCCCCCGGCCGGGCGCCGCCCTCTTCCGTACGGTCTCCTTCGGGCAGTTGCCCGAGGCGGTACGGGAGTTCCTGGCCGCGCCGGGCGGCACGGCCGTGCCCGTCCCGGTCGAGGGCCGCGCGGACCTGGAGCGGAGCGTGGAGCTGGCGGCCGGGCTGTACGCCGGGCCGTGTTCCCCCCACCCCCTGGACGTCGGGGTCGTGCTCGGGGAGAAGGAGCTGCCCGAGGGGACGGTGGAGCTGGCCCGGCCGCTCGCCCGTACCTGGGTGGCCGAGGAGGAGGTGTCCGGCGGCGACGGCCCGTTCGCGGCGCGGCATCCCGGGACCCTGCTGGTCGTGGGCTGTTACGACCGGCTCACCCTGGACCCGGTGCGGGAGTTGCTGCTGGCCACCTATCGCGGCGCGGAGCACGGGCTGACCGTGCTGAGCGGCCGCGACGGCGCCTCCGTCGCCTGGAACGTCGCCAAGCAGTACGCCGCGCCGGACCCGGGCGTCGAGGCGCTCGGCCTGTTCACCGACACGGACCGGCCGCCGCCTCCGGAGGGCGTGCGGGTCTTCGACGACCGCGATTTCGAACGCGTCGACATCCAGGCCGAGATCCTCGGCACCCGCTGGCGCCGGGTCGTCTTCCAGGGGCACGGCAAGGACGACAGCGTGAACCTCGGCGAGTTCACCATCTGCGGCATGAACCCGGCCGTGCCCGCGCGGCCGGGGCTGCTCGGCCCCCGCTGCGCCTACGGCCTGCCCTGCTACAAGCCCGAGGACAAGCTCGTGCCCCTCCACCGGGTGGCGGCCGTGGAGCTCGTCCTCAGCGCCTGCAACAGCGGCCCGCTCGCCGACCTCGCGCTCTACGACCCCAAGTACCAGCTGCTGCTCAACGCCCTGGACGGGCCGGCCCGCACGGTCGTCTCCGCCGTGTCCGTCCACGACTCCGACCGGCCGGAGAACGTGGCGTGGATGCGGGCCGCCGCCCGCGGCGCGGACTCGGTGGACGCCCTCAACGCCAGCCTGGCGGGCTCGCACCCCTATCCGGCGTTCATGCGCTTCGGCCTGCCCGAGGCGCCCGGGCGGGCGCCCGCCGCGCCGGCCCCGGCCGATCACCGGCCCGACCCGCTCGTCCTCACCACCTCGCGCAGGCTCACCGCGCTGCTCGCCTCGGACCTGCTGCCGCACCACCACCCCCTGCGTCCCCGCCTCACCAAGCTCGCCCGCAAGGTGGACCTGTGGGCGGCCCGGCCCACCCATCTCGCCGACCGGTCGCGGGAGGAGATCCACCGCTCGCTCTCGGCGGACCTCCAGTCCCTCGACCACGCCATCGCCGAGCTGGTGGCCGCCAACCCCGAGAACGAGATCATGAACTACCCCGCGCACTTCGGGGACCGCAGCTCCCTCGACCCGGACGTCCGCGAGGTCACCTGCCACTGCGGCCGCCCCGCCCAGGAGTTCACCCGGCGCGGGCTCCTCCCCTACGTCCTGGACACCACGTGCGTGGTCTGCATGCGCTGCGGCGACGTCACCTTCCGGGTGCCCGACGCGCCCTCGCTGCTGGCCCACGCCGCCGACGAGGCCGAGCGGGGCGGGGTGCTGGAGGTGCGGGCCGCGCTGACGGCCGCGCGCCCCGGGCCCGTCCGCCTGGGTCTGTTCGTCCCCACCTATCTGCGCGAGGACACCACGGTGGAACCGGCCACGACCAAGGTCCGGGCCGTCCCCGGCCGGGTCGAGGACGTCGTCTTCCGGGTGCGCTTCGCGCCCTCGACGGCGCCCCAGGCCTACTACTTCACGGTCTTCGCCGTGCAGGACCTCGCCGTCTCCACCGCCCGGCGGCACTTCGGAGTGGTACCGCCCCGGGCCTGAGTGCCCACCGATCATCTCCCGTCACCTCCCGTCACCTCCCGCGAAGGACGGTTGTTCATGGAACGGAACGCGAACGGGCCCGCGATCGAACTCGTCGAGCACGACGGCGAGGTGACCCTGAGCATCGGCGGCGAACAGGCCATGCAGGCCTGGGAACGCGACCTGATGTGGGCGAGCGCCGACATGCTCTGCGCGTACGGCCACGACTTCTACGAGGTCGGCCTGGGTCTCGGCCTGTCGGCCCTGCGCATCGCGGGCAATCCCGCCACCCGCCGTCACACCGTCCTGGAGCTCTACGGCGAGGTCGAGGACCTCTTCCGCGCCCGCCACCCCGAGCCACCCGACAACCTCACCGTCGAGCGCGGCGACTTCTTCCAGCGGATCTTCGAGCTGCCCTCGGAGAGCGTCGACGGGATGCTCTTCGACCCGGCCCTGGAGATGGAGGTGTGGAAGGACGAGGCGCTGTGGCGCCGGACCATGCCGGAGGTGGTGCGGGTGCTGCGGCCCGGCGGGGCGTTCATCCCCTTCTTCAGCACCCGCCCCGAGCTGCGGTGGCAGTACACCCCGCACTTCCGCGCGATCCGGGTGGAGCGTCACCCGTATGTGGCGTACGACTCCACCGAGTACACCCACGGCACCAGCGGCGACGCCTACATCCAGTGCTTCGTGAAGGAAGCGGCCGCTTCGTGAAAGAGCCGGCCCGGTGAGCGCCCGGCAGGGCCGCGTGGTTACGGGCGGCCCGGCCGGGGAACACCGGAACCGTGACCTCACACGTGTCGCACGCGCTTCGGGTGATGTCCTTCAATCTCCGCTACGCCTCCGAGAGCGATCCGCACCCCTGGTCGCAGCGCCGGCCGGTGATGCGCCGGCTGCTGCGCGAGGAACGCCCCCATCTGCTGGGCACGCAGGAGGGGCTGCACGGGCAGCTGCGCGACATCGCCGAGGACCTCGGCCACGCCTGGATCGGACTGGGCCGCCTCGGGGGCAGCCACGACGAGTTCGCAGCCGTCTTCTACGACGCCGAACGGCTCGTTCCCCTCGAGTACGACCACTTCTGGCTGTCGGACACCCCCGCTCTCATCGGCTCGGCCACCTGGGGCAACACCGTGGTGCGGATGGCGACCTGGGTGCACTTCGCCGATCTGCGCACGGGCACGGAGTTCCTCGCCCTCAACACCCACCTCGACCACGCCCACCAGTACTCACGCGAGCGCAGCGCGGAACTGATCACCCGCCGGCTCAGGGAGCCGGACCCGGCCCTCCCCCGCCTGGTGACCGGCGATTTCAACGTCGCCGCCCATCGCAACCCCGTCTACGACGCGATGCTGGCCGGCGGCGCGCTGGCCGACAGCTGGGACACCGCCGACGAACGCGGCCCCCAGTACGCCACCTTCCACGGCTACAAGCCACTGGTGCCCGACGGCGACCGTATCGACTGGATCCTCACCTCGCCCGCCGTGCGCACCCTCGGCGCCGCCATCAACACGTTCTCCGACGACGGCCGCTTCCCCAGCGACCACCTGCCGGTGCAGGCGCTCGTCGAGCTCTGATCGTCCGGCGGGGAACCCTCGCCGTCCGCCGGGCGTTCCTCTCAGCACATACCTCGATCCGGGGCGGGTGGGAGCCCGTCTCCCTCACGACGGGCGGAACCGGTGCGCGATCTGACTTCCGGAGGGAACCTTCCGCTGCCGGACGGCCCGGTGTCGGTCCAGGTGCCCGGCCCGTTCGACATATCGGCGCTGATCACCGGGGACGACGGCAAGGTCTCCGGCGACGGCGACTTCGTCTTCTACAACCAGCCCACCGCCCCCGGCGCCCGTCTGGCGCCCGGCGGGCTCGCCCTCGACCCGCGGCGGCTGAGGGCCGGCGCGACCCGGGTCACCGTGGTCGTCACCCCCGCCGAGCCCGGTGCCGTGCTCGGCGGGCTGCCCGCGCCCGTCCTGTGCGTCGCCGCCGACGGGCGGGGCGCGCTCGCCCGGTTCGCGCCCGCGCGGCCGGTCCACGAGACGGTGCTGCTGCTCGCCGAGATCTACCGGCGCGGGCCGCAGTGGAAGCTGCGCGCGCTCGGCCAGGGGTACGCCGACGGGCTGGCGGGCCTGGTCCGCGACTTCGGCGTCGCGGTGGCGGAGGGCGACGCCGCACCGGACGCCGATCCCGCCACGACGGCGCTGGTCAACGCCGTACGCTCGCGCGCCGGCGCACCCCCGCTGACCTCGGACGCCCGCCTCGTGGCGGCGGCCCGGGCGCACGCGACGGCCATGGCCGCCCAGCGGCGCCTGGACGCCACGGGCCCTGACGGGGCATCGGTCTTCCAGCGGGTCACCGCCGGTGGCTACGCGTACGTGCGGATGGCGGAGCACCTGGTGTCCGGGCCGCGTACCGTCGACGCGTTCCTGGACTACTGCCTCGCCGAGGGCCGGGCGCGAACCGGTCATCCGGCGCACGACCCGGCCTTCACCCATGTGGGCATCGCCCACGCCGTCGCCGCTTCGGGTGACACGTACTGGACGGCGCTCTGGGCCGCGCCGCTCACCGACGAGAGCCTGGCGCGCACGGTGGCTGAGGTCCTGGCGCTCACCAACGCCGAACGGGCCACCGCCGGTCTTCCGCCGCTGGCCGCCGACGCGCGGCTGGCCGCGGCGGCCCAGGCGTACAGCACGGACATGGCCACGCGCGGCTTCTACTCCCACACCTCCCCCGAGGGCACCGAGCCCTGGGACCGGGCTGCGGCCGCCGGGGCGGGCCACCGGGGCATCGGTGAGAACATCGCGTGCGGTCAGCGCTCCCCCGCCGAGGTCGTCCAGGGCTGGATGGACAGCCCCGGCCACCGCGCGAACATCCTCAAGCCCGGCTTCACCCACCTCGGCGTGGGCTACGCGGGCGGCGGCCCGGCCGGTACGTACTGGACGCAGCTCTTCGGCATGGCCTGAGCGTCGGGCCGCCGCGTTCTGAGAGGCTCAGAACGCGGCGATGCTGGCCGGGGCTCGCTCGGCGCGGCTCAAGGCCCGCAGGACGGCGCTCTGGCCGTGCCGGCGCACGGCCAGAGCGGACAGCAGCCCGAGGACCCGTGCCAGGGCTCCGTCCGGGAAGCGGGGCGTGGGGACGCCGACGCCGACCGCCAGGTCGTCGCAGTGCACCGCGAGCTCCATCATGCGGGTGACGAGCAGGTCGTCGAGCGTCAGCGACCACGGCCCCCAGAAGGGGATGCGCACCGCCCGGTCCGGCTCCGCCGGCAGCCGGGCGGTCAGTTCCCCGACGGCGGCGTCGACACGGGCCGCCAGCGCCTCGGGCCCCGCGGCGGCCTCCCGCTCGCCGGACCGCCGGATGCGGACGTTGATGTCGGCGTCGAGGGCGGCGCCGGCCCACTCCACGCGCGCGTAGTGCTCCAGGAGCGATACGACCGGCTCCCGGGGCACCGGCGTGCCCAGGATCCCGGGGACGGCGAGGACCTGGTAGGCCAGATGCCCGGCCAGGCCGCCCACCGCGAACTCCGGCAGGGAGCTCGGCCGGTCCCAGGCCATGGCGACCGCCGGCTCGCGCAACAGGCCCGCGGCGACACGGGCCATGGACAGGAAGTCGTCCCTGATGTCGGTCATCCCCCCATCCTTCCCCCGGCGGCCCTGATCCGGGCGGAACGCAGCCGGATACCGACTGTCGGCGTACACGCGGCGCGACGATGCTGGACACGGCGACGCGGCGATGTTGCGACGCGGCGACGCGGTGTCAGCCGGCGGGACCTACGGGGAGAGGGGGACCGGGCCATGTGCCGTCTGTTCGGCATGAGCAGCACTCCGCTCCGTACCCGGGCCACGTTCTGGCTGCTGGACGCGCCCGACAGCCTCAATGTCCAGAGCCGTCGCGATCCCGACGGGACGGGCCTGGGGTTCTTCGACGCGGCGGGGGCGCCGCAGGTGCGCAAGGCCCCCGTGGCCGCCTACGCGGACCGGGCCTTCGCCGAGGAGGCGCGGCAGGTGGAGTCGGCGACGTTCCTCGCCCACATCCGGTTCGCCTCGACCGGGCGGCTGGAGACGCGCAACACCCATCCGTTCGAGCAGGACGGGCGGCTGTTCGCCCACAACGGCGTCATCGAGGGACTCGACGCGCTCGACGCCCGCCTGGGCCCGGCGGCCCGGGCCACGGTGCGCGGGGACACCGACTCCGAGCGGTTCTTCGCCCTGATCACCCGTGAGACCGCCGCGCACGGCGGCGACGTCACGGCGGGCATCGTGGGGGCCGCCCGGTGGATCGCCGACGAGCTGCCCGTCTTCTCCCTCAACCTCGTCCTCACCACGCGGGACGAGCTGTGGGCGCTGCGCTATCCCGACACCCACGAGCTGTATGTGCTGGAGCGCGCGGCGGGCGGTCACCACGGCAGCCGGCACCTGGACCACAGCGGCACCGGCGGCCGGCTGCGCGTCCACTCGCACGACCTCAGCGAGGCCCCGGCCGTGGTCGTCGCCAGCGAGCCCATGGACGACAACCCCGGCTGGCGGCCGCTGGAGAGCGGTGAGCTCCTCCACGTCGGGCCGGGTCTGGCCGCCACCGGCCGGATCGTCCTTCCCGGCCCGCCCCGCCACCGGCTGGCCCTCGGCGACCTGCGCCCCGAGGCGGCACGGTCGCAGAAGGCGCGTTGAGGTTCACCCCGCGTTCAGCAGCGGTCCCAGCAGCGCCGAGGGGTCGGTCCCGGCGGGCAGGTCGCCGACCTGGCCGTCGCCGACCTCGATCACCCGCCAGGCGCCGTCGGCCCGCCGGGCGAGGTCGGTGGTGACGAACCGGCACCCGAGCGCGGCCACCAGCGGCGCGACCTCGCCGAGGCCGGGCATCGGTGTCAGGCCGGGGGTGTCCGGGTGGGCGGTGGTCAGCAGCGGGAGCCCGTCGAGCCACCACACCCGTGCCTCGCCCTCCTCGCGGCGCAGTTCCTCGAAGGCGCGCAGGACGACGCCTCCGGCCAGGGAGTCCTCCTGGAGCTCCACGAACCGGGACACCACCGCGTGGAGCGCCGTCGTGTCGGCGAGGTCGGGCACGTGGCAGGCCCGCTCCCAGTCGTGTTTGCGGGACTTCACGAAGTCCTTCACGATGCCGGGACCCTGAGGGAGGCGGGCGGCGGCCTCCGCCAGCGCCGCCGGTCCCGGTGCCCGGAAGGGGGCGCAGGGCAGCCAGGTGCTCGCCGGTGTCACCGTCGTGAACGTGCCGTACCAGCCGGGCAGCTCGTGGGCGGTGCGGTAGCGCTCGGCGCCGGTGCGCAGGAGGGCGCCGCGCGCGGCGAGCGCGGTCTCCAGCCCGGCGTAGGCGGTGGCGGGGATCATCCAACCCCGGTACCACAGTGGTCCGATGTCCCGGGGTACGCGCCGTACGGCCTCGTCGGCGCGGCCCGCGAGCAGCGCGTCGTGGTCGAGCAGCGCCACCGTCGCGCCGGCCGCGCGGGCGGCGGCGGCCTGCGCGGCGAAGTGCGGGTCGCTGCGGGCGGGGCGGAGCGGGTCGGCGCAGAGCAGCAGGGAGTCGGTCATCGCCCCACCGTAGAGGGTCTCCGTTCGGGTGATATCGGCGGTCGGCGCGAGCGTGCGGCAGGCCGGGGCCGGGTGGGCTGGCAGGCTCGTCGCACACCGGCGAACGAAGGGCGGAGCTGTGATGAAGTGGTTGGCGGCGAGGACGCGTTGGGCGCTGCGGGCGGCCGTGAGCGCGGTGGGCACCCTGACCTTGCTCCTCGCCACCGGGCCGACGGCGTTCGCGGCGACGTCGTGCGGTGGGCAGTCGTGCCTCACGGTGGACGCGAAGGGCCGGTACGTGTTGCGGGCGTCGGCCACACCCGCGCCGGACGGTGACTTCCTCGGCCTGTTCCACATGTACGGCGGCGGTCTGGACGGCAAGAGCGCGCTGCGGCACTGGCGGCCCGGCCAGCTGTACGGGATCGCGCTGGGCCGGACGGTGCCGGACCGCACGTGGATCTGCGTCGACGGGTGGCGGAAGCTCGACGAGGGCGGCCTCGCGCCGCACGGGCACGCGTGTGTGCAGATCCACGGGTAGGCGCTCGCCATAGGGGGCCTGGCGACACTCCCGGGGCGGGGGCGCCTTCAGGGCCGCGCGGGGCCGGTCAGCTCCTTGGCGACGATGTAGCCGGAGCCGCCGTTGACGCCGTGGCCGGGCCAGGTAGCGGCCCCGACCATGAAGAGGTTGGGGACGACGGTCCGGTGGGAGGGCTGGCCGGGGAGGGGGCGCAGGAGGTAGCTCTGGGCGAGTTCGTGGCTGCCGCCGTAGGGGTCGCCGGGGCCGCAGTTGGGGTTGAAGCGGGCCAGGTCGGGCGGTGCGATGACGTGGCGGCCGAGGACGGCGCCGGGCAGGTTGGGGGCGTGGCGGGCGGCGAGTGCGAGGACGCGGTCGGCGAAGGCGTCCTTGACGTCGTCGGTCCAGCCGCCGGCCGTGTCGATCTCGCCCGCCGCGTCGCCCCGCAGGCGCAGCGGGACGTCGAGCAGTTGCAGTCTGGCCACGGCCGCGCCCGGTGGGCAGCGGGTGGGGTCCGCCGCGGCGGGGGTGTCGATGGAGATGGTGGGTTCCGCGGGGAGGAGGCCGCGGGTGGCCTCGTTGACGGAGCGGGAGAGGGCGTCGAGGCCGCCGGTGAGGTGGGACTGGCCGGTCCTGGCGAGGCGTTCGTCGGCGAAGCGGGGCGGTTCGGAGAGGGCCAGGTGGATCTGTACACAGCCGCGCCCGTAGCGGTAGTCGCCCGCCTGCCGCCGGATGAGGGGCGGGACGACGCCGTCCTCGTGGGCGAGCAGCCGGAGGTAGAGCTGGTCGGGGTTGACGGAGGCGACGACGGCCTCGGCGGCGCGTACGACCTCGCCGTCGGCCGTGCGGACGCCCACGGCGCGGCCGTTCTCGACGAGGATCCGTTCCACCCGGCGGCCGGTCTCGATCCGGCCGCCGTGCCGTTCGGTCAGGGCGGCGAGGGCCTGGGCGAGGCGTTCGCTGCCGCCTTCGGGGGTGGGCATGCCGGCGGAGGTGACGGCGAGGAGCACCATGACGGTCCAGAAGGAGCTGTTGACCTCGTCGGGGCCGCGGCCCAGGTGGAGGGCCCAGGGCGCGAGCAGGCCGTGCGCGACCGGTGAGGCGAAGGTGTGTTCCAGCAGGTCCCGGGCGGTGCGCAGGAACTGCTGGGCGAAGGTGGAGCAGTGCCCGTCGTCGTGCATCAGGTCGTGGATGACGCGGGCGGAGCCGGGGCTGTCGAGCTCCGCCGCGAACAGCCCGAACACCGGCCCGGCGTGCGGCTGGAAGTCCTTGAGCAGGGCGGTCAGGGCGGCGCCGTCGCCGGGGGCTAGGCGCTCGGCCTCGGCCACGTTCTCCTCGGGGTCCGTGGACAGCACGGCCGTCCGCGCGCCGGGCATCGACACGCCTACGCAGTAACGGGAGTTGCGGTAGGTGAGGCCGAGGGCGGTGAGCTCGGGGCCCAGTTCGGCGTAGGCGGGGCCGGTGGTGAACAGGGGGTGCGCGGAGGAGTAGGTGTCGTGGAGGAAGCCGGGGACGGTGAGCTCTTCGGTGCGTACGAGCCCGCCGGGCCGGTCGTTTCCTTCGAGGACGACGACGCCCCGGCCCGCCCGGGCCAGATATGCCGCCGTGACCAGGGCGTTGTGGCCGCTGCCGACCACCACCACGTCGTAACGCCGCATGATGGATGGTGGCACGCGGGCCCGAGGTCAGGCCAGCCCCTCCAGCAGGGTCCGGGAGGCGTCGAGCATCAGCCGGCTCACCCGTTCCGGGTCGGCGCCGGCCAGTGGCTCCTGGCGTACGACCAGCCGGGTGAGCCCGATGCCGAGCAGCCAGGCGAGGACGAGGGCCGCGCGCAGCTCGGCGTCCTCCTCGCCGGTGAGCCGGGCCAGGGCCCGGGTGTACTCCTCGCCCAGGCTCCGGCTGGTCTCGGCCACTTCGTCGTCGCCCCCGGCGGAGCGCAGGAAGACCTCCAGGGAGCGGTCCCCGTGGGGGGCGTCGCCGGGGGCGAGCAGCCCGCGCAGGGCCGACTCCAGCAGCCGTTCGGGCGGGGTCTCCCGCAGCCGTCTGCGTCCGTCGTTGGCCATGACCTCGCCGAAGAGGGCGGTCTTGGAGCCGAAGTACCTGAAGAGCAGGGCCTGGTTGACGCCGGCGCGGTCGGCGATCGCTCGGACGGTGGTCCGTTCGTACCCCCGCTCGGCGAACAGCCCGGCCGCGGCGTCGATCAGCGCCTGCCGGGTGGTGTCGGCGTGACGTCGTCGTACGGGCTTTTCCTCGGTCATCCCCCGGTTCTCCTCCCCAACGAGTCCCCATGAGACCGCACGGTGATCCCCGGCGGGTCCGACAACCCTGGCCGAAGGCACCGTTGACGCGCTACCCACTCCGCCCTACGTTTTTGTAAGCAGATGCTTACATCGCGAAGAGGGGTCTCATGTCCACCTCCCACGACGAACCCGTCGTCTATCCCTTCAACAACGCCGAGGGCCTCGCCCTGTCCACGGCCTACGAGCGGGCGCGGCACGAAGAAGGCCTGCTGCGGGTGCGGTTGCCCTACGGCGAGCCGGCCTGGCTCGCGACCCGGTACGCGGACGCCCGGCTCGTCCTGGGCGACCGCCGGTTCAGCCGGGCCGCCGCCCAGGAGCACGACGCGCCCCGCCAGTCGGAGGGCCGGAGCGACGCCGGTCTCCTGTCCATGGACCCGCCCGACCACACCCGGCTGCGCACCCTGGTGACCAAGGCGTTCACCGTGCAGCGTGTGGAGCGGCTGCGGCCGGGCATCCGCGCCCTGGCCGAGGGTCTGCTGGACGACATGGTCGCGGCGGGCCCGCCCGCCGACCTGGTGGAGCACTTCGCGCTGCCGCTCCCGGTCGCCGTGATCTGCCGGATGCTCGGCGTGCCGGAGGAGGACCGGCCGCTCTTCCGCAAGTGGAGCGACGACGCGCTGTCGACCAGTTCGCTCACCGCCGAGGAGTGGGAGGCGAGCCGGGACGAGCTGCGGGCCTATATGGCCGGGCTGGTCGCAGAGCACCGCGCCCGGCCCGCCGACGACCTGATGACGGCTCTCATCGAGGCGCGGGACGGCACCGGCCGGCTCTCCGAACTGGAGCTGGTGGACCTGTGCGTGGGCATCCTGGTCGCCGGTCACGAGACGACCGCCACCCAGATCCCCAACTTCCTGCTGACGCTCCTGGAGCACCCCGGTGAGCTGGCGCGGCTGGGCGAGGACCCGGAGCGGGTCCCGGCCGCGGTGGAGGAGCTGATGCGTTTCGTCCCCCTGGGCATGGCCGCGGGCTTCGCCCGGTACGCCACCGAGGACGTCGAGGTGGGCGGCACGCTGGTGCGGGCGGGCGAGCCGGTCCTGGTGGCCGTGGGCTCCGCCAACCGCGACGCGCGGCGGTTCGACTCCCCCGACAGCCTCGACCTGGGCCGGGAGGGCAATCAGCACCTGGGCTTCGGCCATGGCGTCCACCACTGCCTGGGCGCGCCCCTGGCCCGTCTGGAGCTCCAGGAGGCGCTGCGGGCCCTGGCTCTGCGGCTGCCCGGCGTCCATGTCGCCGGGGAGATCGGCTGGAAGACGGAGATGCTGGTCCGGGGGCCGCGTTCGATGCCGGTGGGGTGGTGAGGGCGATGGCCTGGCGGGTGACGGTGGACCGCGTCCGGTGCATGGGCTCGGGGATCTGTACGGCCCTGGCGCCGGAGCGGTTCACGATGGACGGCGAGCGGTCGCACGGGCCGGACGGGGAGTGCGGGCCGGACGAGGAGCTCCTCGACGCGGCCGACTCCTGCCCGGCGGGGGCCATCACCGTCGTCGAGGACGGGCGGGTGATCGGCCCCCGCGACTGAGCCCGACCCGGTGGCTCAGCATTCCACCAGCAGCTCCCGGAGTCCCCGGATGACAAAGCCCGGTCTCCACTCGGGCTCCGCCACGAGCCGCAGGCCCGGTGCCCGCCGCAGCAGTTCGCCGAAGGACGCCGCGAGTTCGAGCCGGGCGAGCGGCGCGCCCAGGCAGTAGTGGATGCCCGCGCCGAAGGTGAGGTGGGGGTTGTCGGCGCGGGTGAGGTCCAGCCGGTCCGGCGCGGCGAACCGGGCCGGGTCGTGGTTGGCGGAGCCGAGGAGCAGGGCCACCTCGCTGCCGCGCGGGATGACCGTGCCGCCGATCTCGATGTCGTCGAGCACCCACCGTTCGAAGAGCTGGAGCGGCGTGTCGTAGCGCATCAGCTCTTCGATCGCCCCCGGCAGCAGCCCATGGTCGGCGCGCAGGGCCGCGAGTTGCTCCGGATGGCGGAAGAGGGTCCACCAGCCGTTTCCGGTGGTGTTGACGGTGGCCTCGTGACCGGCGTTGAGGAGCAGGACACAGGTGGAGACCATCTCCTGCTCCGTCAGCCGGTCCCCCTCGTCATGGGCGACGATCAGCGCACTGATCAGGTCCTCGCCGGGGTCGGCGCGGCGGGCGGCGATCAGTTCCCGCAAGTACGCGGAGAACTCGGTCGAGGCCCGTACCGCGCGCCGCGCCGTCTCCTCGCCGGGGTTCAGCTCGTACATCCCGCAGATGTCCGCCGACCAGGGGCGCAGCAGACCACGGTCGGCCGCGGGGAGCCCCAGCATCTCGGCGATGACGGCCACCGGCAGGGGCTCGGCCAGCGTCGCCATCAGATCGCCGCCGCCCTCGGCGAGGAGGCCGTCGACCAGTTCGCGGGCCAGCCGCCGGACGACCGGCGCGAGCCGTTCGACCGTGCGCGGGGTGAAGGCCTGCGACACCAGGCGCCGGATCCTGGTGTGGTCGGGTGGTTCCAGGTCCAGCAGGCCCTGGTCGTTGAGGGTGTGGAAGGGCTCGTGCTCGGGGGGCGGCGGCGTCCGCCCGAACTCCTCGTGGGTGAACCGGTGCAGATAGCTGCGCCCCAGCCGCCGGTCGCGGAGCAGCGCCGAGACGTCGGCGTGCCGGGGCACCAGCCACTGCCGGCTGGGCTCGAACCAGTGCGCGCGCCCCGCCGCGCGCAGCCTTTCGAATCCGGGATAGGGGTCGGCGACGAACCGGGGGGACCAGGGGTCGAAATCGGCGCTCGCATCCATGTGCGGATGTTACTCGGGGTGGTCGGTCGCCAGCCGGGCGTGCAGATGGGCGTCGTGGCGCCGCCCGGAGGGCTCCTTGACGAAGTCCCGCATCACACCCTCCAGGCGGAAGCCGGCGGCGGCCGCCACCCGGCACGAGGCGACGTTGGACCGCGCGTGGTCGAGCGAGATCCGGTGGACGCCGAGCCCGCCGTCCCCGGGGGCGGCGAGGGCCCAGCCGGCCGCCGTGTCGAGGGCGGTCCGGGCCGCGCCCCGGCCCCGGGAGCGCGGCGTGACCCAGTAGCCGACGACCGCCTGGTCCGGAAGCCGGTTGACCTCACGGACGCCCAGCGCCCCGTGGAACTCTCCCGTCGCCTCGTCGGTGATGGCGAACCAGGCGTCCCCCGTCGCCCACCCGGCCATGCGCAGCCCCAGCCACACGGCGGCGCGCTCGGGGACGGGCGCCCGGACGGTGGCGGAGCCGGTCGCCCAGCGGAGGATGTCCGCGTCGCGCAGCGCTTCGGCGACGGCGGGCTCGTCGCTCTCCCGGAAGGGCCGCAGGAGCAGGCCCTTCGCGGAGAGGGTCGTCGGGGCGAGGGACGGTGTCGCAAAGGTCATCCCTGTGTTGTAGCCGACCTCCTTTCGCCCGTGCCGGGCGGGGTGTTCACAAGCCGTAGCGCCGGTGCCGCGACGCGTACGAGTCCAGGGCCAGGTCGAATTCGTCACGGGTGAAGGAAGGCCAAGGGACGTCGCAGAAGTAGAACTCGGAGGCGGCGGTCTGCCAGAGCAGGAAGCCGGAGAGCCGCTGCTCCCCCGAGGTCCGGATGATCAGGTCGGGGTCGGGCTGGTTGCGGGTGTAGAGGTGTTCGGCAATCAGGTGCTGCCAGTTGCCCGCGGGGTCGTCGGCGTCGGCCGGCGGTATCGTGCCGGCGCACAGGATCTGGCGTACGGCGTGGGCGATCTCCCGGCGGCCGTCGTAGGCGACCGCGACGTTCACGGTCATGCCGGGTGCCCGGTGGCTGGCGTCGCGGGCCCGTTCCATGGCGGCGCGCAGATGGCCCGGCAGGGCCATGAGGTCGCCGATGGGGTTGACGGGCCAGCGCCGGAGGGCGGCCAGTTCCTCGATGGTCTCGCCGATCAGCGGGAGCAGTCCGGACAGTTCCTGGTCGGACCGCTTCAGGTTGTCGGTCGACAGCCCCCATAAGGTCAGCGCGGTGAGCCCGGCCTGCTCGGCCCATTCGCACACCTCGCCGAGCCGGCGCGCGCCCTCCCGGTAGCCCTCGACGGGGTCGAGCCCCCGGGCCCGCGCCCAGCGCCGGTTGCCGTCCATGATGATGCCCACGTGCTGGGGTATCGGCCGGGCCGTGGCCGGCCGGGCCACGGCGGGAGTCGTACTGACCACTCCTGACATGCGGTGCCTCCTTGCCGCTCACCCGGGCTCCGCCGGCTGTTGCCGCCCGGGTGCCGGGAACGTACGCAGGGCCTGTCTCGGTGGTGGACCGGGGACCGTCACACCTCACACCTCTGAGCCCCGGAGAGCAATCACCCTCACGGGGGGCTCACGCGCCTCAGGGGCGCACAGCTACATCCGGCGACAGGGAGCCCCGGGCTTCTCGCTCCGCGCGCCCGCGCTCCGCGCCTCGTACGCCGGAATCGGCCGGCCGCCGCGATGGTGATGAACCTGAGCCACGGTCACACACTTTCCGTGAGGCGGCTGACTCAACCTCGGCAACTTTGTTCGCCCGGGCTACGGCGCTACGACACCTTCGGCCACAAGGCGGGCGGCATATTCCGTAGGCGGCTCGCCGGAGGCAGGTGCCGGTCCGTTCCCGGTCCGCGTCTCAACGTCCCTGGAGAGCCTTGACGTTGTCGCCGAAGGTCCAGTTCCGCGCCCCGTCCCAGTTGACCGACCAGGTCATCAGGCCCTTCAGGGCGCCGCCGTAGGTGTTCCACGCGCGGGCCACCAGGTCGGGGGACATATGGCCGCCGCCCGCGCCCGGCTGGGCCGGGAGCCCCGGGACCTGCTTGTCGTACGGGACCCTGACCGTGGTGCCCTGGACGACGAGTCCACTGTTCAGGCAGTCGGTCTGGGCGGTGAACCCCTCGACCGTCCCGGCGGAGTAGGAGTCGCCGGAGCAGCCGTAGTTACTGCCGTTGTAGTACTGCATGTTCAGCCACCAGAGACGGCCGTCGTCCACGTACTTCTTCACGACCGGCAGGTACGCGCCCCAGATCGAGCCGTAGGTGACGCTACCTCCGGTGACGTAGGCCGTCTCCGGCGCCATGGTGAGTCCGAAGCCCTGGGGCATCCGGGCGAGCACCCCGTCGATGATACGGATCAGATTGGTCTGGGAGGGCGAGAGCCGGTTGATGTCCCCGCTGCCGACGAGACCGGTCTCGATGTCCATGTCGATGCCGTCGAAGTTGTACGTCTTGAGCAGGGGGACGATCGTCTCGACGAACCGGTCGGCGACGGCGGCGGAGCTCAGGTCGATGCCCGCCGCCGCGCCGCCGATGGACAGCAGGACCGTCTGCCCGGCCGCCTTGGCCCGGCACATCTCGGCCGGGGTGGGGACCTTGACGGTCGCGTCCATCCCGTCCTCCCAGAGGGCGGTGCCGTCCGCGCGGATGACGGGGAACGCCGCGTTGAGCACGTTGTGGCCGTGGGCGGGGAGACGGGGGTCGTCGACGGGGGTCCAGCCGAAGGGCGGGTGGACGCCGTTGGCGGCGCCGTCCCAGTTCTCCCAGTACCCCTGGAGCACCTTCCCCGCGGGTCTCGGCTTGAGCGCGCACGTGTCGTCGCGCGGGGCGCCGGTCGCGGTGGCCGCGACCGGCGCTTGCGGTGCGAGGGCCAGGGCCGCACAGGCGGCCAGTGGCAGGGCTCTCCGGAACAGTGCGCGCGACATGTCCACCTCCGGGGCTGTGGGGGCCTGGAGACTGGTGCGGTGGGGTCGACCGCACGGTAGGAGAGCCCACGACCGGCGTCAATAGGTCTGGACCAAGTCCCCTACTTCTTGAGCGAGCAGGTGGCCGTGGCCGTCCTGTCCGGGTCGCTCTCCGAGCGCGCGGTCAGGGTGACCTTGCCGTTCCGGTCGGCGCCCGCCGCCGCGCTCACGGCGACGTCGACGGGGACCCGGGCGCCGGGGGCCGCGGTGGCGAGACGGTTGGGGAGCCAGGCGGACCAGCCGCGTCCGGAGGCCGTGGCGGAGAGCCGGTAGATGTCGGAGGCGCGGTACGGGTCGTCCTGGGGCGCGGCCCGGCCGGTGTTGGCCAGGGCGAACGTGCACAGCGCCCGGCCGCCGGCCGGCCTGCCCTTCGGCGCGCCCCGGCCGAGGGCCACGCCGCGCGTCCGGGCCGTCCCGGCGCCGTCCAGGGACCTGACGCCCACGGTGTAGGACAGGACGCCGGAGGCGTCTCGCCGGACGTCGACGATGTAGAAGTGCAGCCGGTTGGCCCGGTCGACGTACTCGTAGGAGCTGCCCGAGTCGGCGCCCGCGTGGAAGGGGGCGTCGCTGAGCTGGCGGTAGTCCCCCATGGTGATCTTCTGCTGGGTGCCGTCGGGGCGGGTGAAGTCCACCATGCCGATGTCCTCGGGGTGGGCGTCGACCACCCAGGCGAAGGGCGCGCGGTCGGCGTTCTTGGTCTTGCTCAGGAGCACGCCGCTGTCGGGCGTGAAGGAGTCCATGCCCATGCGGTCGACGACCTCGACGGTGTAGTTGTCGTAGCCGCCGCCGTCGCACAGCGGGTCGGTGGCGCGGTCGCAGGACGGGGACAGATCGCCGCGCATGGTGATGTTGACCCCCGTGAGCCCCTTGTCGCCGGGCGGCGCGGAGCGGGCGGTGACGCGGGCGACGACGGGGCCGGAGTCCTTGAGGGCGTCGCGGTCGAGGCGCAGCACGTTCTTCTCGTCGACGATGCCGAGCTTGAGTTTGTCGCGCAGCACGTGCTGCGCGCCCATCGAGCCGCCGCCGGTCGCGGGTATCTTCCAGCGGGTGTGCGGTCCGCCGGGGCCGTTGAAGGTGCCCCGGGAGAGCATGCCCCAGATGCCGGTGTAGGCGCGGCTCAGCGGGGTGCCGTAGGGGTTGTTGTAGTTGTCGCCGATGCCCAGGATGTGGCTGAGTTCATGGGCGTAGGTGGCCATGCCGGAGCTCTCGGCCTGGGTGGAGGAGCCGTTCTCGGCGTTGGGCCACATGCGGGCGGCCGCCTGCCAGGACGTCCAGGGAACGTAGCGGGTCCGGGCGGCGTTGCCCCCGCCGGGGACGGGCGACGGCGGCCCCCAGGCGGGCGGGACGTCGCCTGGCCCGGCGAACCTCATCTGGCCGAATTCCTGCCAGGTGGCGGACTCGTCCTCGCCGGCGCCGAGGTAGAAGACGAAGTCGAATTCGGCGGCCCTGTCGGCGCCGACGTCGGTGACCCAGGCGTTCTTGCCGTCGGCGCGGATGTCCTTGCCGCAGGTGTCGCTCCTGGGGCAGGCGCCGGGGTTCATGCCGGTGTCGATGCCGTACTCGTGGGACTTGCCGGGCATGCGGTAGACGCCGAAGGCGGTGAGGTCGACGCCGAGGCGGCCGCCGGAGTCCTCCATCCAGTACTCGTTGATGGTGTGGCCGTGGTTGAGCGTCCCGGGTTTGTTGAGGAAGTCCTGGTAGAAGCGGGGCACTTGCGCGCGCGGGATGCCGGCGGCGGTGGGCTGGGGGTTGCCGAAGACGTTCGACCCGGCGGGCCGGGTGACGGCGAACTCCTCGTCGGGGTAGTCGAGGAGGACGAGGGCGCCCTTGAAGGTGCGCCGGGTGGGTTTGACGCCGGGGTTCGCCCAGTCGGTGCCGGGTACGGGGCGGTATTCGGCCCAGGTCATGTCGTCGGGGTTGCGCCAGTGCTGCGGGTCGACCGGCTGGACGAGGGGCGTTCTCGCCCGGGCGGTGGCGTCGGGGGTGGCCCGGGCGGCTCCGGGGGCCACGGCGGCCAGGGCACCGAGGAGCGCGGCGACGATGCCCAGGCGCCGTAAGCGACGGGTGTGAAGGATGTGTCTGTTGCGTCCACGGCGAGGGAGCACGGGACTTACCTCTTGTCTGACGTCCTCGGACGAGGAGATGGCAAGCCGTTCGATGGGATGTGCCCATCGCCGTCAAGGTAGGGCGGAGGGAGGAGTGACGCCAGGGCGCCTACGTGGCTCCCGGCGTGCCCGGGTCAGTTGGGCTGGCCCAGTGGCCGTACCAGGACCTGGTTGACGTCCGTTCCCTCGGGCTGGGACAGCACCCAGGCGACGCATTCCGCGATCGACTCGGCGGAGAGGGCCGGGCCGGGCGGGCGGGTGCCGCCGGGGCGGCTGTCCCAGAAGGGCGTCTCGACCCTGCCGGGGGCGATCAGGCTGACGCCGACGCCGTCCGCGGTGACCTGCATCCGGGTGTTCTCCGCGAGGGCGTGCACGGCCCACTTGGTGACGGAGTACATATTGCCCGGGGTGTTCTTCACCCCGGCGACGCTGCCGATGAGGACGATCCGCCCACGGGTCTCGCGCAGGGCCGGCAGGGCGGCGTTCACCAGCAGCGCCGGTCCCAGGACGTTGGCGAGCACCATGTCCCGCCAGCCGGCCGGGTCGCCGTCGGCGACGGTGTCGTGGGTGGAGAACCCGGCGTTGGCGACGGCGTGGTCGAGCCTGCCGAACCGCTCGGCCGTCGCCGCGACCGCCGAGGCGACGGCCTCGTGGTCGCCGGCGTCGCCGGGCAGGGTGAGCAGACGGTCCCCGGCGGCCGCCCGCCCGGCGAGCGCGGCGAGCCTGTCGGCGTCCCGGCCGGTGGCCGCGACCCGGTGGCCGGCCCCCAGCAGCCGGAGCACGGTGGCGGCGCCGATGCCGGTCGAGCCGCCGGTGATCAGAGTGACGGGACCCTCGGGCCCGTTCGGTGCGGTGGTGTCCGTCATGGCCGCATTCTCACTCAACTCCTTCATCAGAGGGCAGAGTTGTTACGGACGGCGTTGTTGCGGGCGGCGTTGTTACGGGCGGCGTTGTTCTGAAACCTGGGCCCGTAGAACACCGGCCGGCCGAGATCGGTGCGGTCCGCCAGCAGCTTGTGCTCCCCCGGGTAGAGGATTTCCAGCCGCTCCACGACCGCCTCCGGGACCGGCTGCCGCATGACGTTGAAGCAGGACAGCACCCGCATGTCGTTCATCCGCTCCACCGCGGCGCCCAGGGCGGGCCACCAGGTCTCGGCGGGGCCGTTCCAGGCGCGGTCCAGGGCCGTCATCATCGCGGTGTACGCGGCGTCGAAGGCGTCCAGTTCCAGCTGCGCGGCCGGGCCGTCCGGGTCCTCGGCGAGCACGGCCGCGTAGCCGTCGGCCGGGACGGCGAGGGTGTTGATGACGACCGGCCAGGGGATCTCCTCACCCCGGAAGAAGTCCGCCTCGGTGTCCCGGGTGAGCGGCCGCGCCGGGTCGGGGGCGCGGTAGCGGCGCCGGTGGCGGAGCTCGGCGAACCGGGCGTAGTGCGAGCCCTCGTGCTGATAGGTGCCGCCCGCCTCGATGGTGTGCTCGTGCTCGCCCTCTCCCTGGTGGGTGATGATGTCGATGCCGTGGAGGAACCGCTCGACGGGGTCGGCGGGGTCGTCCGGGCCGAAGGTGGGGTAGCCGAGGTTGCCGCCGACCTGGTTGGCCGGTCCCCCGGCCCGTACGGCCCGGCGCACCCGGTCGGCGTTGGCGGTGACGGCCTGGCGCAGGGCGTCGTAGAAGTGGCCGATGGTGGGGTAGGCGGAGCGCCGCTCGCGTTCGGAGAGGAGGCGGGCGGGGGCCTCGATCCGCAGGAAGTCGTCCAGCTGGCGGGCGGAGAGCCGGGCGAGGACCGGGGTGAGGTCCGGCATCACCCCGCCGGGCAGGCCGCCGCCCGGTGCCGGGTAGCGGGGCCCGAGGCCCTTGATGTCCGGTGAACCGCCCAGCGCGGCGAGCATGTTGGCGGCGATGGCCATGTGGACCATCTCCTCCATCAGGACGCTGCGGATGGTGTTGTAGGAGGGGTAGTTCTGCACCTCCAGCGAGTACATGGCGGCCGAGTACAGCGGCATGGTGGCGTGTTCGAGGGCCACCGCGGTCTGGAGGGCGCCCCGGATCCAGTCCAGGTCGCGCAGGGCCGGGGGCGTGGTGCGGATGCCGGGCCCGGTGCGTACGGCGGCCCCGGGCGGTCCGGCGGCGGTGACGACCGAACGCGGGCTCACCGGCGTCCCTCGCGGCCGGCCGGGGCGCCGGCGGACGGCTCCTCGGCGACGCGGGGCAGCAGCATGTCCTGGAAGTAGTCCTGGAAGGACTGCTCGAGTTCGGGGTGTTGGTAGAACTCCGGGCCGACCTCCTCGAAGATGACGTCGCCCAGCCCGCTGAGGGTGTCGAACATCATCGACACGATCGTCCCGGTCTCCCGGCCCAGGTAGTGCGCCACCATGGCGACGGCGCCGCCGTGCACCCCGTACGAGCCGGTGGACGTCCAGATGCCGGTGCCGGGGTTGCCGATCCACATCCGGCGGCCGGCCGGCACGTTGAAGCCCTCGGCCCGCAGTCCGCGGGCCACGGCGGCGACGCAGGTGACGGGCGAGTCGTCCAGGACGCCGGCGCGGGCGAGCACGCCGACGCCGGAGCAGTTGGCGGCCACGACCCGGCCCGCCTCGTGGTGACGGCGGATCAGTTTCAGTACCCGCTCGTCGGAGGTGAGCTCCCCGGAGCCGACGCCGCCGGGCACGTAGAGGATGTCGAACAGTTCGTCCGGGTCGAGGACGGAGTCCGCGACCACCTGGGTGCCCATCTGCATGGTCACCACCCCCGGTGTCAGCCCCACCAGGCGGACGTCCAGCTCCCGGGGCGCCGCTTCGCGCTGCCAGGGCGCGATGCCGCCGGAGGTCACCATCGCGGCGCCCTTGAAGATCTCCAGCGGGGTGATGGTGTCCTGCTCGCTGCACTTCTCGTAGCCGAGCACCGCGATGGAGCGGACGACACCGCCGCCCGCGCCCGGACGTACTTCCTCCGCCGTCTCCCGTGTCCCCGTCGTCATGGCGATTTCCCCCTCGGATTCGTTCGCGCGGCACTGCGCGCGGTGAACGCAGAAGAGTGAATCAGCGCCCCGGACGCCCCGGCAAATAACGGAACCGGGGCCGCCCATAAGAGGAAATGACGCAATCCGTATCGGGGATCCCGGACGAAAGGATTCCTTATCGGGGGTGCATGGAGAACTATTTGGCCCGCCTTCCCGGACGGTATAGCGTCAGTGCGTCGGCCCGCCGGACGAGGGGGTTCGGGGACGGTTTCCCGGGGGCCGCGGGGATTGCACGCAAGAGGGGGAGACAATGCCCGTACCGAGTAATGACGTCATACCCGTCGACGTCGCGGAAAACCTAGTGGTGCGGATCGATCCGGGCCCGCGCGACTTCGCGGTGCTCCGTGAAGTGGTCCGCAAGGGAAGCCGGGTGGGAAACGAGCGGCTGGACGCGGACGAGCATCTGAACGAGGTCATTCCCAAGCCCTGGGGCCTGGAATACCGGGTGTTCGTCGACGACTTCCTCGACGTATGGAATCTGCGGATCGAGGAGGGGCACGCCACTTCGCTGCACGTCCATCCGCGCAAGCTGACCTATCTGCTCTGCCTGGGTGGGCAGGGCGTCGCCAGGACCCTCTCCGCGGAGTATCCGGTCGGCGTCGGCACCCTGCTGAGGATCGGCGGCGGGGCGTTCCACTCCACGCGCTCGCTCGGGCCCGGCCCGCTCTTCCTCGTCGAGGTCGAGGCGCCCCGCAACAAGTTCGACCTGATCCGGCTGCGCGACGGGTACAGCCGGGAGAACAGCGGTTACGAGTCCGAGCACCGGGAACTGGCGGAGCTGCCCGTCCGCCCGGTGCCGTATCTGCCCGAGGCCCGGATGCGCGACCGCTCGCCCTGCGGCGGCTTCCGGTTCGAGATCCGGGCGGGCATGGACATCTTCTACCGGCCCCGCCCGGAGGACCTCTTCCACATCCCGCTGGGACTGACCGGAGTGGTCACCGGGGAGCTGGGGATCCTCGCGCCGGCCCGCGGCGACAACCGGCGGCCGGCCGTCGACGAGTACTACCTGAGCCTCGCGCTCGCCACCACGGCATGAACGCACACGTCATGAACGAACAGGAGAAAGGATCCGTCATGACTTATCGCGCGGTGATCGTCACCGGTCCGGGATTCCAGGACCACGACGTCGTCTACACCTACTACCGCCTCCTGGAGGAGGGCTGGCACGCGGACGTCGCCACCAGGGACGGCGGCGAGGTCACCGGCAAGTACGGGGTGCCGCTGCCCATGGACAAGACCGCCAAGCCGCTCGTCTCCTTCGACCAGCTAGACGTGGCCGGGTACGACGCGGTCATCCTCACCGGCGGCCACGAGGCCCCGGACCGGGTGCGCCAGGACGCGCGGGTGCTGGACTTCGTCCGGGGCATGGACGCCGCGGGGAAGGTCGTCGCGGGGCTCTGCCACGGCCCGTGGATCATGGTCAGCGCCGGGGTGCTCAGGGGCCGCAAGGCGTGCGCCTACATCGGGCTGCGGGACGACGTCGTCAACGCGGGCGCCCATGTCGTGGACGGCGACGTGGTGGTGGACGGCCACATCGTCACCTGCTCCTACTACGGCTACGTCGGCCGCTTCATGCAGGCCGTCCTCGAGACCGTACGGAACCGTACGGCGACTCCCGAGCCGGTGGCGCCCTGAGCGTGCGGGCCCACCGCAGGCGCGGGGACGGGCGAGCCGTTCCGTCCCGGAACCCCCGCCCGTCCCCGCGCGCCCACGAAGGAGCACAGCCATGCTGATACTCGACTTCGACGGCGTCGTCTGCGACGCCTTCGAGGAGTGCGCGGTCGTCACCCGCCACGCCGGGGACGGCGCCGCGGCCACCGCCGCGAAGTCCCCGGCCGAGCTGGCCGCCGGGCTCGCCCCGGCGTTCCTCGACCGGTTCCGGGCCGTGCGCCCGCACTCCCGGCTGCTGGACCACTTCATGGTGGCCCTCGACCCCCGCAGCGAACGCCTCGGGGGCCAGGAGGAGTTCACCGCCCTGTTCGACGACATCCCGGCCGACCGGCGGGAGCGGCTGGTCGCGGGGGCCACCGCGCTCCGGGCGGAACTGCGCCGCCGGCACCGCGCCGAGTGGCTGGGGATGCACCGGCTGTACCCCGGGATCCGCGGCCTGCTGGAGCGGCACTCGGGGCGCACCGGCATCGTCACCGCGAAGGACGAGGCGTCCGTGTGGGAGATCCTCGCCCACCACGGCCTCGACCGTGCCGTGGTGTCGGTGGTGGGCGAGTGCTCCGACAAGCGCGCCGCGGTGCTGGAGCTGGTCGCCGAGGACGGGCTGCGGCCCGAGCACGCCACATTCGTCGACGACAACCTGCGCAACGCCCTCCAGGTGCGGGACACCGGCGCCCGCGCCCTGTGGGCCTACTGGGGCTATCACACCGCCGACGACGTACGGAAGTCGCTGCGGCGGCGCGTGCCCCGCGTCTATCTGCCGGAACTGGCCGGGCTTTCGGCATGACGCCCGCCACGGCCATCGGGAACGCGAGCGAGAGGAAGCGCACTGTCATGACCGTCAAGGTTCTGTTCGCCCTCACCAGCCATGGGAGGCTGGGCGACACGGGTCGCGCCACGGGCTTCTACGTACCGGAAGTGGCCCATCCGGCCAGGGTGTTCGCGGAGGCGGGCTGCGAGATCGGCTTCGTCTCGGTGCAGGGCGGCGCGCCGCCCCGGGACGGGGTGAAGCCGGACGACACCGTCGTCGCCGGTTTCCTCGCCGACCCCGCGACGCGGCGCGCGCTGAGCGAGACCCCCACCGCGGACGCGGTGGACGCCGGATCGGTGGACATCCTCTACTACGCCGGCGGGCACGGCGCCATGTGGGACTTCCCCCACGACACCGCCCTGGCCGCGCTCGGCGCCCGGGTGTACGAGCGCGGCGGCGTGGTGGCGGCGGTGTGCCACGGGCCGGCCGGGCTGGTCGATCTGCGGCTCTCCGACGGGACCCACCTCGTCGAGGGCAAACAGGTCTCGTCGTTCACCGACGACGAGGAGGCGGCCGTCGGACTGACCGGCGTGGTGCCGTTCCCGCTGGAGACCACGCTGACGCGGCGGGGCGCGAAGTTCTCCAAGGCCCCGGACTTCACCGAGCACGCCGTCGCCGACGGCCGCCTGGTGACCGGGCAGAACCCCGCCTCCGCCGTCAAGGTGGCCCGGCTCGCGCTGGCCGCGTCGCGGCCCTGAGCGACGGCGCGAACACAAAGCACCAGCTCCCCCTGGGAGCTGGTGCTTCCGTATGCCGTACCCACAAGCTCGGCGTCCGCCGCAACGCCTCACCGCCGCCGAGCATCTTCATGTACGAACAGCGAAATGTACGAACAGCGAACATACTGTCGGCGTCATCACGGGGGAGACAGGCCGATGCAGTCCATGCAGCTGGGGTGGCTCCGTACCTTCGTCTACGTATACCGGCGTGGTTCGTTCACCCGGGCCGCGCGGGAGCTCGGGCTGTCCCAGCCGGCGGTCACCCAGCAGATCCGGGCGCTGGAGACGAAGCTCGGCAGACAGCTCTTCGAGAGGATGCCGGAAGGGGCGCGTCCCACTCCGGCCGCCGAGACCCTCATCCGTGAGGTGGAGTCGCCCATCGACACCCTGGGGCTGGTCACCGACCGGATCACCAGCTGCTCCAGGGCGGTGCCGGACCGGCCCGTCCTCCTCGGCGGGCCCAACGAGCTGCTCACCACCCGCGTCCTGCCCGCCGTCAGCGAGCTCGTACGCGGCGGGGTGCGGCTGTGGTGCGGGTTCGGGCTGGCCGACGCGCTGCTCCAGGAGCTGTCGGACGGCCGTTTCGACCTGGTGCTGTCCACCAAGCGGCCGCGGTCGCGGGCGTTCTCGGCGATCGCCCTCTTCGACGAGGAGTTCGTCCTGCTCGCCTCGCCCGGGCTGCGTGACGAGATCCCGCTGGACCGGATGGTCGACGAGGGCCCCGCCGTGCTGGAGAAGTACCCGGTCATCGCCTACGCGGAGTCGCTGCCCATCGTGCGCCGCTACTGGCGCAGCGTCTTCGACGCCACGCCCGGGACGGCGCCCGCCGTGGTGGTGCCCGATCTACGGGGCGTCCTGGCGGCCGTCCGCGCCTCCGCCGGAATCTCCGTCCTGCCCACGTATCTGTGCGGGGACGAGCTGGCGCGCGGTGAGGTGGTGCCGCTGCTGGAGCCGGAGATCCCGCCGATCAACACCATCTACCTCACCACCCGCGCGGGCGGCCGGCACCAGCCTCATGTCCAGCTGGTGCACGGCCAGTTGCTGCTGAAGGCGCCGCTGTGGGGCTGAGCCCGGCCCGTGCCGCGCCCGGCGGTCACGCGGGCGCCGGCCGGGCCGCGGCCACCAGGGCCAGCGCGAGGACGGCGCCCACGGCCAGGGTGACGCCCGAGGCGTGGAGGGTGGCCTGGGTGCCCAGCACCGCGACGCCCAGCGCGGCGCCCGCCTGCCGGCAGGCGTTGAGCGCCCCCTGGCCGGTGGCGGCGTACCGGGCGGGGGCGGCGGCCGCCATGTCGGCCGTGGCCCCGGGGATGGCCAGGGTCGAGCCGAAGGCCAGCAGCACCTGCGCGACCGTGATCAGGGCGAACGGGGAGTCCTGCGAGCAGAACGCGAGGGCCGCGCCCGCGGCGGCGTCCAGCCCCAGCCCCGCGTACAGCACGGGCCGGGCGCCCCAGCGCGCGACGATCCGGCCGGTGAAGTACGGCATGAAGCACATGGGCAGGGTCATCGGCAGAAACGCCAGCCCGGTCCGCAAGGGTGAGAGCCCGCGCTCGTCGACGAGCCACTGGGTGAGGGCGAACAACAGCCCGTAGAAGAGGAAGGACGCCATCCCGCCAGCCACCAGGTCGGCGCGGACCCGGGGCAGGCCGGTCAGCGCGGGCGGCAGGGCGGGGGCCTCGGCGCGCCGCTCCGCGAGCGCCAGCAGGACCAGGGCCAGCGCCGCCACGCCCAGCGCCGCCAGCGGCAGCGGCCGTCCCCAGCCGTCCGTGTTCGCCGCGATCAGGCCGTAGGTGAGCGAGCCCAGGGCGAGCACCGACAGCAGCATCCCGGCGCGGTCGGGGCGGGCGGCGGACTCGGGTCGTTCCCCGCTGAGCCGGCGGGCGGCCAGCAGGGCGAGGAAGGCGATCGGCGGGTTGACGAGGAACACCAGCCGCCAGCCGCCCTGGTCCACGAGCAGGCCGCCCAGCACCGGCCCGGCGATCAGCCCGATGCTGCTGAGCGCCGCCCAGGAACCCACCGCCCGCATCCGTTCCTTGGGGTCGGGATGGAGCCGGGCCAGCAGTGCCAGCGAGGCGGGCACCAGCCCGGCCGCTGCCACGCCCAGCAGCGCCCGTCCGGCGATCAGCGTGCCCACGTTCGGGGCCAGGGCGCTGAGCAGCGAGATCGCCCCGAAGCCGACGAGCGCCGCGCGGTAGACACGGCGGGGCCCGAAGCGGTCGGAGACGACGCCGGCGACGAGCAGCAGCCCGGCGAAGACGACGGTGTAGGCGTCGACCGCCCACGGCAGGGCCGCCGCCGGGGCGCCGAGGTCCTCCCGTACGTCCGGCAGCGCCACATTGAGGATCGAAGTGTCCAGGAGGACGAGGAAGTTGCCGGCGACCACCCCGGCGAAGAGCAGGCGCGGGCCGGACGGGCGCGCCGCGCCGTGTTTCGCCCCGGGCTCCGTCCGTGGGATCCGTTCGGCTCTGTCATTCGTTGTCGGCATGGCCCCAAGGCTCGCGGCCCGGGGGACATCCGGCCAGGCCGGTTCTTCGATGACCCCATCGAACTTCCCGATGGCATGCTGGGGCCATGGACTCTCGCTATCTCAGGGCCTTTGTGACGGTCGTGGACACGGGCGGGATCTCGGCCGCGGCCGCCGCGCTCGGCTACGCGCAGTCCACGCTCAGCGTCCAGCTGCGGCGGCTGGAGAAGGAGTTGGACGCGGAGGTGCTGCGCCGCTCGCCGACCGGCACCACCCTCACCGAGGCGGGACGGCTGCTGCTGCCGTACGCCCGGGAGTCGCTGGAGCTGGAGGAGCGGATGCGGCGCGCCGTCGGCGACCGGGCGCCCCGGCTGCGGCTGGGGGCACTGGAGTCCCTCGCGGTGGAGTGGCTGCCGGACATCCTCGCGGCGTTCGGGCGCGGGGCGGCCGGGCCGGGCACCGGGGCGGCGGAGGTGCGGCTGAAGGTCGCGGGGCGGGCCGTGCTCCAGGAGGAGCTGGCCGCCGGGCGGCTGGACCTCGTCTTTCTGTTCGACAACGGGGCTCCGGGTGGCGGCCCGTCCTTGGTGGTCGGCCACGACCGGACCGTCGCGGTCACCGGGCCCGGGCACCGGCTGGCCCGGGCCCGGGGGCTCGCCCCGGAGGAGCTGCTGGAGGAGGAGTTCCTGGTGGCCGAGGCGGGCTGCACCTCGCAGATGCTCGTCGACCGCTTCGGCCGCGACCTGTCCCCGCGCGCCCGTCTGGGCATGGTCACCGGCTCCCTCGCCGCCCTCCGCCGCCTCGCCGCCCACGGCCGGGGCATCGCGCTCCTCCCCCACCTCGCCGCCCGGCAGGATCTGGACACGGGCGAGCTGGTCGAGCTGGACGTCCGGCAGGGCCTGGAGCCGGTCAGTATCGAGGCCCGCTGGCGCACGGGGCTCGGCCCCGCCGAGCGCCCCCTCCAGGCGCTGATCTCCCTGGCCCGCCGCAACGCGCCCTGGGCCGCGGAGTCGTCGCTCACCGGTGTGGCGCGCTCCGCCTGACCCGCCCGGCGGTGGGTGACCGCGGATATGCGGATATTCAGCGGGCGATGCCCCTGCGGCCTCTCCTTATTTGCCGCGCTTCCGGGCCGCTGCTTCACTCGGGTTCCCAACGGAGTTCAAGGGGGAAACCACGTGATCACCGTGATAGCCGAGCAGCGGGTCGTCCCGGGCCGTGAAGAGGAACTCGACGCCCTGATGACCGGATTGCGCGACGCCATTCTCGAGAGCGAGCCGGGCTGTCTGCGTTTCGACTACGTCCGCACCGAGGAATCACCGCTGCGCCGCCTCGTCGTCGAGGAGTACCGTGACGCGGCGGCGCTGGAGACCCACCGGGGATCGCGTCATCTCCGGGAATTCCTGCCCCGGTTGCTGGCCTGCCTGACCGAATTCCCGAAGGTCACCACATACCGGAACGTGGCGCCCGGGCCGGATTCCGTGCCGGATTCCCTGTTCCACGTCGGCATGGTGGTGCCCGACCTGGAGAAGGCGATGGCGCTCCACTCCGACGTGCTCGGCATCGAGTTCACCGAACCGCATGTCTTCCGGATCCCCCGGCTGGAGGACCCGGATCCGCACCCTGCGGAGCTGACCGCCGTGTTCTCCCGCACGGGAGCGCCCTACTACGAGCTCATCCAGGCCGCCGGGGACGGCATCATCTCGGCCGCCCACTGCGGGAGGATCCTCTACTACGGCGTCTGGGAGCCCGACATGGACGCCCGGCTGGAGCGGCTGCGGCAACAGGGCGTCGGCGTGGACGCCTGCTTCCGCTCCGGTCCGGGCGCCACCCCGTTCGCCGTGATCACCGCTCCCGATCTGCTGGGCGCGCGTGTCGAGTACGTCGGTCTGAGCGACCGGCCGCCGATCGAGGAGTGGGTGCGCACCGGGCGCTACCCGGAGTGAACGGGACGTTCTGCTCCCAACGATCAAGTGCGCGGGAAGTCTTGTGCCGCCGGTACCGCTCCCCAATAATGATCACCCTCTGAACCGACAGAGATGCTCATGACAAGCGGTGGTCGACACGGGGGCGGAACGACGGCGTGATGAGTCCCGAACGAAAACAGGCGGCCTTCACGGGCACACGGAGCGTCGAGGCCGGGCTCACCTGGAGCCAGCAGGAGATCTGGTCCCTCATCGAGGACGCGGCACCCGAGGACCACGTCTACAACGTGGTGGGCGTCATCGACGTCCCGGACGGCACGCGCGTCGACGAACTCCGCTGTCTGCGGGCGGTGTCCTTCTTCGTCTCGCGCCACGAGGCACTGCGCACGCTCTTCCCCCGGGACCGGCACGGACGGGTCTCCCAGCGGGTGCTGCGAGAGGGCGTTGTCCCCGTCGCGGTGGCGCGCACGGACGAGCCGGACACCGCCGGACTCGGCGTCGCCGGGCTCACCGCCGCGTTACGCGAGGACTTCGGCTCCCGGCCCTTCTCGTACGCGGACGAACTCCCCGTACGGATCGGGCTGGTCGTCTCCGGCGGCGACGTCCGCGCGGCCGTCTACGCGTTCTCGCACATGGCCGTCGACTGGTTCGGGCTCGACGCCCTGCTCCAGGAGGTCCGCGCCTACTTCCGCGACGGCGAGACATTGCCTCCGCTCGCCGACGACGCGACGCGCCCGGCCGACCTGGCGAACTGGCAGGCGTCGCCCGAGGGCGTCGCCAAGGGCACCCGCGCCCTGCGCCACATCGAGGCGACCTTCGGCGGCCGGCCACTGCTGTTCCTGCCCCCGGCGCTCGGCACGGACGCGGCCGGCCCCGGGCACCACCGGGCCGCCCTGCGCTCGCCCGCCGCGAACCTCGCGACCGGCGTGATCGCCCGGCACATGGGCATGAGCACGACGTCGGTCGTCCTCGGCTGCGCGGCCGCGCTGCTCGGCGAGACGACCGGCAGCGGCACCGTGGACCTCCTCCTCACCAGCTCCCAGCGGTTCGACCGGGACCTGCGGCACATGGTCGCGACCCTGATGCAGGAGGCGTACTTCTCCGTCGACGTCACCGGCGCGGATGTCTTCGAGATCATCAAGCGCTCGTGGCGGGCGTCGATCAGCGCCTACCGCAACGCGGGCTGCGCCACCGACGCGCTGGCCGCCCTGCTCGGCCGCCTCGGGGACGGGCCCGACGCCCCGCTGAAGCTCCTCCACTGTTTCAACGACAAGCGCGGCCGGACCGAACCGGTCCCCCTCGCCCCCGGGACGGACCCCCAGGACCTCCTGGACGACTCCACGCTCACCCGGCTCCCGGTCACCGAGCGGGAACCCTTCTACCTGGTCGTCGACGGCGACCAGGAGGCCATGGAGTTCTCCCTGACCTGCGACGCCGCGCACTTCACGCCGGCGGACACCGAGGGCTTCCTCCGGGCACTGGAGAGCTCCCTCGTCACCGCGGCCGCCCACGTGCGCGCCGCCGGCGGCTGACCCGCGGCCGTACCGGCTTTCCGAATCCCCCACGCAATCCCCCACGCAATCCCCCACTCACGACAACCCATCGCGAACCCTCCGCCGTCCTCCGGGCGGCCAGTCAGAGGTGCACCATGAACGACGCCGGTACCGGCGCCATGCTCGCGCGGCTCTCCGAGAAGTCGCGGCACGACCACTACAACCCGTACACCCGGTTCTCCTGGCCGGATCAGGTACCCGAGGACTCCTGGTGGATGACGCCGGAGTACCTCACCGTGCACGGCACGGGCCTGGTCGAGGACGAGAGGATCCTCAAGGCGCTGGCCCGCCGTGAGACCGTCAACTTCTTCAGCCTCCACGTCCACGGCATCCGCGAGCTGATGATCGGGGTGTCCCGGCGCATCCACACCCCGGACTTCGCCGACTACAACGAATACCTCCACCACTTCATCGGCGAAGAGAACGCACACATGTGGTTCTTCGCCGAGTTCTGCTACCGCTACGCGGGCGGGATCTACCCGGAGGCGTACTCCCCGGTACGCGGCGAGGGCTTCGGCCCCGCCTGGGAGGACGTCGTGGTCTTCGCCAGGATCCTGATCTTCGAAGAGATCTTCGACTACTTCAACAGCCGGCTGGGCAAGTCCGGTGAGATCCCCGGGATCCTGCGGGAGATCCACGCCGTGCACCACCACGACGAGAGCCGGCACGTGGCGTTCGGCAAGCAGCTGCTCAAGCACCTCTACGCGCGGGCCTGCGAGCAGGACCAGGCGGGGCCCGAGCGCCGCCTGGAGATAGAGAACTACATCAAGTCCTATATGACGTACTCGGTGCGCAGCCTCTACAGCCCCCACGCCTATCGCGACTCCGGGATGCCGAACGCCCTCGAGACGCGCCGGAAGGCGATGGCGCACCCGGTGCGGGAGGCGTTCCACAGCAAGGTGATGGCTCGCGTCGACAGGTTCTTCGTGGCAGCCGGGATTTTCCAGACCGCTTGGGGGGTCGGCAATGACGTCAGCAAGTGACGAGGCCATGGAGAAGGTCGTCGACTTCCTCCGGAGGACCAACGACGCCACCGACGCCCTCAACTGGGACCAGGACCTCATCGAGCTGCGGATCCTCGATTCGCTGGCCTTCGTCGAGTTCCTCGTCCTGCTGGAGGAGGTCACGGGTGCGCCCGTCGATCCCGGGACGATCGACGTGGAGAACTTCCGGACCCTCAACCGCATCCACGCGCTGATCGGCGGTGCCGGACATGCCCAGTGACCATCTGTTCCCGCCGGTCGACGTCGCCGACGGCTTCGTCACCCTCGGCCCCACCGCCGTCCGGCTCCGCTCGGCCCTCGACGCGGTCTTCACCGGCTGGGCCGCCGCGGCCGGTGCCGCCGAGGTCCTCTATCCCCCGCTGACCCGGGTCGCCGACCTGGCGCGCTTCGACTACTTCGTCAACTTCCCGCACCTGGCGCTCGCCGCGGCGCCCGTGGACACCTCGGACACCGGCGGCCTGCCCCGGCACCCGGTCGCCCGCGACGAGCGGCTGCGCGCCGACCGGTTGGGCGACGCCGGGCTGATGCTCCCGTCGGCGGCCTGCTACAACGCCTATCTGGCCCTGGCGGGCGCCCGGCTGGACCGGCCGGTGAAGCTGACGACGATCGCGCAGTGCTTCCGCCGCGAGAACGAGTACACCGGGCTGCGCCGGCTGCACGGCTTCACCATGCGGGAGATCATCGCGATCGGCGACCCGGAGACCGTCAAGGAACACCTGGACACCCACAAGTCGCTCATCCTGCGGTTCGCCGACCACCTCGGGCTGAAGCTGGCGACCGAGACGGCCACCGACCCGTTCTTCGACGCCAACGGCTCCCGTGCCGTGATGCAGAAGCTCTTCCCCACCAAGGAGGAGTTCGTCAGCGGCGGCGGGCTCGCCATCGCGTCGGTGAACTACCACCGCAACTTCTTCGGTGAACGGGCCGACATCCTGGTGTCCGGCGTGCAGGCCAGCACCTCGTGCGTGGCCTTCGGCGTCGAACGGTGGCTGCACGTGCTCGCCGGCCGCTTCGACGGCGACTGGGACGCGGCGTACGAGGCGGTGACGTCCTTCGCCCCCGTGACGGCCGGCTGACGGGGCGGACGTACCCGGCCGGTGAGCCCCTCCAAAGCGGGCTCACCGGCCGTCCTTTTGATTGAGGAGATGTGTTGTGACACAACTGCGGATGCCCGCGGAGTGGCATCGGCACGCGGCCTGCCTGATCGCGTGGCCGACCCGGGAGTCGCTGTGGGGTGAGGGTTTCGAGGGCGCCGAGCGCGAATACGCGGCGACGGTCCGGGCCGTCGCGGAGTTCGAGCCCGTCACCGTCGTGGTGCCGCCCGGCCGGGCCGGCCGGGTGCGGGAGCTGTGCGGCGTGGAGATCGACACCGTCGAGATCCCGCTGGACGACTCCTGGCTCAGGGCCTCCGGCCCGGTCTTCGTCCACGGCCCGGCGGGCGAACCGGTCGGCGTGGACTTCCGGTTCAACTCCTTCGGCGAGCGGTTCTTCCCCTACGACCAGGACGAGAAGGCCGGCGAACGCCTCCTGCGCGAACTCGGCGTCGAACGCCGGGGCACCATGACGGTGCTGGAGGGCGGGGCGATCACCGTCGACGGCGAGGGCACCCTCGTCACCACCGAGCAGTGCCTGCTCAACCCCAACCGCAACCCCCGGCTGGGCCGGCGCGACATGGAGGCCGAGCTCGGGCACCTGCTCGGGGTGACCAAGGTGATCTGGCTGCCGTACGGCCACCTGGAGGGGGACACCGACGGGCATGTCGACCACGTGTGCCAGTTCGTGGGGCCGGGCCGGGTCGTCGTCGAGGCCCCCGGCGACCCCGCCGGACCGGACCACGCGCGGCTCAAGGCCAACCGCGCCGTCCTGGAGGCCGCCACCGACGCACACGGGCGCCCCCTGGACATCGTCGAGCTGCCGCCCCGGCAGACCGTGCGCGCGTACGGCGAGGACGTGGGCGTCAGCTACACGAACTTCTACATCGCCAACGGCGGAGTGGTGGTGCCCCTGGCCGGCACCGACGCGGACGCGGACGCCCTCGCCACCCTCGCGGCCGTCTTCCCGGAGCACAAGGTCGTCGGCGTGGAGGCCCGCGCCCTCGCCCTGGGCGACGGCGGAATCCACTGCGTGACGCTGCAACTGCCCGCGGCACGCCGGGAAGCGGGGGCACCGTGAGCGCCCCCGTCGGCGACATACGCGTACCAGCGGACACCCTGCGCCGGGCCCACATCGGGGTCTTCGCCACCTTCGCGCTGATCGGCGTGGTCAACGGCATCCTGGTGGCGCGCCTCCCGGGGCTCGCCGGCAAGCTGGGGCTGGACGCCGGAAAGGTCGGCGTGCTCATCCTCACCTGGGGCATCGCGGCCACGGTGACGATGCAGTGTGTACGCTGGCTCGTCGCCGCCCTGGGCAACCGGGCACTGCTGCGCGTCGGCGCCCCGGCGGTCACCGTCGCGGTGGGCCTCTTCGGCCTCAGCCCCAGCTATCCGCTGCTCCTCGCGGCGGCCGCCTGCTTCGGGATGACCTCCGGTGTCGCCGAGACCATGATGAACGCCCAGGGCAGTCTGGTCGAAAGGCTCTCCGGCCGGCCGCTGATGAACGGTCTCCACGCCGGGTGGAGCACCGGGGCGGTGACGGGCGGGCTGCTGGCGGCGCTGCTGGCCGCCCTCCACGTCTCGTACACCGCGTCGGTGGTGGCCGTCGCGGTGTGCGCGCTGCCGGTCGCGCTGGCGGTGGGCAGGACGTATCTGGACGAGCCGGCCGAGGAGGAGACGTCCGAGGGGCGGCGGGGCCTGCCCGCCAGCGTCTATGTGATCGGCGCGATCTCGTTCCTGGGCCTGCTGCTGGAGGGGCTGGTCGCCGACTGGAGCGGACTGCTCCTCCACGGCGACCTCCACGCCTCCGAGGCGCTCGCCGCGCTCGCCTACCCGGCGTTCGAGCTCGCGACGCTCACGGGCAGGCTGTTCGGCGACCGGCTGCGCGTCCGGGTCGGCGGCCGGCCGCTGCTCGCGGCGGCGGGCGGGGCGACGGCCGTCGGCGTCCTGGTGGTCGTCACCGCCGGGACGGCGCCGGGCGCGATCGCGGGGTTCGCGCTGACGGGCCTGGCGGTGTGCGTGGTCGTCCCGCTGACGATGTCGCTGGCCGGGACGGTCGCGCCGGGCCGCTCGGACGCGGCCATCGCCCAGGTGTCGGCCATGGGCTACTCGGGGCTGCTGGTGGGCCCTGTCGTCATCGGGTTCGTCGCCGAGGCGAGCACGCTGCGCACCGGGATCGGGCTGATGACGGTGGCGGCGCTCCTGATCGCCGCGGGCAGCCGGGCCGTCCCCGCGCACGACGACCACCGCAGGACGCCGGAAGGCTGACGGCACGTGGGGGGCGACTCGGTGACGGCCGAGTCGCCCCCCCACGGTCAGGGGGTGACCGCGAGCTCGATGTAGGCGGCCAGGAGCGAAAGGTGGAGGCCGCCCTGGAGCACGGTGGCCCGGCCCGGGATGACGGTCAGGGTACCGACGACGACGGTGAGGGCGAGCAGCACCATGTGGGTGGCGCCCAGGCCGAGGACGAGCGGGCCCTCCAGCCACACCGAGGCCACCGCGACGGCGGGGATGGTCAGCCCGATGCTGGCCATGGCCGAGCCCAGGCCGAGGTTGAGGCTGGTCTGGACGCGGTCGCGACGGGCCGCGCGCAGGGCCGCGATCGTCTCCGGGAGGAGCACCAGCAGCGCGATGACGACGCCGACGACCGAGGCGGGCAGGCCGGCCGCCGCCACGCCCGACTCGATGGTGGGCGAGACGCCCTTGGCCAGCCCGACCACCGAGACCAGGGCGACGCCCAGCAGACCGAGGCTGACCAGGGCGACGCGGGTGGAGGGCGGGTGGGCGTGGTCGTCGCCGTCGATGACCTCGCCCTCGGCGGTCACGGGCAGGAAGTAGTCGCGGTGGCGGATGGTCTGGGTCGCCACGAACAGGCCGTAGAGGATGAGCGCGGCGGTCGCCGCGAAGACGAGCTGGGGCGGGGAGAACCGGGGCCCCGGGGTGCTGGTGGTGAAGGTCGGCAGGACCAGGCTGAGGCCCGCGAGCGTCGTGACGCTCGCGAGGGCGGCGCCCGTGCCCTCGGCGTTGAACACCGCCACCCGCCGCCGGAGCGCGCCCACCAGCAGGGACAGTCCGACGATGCCGTTACAGGTGATCATGACGGCGGCGAAGACGGTGTCCCGGGCCAGGGAGCTGCTCTTCTCGCCGCCGTCGGCCATCAGCGTGACGATGAGCGCCACTTCGATGATCGTCACCGCGACCGCCAGGACCAGTGACCCGAATGGTTCACCGACCCGGTGCGCGATCACTTCCGCGTGGTGCACGGCGGCGAGGACCGCGCCGGCCAGACAGCAGCTGACCAGGACGACCATCCCGACGGACAGTGACCGTCCCCAGGTCATGGCCAGCACGACGGCGGCCACGACGGGCACGACGGCGGGCCAGTGGGCGACGGGCAAGCGGAAGCGAGTAGTCATGCCCCAAGCTTCGCAGATGACCTGAAAACCCGACCAAGGCGGATTGACCTCACCATCACCGAGCGAACCAGCCATGAGCCGGATAAATTGGACGGAAGCTCCCCTGGATAGGAGGCGTCATGTCGTCGAAGCGCCGTCGCAAGAAGAAGCAGCGCCGCAAGCACGCGGCCAACCACGGCCGCCGGCCCCAGTGCTGAGACAAGGCCCGGCGGCCCTGTCCCGAGGACCGCGTCAGCGCGCGTGCCTGACGCGGTACGGGAGGCCGGCCGCGGCCAGCCGTGCCAACAGCGCGTCGCCCATCGCCACGGCGGGGGTGACCTGTCCGGACGTCGTCGGCAGGTCGTCCAGCGCCAGACACAGCGACGCCTCGGCGAACATCTTCGCGGTCTCGCCGTAGCCCGGGTCGCCGCCGGTGAGCTCGGTGAACACCCGTCGTCCGCCGCCCTCCCCCACGAACCGCAGCCGGAACCGGCCGCGGTCCCGCAGGCGCTCGTCCGGCCCACGTCCCGGCCCGTACCGCGCCGTCAGCCATGACCTGACGGGCGGCACCTGCGCGAGGGCCGCGACCGTACCCACCGCGACGGGCCCGGCCAGCGCCATCGGCAGGGTCTTCACGGACGCGTAGTGGCGGTAGCGGAAGTCCGGGCCGTAACGTTCCAGCGCCTCGGCCGAGCGCCGTACGACCACCGGGTCGAGCGTGGGCAGCGGCAGCGCCCAGGTGCCCGTCTCCCTGCTGAACCGCGGCGCCCCCAGCGGCGCCCCGACCCGCCGCCCGGCCGGCCGGGGCTCGTACCGTCGCCGTTCCCGGGCCGCGGCCGCCGCCTGGGCCCGCCGGGAGAGGATCGTCAGCGAAGAGGCGAGCGTGCCGCCGGAGATCAGGCCCATCGCCCGGACGAACCCGTCGACCGTCAGCGGCACCCCTTCCGGGAGCTGCCGCACGGTGAAGTACGCCCCCAGGTCGTGCGGCAGCGAGTCGAAGCCGCACGCGTGCACGAGCCGCGCGCCGGTCTCCCGGGCCCGCGCGCCGTGCCGGACGAACATCAGGTCCACGAACTCCGGCTCGCCCGTGAGGTCCGTGCAGTCGGTGCCCGCCTCCGCGCACGCAGCCACCAGTTCCTCGCCGTAGTGGATGTACGGCCCGACGGTCGACGCGACGACGTGCGTGGACTCCGCGAGCGCCCGCAGGGCCACCGGGTCGGACGCGTCGGCCGTCACGATCCCCAACTCGGCGGCCCGCGCCGGGTCCACCGCCGCCAGCCGTTCCCGAAGCCGTTCCAGCTTGGTCCGGTCGCGCCCGGCGAGCGCCAGCCGGCAGGTTTTCGGCGCGTGTGCCAGCAGGTATTCGGCGGTGAGCTCGCCGACGAACCCGGTCGCTCCGAAGAGCACGACGTCGTAGGGCCGTTGGGGCCCGTCCTGTCTGTTCATGGCGCCTCCGTCTCCAGGGTCCGGTCACTCTAGACCGTGCGCGCCCCGGCGGGCACGGGCCCTGCTCAGCCGCGCACCCGTACGCCGTAACGATTCCGCAGGATGTACAGCTCCCAGCAGGAGACGGCGGTGACGGACGCCGGACCGCCGAGGAACGCCGCGATCCGTACGGCCAGGGGGCCGTTCGGCAGGCCGTCGCCGAGCTGGACGAGGTTGAGCACCCACACCAGGACGGCCGTGAGGACGGCGGGCAGCGCGGCGTGGACGTCGGCGGTGTTGAAGGCGTAGCGGGCGGCGGCGCCCGAGGCGAAGAAGACGAAGGCCGCGGCCCACACCAGGACGGGGATCCCCACCACCAGGGTGACCAGGTAGACCAGCATCTGGGCGAGGTAGTAGTCGTCGAGGACCTTCGCGAGGAAGGCGAAGCCGATGACGGCGCCGACGGCCACGGCCGGCGCGCCCAGGAACCAGGCGATGGCCCTGAGCGGGTAGCGCAGCCGTGCGCGCAGCAGCGGGCGGTGGGACGGCGGCGCGTACCAGATGAAGCCCGCGACGACGAGCGGGCCGACCAGGATGAGGACCAGGGGCGCCAGGAAGAGTTTGGTGAACCCGTCCTCGGCCACCGCGCTCCAGCCGCCGTCCACGCCGTAGACGGATATCAGCAGAAACGTCGTCAGCGCGCCGACGACCGCGCGGGCCTTCTGGACGCGGTCCACGACCGGGTCGGCCACCCGGCCGGGTCCGGGGGTGGCGAAGACGGTGTGCGCGACCGTGCGGGCGTTGGTCAGTATCCCCAGGCAGCCATGGCCTTCCTCCGCCGCCGGCCGCTGTCGCTCCGTCATGAACATGTCCTCCCCGTAATGATCTTCGGGGAGTTTATCCGGGGCCTGCCTCACGCTCGCCCGGTCAGTGGGCGGTCCAGCCGCCGTCCATCACCAGGGTGGTGCCGGTGATGAAGGAGGCGTGCGGCGCGCAGAGGTAGGCGACGGCCTCGGCCACTTCCTCCGGCTCGACGAGCCGCTTGAGCGCCGTGTCGCGCAGGAGGACGTCGGTCAGGACGTCCTCGACGGACAGGGAGTGGGCGGCGGCCTGGTCGGCGAGCTGTTTCTCCACGAGGGGGGTGCGGACGTAGCCGGGGCCGACGCAGTTGGAGGTGACTCCGTGGGCGGCGCCTTCGAGGGCCACGGTCTTCGACAGCCCTTCGAGGCCGTGTTTGGCGGTGACGTAGGCGGACTTGTACGCGGAGGCGCGCAGCCCGTGGACGGAGGAGATGTTGACGACGCGGCCCCAGCCCCGTTCGTACATGTGCGGGAGGGCGCCTCTGATCAGCCGGAAGGGGGCTTCCAGCATGATGGTGAGCATCGTGTGGAAGGCGTCGGGCGGGAAGTCCTGGACGGGGCGGACGAGCTGGATTCCCGCGTTGTTGACGAGGATGTCGGCGCCGGCGGCTGCCTGTTCGGCGGCGTCGAGGTCGGTGAGGTCGAGGACGACGGCCTCGACAGTTCCGGGCAGCCCGGACGCCCGCCGGACGAGCTCGTCGAGACCGGCCGCGTCGCGGTCCAGCGCGCGGACGTGGGCTCCGGCGGCCGCGAGACGTAAGGAGCAGGCCGCCCCTATGCCGCTCGCGGCTCCGGTGACGAGCGCGGTGCGGCCGTGGTGGCCGGGGGTGCCGGACGGGGGTGCGGGCAGGGAAGTGGCGGTCATACCCGCACCCTAGGTGTCAGGGAGCGGGGATGTCCTCGTCCTGACGTACGCACTCGATCGCGTAGTCGCCGGTCTCGTCGTCCACCGTGACGCCGTGGGTCTCGCTGCGGAAGCCGGGGAAGCGGCGGTCGAAGGACTCCAGCGCGCCGAGGTAGCGCAACAGGGGGCCGTCGGCGGCGCCGATGGACTCGCCGGGCATCAGGACCGGGATGCCGGGCGGGGTGACGGTGACCATGGCCGCGGCCACACGGTCCGCCGCGTCGGCGAGACGGACACGCTCGGTGCCCTGGCGGATCAGGCGCTGGTAGCACCACTGGGGCGGGACGACCGGGCGCGGCAACTCCTGGAAGGCGGTGTCGAGGAGGCCGACGAGGTCCGCGTCGCGCAGGTGGTCGTGCATGGAGCGGCACAGTTCGCGCAGGGTCGTGCCGGTGTAGCGGCGGGGGTACTGGGCCACCAGCCCGGGCAGTACGCGGTCCAGGGGCGCGTCCTCGTCGTGGAGCGCCTTGAAGTCCATCAGGGCGTCCAGCAGGGTGCCCCACTTGCCCTTGGTGATACCCATGGAGAAGAGGATGAGCGTGGTGTAGCTGTCGGTCTTCTCCACGACGATGTTGCGGGTGGCGAGGTAGGCCGTCAGGATCCGGGCCGGGATGCCCCAGTCGGCCCAGGTGCCGGTGGCGTCGATACCGGGGCAGGTGAGGGTGACCTTGACCGGGTCGAGCTGGCAGTAGCCGTCGGCGAGGCCGGGGAAGCCGTGCCAGTCGGCGCCCGGTTCGAGCTGCCAGCACGAGGCGTGCGAGCGCAGCAGCTCGGCGGGGGCGTCGGCGAAGTCGTAGCGCTCGCCGGTCGCCGGGTCGGTGACGGCCGGGGGCTGCCAGGCGCCGAAGAACCAGGCGGGGCGGTCGCCCGCCTCCGCGACGCGCCGTCCGGTGCGGGCGACCGCCTGGCGGAAGCGGATCGCCTCGGTGACCGCCTCGTCGATGAGCCAGTGGCCCTGCGGCCCGTCCATCATCCCGGCCGCCACGTCGAGGGAGGCGATGGCCGGGTAGAGCGGCGAGGTCGTCCCGTGCATCATGAACGCCTCGTTGAACCGCTCGTGTTCGACCGGTGCCCTCGGTGAGGGCTTGACGTGCACCATCGCGCTCTGCGACAGCGCCGCCAGCAATTTATGGGTGGACTGGGTGGAGAAGACCGTGGGGCGGTCGGGCCCCTCGAAGGTGTCGGGCCCGACGGACATCCCGTAGCGGCCCGTGTAGAGGGGGTGGAAGCGCGCGTAGGCGAACCACGCCTCGTCGAAGTGGACGCGCGGGGTGCTGGGGGCGAGTTCACGGGCGACCCGGATCGCGTCGTAGCACAGGCCGTCGTAGGTGGAGTTGGTAAGAACGGCGTATTCGGCGTGGGGTGACACCGCGCCCTGGGTGAGCGGGTTGCGGGCGATACGGCCGGCCACGGACGCCGCCCCGATCTCCCCCGGGGGCAGCGGGCCGGCCAGTCCGTAGCCGTTGCGGGTGGGCACGAGATAGACCGGGCGGGCGCCGGAGAGGACGAGTCCGTGGAGGACGGACTTGTGGCAGTTGCGGTCCACCAGGGCGATCTCGTCCTGGGCGACGCAGTAGTGGCCGACCATGCGGTCGGCGGTGGAGTTGCCGTGGAGGACGAAGTAGGTGCGGTCGGCGCCGAAGATCCGGGCGGCGTTGCGCTCGGCCTCGCCGATCGGGCCCGTGTGCTCGAAGAGGGAGCCGAGCTCCTCGACCGAGATCGACAGGTCGCTGCGGAAGAGCCGCTCCCCGTAGTGGTCGAAGAAGGCGCGCCCCACAGGGGACTTCAGGAAGGCCACGCCTCCGGCGTGTGCCGGGGTGTGCCAGGAGTACTCGTGCGCGTCGTCGAAGCGGCGCAAGGCTTTGAAGAACGGCGGGAGGACCGACTGGCGATAGGCGCGCGCCGCGCCGGCGATCCGTCCGGCGATGAACGCCGGGGTGTCCTCCAGCGGCCAGACATAGCCGACGACGGTCTCCGCCACCCACAGGGGCAGCCGCTCGAGGTCGTCGTCGGCGCCGTCCGTCATCACCAGGAGCACGGGCAGGTCCTTGAAGCGCCGCCCGATCTGGCGCAGCACCGCCGCGCCGCCCGTCTCGTCCCCGCGCTTCTCCCCCTGCTCCCCCGGGCTCCGCTTTCCCGGCGGGAGGTCCCAGGACACCACGGCGGCGGCCAGTCCGGCCTCCGTCCGCAGCACCGCCCGGGCGTCGGTCCCGGTGCGGGCCCAGCGCGCTTCGAGGCCCTGCGCCTCCACCTCCTCGCGGATCCTGCGCAGTTGTCCGCCCGCGGCGCCCGCGCCGAGCGGGTCCTCGTCGAGCGCGAACAGCACCGTGCCGCCCACCATGGCATACCCCGTCTGTTGAGATGATCCGTCTGTCCGGACCACGGCAGTGTGCTGGCGGGGTCCGGCCGTCGGTGCTCCTCCGGCGGTCAAACCACTCTCCGGGGCGATTTCGCGCGGCACGGCGCGGGGTGGGTCAGGAGCGCCGCATGGCCAGCTTCCCCACCACCCAGTGGCCGCAGCGGGCGCACTCGGGCGCTCCTTCCCAGCTGTACGGGGGCATCACCGGCAGGTCGTGCATACGGAAGCACTCCCGCTCGAAACCGCTCGACGTCGCACAGCGGACCACCTCGTACTCATGGGTCCAGCTGAGTCCGCAGTGCGCGCACGCGAACTCGACGACGTCTATGCCCTTGTCCGCATTCATCCGCACCCCTCCGGCCTTGGTGACGCACACATCCGGCCATCATCGGGCCGCGCACCCGGGGTGTGAACAAAGGGCGGGGCAAGGGGGCGCCGGGAATCCGTCCAGGTCTTGCCAAGGGGTGACTATCCCCGCGCCGGGGCTCCTCCGCCGCCCGGCGCCAGCAGGGCCACGGCGCTGATCGCGCAGGTCACAGCCGCGTAGTAGGCGGGGATACCGGTGTTCCCGGTGCGCTCGGCCAACTCGGTGACGATCAGGCCGGCGCAGCCGGAGAACACCGCGTTCGCCAGCGCGTAGGACAGCCCGAGGCCCGTGCAGCGCACCCGGGGTGGAAACATCTCCGCCAGCATCGCCGGGCCCGGTCCCGCCATCGCGCCGACCGCCGCTCCGGCGAGGAGGAGCGCGGCGGCCTTCGCCGCGGTGGGGGCCGTGGCGTTCTGAAGAAGCGTCAGCAGGGGGAAGGCGAGCAGGACGACGAGTGCCGCGCCCGCGGCCATCACCGGGCGGCGGCCGACGCGGTCGCTCAGTGCCCCGGCGGGCAGGACGGCGGCGGCGAAGCCGAGGTTGGCCAGGGCGGTGGCGGTCAGGGCCTGTTGGAACGTGGTGCCCACGGTGTGCTGGAGATAGGTCGGGAGGACCACCAGGAAGGTGTAGCCGGCCGCCGCCCAGCCCATGATCCGCCCGATGCCGAGGGCGACGGCCCAAAGCGGCCGGGGCAACTCCTCGGGTACTCCGTCGGCCGCCGGGCCGGCCGTGGCGATGCGCCGGAACTCCGGTGATTCCTCCAGCGTCAGTCTCAGCCACAGCGCCACCGCGCCGAGGGGAAACGCCAGCAGGAAGGGCACCCGCCATCCCCACGCGGTCAGCGCGTCCGGTCCGAGCGTCATCGCCAGCGCGGCGGCGAGCCCCGCCCCGGCCAGCAGGCCCAGGGCGACCGTGCAGGACTGCCACGCCCCGTACAGGCCGCGGCGGCCGGGCGGGGCGTTCTCGGTCAGCAGTGACACCGCGCCGCCGAACTCGCCGCCGGCGGACAGGCCCTGGAGCACCCGCGCCCCGGTGAGGAGCCATGGCGCGGCGGCGCCGAGCGTGGCGTACGTGGGGAGCAGCCCGATGAGGGTGGTGGCCCCGGTCATCAGCGCGAGCGCGAGGACGAGGGCGGGGCGCCGCCCGAACCGGTCCCCGACGCGGCCGAACAGCGCCGCGCCCACAGGCCGGAAGAAGAAGGCCAGGGCGAAGGACGCGTATGTCCTGATCAGCCCCTCGGCGCCGCCCGTCGTTCCGTCGCCGCTGAAGAAATCGGCGGCGATGACCGTGGCCATGTACCCGTACGCCCCGAACTCGTACCACTCGATGAAGTTGCCCACCGAGCCCGCGATCAGGGCGCGTCGTGCTTCCGGTCTCACGGCTCCCGGCAGGTGGTGCGGGGCTGTCCGAGGTGGGTGATCAGCCGGTCGAGGGCGGCTCGGTGGCCGGGGAGGGAGAAGTGGTCGACGCCGGGGTTGTCGGTGAGGGAGAACCGGTGGCAGGGCATCGACCGCCAGGCCAGGACCGCCTCGTTGGTGATGTCCTCCTGGTTGCCGTCGCCGTCGCGGGTCAGAAGGGCCTTGGTGTCCAGGACCTGTCCGGGGGTCAGTCCGGCGAGGCGTGCCCCGACGGTGGTGGGCAGGCCGGAGCCCTTCTCCGCGAAGACGTCGACGCCGGGGAAGGAGCGGGGGCCGGTGAACTCCACGAAGCCGGTGTAGTGGTCGGCGAGCTCCTTGGCCATGGGCAGGCGGGCGTCGGCGAAGAGCCGCGGGTAGTCGCGGGGGGTGTAGGAGCGTCCGGTGGAGGTGTCCTGGACGACGACCTCGCGGTCGCCGAAGACGGCGGGGTCGGCGGCGCTCATATAGGTGGAGGGCGCGCTCAGGTACATCAGGGCGCTGCTGCGGGCGTTCTCCGCGGTCTTCGGGGCGCCGAAGTCCTGGATGTTGAGGCCGGTGAACATCGTCGCGTAGAGCATGCCCTGGCCCGGGAGGTTGCCCGCGAACGGGGTGAAGCCGTGGAGGTATTTGTCCCGCCAGGCGCGGGTGGTGTGGGTGAGCAGGTACTGGGCGTAGAGCGGGCCGTTGGAGTGCCCGGCCAGGTGGACGGGCCGGTCGCCGTTCTCGCGGTAGGTGTCCTCGACGAGCCGGCGGGTCCGCTCCAGGAAGCCGTCCAGGTCGGGGGTGAGCCGGGGGTCGTAGCCGGCGACGCGGATGTCGTGGTCGCGCCGGTATCCGCTCGCCTCGAGGGCCCGGTACAGCGGCTCGTAGGCGGGCGCGCTGTCCGTCCTGCCGTAGCCGGCGACGCGGACGGTGACGCCGGGCGGGTAGGAGAAGCGCTCGGGCATCGGCTTCGCCGGGTCCGGGTCGTAGTGGAGGGTGAGCAGCCGGTCCTGGCAGACCTGGCTGAATTCCGTGCTCGGACGGTCGTTGGCGAACCAGCTTCCGAAGCTGCCGGAGCGCGGGCATCCGGGGGCCGTGGACTGGCCGTCGACGGTCACCTCGAGTCTGGTGAGGCCGTATCCGGGGAAGAACACGACCGGGGTTCTGCCGGGCGGCGGTGAGGCGCCGGCCGCGCCCGGGAACACGGCCAGCGCGATCACCGCCGCGATCACGATCCGAAGCCAGGATTTGACGAGCATCCGGTCCCCACCCCTCACCAGGTCATGGCCGCCGACGGTGCGGTCCACCCTAGCCATGGCCAGTGCTTCGTGAACTCCCTTTTCTCCTTTCCGCCTTCGTCACCGGCAGGTTCGCGGCCGGGACCGCGATCCGAGGACGGTCGCCACCGTCCCGATGAGCCCCAGCGCCTCCGGACTCAGGCCCGGGGAACAGGCGGCGACGACGATGACCACGATCACGACGGTCAGCGCGTCGTATACCTGATCGGCGAGCGGGTGGCGACGAGGCGCACACCGCCGAATCCACTGAATCTGACTGCCCTTCACGATCACTCCCCTAACTGTCGTGACTGGGTTACCGGCGGAACCATGACGTTTCCGCTTAATGGAACTGTGCAGGCTGAAAGGGTGGGCAATCAAATACAAAGCGAATTAGTCACCCTTGTGTCGCAATCCGAAAGGGAAATTAACGCCTTGGGGGCATGCGCAGCCGCCCCCGGCCGGGGTGACCGGCCGGGGGCGACAGGGTGCGACAGGGTGGCGCAGGACCGCTACTGAACGACCTTCAGGAGCTTGTTGGGGGTTCCCGCACCGGGGTTGGCAATCTTGTCGGCGGTGGCGCCCTGGGTCAGGGCGCTCGCCACCTGCTCCGGGGTGGCGTCCTTGTGACCCGCGAGGTACAGCGCGGCGGCACCCACGACGTGCGGGGTGGCCATGGACGTACCGGAGATGGTCTTGGTGCCGGAGTCGCTGTCGTTCCAGTCGGACGTGATGTCCGAGCCGGGGGCGTAGAGGTCGACGACGGCGCCGTAGTTCGAGAAGTCCGACTGCTTGTCGTCCTTGGTGCTGGAGGCGACGGTGATGGCCTCCTTCACCCGGGCCGGGGAGCCCTGGCCGGCGTCGGTGGACTCGTTGCCCGCCGCTACGGCGAAGGTGACGCCCGACGCGATGGCCTTCTGGACGGCGGCGTCGAGCGCCTCGTCCGCGCCGCCGCCGAGGCTCATATTGGCGACGGAGGGGCCCTTGTGGTTCTTGGTGACCCAGTCGATGCCGGACACGACCTGCTCGGTGGTGCCCTGCCCCTCGGCGTTCAGCACCCGCACCGCCACGATCTTGGCCTTCTTGGCCACGCCGTGGGTGGCACCGGCGATGGTGCCCGCCACGTGCGTGCCGTGGCCGTTGCCGTCGTCGGCCTTGTCGTTGTTGTCGACGGCGTTGAAACCGTACGAGGCGCGACCGTCGAAGTCCTTGTGGCTGATGCGCACACCGGTGTCGATGACGTACGCGGTGACACCCTCACCGGCGCTGTCCGGGTAGGCGTACTTCCCGTCGCCCTTGGTCTCGGTCTGGTCGATCCGGTCCAGACCCCAGGAGGGTGGGGCCTCCTGGGTGCCCTTGATGGTGAAGCGGTGGTTCTGCACGACCTTGGCGACGGCGGGGTCGGCGGCGAGCCGCTTCGCCTCCTTCAGGTCGAGGCCGCTGGCGGAGAAGCCGTGGACGGCGGAGCTGTACGTACGCTCCAGCTTGCCGCCGTACCGCTCGGCCAGGCCCTTGCCTTCGGTGGAGACCGCGTGGGCGTCGGCGCTCTTCGCCACACCCTTCGCGCCGTCCTTCAGCAGAACGATGTAGCTGCCGTCGACGGCGTCCTTGGAAGCCGTTCCGAAGACGGTGCCTTCCGCGGGCGCACTCGCTCCTGCGGGCAGGGCCAGCAGGGTGGCTCCGGCGGTCACGGCCGCGGCGGTGGATATCGCCAGGACCAGACGCCGTTTGCCGGTGCGCTTGTGGGCTGCCATAACGAGGGTTCCTCCTCGTGGAGTTGTGGGGGGGCGTCGCGCGTTCGACCACGCGACAACCCGGGGCGAACACGGATTCGCTCCGGGTGATCCAAAACCCTGGCAGTCTTGACGCGCTCAGATCAACACCAATCCAAGATGTGTGGCATACGCAACATTCTTGCGTAACTACAAACAGCAAGGAACGCAGGCAAGTTGGACAGCAACTCCTGATATCGGCTGTCACGTTTTACATCGCCGACACAGACAACTCATCTCTTCCACACGTGACTTAATCGCCGCCGTCTTGTCGGCTGAATAAACCTCTTAAGGGGGCGCTCGGCCATTTTTCCGCCCATCGGAGGAATCCGTCCGCGAACACGGCTGTACACACGCTCGGTTGTACAGGCTGTCTCCGTGACGGGATGGCGAAGAGCAACACATGCAGGGGTGTTGGCCGCGCTTGCCGTGTTCGCGCCGGCGGGCGAGGCCTCGGCGGACGACGGCGGCGCGCACGCCGCGCTCGGCGACACGTCGGTGACGGCGGTCCTCCACCACCTGCCGAACCCGCTGGCCCTGCTCCCGCACCCGCCGACCCATGTGACCGCGTCGCTCCTGGGCGGCGCGGTGAACGCCGAGGTCATCGACAGCGGTACGGGGTGTCTGAACGTCAACGCGCAGGCGCCCGGCGCGAATGCGGACGCGGAGGTGTGGCTGCGCTGCCGCAAGGCGAGGCCGGCACCGCCCGCCCCGCCGGGCGGTGGCGGGGGCGGTGCCGGCGGGACGGGCGCCGGTGGCGCCGGTGGTGCCGGAGCGGGTGGCGCCGGGGCCGGAGGCGCGGGTGCGGGCGGCGCGGGTGCGGGCGGTGCCGGAGGGGCCGGCGGGGCACCTGGCGCCGGTGGTGCAGGCGCAGGAGCCGGTGGTGCGGGAGCCGGAGGCGGAGGGGCGGGAGCCGGAGGCGCAGGAGGCGGAGGCGCGCCCGGGGCCGGTGGAGCACCTGGAGCCGGTGGGGCGGGCGCAGGAGGGGGGCCCGGAGCCGGTGGGGCAGGAGCGGGGGGTGCCGGTGCGGGCGGCGCGGGAGCCGGTGGCGCCGGGGCCCCCGGCACACCGCCCGTTCCGGGCGCTCCTCCGGCGCCGGGCGCCCCCGCGCCCGTACCTCCGGGGGTGCCCGGGCAACCCGGTCACCCCGCGCCGGCGGCGCCCGCCGCGCCCGCCGCGCCCGGGCCACAGGCGCCGGGCGCCGTGCCCGTCAACAACGCGCCGCTCCCGGCCCCCGCACCGCCGCCGCCCGCGCCCGCCCCTCGCGCCCCGGCACCGCCGCCGCGTCCGGGGTACCCCCAGGGGTCCGCCCATCGCGGTCTCGTCAAGGCGCTGGGCAAGAAGGCGGTGCGCGGCTTCCCGCTGGTCACGCTCACCCTGCTGATCACGGCCCCGGCCGTGCTGGCCGTGGCCCTGCTGCGGCCGCGTTCGGGCAGCGCGCGACGCCGCTGACCTCGCGCGTCAGCGCGTCAGCGCGTCAGCGCGGCACCTCGGCCGCGCCCCCGGCGCGGACGGCCGCCAGGACCGCGTCGTGGAAGGCCCGCAGCCCCCCGGGCGGCACGGCCCGGGGGCCGCCGGTGAGCGTGTACCACTCCTCGGCCCCGGTGTACTGCACGCGGACGTCCGCCAGCCCGTCGGGGCGCCGCGCCGTGGCCACGGTGAGGTCGCCGGTGACGACCCCGACGTCGTCGGTCATGGCGCCGCCGGGTCCGGCGGTCACCTTGTCCTCGTAGTGCTCCTGGCTCGCTTCTGCGTTCATGCCTTACACGTATCCATCATCTTGGTGAGCATGCCTCGCTCCTCCTCGGTGACGCTCAGACCGTAGGTGGACTTCACCGAGGTCCACGCCCGGCCGTAGAAGCACCAGGCGCTCTTCGCCGGCGGCTGCCACTGGTCCGGGGACTGGTCGCCCTTGGACCGGTTCGAGCCGGCGGAGACCGTGAGCAGCTGCGGGTGCGTCAGGTCGTTGGCGAACGCCTTGCGCCGGTCGTCGTCCCACTTGTCGGCGCCCGAACGCCAGGCGTTGGCCAGCGGCACGATGTGGTCGATGTCCACCTGACCGGCCTTGTCGGCGGCCTTGTCGTCGTAGAGGCTGTGCCAGGTCCCGGCGACGGCCCGGCACTCCCCGTCCCGCTTCACGCCCTGGCCGTCCCGCTCCAGGACGGTCTCACGGGTGTCGCACTTGTTGCCCTGCTGGGCCCAGTGGGGGAACCGGGAGCGGCTGTAGCCGGACATCGAGTGCGGCTTCTCCACCTTCAGCGCGGCCAGTTGCTTACGGGCGTCGCCCGTCGCCGGGAGCCCCGGCAGCGGGTCGCCCGCGCGGTTCTTCCCCTCACCCGAGGGCGTCTTGGACGCCGGTGCCGACGCGCCGGCCGGGCGCGACGGGGAGACGGACGACGAAGCCGCGTCACCGGACTTGCCACCGCAACCGGCGAGGGCGGCCCCCACCGTGCACACGGCGACCACCAGCGCCCCGACCCGCCCCTGACGCAGCTTCATCCCTCAACAACCCCTTCAGTCACAGCACACACATCCGACATAACGTTCGATCCTACGTGCAGGCCGACCACCGGGGAGACCTGCCCCGTCGGCCAACCGGCAAGCCGAACCCACCCGGATGGCCCCATGGCGTTCACCCCTCCCCGATCGTGTGAATCCGTCGCCGGGGCCCGGTGCCGTGCGCGGGGGCGTCCTCACAGTGGGGTGATGACGCCATGGGAAGAGGACGAGGAACGGGCCGCCGGGGTCGTCGGATACGCCACCGCCCAGCTGGAGCAAACCCGGGAGTTGCTCGGCATGCTCAGCGACGCGCAGTACGTGTGCCGGCCCCATGAGGCCGGCAGTTGCGTCGCCGGTCACGTACGGCACTGCGTGGACCACTACACGGCGATCCTGGCCGGCGCAGGCGGCGGCACGGTCGACTACGACCGGCGGAAGCGCGGTGGTGTGCTGGAGACCGACCGGGGCGCCGCGCTGGCGCGGCTGGCCGATGTGTCCGCCCGGGTGGCCGCGGTCGTACCGGCGGATCTCGACCGGCCCGTGGACGTGCTCAGTGTGGTGGACGCCGCCGGCACGGTCGTCCGGACGCGCTCCACCGTGGGGCGGGAGCTGCTGTTCGTCGCGCACCACGCCGTCCACCACCTGGCGGTGATGGTGCCGGTCGCCCGCGCCCTGGGGGTGACCGTTCCCGTGGAGTTCGGGTACGCGCCCGCGACGCTCGCCTACCTCCGGCGGGTCTGAGCTGCCCGGACCGGCCGGGTCCCGCGCGCCCCCGGCGGTCAGCCGAAGAGGGCCGGCCTGCGGTCGCGGGTCTGCCGGTGGAAGGCGATCCCGGCGACGACGACGGCACCGAGGAACCACAGCGGGCCCAGCAGCAGGTAGAAGACCGGGAAGGAGTCCCGGAAGCCCGCCGTGACCGCGGCCTGCATGGCCCCGTAGGACGGCAGGTACCGGACGATGTCGTTGTCCGCGATCGGATTGGCGATCGGGCTCTGGAGACCCGTGTCGATGATGCTGGTCATGATGATGAGCAGCATGCCCGCCAGTTCGCCGCGCAGCGTCGCGCCGAGCATCACCCCGAAGCCGCCGTAGGTCAGGGCGCCGGTGGCCAGGGCGAGGCCGAGCAGCCAGGGCTGCCGGGGGTGCCAGTAGCAGCAGACCACGGCGGTGGCGTAGGCGCTGGTCAGCACGGACGCGATGAGCAGCGCGGCGAGCTTGGCGGCGATCAGGTGGGCGCGGGGGTAGCCGGCCATGGCGAGCCGGTGGTCGAACCGGCCGGCCGTGAAGGTGACCGAGAACATCATGAAGCCGACGATCAGGGTGACGGCGTTGAGGGCCCCGGAGATATTGCTGATGTTGTTGCCCGGCGCGGTGATCGTCTCGTTGGTCGCGCGCAGCAGGAACCGGGCCTCGGCGGAGGTGATCACCACATGGCCGAGGGAGATCCACAGCGGGAGGTAGAAGATGACGAGCACGAGGGCGAGGCGGTTGCGGGAGTGCTCGAGCAGCGCGTAGCGGGTGGCGGTGGAGAAGTACGTCCAGGTGGAGGTTGATCCGGAGCCGGCGCGCACGGCCGGCTCACCCGGCCCGTCGCGCGTCGTCGGCGAGCCGTCCGGCGTCGAGCCGCCACAGGTCGTCGAACCGGCTGGTGTCGTAGGCGATGTGGGTGACGACCAGGCAGGACCGCCCCGACGCCCGGAGCTGCCCGGCCAGTTCCCAGAACCGCTGGTAGGCCTCCCAGTCGAAGCCCTGGTAGGGCTCGTCCAGGAGCAGCAGGGGCGGGTCGTGCATCAGGGCGAGGACGAGATTGAGCTTCTGCTGGGTGCCGCCGCTGAGCGTGCCGATCCGGTGCCGGCGGTAGTCGGCGAAGCTCAGGGTCTCCAGGAGTTCATGGGCGCGGTCGAGGCCGGGCAGGCCGTAGGCGACCCGGAAGAGTTCGAGGTGCTGTTCGACGGTGAAGGCGGGGTTGAGCACGGTCTCCTGCGGGCAGTAGCCGATGGCGCCGGGGCCCTTGACCACGCCCCGGTCGGGCCGGAGCCGCCCGGCGAGGATGCGCAGCAGGGTCGACTTGCCGGACCCGTTCTCGCCGACCACCCCGGCCAGGCGGCCCGCCCGCAGCTCCATGTCGACGCCGCGCAGCACACGGTGCCTGCCGTATGCCTTGTGGACGTCGTGGACCTCCAGGAGCGGCCGCGCGTCAGTCATCGCTCCCATCCCTACCACCGGGGCGCCGCCCCCGGTGGTAGCCGGTCGGCCGGGGGCGGTCAGGAGCGGCCGATCGGCCGCGTCACCTCGTCGGACGGCCCGCCTCAGCCGTCGAGCGACGTCAGGTCGAGGGCGCTGAGGCGCTCGGGGTCGGCGAGGATGTCGATCTCGACGATCCGCCCGTCCGTGATCGTGAAGCCCAGGACGGCCGTCGGCCGCCCGTCGACGATGGACACGATGCCCGCGGCGCCGTTGACGAGCGCCGGGTGCGCGAAGCCGGCGGCGCGCTGGAAGAGGAGCGCCTGCCCGGCCACCGCGGCGGGGCCGCGCAGCTCCCGCGACGCGCCCGGGAGGCCCACGCCGGTGTCCGCGCGCAGGACGACCTCCGGGTCGAGCAAGGTCACCAGGGCGTCGAAGTCGCCGCCGCGCGAGGCGGCGAGGAACGCGTCGACGACCTCCCACTGCCGGCCGAGGTCCGCGTCGGGCACCGGAGCCGCGCCGCGTACCCGGCGGCGGGCCCGGCTGGCGAGCTGACGGGCGGCCGCCGGGGTGCGGCCGACCATGGGGGCGATCTCGTCGAAGGGCACGGCGAACATGTCGTGCAGCACGAACGCCAGCCGCTCGGCGGGGGCGAGCGACTCCAGCACCACGAGCAGCGCCAGGCCGACGGAGTCGGACAGCAGCGCCTCGTGCTCGGGGTCGATCCCGTCGGCGCCGCTCACGACCGGGTCGGGCACATGGACGTCCAGGGGCTGCTCGCCGCGCGTGGTCCGTGAGCGCAGCATGTCCAGGCACACCCGGCCCACCACGGTCGTCAGCCACCCGCCCAGATTCGCGACGCCCCCGGTGTCGGTACGCGCCAGCCGCAGCCACGCCTCCTGCACCGCGTCGTCGGCCTCGCTCAGCGAGCCCAGCATCCGGTAGGCGACCGCACGCAGGTGGGTGCGGTGGGCCTCGAAGCGCTCGGCCAGGAATTCCTCGTCGTTCATCGGTCGCTTTCTTCCGTCGGCATTCGTCATCCCCTTGACGAAGGAGACCGTACGGATGTGACACACCGGTTCACACGACCGGGGTGGCGGCACACGAACGCCGGGCCGCCAGGACGATGCCCTGGCGGCCCGGCGGGTGATACGTGTACCCGTCGTGGGTAACGACGGCAGGGGCGAACGGTCACGCGCAGGGGGCCGGGGAGTGCGCCTCCGCCGGGGCCGCCCGCGCCTCCTGCGGGGTGAGGGCGGTGCGGGCCGTGACGCGGCACAGCCGCTCGGTCCAGACGCGCGGGTCGAGGGGCACGACGGCGATGGACTCACGGCGGCCGCTGCCGACGAATCGCGTGTCGCCGAAGCTCGCTTCGTAGACGAGGACGCGGGCATCGTCGGTCATGTGGACGAGGCTGCTCTCGAAGCGGATGGCGCGTTCCCTCGTCCGGTCGACGAGGTCCCAGATCTCCAGCTGCTCTCCGACGACCTGGACGAACCGTCTGGGGCCCACGAACTCGCCCGATGACCCGAGGTCCAGTACCGGCCGGCCCACGTAGTCGTCGGCGGCGTCCCAGGTGCGCACGCTGCCGTCGGTGGTCAGGGCGTGCAGCAGGTTTCCGCTGTAGCTCAGCCTGCCGACGCGGGCGTTCCCCGGCAGCCGGACGGCCTTCCGGACCGCGCCCGTGGCGCTGTCGCGGATCTCGATCCGGGAGGCGCCCTTGACGGCCGTGGCGTACTCCGGAGCGTCGGCCCGGGCCGCCAGGCGCGGGGTGATGTCCTCCCGCTCCACCACCGTGGCGATGCCCTCGGTGGCCTGGACCACGACCGGCCGTCCGGTCATCCGGCCGGTACGTATGTCCCAGCGGCTGACGATCCCGTCGGAGGACACGAGCAGGCGGCCCTCGCTGTCGACGGCGAGTTCGGCCGCGCCGACCGGATAGGAGGGCGGTGGTGTGCCGCGCCGCTTCGGGAGGGTGAGCCGGTGCTCCAGTTTGAGGCCGGGGACGCTCCATACGGCCGCTTCACCGTACTGGCCGGTGGTGGTGACGAGGTGGCGTTCGTCGGGTGTGAACAGCAGGGGTGACGTGGCGGTCAGGATGTTCCCTGCGTCGGGGTTCGCCGATACGGTCCGCTGCCCGGGCGGGTCCCACAGGCGCAGCCGGACGGGCGTACGGCGGTCCAGGCCGGTGGAGAGCGCCGCGATGAGGTGCCGCTTCGGGCTCACTCGTACGCCGGTCGTGTTCTCCGGCAGCGATTCCAGGGCGTCGAGGCGGAAGCGGAGTGTGCCCAGGGAGGTGACCTGGTCGATGACGAGCAGCAGCTCCGAGGGGCCGGTGGCCGCGGCCGCCGCGATCCATTTCAGGCCGCGCACGGGCAGGACGCGCATGCCGGCCAGGCGGCCGGTGGTGAGGTCCCAGACGGAGAGGTTCGTCCGGGGGTAGTAGCCGAAGAGTCTGGCCACCGTGGGCGTGGAGACGACCAAGTGGCGGCCCTGGGCATCGAGGCGGATGCCGCGCCGGTCCGGGCAGTCGAAGCCGTCGCCGTCGAAGGAACGGGTGAGGCGGCCCGAGGCGAGATCCCGGACGGCCACCCGCAGTCCGGGCCGGTCCGCCGTGCTCCCCTCGCAAGTGACATCCGTGAGGGTGCGGCCGTCGGCGCTGACGAGCTGCTGCGTTTCCTTCACGGCGAACGAGCCGCCGGAGGCGCCGGTCCGGCGGTCCCATACGCTCACCTGTCCGTCGTGTTCGACCGTGAGCGTGGCGGGCCCGGGTCCCCGGCCCAGGACACGGCCGACGGCCCGGTCGGAGGTCCGTCCCGACGACGTGTCGACGATCCGGCCGTCGGACCGGCCGGCCATCAGGGTCCCGTCACCGGTGAAGGCCAGGGAGTCGGTCGTGGCGCCGCCCTGGGGCGGCAGGGTGATGTGGCGTTCGACCGGGACGGACGAGGCGGCCGGCCTCCATACGATCACGCGGGACCGGAGGTCGGCGGCGGCGAACCGCTGTCCGTCGGGGCTGATCGCGGTCCGGTACGGGGTGAAGCCCGCGACGGTCAGGTCGTGTTTCAGGGGGCGCTCGCCGCGCAGGTCCCACAGCGCGATCGTCTCCTTCCCCGTCACGGCCATCCAGGTCCGGTCCGGGGCCAACTGGACGTCGGTCTGCTGTTCCGGGGTGTCGACGATGTGCTCGAAGTCGTGGACGTCGATGTAGCGGGCGAGGAGGTTGGCGTAGGCCTCGGGTGTGTCACGGGTCCGGTACGCGGCGACGCTCAGCAGCGTCGTCGCGGTGGGGCGGGCGAGGGAGCGGCTGTTGGAGTCGGCCGTGGCGGCGAGCGCCCGGGAGGCCGCGACCGCGGCACGGTCCGCCGCGGCCCGGCGCTGGTAGACGAAGAGGGAGCCGAGGACCAGCGCGGCCGCCACCAGCACGGCGATCGAGCCCGTCACGCCGCGCCGGACGCGTCGGGCCCGTATCCAGTGGGCGTGGCTCGCGTCGACGTAGGCGCGCTCGGCCGGCAGGAGGTCGGCTCCTCGTTCCTCGCTCCAGCGCCCGGCCTCCCGCAGGGGCGCGCCGCGCAGCAGGTCGTCGGTGTGCTCGCCGCCGTCCTTCCAGCGCGCCAGGGCCTGGCGGAGTCCGTCCTGCCAGGTGCGGAACTCCATGTCCTCGGTGATCCAGCCACGCAGCCGGTCCCAGTGGCCGATCAGTGCCTCGTGGGCCAGCTCGGTGGTCTCGACGCCTTCGGCGGTGCGCCCGGCGACCACGAGGCGTGTCGTGGCGAGGCGCTGGGCGACGGCCAGGGCGCCGTCCGGTAGTTCGCCGCCGGGGACGATCCGGCGGGTGTGCCGTCCCTCGGGGCCGGGCCGGACCAGCTGGGTGAACAGCCGTCGGACGAGGGGGCGTTCGGAGTCGTCGAGGTCCTCCCCGTAGACCCGCTCGGCGTAGGCGGCCAGTGCCCCGGTCGCGCCGCCGAGCCGTTCGTAGGCGTCATGGGTGAGGACGCCTTCGCGCTGGGTCTCCCAGAGCAGGGTGAGGGTGAACTCCAGCAGGGGGAGGGCGCCCGGCTGTCCGGCGCAGTCCCGCAGGATCCGCTCGACCAGACCGGCCTCGTAGGCCACCCCCGTCCGTCCGGTCAGCGGCCCCTCGACGACCTGTCGCAGGGAGGTGGTGGGCAAGGGCCCCACAGGGACGATGCCCGAGCGCAGCCCGTCGGCCAGGTGGAAGCGGTCGAGCAGCGGATCGAGGAAATCGGAGCGCAGGGTGATCAGGGCATGAATCCTACGGACGGTGGCGCCGTCGGCGAGGCCGGTCATGGTCAGCAGTGCGGCCGCGCTCTCCTGTTCCTGGGCCATGAGTTCCTCGAACTGATCGATGATCAGGACGAGGCGGTGGGCGCGTGCGCGCTCCAGTGCGCGGTGGACGGTGTCGTCCAGGCCGCCCGCGCGCAGCACGGCGGCCAGTTTGGGTACTTCGCCGAGCCGTTCCGCTTCGGTGCGGCCCGGCTCCAGAAGGGGCAGGAGGGCGGCCGCGAGCGCGGCGAGCGGCGTACTGCCGCCGGCGGGCCGGAAGGCGGCCACCGCGAGATCGGTGCGGCGGCGGAGCAGCGGGACCACACCGGCGCGCACCAGGGAGGTCTTGCCGCTGCCGGAGGGGCCCACCAGGGCGAGGGCAGGGCCGCGGGGGACGCGCGTGGCGATGTCCGCGGCGAGCTCGCCGCGGCCGAAGAAGACCGGGGCGTCCTCCTCGCGGAAGGCCGCCAGTCCCCGGTAGGGGCAGGGCGGCAGGCTCCAGGGGCGCAGCGCGGGCCAGAGGTCGACGAGCGTACCGCTGGGGATGACATAGGAGGTGCGCAGGCCGGGGCCCGCCTCGGCGGCGACCGCGATGCCGACGACGCCCTGCACGTCGTCGTCCCAGACGGGGGTGCCGCTGAAGCCCGCCTGGACGGTGAATCCGGTGCCGCGTTCGTCGTCGACCTGGAGCCAGCCGACAGCCGTACGGTCGCGGAGCCTGCCGGTCGCCCAGGCGCCGTGGTCGTGGCGGACGGGGAAGCCGTACGCGCGGATCGCGTGGCCCCACAGCTCCCGCGTCGTCACCAGCCGTGCGGGGCCGGCCGGGGGCCGGGGCGGCGGGTCCGGGCGGAGTACCGCCACGTCCCCCGATCCGTCGGGCGCGATGGGCCACCACTCGGTGACGCGGGCGGGCCGGGGCGGCCCGGATCCGATGAGGGGGAAGTCGACGAACACGGGCTCGCCGGGCCGGTCCCGTTCGTCGCCGCGTCGCCCCAGGGCCTCGTTGACGACATGGGCGCAGGTGACCACGTGTTCGGGCGTGACGAGGACGCCCGCGCCCACGGGGACGCCGCCGGGGCCGCCGACGCGGGCGACGGCTCCGCGGAGGGCGCCGCCGCCCCGTGTGGTCATGCTGCCCTGTTCCACTTCACGGTGACCGAGAAGTTGGCCGCGGCGGCCGTCCTGGCGATGACGACGCCCGCCTCGGCGTCGACCTTCACACCGAAGTCGACGGTGATCTCGTCCGGCGCGTGGGCGAGCCCGCTTAACTGGGTGACGAACGCCTCGGCCATGGGCCGGAGGCGTTCCAGGGCGGCCTGTAGCGATTCGCCCGCGGCGGCGATCACTTCGCCGGGGCGGGCCACCCGGACGATGCCGTCCGCCACGTCGGCGGCCTCGACGAGGACCGGTTCGGAACCCTCGACGGGCACCCGGATCAGGTACACCACACTGCCCTCCGTCTCAGGGGAACGGTGAGGAGGAGATGGCGGGGGCGTCGAGTCTAGGGCCTTACCGGCCATGAACGCAGTGGTTTCACGGCCCCGGTTCGAGGCGCCGGCCCCGGCCCTCGGCGGCGTCGATCAGCACCCGGGCGGTGGCGGTGGGCACGGAGAGCATCGGGTAGTGGCCGGTGGGCAGTTCGAAGAAGGTGGTGTCCTTGTCGACAACGGCCCTCAGTCGTGGGTCGCCGGCCCGGTAGAGGGCCTCGATCATGGCTACGGTGTTGCCGTTGGCCGTGCAGAACACCGCGGAGGCGGGCAGCCCGTCGCCCGCCCCGGTCAGGCGGAGGGGTTCGGTGAACGAGCCGTAGGGGTGGCCGACGGCGAGGCGGCGCATCCGGGCCAGGGCCGCGTCGTCCAGGCCGTCGACGCTGCCCCACAGGGGAAGTTCGTGCGGGTCCGGGAGCGGGTGGCGTAGGCCCTCGCCCTCGGTCGCGACCCGTTCCTCGAACGCCGCCCGCCGTTCGGGGTCCATGAAGGTGTTCACGACGCTCTGCCCGTCCCGGGGCGCGGCGGCGTCGAGGAAGACGACGCGGCCGACGCGCCCCGGGGAGCGGTCGGCGGCGCCGAGGACGGGGAAGACGCCGTAGCTGTGGCCCACCAGGACGACGCCGGAGAGCTCTTCGTACTCCAGGACGTTGAGGATGTCCTGGATGTGGGTGCCCACCCCGGTCTCCGCCGTGGCGAGATGCGCGCGGTCCCCGAGGCCGGTCAGGGTGACCGGTACCGCCCGGTGCCCCGCGCCCTCCAGCTCCGTCGCGACGTCCCGCCAGGCCCAGCCGCCCAGCCACCCGCCCGCCACCAGGACGAACACCGCCATGACACGCACCTCCCGGATCCGCATATCGCGTTCGGTTCACACAGTGCCACTGCCGGACGGGGCCGTCCCGGCAACATGCGGATCCACACCGGGAGATGAGCGACAGGGTCCCCCCTGCTATGGTGCGCCGATGTCATCGATCAGGAAGTTCCAAGTCACCTTCGACTGCGCGGAACCCGAGCGCGTCGCTCGTTTCTGGTGCGAGGTGCTGGGGTACGTCGTACCGCCGCCACCGGATGGGTTTGCCACGTGGGACGATTTCAATCGCTCTCTTGCGCCTGAGCGGCAGGGTGCGGCGTTCGTCTGCAGTGATCCCTCGGGTGTGGGACCGCGGCTGTACTTCCAGCGCGTTCCCGAAGGCAGGGTCGTCAAGAATCGGGTGCATCTCGATGTGCGGGTCGGCACCGGGCTCGTGGGGGACGAGCGTCTCGCCGCGCTCCAGGCCGAGTGCGCACGGCTGGTCGCGCTCGGCGCGGTATGCGTGCAGGTGCTGCATGCCGATGGGGAGAATGAGTCGTGTATCGCGATGCAGGACATCGAGGGCAACGAGTTCTGTCTCGACTGAGCGTCCTCCCCACGGAATAACCCTCAGAACCCCCGCTAGAACCCCCGTCGCCCGTACACCCCGTACGTCACCCCCGCGCACACCGCGTAGAAGACGAGGAACCCCGCATACGCCCACTCGCCGTTCCCCGTGCTCTGGAACGACTGCCGGAACGCCACGTTCACCAGCACTCCGCCCAGCGCGCCCACCGCGCCGGCGAAGCCGATGAGTGTGGTCGCGCGGCGGACCCGGGTGCCGTGGACGGCCGGGATCATGCGGTAGGTCGAGCCGTTGCCGAGGCCGCTGAGGACGAACAGGGCGATGAAACCGGTGAAGAAGACCACGGCCCAGTGGGCCCGCGCGGCGACGAGGATGAGGGCGCTGCCCGCCGCCATGGCCGCGAAGGCGGCGAGGGTGACGCGGGCGCCGCCGAGGCGGTCGGCCAGGGCGCCCCCGAACGGGCGGGCCAGCGATCCCAGCAGGGGGCCGACGAAGGTGAGGCTCGCGACCTTCACCGGTGTGTCGAACTGATCGTGGAACTGCGTCTGGAGCACCAGTCCGAAGGCGAACGAGAAGCCGATGAACGACCCGAACGTCCCGATGTACAGCAGCGAGAGCCCCCAGGTGTGGCCGTCGCGGATGATCTCGCGGAGCACGGGCCGGGCGTCGCGCACCGCCGGGAGGTCGTCCATCCAGCGCAGGGACCCGAGGGTGGCCAGGACGATCAGGGGGACGTAGGCCAGCGGGAGCACGGTGGGATGTCCCGCGCCGGCGGTGGCGAGGACGAGGAGGCCGGCGAGCTGCACGACGGGGACGCCGATGTTGCCGACGCCGGCGTTGACGCCCAGGGCCCGGCCCTTGAGGCTCCGGGGGTAGAAGGCGTTGATGTTGGCCATGGAGGAGGCGAAGTTGCCGCCGCCCACCCCCGCCACGGAGGCGACGAGCAGCAGCGTCGTGAAGGACACCCCCGGCCTGAGGACGGCGGCCATGAGGAGGGTGGGCACCAGCAGGAGGAGCGAGCTGAACACCGTCCAGACTCGGCCACCGAAGCGGGCCACCGCGTATGTGTAGGGCAGCCGCAGGACGCCGCCGACGACGGTCGGCACGGCCGTGAGCGTGAACTTGCCCGCCGGGTCGATGCCGTACTCGGGGCCGAGGAAGAGCACCAGCACCGACCACATGCTCCATACCGAGAAGCCGATGTGCTCGGTGAACACGGACAACAGCAGATTGCGCCGGGCGACGCGGGCGCCCGTGCGCTCCCAGAACTCGGGCTCCTCCGGCCGCCAGTCGGTCAGGGTGCGCCCCCGGGCGGACGGGTCCGCCGGGGTCACAAGGCCCACCGGGGCCGCCGGGGTCACCGGGTCTCCAAGGCGCGCGGGGCCGCCAGGGCCGACAGCGCCGCCAGGGCCGTCATGGCCGACGGGCTTCCCGGGGCCGAGGGGGCCTCCGGTCCGGGCACGGGGTGGACCGCGCGGACCGGCCACGTCCGCAGGCCGTCCGCCGTGGCGCCCCCGTCCTCGCCGCCGTCCTCGCCGACGCGCACGCCCGTCCGCAGGTCGTACGTCTCCTTGTACATGGGCGAGGTCACCACCGGCACACCGCCGACGCTGCCGGTGATCCCCCGCGAGATGACGTACGCGCCGCTGACGGGGTCGCGGTTGTCCAGCGCGTAGAGCGTTCCGTTCTCGTCGCGGAAGACCGCGACCTGCCGCCCGGCGACGAGGGCGGTGACGCCGCGCCCCGGGGTGAGGTCGCCGTAGCGGCAGACGGCGGTCCAGGCCGTGTCGCCGCCGGTCCCGCCGATCTCCACCCGCGCGTCGGGGTGGAGGCGGCCGGGCGGCGCGGTGAGGAGGGTGGAGGGGTGATCGTTCATCGGGTGCCTACCTCTTCGGGGAGGGCCGGGCGGATCTGCCCGCGCTCGGGGACGAAGCTGACGGAGGGGTCCGGGGTTCCCGGGGCGTTGACGAAGGAGACGAAGCGCCGCAGCCGGTCGGGGTCGGCGAGGGTGGCGGCCCACTCGTCCTCGTAGCCCTCGATGTGCCGGGCCATCAGCTCGTCCAGCTCCTCGGCGATGCCGAGCGCGTCGTCGACGACGACGGCGCGCAGGTGGTCGAGGCCGCCTTCGAGGCGTTCGATCCAGGGGGCGGTGCGCTCCAGCCGGTCGGCGGTGCGGATGTAGAACATCAGGAAGCGGTCGATGGTCCGCAAGAGGGTGTCGCGGTCGGTGTCCTGGAGGAGGAGGTCGGCGTGGCGGGGGGTGGCGCCGCCGTTGCCGCCGACGTAGAGGTTCCAGCCCTGGGCGGTGGCGATGACGCCGAAGTCCTTGCTCTGCGCCTCGGCGCACTCGCGGGCGCAGCCGGAGACGGCCGCCTTGATCTTGTGGGGGGCGCGCAGGCCCCGGTAGCGGAGCTCGAGTTCGATGGCGAGGGCCACGGAGTCCTGGACGCCGAAGCGGCACCAGGTCTGCCCGACGCAGGACTTCACGGTGCGCAGGGACTTGCCGTAGGCGTGCCCGGACTCGAAGCCCGCGTCGACGAGGCGGCGCCAGATCTCGGGGAGCTGGTCGACGGTGGCGCCGAACATGTCGATGCGCTGACCGCCGGTGATCTTGGTGTAGAGGCCGAAGTCACGGGCGATGGCGCCGATGGTGATCAGGCCTTCGGGGGTGATCTCGCCGCCGGGGACGCGGGGGACGACGGAGTAGGAGCCGTTGCGCTGGAGGTTGGCGAGGAAGTGGTCGTTGGTGTCCTGGAGGGCGGCCTGTTCGCCGTCGAGGATGTAGGAGGTGCCGCCGCCGGGCCCGGCCAGGATGGAGGCGACGGCGGGCTTGCAGACGGCGCAGCCCCGGCCGGTGCCGTGTTCGGCGAGGAGCCGGGCGAAGGTGGTGATGCCCTTGACGCGGATGATCTCGTAGAGCTCGGCGCGGGTGTGGGTGAAGTGCTCGCACAGGCCGCGGGTGGTCTCGACGCCCGCCGCGGCGAGTTCGCCGGTGACGATGGAGGTGAGGAGTTTCTCGCAGCTTCCGCAGCCGGTGCCGGCCTTGGTGCACTTCTTGACGGCGGGGACGGAGGCGCACCGGCGCTCGCCGACGGCGGCGCGGATGGTCGCCTTGGTGACGTTGTGGCAGGAGCAGACGACGGCCTCGTCGGGCAGCGCCGCGGCGCCGACACCGCCGCCGGAGGATCCGGCCGGCTGGGGCAGGAGCAGTTGTTCCGCCGGTAGGGGCAGGGGGGCGCCGTTGACCGCGAGGGGGCGCAGCGTGGCGTAGGCGTCGGTGTCGCCGACGAGGATGCCGCCGAGCAGGGAGCCGTCGGGGCCGAGGGTCAGCTTCTTGTAGACGCCGGCCCGGCTGTTGGCGTAGGTGACATCCAGGGCGCCTTCGGTGGTGCCGTGGGCGTCGCCGAAGCTGGCCACGCCGACGCCGAGGAGCTTGAGCTGGGTGGAGGTGTCGGCGCCGGTGAACTCCCCGGTCGCGTCACCGGTGACGGCGCGGGCGGCGGTCTCGGCCATGGCGTAGCCGGGGGCGACGAGCCCGTAGACGCGGCCGTCGACGGCCAGGGCGCATTCGCCGATCGCGAAGACGTGAGGGTCGGCGGTGCGGCAGCGGGCGTCGACGACGATGCCGCCGCGTTCGCCGACGGGCAGGCCGCAGTCCCGGGCGAGCCGGTCCTGGGGCCGGACACCCGCCGAGAAGACGACGAGGCCGGTGGGGAAGCCGGTGCCGTCGGAGAGGGTCAGGGCGCTGACGCGTCCGTCGGGGCCGGTCTCGACGGCCTGGGCGCCGGCGCTCGTGTGCACGGTGACGCCGAGGTCCTCGATCTTGCTGCGGAGCAGCGCGCCGCCGGCGTCGTCTATTTGAAGGGCCATCAGCCGGGGGGCGAATTCGACGACGTGGGTGTCGAGTCCGAGGGCGCGCAGGGCTCCGGCGGCCTCCAGGCCGAGGAGTCCGCCGCCGATGACGGCGCCGGTGCGGGCCCGGCCGGCGTCGGCGCGGATGGCGGCGACGTCCTCGAGGGTGCGGTAGACGTGGCAGCCGTCGGCGTCGTGGCCGGGGACGGGCGGGACGAAGGGGTAGGAGCCGGTGGCGAGGACCAGCGTGTCGTAGGGCACGCGGGCGCCGGAGGCGGTGGTGACGGTGCGGGCCGGGCGGTCGACGGCGACGGCCGGGTCGCCCAGGCGCAGGTCGATGCCGTGGGTGGTGAGGAAGTCCGGCGGGCACAGCGACAGTTCGTCGGCGGTGGTGCCGTTGAAGGCCGAGGTGAGGTGGACGCGGTCGTAGGCGGGCCGGGTCTCGGCCGCGAGGACGGTCACCTCGAAGCGCCCGGCCGTGCCGGTCCGCTCGTGGAGGGCTTCCAGGAAGCGCTGGCCGACCATGCCGTGGCCGACGAGGACCAGTCGGCGCGGGGCGGAGGTGGAGAACGGGGGCGTCACGCGCGGGCTCCTTCGGGGATGAGCAGGTAGGAGGGGTCTGCGGGCAGGGATTCGTCCCGGTGCCAGGCGAGTGCGATGTCGCCCGTGGCGGTGAGGTCGCCCAGGAGGACGCCGGCGACGAGCCGGTCGCCGCGCAGGACGAGCGTGGCGGAGGTGCCGAGCGAGGTGTCGGCGTAGCGCAGCACGTCGTGGCCGGGGGCGTGTTCGGCGGCCATGTCGCCGAACGCGGTGAGCTGGAGGGGGCCCGTCGACAGCCGGGTCAGGGGCCGGGTGCCGGTGTGGCGGGCTCCGGGGTCCGTGCCCGCGAGGTGGGCGGCGAGGGCGTCGGCCTGGTCCCAGGCTGGTCCGGTCAGTCCGTGGACGACACCCCGGTGCTCGGCGCAGTCGCCGATGGCGTGGACGCCGGGGGCGGAGGTGGCCAGCCGGTCGTCGACGACGACGCCGTGGCGTACGCACAGCCCCGCCGCCCGCGCCAGCGCGGTGCGGGGCCGTGTGCCGCAGGCGAGCAGGACGAGGTCGGTTTCCAGCTTTGTGCCGTCGGCGAGTTCGACGGCGTGGACGTGGCCGGCGCCGTGCAGGGCGACGGGGTGGGCGGCGAGGTGGGTGGTGATACCGAGGGCGGTGAGCTGTCCGCACAGCAAGCGCGCGGACCTGTCGTCGAGGTGACGTTCCATCACCCATTCGGCCCGGTGGACGATCGTGGTGGCCGTGCCGAGGGCGGCCAGGGCCCGGGCGGCGCTGACGCCGAGCACTCCGCCGCCGATCACGACGGCGTGCGCGGAGCGGCGGGCGGCCGCGGCCAGGGCCCGGGAGTCGGCGAGCGTGCGCAGGACGTGGACGCCGCCGAGGAGTCCGTCGCCGTCGCCGGGCCCGCCGTCGTACAGGCCCCGCAGGGGCGGCAGGACGGGGGTGGCTCCGGTGGCCAGGACCAGGGTGTCGTAGTGGCCGGTGGTGCCGTCGGCCAGGGTGAGGGAGCGGGTGGCGGGGGCGACGGCCGTGACCCGGGTGCTGGTGCGGACGGTGGCGCCCTCGGCCAGGGGCAGGCCGATGCCGTCGGGGTCGTGGCGGCCGGTGAGGACGTCGGCGAGAAGGGTCCGGTTGTAGGGGGCGTCCGGCTCCGCGCCGTACAGCGTCACCTCGACGGCACCGGGGGCTGCGCGGGCGAGGAGTTGCTGGGCGAAGCGGGCGGCGGCCATGCCTGCGCCGACGACGGCGACGCGCCGGGTGTCCGTGCCGACGCTCGCGTTCATGCGCCGGCCTCGGCTTCGGCGGCCTTCTCCACCCGTACCGCGCAGACCTTGAACTCGGGCATGCGCGACTGGGGGTCCAGGGCGGGGTTGGTGAGGGTGTTGGCGCGGCCGGGTCCGGCCCAGTGGAAGGGCATGAAGACGGTGTCGGGGCGGATGGCGGCGGTGATCCTGGCGGGGGCGAGGGCGCGGCCGCGCCGGCTGGTGACGGCCAGTACGTCGCCCTCGCCGACGCCGAGGCGCTCGGCGAGGTGGGGGTGGAGTTCGACGAACGGGCCGGGGGCGGCCGCGTTGAGTTCGGCGATCCGGCGGGTCTGGGCGCCGCTCTGGTACTGGGCGGTGACCCGTCCGGTGGTGAGGTGCAGCGGATAGGCGCGGTCGGGCTCCTCCGCCTGCGGCCGGTGGCCGGCCCCGGCGAACCGGGCCCGGCCGTCGGGGGTGGCGAAGCGGTCGAGGAACAGGCGGGGCGTCCCCGGGTGCGCGGGGTCGGGGCAGGGCCAGAAGACGCCGTCCTCGGCGCGGATACGGGCGTAGTCGATGCCCGCGTAGTCGGCGGCGCCGCCCGCCGAGGCGCGGCGCAGCTCGTCGAAGACCTCCCCCGGGTCGTCGGGGAAGCCGCGTGTGGTGCCCAGGCGCGCGGCGAGCTCCTTGAGGACGGTGAGGTCCGTGCGGATCCCGGGGGGCGGGGGGACGGCCGCCTGCCGGAGGATGACCCGGCCTTCGAGGTTGGTGGTGGTGCCGGTCTCCTCGGCCCACTGGGCGGCGGGCAGGACGACGTCGGCCAGCTCGGCGGTCTCGGAGAGCACGACGTCGCTGACGGCGAGGAAGTCCAGCGCCCGGAGCCGCTCGGTGATATGGGCGGCGCGGGGCGCGGAGACGACCGGGTTGGAGCCCATGACCAGCAGGGCCCGTATGCCGTCGGGGGTTCCGGCGCCATCGAGGAGCTCGTAGGCGGAAGGGCCCGGTCCGGGCAGGGTGTCGGGGTCGACGCCCCAGACGCCGGCGACGTGGGCGCGGTCGGCGGGGTCCGTCAGTGAGCGGTAGCCGGGGAGCTGGTCGGACTTCTGCCCGTGCTCGCGGCCGCCTTGGCCGTTGCCCTGGCCGGTCAGGCATCCGTAGCCGCTGCCGGGGCGGCCGGCCTTGCCGGTGGCCAGGCACAGGTTGATCCAGGCGCGGACGGTGTCGGTGCCCTTGCTGTGCTGTTCGCTGCCGCGCGCGGTGAGGACCATGCCGGTGGCGGCGCCGGCGAACAGGCGTACCGCCTCGCGCAGTTGTGAGACCGATACCCCGGTGATCCGCTCGACCCGTTCGGGCCAGTGGGCCATGGCGGCGGCCCGGGCCCCTTCGAAGCCGGTGGTGCGGGCGGCGATGAACTCCTCGTCCAGGTGGCCGTCGGCGATCACCAGGTGGAGCAGCCCCAGGGCGAGCGCGAGGTCGGTGCCCGGGACCGGGCGCAGATGCAGGTCCGCCTGCTCGGCGGTGCGCGTCCGGCGCGGGTCGATGACGATCAGCCGGCCGCCGGCCTCGCGCATACGGGTGAAGTAGCGCAGCGCGGGCGGCATGGTCTCGGCGGGGTTGGCCCCGGCGAGGATGACGCAGCCGGTCGTCGCGATGTCCTCCAACGGGAAGGGCAGGCCGCGGTCGATGCCGAAGGCCGCGCGGTGGGCGGCGGCGGCCGAGGACATGCAGAAGCGGCCGTTGTAGTCGATGTTCGGGGTGCGCAGGACCACGCGGGCGAATTTGCCCAGCAGATACGCCTTTTCGTTGGTCAGCCCGCCCCCGCCGAAGACGCCGGCGGCCGAGCGGCCATGGCGTTCGGCGGCCTGCCGGAATCCGGTGGCCACCCGGTCCAGGGCCTCGGCCCAGGACGCCTCGCGCAGCACCCCGTCGCCGGGGTCGCGGACCAGGGGCGCGGTCAGGCGGACGGCGCGGGCCAGGAGGGCGGGCGCGGTGCGGCCCTTGCCGCACAACGCGCCCTGGTTGACGGGGAATCCGGGGCGTTCCTCGACGTCGACCGGCGGAGCTGAGGGCGACGGGGCGCCGGGACCGGTGGGTCGCGGCCGCAGTCGCATGCCGCACTGCAACGCGCAGTAGGGGCAGTGGGTGTCGGTCGAAGTCATGGCCCGAGCATGGGTCCCGCCCGTTACACCGCCGGGTCCGGGATATTGCGGACACGGCACGGATTCCTCACGCCCCCGCCGGGGCGATGTGATGTCCATGGCATCCGCATTTAACATGAGCCGGGCGAATGCTGATGCCTACATGACAGTGCCGCAACTCGCCGGTAACAAACTGTCGGAAACCTGAGCCCATGAGTACGGGGAACACGACCGCCGGGCCGGACACCGGGGCGGCGGGACCGCTGACGGGTTTCACGATCGGGGTGACGGCCGACCGGCGCCGCGAGGAGCTGGTGGCACTGCTCGTGCGCCGGGGGGCCCGCGTCGTCGAGGCCCCCGCGCTGCGCATCATGCCACTCGGTGACGACGTCGCGCTGCGCCGGGCCACCGAGCGCTGCCTCGCCGCGCCGCCGGACTACGTCGTCGCCACGACGGGGGTTGGCTGGCGCGGCTGGATGAGCGCCACCGAGGGCTGGGGAATGGCCGACGCGCTGCTGGGCGCGTTCCGGGACGCCACGGTCGTCAGCCGGGGCCCGAAGGCCACCGGCGCGGTACGGGCCTGTGGCCTGGCGGAGGCGTTCGCGCCCGGGACCGAGGCCAGTCACGAGGTGCTGACGTGGCTGCTCGCCCGGGACTTGAACGGCCGCCGGGTCGCGGTCCAGGAACACGGGGCGCCGCTGCCGGACTTCACGGCCGCGCTGCGCGAGCGGGGCGCGGAGGTCATCGAGGTCCCGGTCTACCGGTGGGGGCCGCCGGAGGATCCGGGCGCGGTCCGGCGCCTCGTGGAGGCCACCACGCGCGCCGAGGTGCACGCGCTGACATTCACCAGCGCCCCGGCCGCCGTGGCGCTGCTGGAGGCGGCCGCCGCGATCGGGCAGCGGGAACGGTTCCTGGCCGCGCTGCGCGACGGCGCGGCGGCGTTCTGCGTCGGGTCGCTGTGCGCGCAGCCCCTACGGGAGGCGGACGTGCCGGTGCACTGCCCGGAGCGGAGCCGGCTCGGCGCGCTCGTACGGACGCTGGAGGACGTCCTGTCCCGGTGCGGCCGCCGGGACCTCCGTCCCGGGCCGGACCGCCTGGTGCTCCAGGGCAACGCGCTCCTCGGCGACGGCGCCCCGGTGTGGCTGCCGCCGTTGCAGGCCGCGGTGCTGCGCGCCCTCGCCGAGCACCCCGGCCAGGTGCTCAGCCGCACCGAACTGCTGCTCCGCGCCTGGCCGGACGACCGCGCCGACCGGCACGCGGTCGATATGTCGATCGCCCGTCTCCGCAGGGCCATGGGCCGCCACGCGACCCTGGTCCGCACGGTCCCCAAGCGGGGCTACGCCCTGGCGGGGGCGTGATGGGCGGGTACCGGCCGGGTTCCGGCCGCGTCACGACCGTCCGCCGGGGGTGGTGAGCCGGTGACCGGAGACCGAGCCACCGCGACCGGGCACAGGAGCCTCACGACCGACGGCGGTCCCCCGGGGGCCGGGCCCGCGCCCGTCCTCGTCGCCGCCGCGCACGGCACCCGGGATCCGGCCGGTGTGCGGACCGTGCACCGGCTGCTGGAGCGGGTGCGGGCCTCGCGGCCGGGGCTGCGGGTGGAGTGCGGGTTCCTGGGACTGGCCTCGCCCTCGTTGCCGGACGTGCTCGACCGCGTGGCGGGGCCCGTCGTGGTGGTGCCCGTGCTGCTCGGCCCCGGGTATCACGTCCGTGTCGACATCCCGGCCGCGCTGGACGCCGCCGGCGCCGGTCACCGGGCCGTGACGGCGCCCGCGCTGGGCCCGGATCCACTGCTCGCCGAGGCACTGTGCGGGCGGCTGCGCGAGGCGGGGTGGCACGGGCGGGTGCCGGGCGGGGCCGTGGTGCTGACGGCCGCCGGGTCCCGGGACCCGGCGGCGACGGCGGCCACGCGCGCCACGGCCGGGCTGCTGAGCGCGCGGCTGGGCGCGCCGGTCGTCCCCGCGCACCTCGGCGGGCCGTTGCCCCCGCCCGCCGAGGCCGTCGCCGCGCTGCGCGGGCGCGGCCGCCCCGGGCCGGTGGCGGTGGCCCCGTACCTGCTGGCGCCGGGCGACTTCGCCCGGCGGGCCGCCGGGCCGGGCTGCGGGGCCGATGCCGTGGCCGCGCCGCTCGGCGCCCACCCGGCCGTGGCCCGGCTGGTCCTGCGCCGCTACGACGAGGCGGCGGCCGCTGCGGTGCGGCCGGCTCCGGGTGCGCGGCGGGCCGGCGCGGCGGACCATGAAAGCCCGACCGGGAGGTGACGGTGACGGCGAAGAAGGCCCGTGACATCCGGGTACGGAGGGTCTACGAGGAACCCGCGGCGGCGGACGGCGACAGGGTGCTGGTCGACCGGATCTGGCCGCGCGGCCTCAGCAAGGAGGCCGCCGCCCTCGACGAGTGGTGCAAGGACGTCGCCCCCTCGACCGGGCTGCGCACCTGGTACGGCCACGACCCGGGGAAGTTCGCCGAGTTCGGCCGTCGCTACCGGGCCGAGCTGCACGGTGACGCGACGCACAAGAACGCCCTCGGACATCTGCGGGAGGTGGCCGGTGAGCGGCCGCTCACCCTGCTGACGGCCACCCGCGCCCAGGACATCAGCGCCGCCGTCGTCCTCAAGGAGGAGCTCGAGCGGCGCTGATCCCCCGCCGTGTACCTCACCCCCCGTACGTCGCCTGGGACTCGCCCAGCACCGCCGCGAAGTCGGCGGCCAGCCGCCGCCCGTCGGCGGGCGGCAGCCCGGCGGCGGTGATGCGCACCCCTGGCGCGCTGCCGATCCGGAAGCGCGCCCCGGCCGCGACCCACCAGCCGTACGTCCGCAGCCCGTTGACCACGGCGGACTCGTCCCGCACGGGCACCCAGACGTTCATGCCGCTCACCCCGCGGGCCGCGATGCCGTGCCGGCCGAGCTCGCCGGCCAGGGCCAGCCGCCGTTCCTCGTAGGCGTCGCGGGCCCGGCGCACCAGGTCCCGGGTCCCGGAGTCCGTCATCAGGCCGAGGACCGTCTCCTGGAGGAGGTGGCTCACCCAGCCGGAGGTGAGCAGCATCCGCCCGTCGTGCCGGGCGAGGGTCGTCGCGTCGCACGCGGCGGCCGCCCAGCGCAGGTCCGTGCCCAGGTACTTGGTGACGGTCGCGACGTGCGCCCAGCGGGCGAGCCCACCACTGGTGAGGGTGTGGAGGGGGGCCGCCGCGATGCTCCCCGCGTGGTCGTTCTCGATCACGAGGACGTCGGGCGCCTCGCGCAGGACCGCCACCAGCGCGTCCCGGCGGGCGGGGGTGAAGCGGCCGCCGTAGGGGTTCTGCGCCCGGGGGCTGCACACCACGGCGCGCACACCCGTGCGCAGCGCCGCGCGCAGGGCCTCGGGGCGCATGCCCTCGTCGTCGACCGCGACGGCGACGGTGCGCAGCCCGAGCGCCGTGACGAGGTCGAGCATGTGGTGGTAGCCGGGGTCCTCCATGGCCACGGCGTCGCCCGGGCGGAGCTCCACGGACAGCAGCCGTCCGATCATGTCCAGCGCGCCGTGCGCGAACGTCACGTGCTCCACCGGCACCCCGTCGGCCCCCAGCCAGGCGCGGACGGCGTCCTCCAGGCGCGGCAGCCGGGGGGACGAGCGGTGGGAGCGGGCGCCGGGCGAGAGCCGGGCGGGCGGCAGGAGGTCGGGGAGGAAGGCCGGGTCGGGGTGGCCGCCGGCCAGGTCGCGCAGCCCTTCGGGCACCTTGGGCGGGCGCCGGGAGGCCACGGCGGGGGCGGGTGCGACGACCGTGCCGCCCCTCCCCCGCGTGACGACGATCCCGCGCCGCCGCAGTTCCTTGTAGGCGGTCGCGACCGTGCCGGGGCTGATCCCGAGGTCCTCCGCGAGCCTGCGCACCGGCGGCAGCGCGGCGCCGGGCTCCAGAGCACCCTCGGTCACGGCCCGTTCGACGGACGCGGAAAGGGCCTTGGCTGTCGTACCAGTGATCGCATATTGTGTTGCCACATCGTCAATTATGTATTGATACATATCTGGTCGGCAAGGGAATCGGGGGAAACCTTGAGCTCGGATCGCGGATGGATCACCACAGCCGTCGCCGCAGTCAACGCACGCGTACCAGGAGGGCGGGACGGGCGGCGCATGCTGGCGGTCGCCCTCGTCGACCGGGTGGGCAGCGGCCTGTGGGCCGCCACCTCGGTCCTGTACTTCACCTACGTCGCCCACCTCGGCGTGGCCCAGGTCGGCACCCTGGTCGCCGCCGCCGGGATCGTCGGCATCGCGGGCGCGCCGGCCGGCGGGCTGCTGGCCGACCGGCTGCCGGTCGTGCGTGTCCTGGCCGCCCTCCAACTGCTGCGCACCGCGGCCGCCGTGGGCCTGCTCCTCACCCACGACTACACGCTCCTGCTGATCTGTTCGGCGGCCGGCGGCTTCGGCGACCGGGCGTCGAGCGTGCTCACCAAGCTCTACGCCTCCCGCATCGCCGGGCCCGAACGGGTGCGCTACCAGGCGGTCCACCGCACCGTCGCCAACGCCGGCTGGGCCGTCGGCGGGCTCGGCGCGGCGGCGGCCCTCTCCGCCGGCACGACGACCGTCTACACGGGCCTCCTCCTCGGCGACGCCCTCTCGTTCGTCGCCGCCGCCCTGATCGTCCTGCGCTGCGCGGAGGTGTCCGCGCCCGCCCGCACGGTCACGGGCGACTCGGGGCCCGTACCGGCGGCACGTCCCACGAACCCCTGGCGGGACCGCATGTATCTCGCCTATGTGGTCAGCGAGACCGTGCTCTTCCTCGACGACGCCGTCTTCCGGGTGGGCCTGCCCCTGTGGGCGATCCGCGCCACCGACGCCCCGCACGGCCTCGTCCCCCTGCTGCTGGTGCTCAACAGCGTGCTGGTCGTGGCCCTCCAAGTGCCCCTCGCCCGCTTCGGCGCCACGACCGCCAGGTCGCGAGCGCTACTCCTCCCCCTGGGCGCCGTCTTCGCCGCGTCCGGCGTCGCCATGGCGGCCTCCGCCGCGCCCGGCGCCGTGCCCGCCACGATCTTCCTGACCCTCGCGGCCACCGGCTTCACCCTCGCCGAGATGCTCCACGCCACCGTGTCCTGGGAGTTGTCCATCGCCCTGGCCCCCGACACCGCCCAGGGCGCCTACCTGGGCGTCCACGGCCTCGCCCAGGCGACCCAGCGCGCCATGGGCCCCCTGGCCGTCACCGCGGCCATCGCCACGGGCCCCCTGGGCTGGACGGCCTTCGGCACCCTCATCGCCACCACCTGCGCCGCCCAGCACCGCCTCGTCCGCGCCCGCCTCACCACCCCGGCGCCGAGCCGGGAGGCCGTCGCGACGGCCCGGGTCTGACCGTTCCCACCCGGTCACCCACCGTCGCGCGGCGTACTCCGTCCGACGGCATCCCTCCCCGAACCACCCGGAGGACACCGGTCCTTCACGTACCGTGATGGTCTTCAGGACGCACCGGAAGGGCGCTGAAGGGGGAGGGCGATGGGATTCGCGTATCTGCGGTCGGACGCCGACCGGGCTGCGGGGACGGGCACGGCACGGGTGCTGGCGCGGGAGGCGGCCGGGTGTGTGCGGGACATGGCGGTGGGCGCCGGGCGGGCGCGGGGGGCCGGGCGGGTGACGGTGCCGTACTGGATGGCCCGGCGCTTCGCGGGTGCCGCCGGTACGCCCCTCGACGGCGAGACGTTACTCTCCTTCCGCTTCGCCACCCCGGACCGCCCCGCGTCCGTGGTCGTCCGGAGAAGCCAGAGCGATCTGCTGATCCTGTGGCAGGTGTTCCTGCGCCGCTTCTACGAGCTCGACGCCGTCTACGCGCTGGACGAGCCCCTCACCACCCTCGACACGGTGGTGGACCTCGGTGGCAACACCGGCCTGGCCGCCGCCTATCTGACGGCCCGCTACCGGCCGCGCCGGCTGCTGACGGTCGAGCCCATCGCGGAGAGCCTCGCCGTGCTGCGGCGCAACGCGGCGCTGTCCGGCCTGGAATGGATCGTCGAGCCGCTGGCCGTCGACGGCCGGGACGGGGAACTGGAGTTCGCGGTGAGCGGCTTCTGGGACACCTGCACCGCCGTCCCCGCCGTCCGTGAGCTGCGCCGCAGCCGCCCCCACCGGCTGGAGAACGTCCTGGCCCGGCCGTCGCGCACGGTCCGGGCCGTCACCGTGGAACGGCTGCTGGACAAGCACGGCATCGACCGCGTCGACCTGCTGAAGGTCGACGTAGAGGGCAGCGAGACCGGGATCTTCGCCGAGCCCCGGCCGTGGATGGCCCGGGTGGCGCGGATCGTGATGGAGATCCACGACAAGTACATCGACGGCATCGCCGTGCGCTCCACACTGGCCCGGGCCGGCTTCCGCCGCGTCCCGCCCCGGGTCCCCGACCCGGTCGGCTTCAACCCCGTGGAACTCTACGTCCGCCGCGCGTAGATGTCCTCGGCGCGCTACGAACGCGTGAACCACCGCTGGTCGGGGTGGTAGTGGCAGTCCCACAGGACCAACGGCGTCCCGTTCGCCGTGCTGCCGTTGTTGGCCAGCCCCACGCACTTGTCCTGGCCCGCCCCGGAGACGAGGGCGACGTTGCCGTCGCCCAGGGCCTGCATCCGCCACCACTGGTCGGGGTGGAGGTGACAGTCCCACAGCACCAGGCGCGTTCCGTTCGCGGTGCTGCCGTTGTCCGCCAGGCCTATGCATTTGCCGTACGGATAGCCGGAGGCGTTGCCGCGCAGGGAGACGCCGTCGCCGCCCTGGTACCACCACTGATCGAAGTTCAGGTGGCAGTCCCACAGGACGAGGATCGTCCCGTTCGCCGTGCTGCCGTTGTTCGCCAGCCCCACGCACTTGTTGCCGTTCGGGTCGGCCGCGTTCCGTAGGTTGAAGAGCGGGCCGGCCTGTGTCGATGTCGTCGTGGGCGGCGTCGACGGCGCCGCCGTGGCCGTTGCCCCGGTCAGGGCGAGCGCGACGCTCGCGACCACGGTGCCCAAGGATCTCAGCCGGCGGTTCGGACGGTTCACGTGAAGGTTCATGCGGAGTCCTTCCCCATGACGGGCCTGTCGGACGCCGCTCAAGCATGGCCGCCGCGCCCGGCGCCGTACACCCCGGATCCGGACAGGCCCCACGCCGTCCCCGACGCCCAGCGCCCCTCCATTTCCCCTTCGCGGTCACGTTACTTACCGTGGAAGAAGAAGAGGGATAAAACGCTACATTCCACTTGTCAAAAGCTCGACGTAAAGATTCCGCAGACGCCGTCCATCCGGGCCCATCGGTTGAACAGCGCACCTCATCAATCCGTACATATGGACAGCAAGGCAGACATGCTGCGGATCCGCCCCGCAGGGAGAGGTCATGGCAGAGTCGACAACAGCAGCGGGGTCCGCCAGGACCCGGGCCACGGGCGTGCCGCCCGACGTCCGGACCCTGGCGGAATACTTTGAATACGCTTGTGCCAAAGCCCCGCACCGCACCGCCGTCATCTGCGACGGACGGCGCCTCGGCTACGCGGAGCTGGACCGCCGGGCCAACCGGCTGGCCCATCTGCTCCGGGAGCGCGGCGCCAAGGAGGGCTCCCGGGTGGGAATCCTCCTCGACCGTTCCACCGACGGCTACGCCGCCCTCCTCGCGGTGCTCAAGGCGGGCGCCGCGTATGTGCCGCTCGACCCGTCCTTCCCTGCCGACCGGCTGGCGTTCATCGCCCACGACGCGGAGCTGTCCGACCTGGTGACGACCTCGTCCCTGGCCGAGAAGACCCGTGACCTGCACTGTCCCGTCCTCGAACTGGACCGCGCGGAGGAACTGCTGGCCCGCCGGCCGGACACCCGGCCCGGGGTCCGGGCCGGTCCGTCCTCGCTCTGCTACGTCATCTACACCTCCGGCACCACCGGCCGGCCTAAGGGCGTGGCCGTCTCGCACGCGAGCATCGTCAACTTCCTGCGCGTGGTCGCCCCCGTCTACCGCGTACGGCCGGAGGACCGGGTCTACCAGGGCCTCTCCCTCGCCTTCGACTTCGCCGTCGAGGAGATATGGCCGACGTGGCTGGCCGGGGCCACCCTCGTCGCCGGGCCCGGCGACGACCGCCGGGCCGGCGAGGGGCTGAACGACTTCCTGATCGAGCACGGCATCACGGTGCTGTGCTGCGTCCCCACCCTCCTGATGACGCTGGAGGCGGAGGTGCCCACCCTGCGCAGCCTGCTCGTCAGCGGCGAGGCGTGCCCTCCCGACCTGGTGCGCCGCTGGTGGCGCCCCGGCCGGCGCATCCTCAACGCCTACGGCCCCACGGAGGCGACCGTCACCGCGACCTGCGGCGAGCTCGCCCCCGACCGGCCGGTCACCATCGGCACGCCCCTGCCCACCTACCGTGTCTACGTCCTCGACGAAAAGCTCCGCCCGGTCGCCCGGGGCGAGAGCGGCGAGATCTGCATCGGCGGCCCCGGCGTCGCCCTGGGCTACGTCAACCGCCCCGAGCTGACCGCCGAGCGCTTCGTCCCCAACCCGGTACCGGACGACCGCGACCACGCCCCGCGCGTCTACCGCACGGGCGACCGGGGCCGCTTCACCGGGGCGGGAGAGCTCGAATACCTGGGCCGCACCGACACCCAGGTGAAGATCCGCGGCTACCGCATAGAACTCGCCGAGATCGAAACGATTCTGCGCGAGGACCGGGCGGTCGGGAACGCGGTCGTCACCCCCCTGGAGCGCGAGGGCGTCGCCCAGGGCCTGATCGGCTATGTCACCCTCACCGGCCACGCCGCCGACCGGCCCCCGGAGGAGGAACTGCGCGAACGGCTGCGGGCCCGGCTGCGCAACAGGCTTCCCGGCTACATGGTCCCCTCGTTCCTGGAAGTGCTCCCCGAGTTCCCGCTGCTGGCCGCCGACAAGGTGGACCGGGCCGCGCTGCCCCCGCCCGTCTCCCCGCCGCTCGCCCGCCGCACCCGGCCGCGCACCGCCCCGGCGACACCGCTGGAGCGGCGGCTGGCCGCCCTCTGGCAGGACATCCTGGGCGCGAGCGGCGCCGGCGACGCCGACGGCGCCGACGGCGGGATCTCCGTCGGGATCTCCGTCGAGGACGACTTCTTCTGCGACCTCGGCGGTCACTCCATGACCGCGGCCCGGCTGATCTCCCGGATGCGCCAGGACCCCGCGCTCAGCGACGTGGCCATGGGCGACCTCTACGCCCACCCGACCGTCCGCGACCTGGCCGCCTTCATCGCGTCCACGGACGCGTCCACGGACGCGCGGACACCCGCCCGCGAAACACCCGCTGCCCCGCCCCTGCGCCACTCCACCCTCCGCGTGGCGGGCTGCGGCATGGCCCAGCTCGTGGCGCTGTATGTGTGGCTGCTGCTGCCGTCGCTCGCCGCGGTGGCCGTGCTGTACCGCTTCTTCGGAACGTGGCGCGTCCCCGTGCGGGCGCCCCTGCCCGGCAGCGCCCTGGACACGGTCGTCCACCTCCCGACGCCCGCGTTCCTGCTGCTGACGGCGGGCTGGCTGGCCCTGACCCTGGGAGTGCTGCCGCTGTTCGTCTGCCGGCTGCTCATGGCCGGCGTACGACCCGGGGACCACCCCCTGTGGGGCGTGACCTATCTACGGTTCTGGCTGCACGGCAGGGTGCTCGCCACGTCGCCGGTCGCCCTGCTGCCCGGCTCACCGCTCTACGCAGGCTGTCTGCGGCTGCTCGGCGCCCGGGTCGGCCGGGGCTGCCATCTGTCGGCGCTCGTCTTCCCGCCCGCGCTCGTCGAGATCGGCGACCGGACCGCCGTCGGCTACGGCGCCCGTATCCAGCCGTACACCGTCTCGGGCGGACGGCTGCGGCTCGCGCCCGTGCGCATCGGCTCCGGCTGCTTCGTGGGCGCCAACAGCGTGGTGCTCCCCGGTGCCGTCATCGGCGACGGGGCCTCGGTCGGCGAGCAGTCGCTCGTCCCCGAGGACCGGGTCGTCCCCGCCGGCGAGCACTGGGCCGGCGCGCCCGCGACCCGCCGGGACGCCGTCCCGCCCCTGCTGGCCGACATGGCCGCCCGCGCCGACGACGAACGGCCCTGGCCCGTCCCCGTACTGGCCGGCTACGCGGCGGGAGCGCTGCTCTTCACGCTCGTCCCGCTGCTGGTGATCTCCATCCCCACGTGGGTGGTGGCCTACGCGGCCTGGCACTACGGCTTCGCCTGGGCCTGCGCGGCGGCGGCCGTGGCCGGACCGCTGACCGTGCTGGCCGTCTGCGCGACCGTCCTCCTCGTCAAACGGGCCGTCATGCCCGGCGCGCCCGCCGGGCTCCACGCCGAGCGCGGCGCCTTCGGGGTACGCAAGTGGATCAGCGACGGCATGCTCACGCTGAGCCTGACGCTCACCCACGCCCTGTACTCCACCCTCTACCTCGTGCCCTTCCTGCGGCGGCTGGGGGCGCGGACGGGACGCTGGGCGGAAGTGGCGACCGTGAGTTTCGTCGACCCCGACATGCTGGTCATCGGCGAGCAGAGCTTCGTCGCCGACATCAGCATGGTGGGCCCGGCCGTCCACCACCGGGGCCGGATCGCGCTCGCGCCCGCCGAGGTGGGACGGCGCGCCTTCGTCGGCAACGGGGCGCTGGTGCCCGGCTCCCGCCGGGTCGGCGACAACGCCCTCCTGGGCGTCCACTCCCTCGCGCCCGAGACGCCCGTCGCCCCCGAGACGACGTGGCTGGGCTCCCCCGCGATCTTCCTTCCGCACCGCGAGGCCGGCAAGGCGTTCGACCCGAGGCTGACCTACAGCCCGAGCCGGGGGCTGATCGCCGCGCGCCTGGCCATCGAGTACTTCCGGGTGACCCTGCCCGCGACGATCGGCGCGCTGTGCGGCCTCGGCAGCCTCTACGTCGCGCTGCGCGTGGCCGAGGCCTTCCGCCCGTTGGCGCTTTTCCTCCTCGGCCCGGCCCTGGTGCTGGTGGCGGGGCTGGCCGCCACCCTGATCACGGTAGCGGTCAAGTGGCTGGTCGTGGGCCGCTACCGGCCGCGCCAGGAGCCGCTGTGGAGCATCTGGGTCCGGCGCACGGAGCTGGTCACCGGCCTGTTCGAGAACCTGGTCGTGCCCGCCTTCCTCAATCTGCTGACCGGCACGCCCTGGGCCTGCTGGGTGCTGCGCCTGTTCGGGGCGCGGATAGGGCGGCGGGTGTGGCTGTCCACCACGTACCTGACGGAGTTCGACCTGGTCGAGGTCGGGGACGACGCGGCGGTCGGGGAGGTCACCTCCCTCCAGACCCATCTGTTCGAGGACCGGGTGATGAAGATGTCCCACGTCACGGTCGGGGCGTCGGCGTCGGTCGGCGTGCGCTGCGTCGTCCTGTACGACGCGCGGGTGGGTTCCGGTGCCCGGCTCGACTCGATGTCCCTCGTCATGAAGGGCGAGTCCCTGCCCGGCGGCACGAGCTGGCGGGGCATCCCCGCCCGGCCCGCCGCCCCCGCCCGGACGACCGCGGAAAGCCCCGAAGCGACCGCAGGAGGCGCGTCATGACCTCGCTCGTCACCGCCCGCCCGCTGACCGCCCCGTATGTCGAAGGCGAGCTGCCCGGCCCGCTCTCCGCCGAGCTGCTGGCCCGTCAGGAGCTCCGGGAGTCCAGTGCCCGGACGTACCCGAGGCATCTGCCCATCGCTCTGGAGGAGGGCTCCGGGAGTTTCGTCCGTGACGTCGACGGCAATGTCTTCATCGACTTCCTCGCCGGCGCCGGGGTGCTCTCGCTGGGCCACAACCACCCCGAGGTCGTCGCGAGCGTGACCCGGCAGCTGGGGGTGCTCGCCCACGGTCTGGACTTCCCCACCCCGGTCAAGGACGCCTTCACCGAGGCCCAGCTGTCCATGCTCCGCCCGGGGCTGCGCGACAGGATGAAGATCCATTTCTGTGGTCCCACCGGCGCCAACGCGGTCGAGGCCGCCATCAAGCTGTGCAAGACCGCGACCGGCCGCGGGGACGTCATCTCCTTCCAGGGCGGCTTCCACGGCAGTACGCACGCCGCCATGGCGCTGAGCGGCCTGGTGTCCGCCAAGCGGAACGTGGCCAACACCATGCCCGGCGTCCATTTCTTCCCGTACAACCGCGCCGAGTACCTTGAGCAGGCGCTGACCGACAGCCTCGGCGGCATCCCGCTGCCCGCCGCCGTCCTGCTGGAACTGGTGCAGGGCGAGGGCGGCGTCGTCCCGGCCCGCCCCGAATTCGTCCGGCGGGTGCGGGACCTGACCCGTGACCTCGGCGTCCCCCTGGTGGTCGACGAGGTGCAGACGGGCTGCGGGCGCACCGGCACATGGTTCGCCTTCGAGCAGTACGGCATCGAGCCGGACGTCGTCGTGGCGTCCAAGGCCCTGAGCGGCATCGGCATGCCCGTCGCCGTCATCCTCTACGACGCCGCGCTGGACACCTGGGAGGCCGGCGCCCACATCGGCACCTTCCGGGGCAACCAGCTGGCGTTCGCCGCCGGGGTGGAGGCGATCCGGGTGATCCGGCGCGACGACGTGCTGGGCAACGTCCGGCGGCGCGGCGAGCAGATCGCCGGCCGGCTGGCGGCGCTGACGGGCCGTCCATGGGTCCGCGAGGTGCGGGGCCGGGGCCTGATGTGGGGCGTCGAGCTGGCCGATCCGGTGACCGGCCGGCCCGCGACCGAGGCCGCCTCCGCCGTACAGGCCCACGCGCTGCGCCACGGGCTGATCGTGGAGCTCGGCGGCCGGGACGACTGTGTCGTACGGATCCTGCCGCCGCTCAATGTGACGGCCGAGGTCGTCGACACCGCCTGCTCGATCCTTGTCGACGCGGTCACCGCCCGCGCCCCGTCGCCCCCGTAGGCGACTCAACCGCACGTACTCCGTAGTGGAAGGCCCCGAACGATGCTCATCGTCCAGAAATACGGCGGCTCCTCGGTAGGGAGTACCGAGCGGATCCGGCGCGTCGCCGAACGCATCGTCGCCGCGCACGACGAAGGCCACGACGTCGTCGTGGTGGTCTCCGCCATGGGCGACACCACCGATCAGCTCCTCGGGTTGGCGCGGGAGATGGCACCGGTCCCCTCGCGTCGCGAGCTCGACATGCTGCTGAGCGCCGGCGAGCGCATCTCCAACGCGCTGACGGCCATGGCGGTCCAGTCGCTGGGGGTGCCGGCCTGCTCCTTCTCGGGCCCGCAGGCCGGTGTGATCACCAGCTCGGTGCACGGCCGGGCCCGGATCATCGGCGTCGAGCCCACCCAGGTGCGGCAGGCGCTCGACCGCGGGATGGTCGTGCTGGTCGCGGGGTTCCAGGGCGTCAGCCGGGAGACCGGCGAGGACACCACGCTGGGCCGCGGCGGCTCCGACACCACGGCGATCGCGCTGGCCGCGGCGCTCAAGGCGGACGTCTGCGAGATCTACACCGACGTGGACGGCGTCCACACCGCCGACCCCCACCTGGTGCCGCAGGCCAGGCCGTTGTCCCGGCTGGACTACGACACGATGCTGGAGCTGGCCGCGAGCGGCGCGAAGGTGCTGGCCCCGCGCAGTGTGGAGTACGCGCGCCGGCACGGTGTGACCGTGCGCGTCCGCGCCTCCGACGGCGGCTGCCCCGGCACGGTGGTGTCGGCGTGCCCGGACGAACCGGAGCGCGGGGCGTGCGCGGAACACGCCGCCTGCCCGGAGCGCGCGCCGTTCGCGGGCGTCGCGCACGACCTGTCCACGGCCGAGGTCACCGTGACCGCCGTCCCGGCCCGTCCGGGGGCCGTGTCCACGGTGTTCCGGGTGGTGGCCGACGCCGGTGCCGAGATCGACACGGTCGTCCAGCCGCCGGCGCACGAAGCCGGTGAAGAGGCCGGTGACATCAGGTTCGTCCTCCCCAAGAGCGATGTGCCCGCCGTGCTCGCGGCGCTGTGCGAGCACCGGGCGGAGATCGGCCACGAGAAGGTGACCTGCCGCGACGACATCGGCAAGGTCTCGCTCGTCGGCTCCGGCGTCCGGACGAGCACGGGCGCGATCGCGGCGTTCTGCGAGACGCTGGCCAGGGCGGACGTGCGGTTCGAGAGCATCACGGCGTCGGAGACCCGGATCTCGGTGCTCTGCCCCGCCGGCCGGCTCCCGGACGCGCTGCGTGCGCTGCACCGGTCCTTCGGTCTCGGCGCGGACGCCGAGCCGGCCAAGCGCGTGGTGCCGTCCGGCAGGGCGGCGCACGCGGCGTGCGCCGGGGCCGAACCGGCGCGTGCCGGCGTCTGTCGGTAGCTCTTACACAGAGCTAAAATGATGGTATGGCCGCAGGGAGTCTGCCCGACGAGCTCGCCGGGGTCCTGTCCGGTATCCAGCGACTGGCCCGCCGGAGGCTGTGGAGCGGCCTTCCGGTGCCACGGCCCCGTGGCGCCCAGGTCGAACTGATGCGACTGGTCACGGCCCGCCCCGGCATCGGCGTCTCGGCCGCCGCCCGCGAGCTGTGCCTGGCCGCCAACACCGTCAGCACACTGGTCAATCAACTGATGTCGGCCGGCCTGCTGCTCCGGGAGGCCGACCCCGGGGACGGGCGCGCCGCGCTGCTCTTCCCGACGCCGTCGTGCGGGGAACGGCTTCGGGACTGGGACGCGCGGCGCGCCGCACTCTTCCGGGACCACGTCCGGGAGCTCACGGACGAGGACCGGGCGGCTCTGGCGGCGGCGCTGCCGGCGCTGCGCAGGCTGTCCGCGTCGCTACGGGACGCGGACCCCGTCTGACGGCGACGCCGCCCACGCGGCATCGCTTCCGACACCGCGGAGGTGCCATGACCACTTCCACCACCCACCGCCCGGAGACCTCCGGGGAACCCGCCGACACCGCGGCCCTCAGCTGCACGGATCTGCACTACTCGTTCGGCGCCACCAAGGCCGTGGACGGCCTGGACCTGCGGGTCGAGCAGGGCGAGGTCTTCGGCCTCCTGGGGCCCAACGGCGCGGGCAAGACGACCACGATCCGCGCGATCACCACGCTCCTGCCCGTCCCGCCGGGTGTCGTCGAGGTCTTCGGGCACGACGCGGCCCGGCAGCGGATGGCCGTCCGGCGGCTGCTCGGCTATGTGCCCCAGCAGCTGTCCGCCGACGGCAACCTCACCGGCCGCGAGAACGTGGCCCTCTTCGCCCGGGTCTTCGACGTCCCCCGCCGCGAACGTGCCGCGCGCGTCGCGCAGGCGCTGGACGCGGTCGGCCTGGCCGACGCCGCGCAGCGGTCGGCGGGTACGTACTCGGGCGGCATGGTCCGCCGCCTCGAGCTCGCCCAGGCCCTGGTGAGCGCCCCCCGCCTGCTGATCCTGGACGAGCCGACCATCGGGATGGACCCGATCGCCCGCGACAGCGTCTGGGAGCGGATCGCCGACATCCGCTCGGTCACGGGGATGACCGTGCTGGTGACCACCCATTCCATGGAGGAGGCCGACCAGCGCTGCGACCGGCTGGCGCTGATGCACCGCGGGCGTATCCGCGCCCTGGGGACGCCCGGGGAGCTCAAGGCGGAACTGGTCGCCCACCGCCGGGAGTCCGGTGACACGAGCTCGCCGCCGCCGTCCCTGGAGGACGTCTTCCGGCACTTCGCGGGCAGCGGGCTGGGCGATCCCGGCCCCGATCAGCGAGGGGAGTTCAGCGATGTCCGCCGTACCCGCCGCACCGCGTCCCGCGTCGGCTGATGCCGGGCCCGGCCCGGCCGTCGCCCCGGACCAGCGGTTCGCGCTGCTGCTGACCCCGCCGCGCGCCCGCAGCGGTCTGCGGGTCGTCCCGGCCCGGGTGGCCGCGATGTGCGCGGTCGAGCTCCAGAAGCTGCGGCACGACCGCACCGAGCTCTACACACGGGCCATCCAGCCGGCGCTCTGGCTGCTGATCTTCGGCGAGACCTTCACCCGGATGCGGGTCATCCCCACGGGGAACGTCCCGTACATCGACTACCTCGCCCCCGGGATCATCGCCCAGTCGGCGATGTTCATCGCCATCTTCTACGGCATCATGATCATCTGGGAGCGGGACTCCGGTGTCCTCACCAAGCTCCTGGTCACCCCCACGCCCAGGGCCGCGCTGGTGACGGGCAAGGCCTTCGCGTCCGGGGTGAAGGCGGTGATCCAGGCCGTGGTCGTGATCGCGATCGCCGCGGTCCTGGGCGTCGCGCTCACCTGGAACCCGCTGCGGCTGCTGGGCGTCCTCGTGGTCGTCCTCCTCGGCTCGGCTTTCTTCTCCTGTCTGTCGATGACGATCGCCGGGATCGTGCTCACCCGCGACCGCCTCATGGGCATCGGCCAGGCCATCACCATGCCGCTGTTCTTCGGCTCCAACGCCCTCTACCCGGTGGACGTGATGCCCGGCTGGCTGCGGGCGTTCAGCGCCGTGAACCCGCTCAGCTACCAGGTGGACGCCCTGCGCGGGCTCCTCATCGGCACCCACGCCCATCTCGTCACCGACTTCGCCGTCCTCACCCTCGCCGCGCTCCTGGGCATCGCCGCGGCGGCCTCCCTGCTGGGCCGGCTGGCCCGCTGAGAGCGTGCGCCACCCGGCCCGGCGGCGGCACCGCTACTTCCCCGGCCACGGGAGCACGGCCTTCCATGTGGCGCGCTACCGGATCCGCCTCGACTGGAAGCCCGGTTCGGGCCGCGTCCTCGCCGACGCGGCCCTGACCGTCGTCCCCGAACACCCGCTCGACGCACTCGACCTCGACCTGGCGCGCCTGTGCGTCACCCGGGTCACGGTCGCGGGGACGGCCGTGGCCTTCCGGCACCGCAAGAGGAAGCTCCACCTCGTAGCGGGACGCCCCCTGCCGGCGGGCGAGCCCGTCGAGGTCACCGTGGCCTACCACGGGGTGCCCCGGCCGGTCGGCCTGCCCGAACTGGACGACGCGGCGGGGTGGTTCGGCAACCACGTGGGCATCAGCGGCTGGCGGGACCTCTGGCTGAAGGAGGCGTTCGCGACGTACGCCGAGTGGCTGTGGTGGGAGGCCTCCGGCGGGCCCGCCGCTTCGGAGATGGCCGCCTCGGGCGGCGTGTGCGACACGGAGCGGTTCATCGGGCGCTGCCGGACATGCCGGGTGCGGCGGGCGGGTGAGCACGTCCCGTGAAGACCCGCTCCAGCGCACCCCAGCCGGTGTCGTGGGCACGCTCGGCCGCCTCGGCCCTGCCGCCGCCCCGGACGCCGAACAGCCGCTTGGCGATGAGCAGATAGAACACGACGGCCAGATTGATGACCAGCGTGAGGATCTTGGTGACGGTGATGTGCCCGGTGAGCTCGTAGACCTCCGGCACCAGCAGCACCGCCGTCGCCACGAAGGTGAGGTACTCCGCCCACCGCTTCGCGTACCAGAGCCCCACGGCCTCGACTCCTTCCAGCAGCGCGTACGCGGCCAGGACCAGGCCGACGATCCAGAGGGTGGAGGTGTGCGCGGCGAACGCCTTGTCCAGGTCCTTGAGCAGCCCGTGGTTCGACAGCCCGCTCGGCCCTCCGACGCCGTTCTGGATCGCGTCGACGATCCGGTAGAACGGCTTCTGGAGCCGGCCCCGCTCATGGACGAACACGAAGACGGCGGCGGCGAGCACGGCCAGAACGACGAAGTGCACCATCCGGTCGATGGCGATCAGCCGCAGGACGTACCGGTCGCGCAGCGGCCTGCCCCGCAGCGGGAGCTCGATCTCCTCCCGGCCGGGCGGGAACTCCCGCTCCGGCCGGGCGGGCGCGGGCAGCGGCAGCCACGCGTCGCAGCGGAGGCAGCGGTGCCAGCGCGTCCCGTCGTCCGTCTCGCGGACGACGAGCGCGTCCGCCCCGCGCACGGCGGCGGCGTCGGTGCCGACGAGGTGATGTCCGTGGAGCGCGCAGTCGATCAGCTCGTAGACGGGGGCGCGGCGGCGTCGGCGCGGGGCGGGGTGCGGGTGCGCCCCGGGGGCGGGTACGAGGGCGGGCTTTTCCGTCACGGTCGTGGAGTATGCCCCGGTCCGGCGGTGCTACGCCCATGGGTGGGCAAACCGTGGGCGTGCCGAGCGGTCGGCGCCTATCTACCGTTCGAGTGAACCGACATGGGCGTTTGCGCTGTCAGAACGCCGAACGCGTCCCTGTACCGTAGCGGCGGCGGATTTCCCGGGCGGACGGTCCCGGCGACGATGGAGGCGGAGAACTTGAACGATCCCGGCCGGACCGAGGCGTACATGGCCGAGGACCGCGCGAGCATGACCGGGCCCGCGTGCGCGTTCCTCGACCAGTGGCTGGCCACCATGGACACCGCCCTGGAGGAGTGGCGCCGGGCCCATCTTCCGGCCGGTTTCCCCTTCGACTTCGGCCTCGATTCCCTGGACGCGCTGGAGCCGCTGCTGTTGTCGCGCTACCCGGACCGTGCCGCCATCGACGCCGCGCCCAACGCGGACTTCACCTCCGGGGCCGTGCGCTACATCGGCGAGGCGCTGCTGCGCGCCGTGCCCGCGCGGTGGGGGTACGAGGACCGTGGGGCGGAGAACACCCACCCGTACAACCGGGTCCCGGTCGTCCGCTCCAACACCCCCGCCGCCTTCATGGAGGCGGTGGCCCCGTATCTGACCCTCCATGTGCTGGTCCGTGACCGGGGGCGGGGGACGCTGCGGCAGTTCACCGGCCCGCTCCTCGACGCCCACGAGGCGGCGGAACTCGCGGGCGACTGACCGTCACCGCGCCGTGTATGTCAGGCAGTCCGCCGCGTCCTGGAGGGCGGCCACCGTGATGCCGGGGGCCTGGCACTCGAGCCCGACGTTGTGGAGGCACCCGGCCATGTGGCAGGCCCCCACCCGTCCCACGGCGGACGCGTCGCCGCCCTTGGACGGGTGGACGAAGTACGTGTCGCAGCGCGCGCGGGTCGAGTCGCCCACGGTGATGGCCAGGGCATGGCAGGCGGTGTCCTCGTTGTACGCGCACTCGGCGACCTCGCACACGGCCACTCGGGGCATCTCCACAGCGCCCTCCTCGCTCCTCGGTGTTCGCGCCTGATGCCTTCCTCGGACACCGGGGCGTGACACCGCCCGTCCCCTCCGTTCACCCGGAAGCCGGGGCCGGGCCGCCGTGGCGCGCCAGCAGTTCCCTCTCCTGTTCGGGGCTGAAACCGCGCCGGAGCGCCGGCAGACCGCGGGCGCGGTCCCAGGCGAGGACGTCGGCCGCCGTCACCTCCAGCGGGGTCGCGGGCAGGCCCGCCGCCCGGGCGCGGGCCGCGCTGCGCTGTTGAGAAGGCCAGTCCGGGCGCAGGAGCGGGAAGAGCGGGGGCAGCTCGTCGGGGGCCACCGTCACGGGGACGATCTCGACCCGTGTCCCGGCCACGCGGGCGCAGGTGCGGATGAGGCCGCCGAGCGTGGTGGGTTCGGCGGGGCCCACGGCGTGGAAAGCGCCGGGGCGGTCGTCGGCGAGCAGCCGGCCGACGAGGCGGGCCAGGTCGCGCGAGTCGACGATCTGGACCGGCTGGGCGGGGTCGGTGGGCAGGGCGACACGGCCGCCCCGGGCGGCCCGTCGCACCCAGTGGGTGAAGGTGTCCGACGGGTCGTACGGGCCGGCGACCTTGCCGGGCCGGACGATGGTGGCCCGGGTGCCGTACCGGGCCAGGACGTCGTCCTCGCAGGCGACCTTGCACGGGCCGTACGTGGTGTTGTCGAGCACCTCGGTGTCGCGTACGGGCGGGCGGCGGGGGGTGTCCTCGTCGGAGCCCGGCCGCAGGCCCGTGTTGTCGTAGACCGCGTGGCTGGAGATGAACAGGTACCGGCCGACGCGGTCGCCCAGCGCGTCCATCGCCTGGCCGACGTGCCGTGGGACGTAGCCGCTGACGTCCACGACGGCATCCCAACGGCCGTCGCGCAGCGCGGCGTAGTCGCCGGTGTCCCGGTCGCCGATGAGCCGGGTCAGCCCGGGGAACAAGCCGGTGCCCGTCCTGCCCCGGCCGAACAGGGTCACCCGGGCGCCGCCGCGCAAGGCGTCCTCCACGATCGCGCGGCCCACGAACGACGTACCACCGAGCACGAGGATGTTCATGTCCATGGCGTTGTCCATGGCCGTCGACCCTACCCGGCGGGGTTCCGGAGGGAACCCCGCCGGGCGGGCCCGCGTGCTCAACGCGCGGCGCGCCGGAGGGCGATGACGTTGTCGGTGACGGTGGCCGTCCGCCCCTCGGGGCCGGTGACGTGGCGGGCGGGGGTGTCCAGGCGCTCGGGGTGCCACCCGTCCGGTGCGAGGCCCAGCGCGGCGAGTTCCTCTTCCGGGGTGGGGACGGCGGCGTCCTCGTGGGGGTGCCAGGACCACGGGGGGACGGTGGCGTGGGTGACGACGAGCAGGAGGCCGCCGGGCGCGACCTTCTCCGCGACGGCGCGCAGGATCCGCTCGCGGGGCAGTTCCACGTTCGACTGGAAGAACTGGGCGGAGACCAGGTCGAAGGAGCCGTCGGGGAGGGTGCGGGCCAGGTCGTGCCGCTGGAAGTCGATCCGGTCCGCGACGCCCGCGTCGGCCGCGTGGCCCAAGGCCCGGTCCAGGGCGGTGGCGGACACGTCGGCGGCGGTCACCCGCCAGCCGCGCCGGGCCAGCCAGACGGCGTCGGCTCCCTCGCCGCAGCCCAGGTCGAGGGCCGTGCCGGCCGGCAGCGGCTCGACGACGTCGACGAGGACGGGGTTCGCCCTGCCGCTCCAAACGCGTTCGCGCTCCTGGTAGCGCCGCTCCCAGTACTCCGCGACGTCGACGTCGGCATCGACGTCCTCGGTGCGGTGCTGGTGCTGGTGCTGGTGCTGGTGCTCGCTGATGCTCATCGGGAGTCTTCCCTTTCGGTCGCGGGTCCGTGTCGAGCCTCGCCCGGACCCCGGCCGCTTGACAAAATTTCTTGCCGGAACGGCAAATGGAGGGATGACCGACGACGACATTCCCCAGGTGCTCAGCGCTGTCGGCCCCCGGCTGCGGGCGCTGCGCCACGACCGCGGGGTCACCCTGGCGCGGCTGAGCGAGACCACCGGGATCTCGCTCAGCACCCTCTCCCGGCTGGAGGCCGGGCAGCGCAAGCCGACCCTCGAACTGCTGCTGCCGCTGGCCAAGGCCTATGGCGTCCAGCTGGACGAGCTGGTGGGCGCGCCTCCCACCGGCGACCCGCGCGTCCACCCCCGCCCGTTCACCCGGGACGGGAAGACCTTCATCCCGCTGACCCGTGACCTCGGCGGTGGGCTGCGCGCCTTCAAGCACATCGTCCCGGCCCGGGAGGTGAAGGACGTACGGCCCGGGCAGAAGACCCACGAGGGCCACGAGTGGCTCTACGTCCTGTCGGGGCGGCTGTGGCTGGCGCTCGGCGAGCACGATCTCGTCCTCACCGCCGGTGAGGCCGCCGAGTTCGACACCCGCGTCCCCCATGGCTTCGCCAACGCCGGGGACGAGCCGGTGGAGTTCCTCAGCCTCTTCGGTCCGCAGGGCGAGCGCATGCACGTACGGGCCCGGCCCAGCGGCGCGTGACCGGCGCGCGGACCGGGCTACCGGCGCCCCGACGAGGGTAGAACCACCCCCGTCGGCGGCGGACGGCGGGAGTGGTGCGGTGAAGTGGCGGGAGCGGCTGCGGTACTGGTTCGACAGCACCATGGACCGTGGCACGCCGGCCCTCATCGGCTGGCTGGCGATGGCGTCGCTGGCGCTGATAGGCGTGACGACCGTGCTGGTGGTGACGTTCACCGACGAGGACACCGAAGCCAACGGCGGCTGGGCGGGCGTGGCGTGGATGAGCATGCTGCGCACCCTGGACCCCGGCACCATGGGCGGGGACACGGGGGGCTGGGCGTTCCTGGCGCTGATGCTGATGGTGACCATCGGGGGCATCTTCATCGTCAGCACCCTCATCGGTGTGCTGACCACGGGGCTGGACCACCGGATCCAGCAGTTGCGCAAGGGGCACTCACCGATCATCGAGAGCGGCCACACCGTCGTCCTGGGCTGGTCGGAGCAGGTCTTCACCGTGGTCGAGGAGCTGGCCGAGGCCAATCAGAGCCAGCGGCGCTCCTGCGTGGTCATCCTGGCGGACCGCGACAAGGTGGACATGGAGGAGCAGATCCGGCTGCGGGTCCCCGACACCCGCCGTACGCAGGTGATCTGCCGGTCCGGCAATCCGCTGAAGCAGGCGGACCTGGAGCTGGTCAGCCCGGACACGGCGCAGGCCGTCGTCGTGCTGCCGTCGTTCTCCCGGGACAGCGACACCAGGGTGATCAAAGTGCTGCTGGTCCTCAACAACAGACCGTGGGCCAAGAAGCGGCCGCCGCTGATCGCGGCCGTGCAGGACGAGGGCAACCTCGCCGCCGCCCGGCTCGCGGCGGGACCGAGCGGACTGGTGGTCGACGCGGACGACCTCGCCGTACGGCTGACCGTGCAGTCGCACCGGCAGGCCGGCCTGTCCACGGTCTGCAACGAACTGCTGAGCTTCTACGGCAACGAGATCTACATCGCCCGGGAACCGGCCCTCACCGGGGTCTCCTACGGGGACGCCCTGCACCGCTACGCCCTCGGCGTGCCCATCGGCGTGGCACGGGCGGACGGCCGGATCCTGCTGAACCCGGCCATGGACACCCTCATCGGCGCGGAGGACGACATCATCCTGGTCGCCTGGGACGACGAGTACATCCGGCTCGCGGACGAGCCGCCGCCGATCGTGGAGGCGGCGATCGCCCGGGGCACCGGGCGGCCGCCGGCCCCCGACCGTACGCTGCTGATCGGCTGGAACTCCCGGGCCGCGAAGATCATCGAGCTGCTGGACCGGTTCGCCCGGCCCGACTCCACCCTCGACGTGGCCTCGCCCGCGTGCCCGGCCGGGTTCGACGACCTCGTGCCGGAACGCCTCCGGCTGGGGCACAGGCGCTGCGAACCGACGAACAGGCGGTCGCTGGAGGCCCTCTCCCCCGGCGGCTACCAGCACATCCTCGTCCTCTCGGACGAGACCGTCGACCCCGAGGAGGCCGACAACCAGACGCTGGTGACGCTGCTTCACCTGCGCGACATCGAAGTCGGACTCGGCGACCCGTACTCGATCGTCTCGGAGATGAACAACGACAGCAACCGCGAGGTCGCCCAGGTCACCAAGGCCGACGACTTCATCGTCAGCAACAAGCTGATCTGCCTGCTGCTGACGCAACTGGCCGAGAACCAGCGGCTCTACCGGGTGCTGCGCATCCTCCTCGACCCGGCCGGCTCGGAGATCTACCTCAAACCGGCGGACCACTATCTGGTGCCCGGCGCCGAGGCCACCTTCGCGACCGCCGTCGAGGCCGCCCGCAGACGGGGCGAGACCGCGATCGGCTACCGGCTCGGCCGGGACCGCGACACCGCGCCCTCGTACGGGGTGCGCCTCAACCCGTCCAGGACCGAGCCCTTGACCCTGCGCGAAGGGGACCAGATCGTCGTACTGGCGGAAGAAGGGTGACGGGCGTGGCAAGGTGCTTCACCACAAAGCACTTCACCACAAACTACTTCATTGCTTGCGCAAGTCGGGAACCATAGGCTCTGGCCTGGCGTTATTGCGCATTGACAGCACGCAGACCAGCGAACCCCGGAGGAAGAACATGGCCGTGACCCTGGCCAAGGGCGGCAACGTCTCACTGAGCAAGGAGGCCCCGGGCCTGACGGCCGTCATGGTCGGGCTGGGCTGGGACGTACGCACCACCACCGGCGCCGACTACGACCTCGACGCCTCCGCCCTGCTGTGCGACACGGCCGGGAAGGTCCTCTCCGACCAGCACTTCGTCTTCTTCAACAACCTCCGCAGCCCCGAGGGCTCGGTGGTGCACTCCGGGGACAACCTCACCGGCGGCGGCGACGGGGACGACGAGCAGATCCAGGTCTCGCTGGGCACGGTCCCGCCCGGGGTCGCCCGTATCGTCTTCCCTGTGTCCATCTACGACGCCCACCAGCGCGGCCAGAGCTTCGGGCAGGTGCGCAACGCCTTCATCCGTGTGGTGAACCAGGCCGACGGCCGTGAACTCGCCCGCTACGACCTCACCGAGGACGCCTCCACCGAGACGGCGATGGTCTTCGGCGAGCTCTACCGGCACGGCGCCGAGTGGAAGTTCCGGGCCATCGGCCAGGGTTACGCCTCGGGGCTGGCGGGCATCGCCTCGGACTTCGGCGTCAACGTCTGACGGGCGGGGTCTGGCGGACGGTTCCGGCGGGCGGTTCCGGCGGACGGTGAGGGCCCCTCGGGGCGGGTGAGGAGGCGGACGGCGCATGGCATCCCGGCGATCCCTACGGCGGCTCGCCGCGACGGTCGCGGTGACCGTCGCGGCGGCCGGGTCCCTCGCGGCCTGCGGCGGCACGGGCGACCGCGCCGCGCCGCCGCCCGCCTCGGCGAGCCCCGGAGCACCGAGCGCGTCGGGGCAGTCCGCCAACCAGGACCCCGCGCGCTTCGCACCCCAGGTCGTGAAGCACGCGGGGCGGGCGAAGATCGACGCCCAGCTGCTGATGGCGATCCTCTACAACGAGTCGTACAAGCCGCACGACCCGGCGCTGGAGCGCGCCTGGCAACGCATGAAGCCCGATTCGGCGTTCGGCATCGCGAACATGCACAAGGCGGCCTTCGACGACACCAAGCAGGGCCGCGACTTCGCGAACCGGTCGTGGGACGAGCTGCCCGACGACCCGGAGCTGGCCGTCGAGGCGGCGGCGTGGTTCCTCCACGACCTGGCCAGGGGCCTGCCGCAGAAACCGTCCGGTCCCTGCACCAGGGACGAGCTGCTGGCCCTGGGCTACAACGCGGGCGCGGGCAACATGAGCGCGATCGCCCGGGGCGCGAAGCCCGGCCCCCAGGCCCAGTCGTATCTGGACCGGCTGCGCGCCAACTGGGCGAAGGCCGGGGAGGCCGTCAAGCGATAGCGCTCGCGGGCCGTTACGGGACCACCCGCAGGCCCAGCGCGGCGCACACATCGGCGGCCTGACCCGGTGAGATCACCGTGCCGCGCAGCCGGGACACCACGGCCTCGCCGATCTCGCCGAGGTCGGCGCCGCGCAGATCGGCGCCGTCCAGCCTGGCCTCCCTCAGGTCCGCCTCGCGCAGCCGGCAGTCCTCGAAGACCGCGTCCCGCAGGTCGGCGCGGTACAGGTGGGCCTCGGTCAGGTCGCAGCCGGTCAGGTGGATGCCGCGCAGGGCCGTGTCGCGCAGGTCGACGAGCTGCATCGCGCAGTTCCGCAGGGTCAGGGTGACGGCCAGACCGCGCAGCGCGGACAGGTCCGCGCCGGTCATCCGGCAGCCCGTGAAGGCGGCGTCGTCCAGCATGGCCCGCGCGAAGCGGGCGTTGGCGAGGTCGGTGCGCTCGAAGACGGCGTCGCCCAGGTCGGCGGCCCCGAAGTCCGCCGAGGCGAAGGAGCCGCCCGAGAAACGGGCCTGCGTCAGCACGGCCTCCGGGAGGCGGGCCTCGACGGCCACGCAGTCGTCGAACACGGCCTCGGTGAGATCGGCACCGCCCAGATCGGCCCGGCTGAGGTCGCAGCGGCGCAGGACCACGGGGGCCGTGCGACGGGCGAGGGCCGCGCGCAGGTCCAGGCCGGTGAGGTCGAGGCCGGTGAGCTCGTCCCGGGCGGCCAGCGCGTCGAGGGTGTCCTGGGGGGTGGGGTCGGCGGCGTTCACGTCCGCCAGCATAGGCAACCGGCGGGACGGGCTCCGTCCGCCGCCCATCGCGTCCCTCGGTGCCGCCCCGGCCACGGGACTTGAGCACACCGCACCGGCGCCCGCGCCCGGACCCTACGGGTCAGCTCCCGGCGCTCCGACGAGCCGTCACCCATGAGGGTGTCCCGGGCGGTGTCCGGGGCGATCGTTGGTCCGTACGGCCCGGCGGGCCGTGCCGCATACGGATCTCACGGATCTCAGGGACAGGAGCACGCCACCATGGCCATAGTCGTCACGTTCCAGGTCGAGGGCCCCTCGGGCAAGAAGCTCTACGACGACTGCATCACACGTATCACCAACGGCCGCGGCTTCACCTCGCCGGCCGACCTTCCCGTGCCGGGCCTGCTCGCGCACGTCGCGGGCCCGGTGGGCGGCGGCTGGCGGGTCGTCGATGTCTGGGAGTCCTCCGAGGCGCTGGAGGCCTTCGCCAAGCACCTCGGCCCCATCCTGGCCGATCTGGGGTACGGCGACCTCCAGCCCGACGTCACCCCCGCCTACAACGTCGTCCTGCGCTGACCCGGCCGTGGCGTCGCCCTCCACCCTGCCGTCCCCCGCGCCCCGGAACGTCCGTCCGGAGGCCGGTGTCCCTCCGCCGTACGGCGGAGGCGCCCTACGACCACGGGTCGTACCGTGGCGCCATGACACCTCCGGGCTTCGACCGCCTCTGTGCCGAAATCCGCACACAGACCGCCCTGTTGACGGCGCATATCAAGGGCGCGGACCTGAGCGCCCCCGTGCCGTCCTGCCCCGGCTGGAACCTCGGGCAGTTGCTGCGGCACGTGGGCTGGGCGCACCGCTGGGCGGAGACGATCGTGCGCACGCGGTCGCCGGAGCCCGTCTCCCACGCGCGGCTCGACGACGTCGCCGGGTACGCCGGCGAGGACGTGGCCGTGGTCGGCCCGTGGCTGGCCGAGGGCGCGGAGCTGCTGGTGGCCGCGCTGCGGGACGCCGGGCCCGGCGCGGCGGTGTGGACTCCGGTGCCCGGTGAGGTCTCCCCGGCGTTCTGGGCGCGCAGGATGACGCACGAGACGACCGTCCACCGCGCGGACGCGGCGCGGGCCGCCGGCGTGGAGTTCGCCGTCGCCGAGGACGTCGCCGTCGACGCGCTGGAGGAGTGGATGTCCTTCGGCTCGGTGCCGGAGGCGTTCGCCCCGGGGCCCGGAGTGCCGGCGCTGCTGGGCCCCGGCCGTACGCTCGCGTTCCGCGCCACGGGCACCGCGCCCGGGGCGCGGGCGCACTGGCGGGTGGACCTCACGGGCGACGTCCCGGTCTGGAGCCGTGCACTCGGGGAGGCCGCCGTCGTGGCGAGCGCCCCACTGGCCGACCTGCTGCTGTACGTCTACGGGCGCCCCACGGCGGGCGGCGGCCCGGAGGTCACCGGGGACGCGGCGTTGCTGGAGCTGTGGCGGGAGCGGACCGGCTTCTGGCTCCACGAGTGAGCACCCCGGGCGGTGGCCGGGGCGATGGCCCGGGCGCGGTGGCACAGGCGTGGTGATCCCGCCACGGCATCGATCGGATCACGTCGAAAATCAGGGCACAGCGGGATCCCGCGTCAGCGGTGAGCGCGTCGTGCGGTTGTGTACGCCTACTCATACGCGTACACACCAGGAAAGGGACGCGACACTTCCATGACCCTCCACCGCACCGCTCTCCGGGCCGTCTCCTCGGCCGCGCTCATCACGGCGTTCGGCCTCGTCCCGGCCCACGCGGCCACGGCTGCTCCGGCCGGGGACCGGCAGTCCCCGGCCGGGGTGTCGGCCGGGCTCGTGCCCGGCGCCCACGGCGACGCCTCCGGCAAGTCCTTCAAGGGCGGCCCCGGCGACGGCGGGTGGCACGGCGACGGACTGGACCTCAACGCCGCCGACAACAAGAAGGTCGACGCCTTCCTCCTCCACGCCCGCAGGGCGGAGCGGTCCATCAGCCCGCAGGTCAAGGCGGCGGCCGCGATCAGCCACGCCCAGGTGATCGGTTTCGACCACCGGCTGAAGTCCGCCGACTCGCTCAAGCGCAAGGTCGCCACCGCCATGAAGGAGACCCCCGGCCGGACCGTGGACCAGACGCTGGCGGGCATCAGCGACTCCGTCCGCTACACCCTCCAGTGGCCCGACGGCCGGTACACCTCGGGCGTCGCCCTCGCCTCGTCGGTCCTCGCGGGCCGGGGCGACGACAGCGTGAAGTGGTCCAACACCTGGAGCCGCCCGAAGGGCTACAAGGGCGTCAATTCGTCGTGGAAGGAGCCGCGCTCCGGGCACGTCTTCGAGGTGCAGTTCCACACCCCGGAGAGCAAGCGGGCGCAGGAGGACACCCACAAGCTCTACGAGGAGCAGCGGCTGCCCACGACCTCGCCCGAGCGCAAGAAGGAGCTCCAGGCACAGCAGGACGCGATCTTCGCCGCCGTGCCCGTCCCCGCCGGGGCACCGGAACTGACGGCGCCCGCGTCACGCCGCCACCCCGCTCACTCCGCGCGCCCGGCCGCCTGACGCGGGAGCGCGAACGCCTCGTTTTCCGCCGAACGCTCACCGTTCCTTACCGTGGGCGGGTGGACGGAACGAGAACGACCGAAACGACGGCGGCGACCCGTTTGCCGGGGCGTCGCCGTGATCCGGGGGCCGTGCTGGCGCCGGTCGCCGTGGCGGCGGCCGGGCTGGGGACGACAAGCCTGTGGTGGACCCTGCCCGCGATGGCCGCGGCCTTGTCTGCGGGGCGTCTGTCGGGGCGGACCCGGCCGCTGGTGGTGGCGCTGACCGTGCTGGTGACGGCGGCGTCGATCGCGGTCGTGGCCGTGCCGGGGCTGCTGGTGCTCGGCAGCCGGTTCGTGGTCGTGGTGGTCGGGGCCGCGCTGCTGCCGTGGTTCGCGGGCCGGGTGTGGCGGCAGTACCAGGAGCTGACCCGGCTGGGATGGGACCGCGCGGCACAGCTCGAGCGCGAACAGCGGCTGGTGGCGGAGCAGGCGCGGCTGCGCGAACGGGCCCGTATCGCACAGGACATGCACGACGCCCTCGGGCACGACCTGAGCCTGATCGCGCTGTCGGCGGGGGCGCTGAAACTCGCGCCGGGCCTGGCGGACGAGCACCGGGCGGCGGCCGAGGACGTGCGGGCCCGGGCGGCGGGCGCGGTCGAACGGCTGGGGCAGGTGATCGGCATCCTGCGCGAGGAGGCGGACGGCGCGCCCACGGAGGCCGCGGACTTCGCCGTCGCGCGGCTGGTGGAGGACGCGGCGGCCTCGGGACTGCCGGTGGTCCTGCGCACCGAGGGCGAGGAGTACGGGATGCCGCCCGCGGTGGAGCGGGCCGCGCACCGGGTCGTCCAGGAGGCGCTGACGAACGTCGCCAAGCACGCGCCGGGCGCGGCGGCCACCGTCCGGCTCTCCCGGACGGCCGCGGAGGTCGTGGTCGCGGTGGAGAACGCTCCCCCGCCCGCGCCCGTGGCCCCGCCCCTGCCGGGTGGGGGCCTGGGCCTGATCGGCCTGGACGAGCGGGTGCGGCTGGCGGGCGGCTCGTTCGAGTGCGGCCCGCGCGGAGGCGGTTTCGCGGTGACGGCCCGGCTGCCGCGTACCCCGTCCGAGTCCTCCCGGCCCGCGGCTTCGGCGTCCTCCGCGCCCTCGCCTTCCGCGCCCGGAGCGCCGGGGGCCGGTGCGGGCGGCGGGCGGCCGGGCGGGCTGCCGCCGGAGCACCGGCGGGCCCGGCGGCGGGCCGGCCGGGCCCTGGCAGCGGCGGTCGCCGTACCGCTGCTGGCCACGGTCGTCCTCACGGGCGCCCTGACGGCGTGGGGCTCGCTGACGCTGTCCCACACCGTCCTCGACCCCACCGACTACGCCGCGTTGCGCCTGGGGCAGAATCGCTCGGAGGTGGCACATGTGCTGCCCGACCGTCAGTTGCCGTACCGGCCACGGGCGTACGAACCGAAGGGGCCCGGGATCAGGTGCGAGTACTACGCCGTGACGACCGCCCGGTTCGTATCGAGTTCCGGGGACGCGTACCAGCTCTGTTTCCAGGACGGCCGGCTGATCGGCCGTACCGTCTTCGGCGGGTGAGTGGGCGATGATCCGGGTCCTGATCGCCGACGACGAGCCGATGGTCCGCGCGGGCGTCCGGGCGGTGCTGTCCACCGACCCGGGGCTGACGGTCGTCGCGGAGGCGGGCGACGGCGCCGAGGCGGTGGAGCTGGTCCACCGCCACCGGCCCGACGTGGCCGTCCTCGACATCCGTATGCCGCGCGTGGGCGGTATCGAGGCGCTGGCGTCGCTGCGGGGCGCCGCGCCGGGCACGGGGGTCGTGATGCTCACGACGTTCGGCGAGGACGACTACATCCTCCAGGCGCTCGCGGGCGGCGCCGCCGGATTCCTCGTCAAGTCGGGGGCGCCCGAGGAGCTCATCGCGGGTGTCCGCGCGGTGGCCGACGGCGCCGCGTATCTGTCACCGAAGGTCGCCGCCCGGGTGGTGGCCCATCTCGCCGCGACCGGCGCCGGTTCCGCCGCCGGCCGGTGCGCCGCCGCCCGGGAACGGGTCGCGGCCCTCACCGCCCGCGAGCGGGACGTGCTGGCCCATGTGGCCGCCGGGCTGTCCAACGGGCAGATCGCGCGGCGTCTGCGCGTGGTGGAAGGCACCGTCAAAGCGCATGTCAGTTCCATACTGGCCCGGCTGGGCGTCGACAACCGGGCCGCGGCCGCCGTCATGGCCCATGAAGCGGGTGTGACGCCCCCGGCCGGCCCGCTCCGGTGCGAACCGTGACATCAGATTGGCCACCGGCCCGACGGTGACCGGCAGCAGCGCGAGGAACAGCACGATCGCCGCCGACGCGCCGAGCACGGAGCCGGCCAGTACGTCGTGCGGGTAGTGCACGCCGACGACGACCCGCAGCAGCGCGCCGGCCGCGCCCAGCGGAATGGCCACGGCGGCGAGCCTCGGCCGTGCCAGGGCCACGCCGACCGCGATCGCCATGGCGAGGGTGGAGTGGTTGCTGGGGAACGACCAGTCCCCCACCCCGGGACACGGATCGACGGCCGTGACACCGCTCAGCGCCCGGCAGGGCCGCTCCTCGTCCACCATCGTCTTCAGGACCTCGCTGATCCCGTACGCCACGACGGTGGCGACACCGGCCAGCACCACCGCGGCGACCGTCCGCGCGTCCCCTCGGCGCAGCCCGCGCCAACCGGTCCACACGAGCAGCAGCCCGAGCACCACCAGCGTCCCCTCGGTGGCCAGACCGAGCGACGTCCCCACCCAGCCCGGCGCGTCCGCCGCCGCCCCGGCGAGCGACCGGTAGGCCGAGGCGGAGGCCCCACCGGTGACCTCGACGGCCCCACCCGGCCCGGGCACTCCGCCCGGCGTCAGCCACCACAGCAGCCCGGCGGCCGCGATCGCGACCCCCACGGCGGCCGCCGGCCGCCGCCCCGGTCGGCCGGGGCTCGTTGACGTTCGTTCCCTGTGCTGTTCCATGATCCCGAACCTATGGATCCCGGGCTCGCGCCACCTCTGTCGAACGGCATCGTCGACCCCTGACGATCGTCAGGGTTGCGATTGCGGGGAGGTGTGGCGTACGCCCCCGGCGGCCGCGACGACTGCCGCGGTCCTGTCCGTCGGCGGGAGGAACGGGACGAGGGCGGCCAGGCTGTGTTCCACCGCCTCGGCGCCGTAGCGGAGCATCCGGCGCTCGTACGCGTCGACGGCGTCGGGCAGGGTGCGGCGGCCCGCGTGGGCGTCGAGGAGCAGGGTCCGCAGCAGGTCGGCGTCCCTCAGTGCCGTGTTCGCGCCGTTGCCGCCGCTGGGCGACGTGGCGTGGATGGCGTCCCCGAGCAGGGTCACCGGACCCAGGGGCCATCTCGGGCCGGGCCGTACCACCCGGATCGAGAGCAGGGTGCTGTTGTCGGGGTCGGCGGCCTCGACGACGGCCCGCAGCTCGGGGTGCCAGCCCTCCGTCCGGGCCAGTACGGTCTGTTGCGCCCCGTCGCGGCCGGGGGCCGGCTCCGGCGTCCGCCCCGGCGGCAGCAGCATGGCCCAGCGGAGGTAGTCGGCGGTGCCGGGCAGCGAGAGCCCCGGCACCAGCTCGGCCGCCGCCTCGCGCGGCGACCGGCGGAAGCGCATCAGGCCGAGCAGCATGCTCACGTCCTGGGCGACGACGCGCGTGCCGAAGCCGGGGACGAGACCGGCGAAGCGGTCGGTGAGCGGCGTACGGCCGATGACGAACCGGACGCCGGTGTCGTGGGGCCGGACGGCCGGCGCCAGCCGGGCCCGTACGGCCGAGTTGATCCCGTCGGCGCCGACGAGCAGGTCGGCCGTGTCGCTGGTCCCGTCCGCGAAGCGGGCCTCCACCCGGCCGTCCGAACGCACATGATAGGTCGTCAACTCCTTGCCGAAGCGCAGAGCGTCGTCGTCGAGTCCCGCGAGCAGGATGTGGCGCAGGACGTGCCGGTCGGCGGCGATGACCCCTGCCATCGGATGCTCGCTCAGCGGACGCAGCCACGGGTCGACGGCCCGCGCGGGGCCCGTGAGGTCGCCCAGGGTCGCCTCCACCAAGGGGTGGAGCTCCTCGGGCAGGCAGCCGCGCAGCGCGGCGAGCCCCTGTTCGGCGAGCCCGATCCGGAAGCCCTGGAAGCGGGCCGTGACGCCCGCGTCCCTCTCGTAGACCGCCACGTCGATTCCCGCCCGCCGGAGCCCCTGTGCCAGGCACAGCCCTCCCAGTCCGGCGCCGATCACGATGACACGCATGTCTCCCCCTTATTGAGCACTGTTCAATTGAACAGTGCTCAAGCTACTTGGTCAGTGTTCAAGTCGGCAAGGGGTTACGGGCATCATGGGACGGCGAAGGAACATGGGAGGTTCGCGATGCCGCTGGACAGGTCCATCGTGCTGAAAGCAGCGCTGGAACAGCTCGACGAGGTGGGACTAGACGAGTTCTCCACCCGCAAACTGGCGGCCGCGCTGGGCGTCCGGGTCGGCGCCCTCTACTGGCACTACGCCAGCAAGCAGGCCCTGCTGGACGCGATCGCCGAACACATCGCCGCCGACGCGACGGCCGTACCGCTGCCCGACGGGAACTGGGCGGAGCAGTTGGCCGCGATCGCCCAGGCGCTCCGCGACGCCATGCTCGCGCACACCGACGGGGCACGGGTCATCGCCTGTATGAGCGCGCCGGGCCCCATGGCGCGCGCCTTCTTCGAACGCCTCGTCACGGTGCTCCGGGAGGCGGGGCTGGACGCCGTCACCGCGGCCTCCGCCGGCGACGTCCTGACCAGCTACGTCAACGGGTTCACCGTCGAGGAGCAGGCCCGCGGGATCCGGCGGCAGAGCAGGGCCGAGCGCGACCGGCTCTTCGGCTTCGGCGTCTCCGTGGTGATCGGCGGGCTGCGCCCCCTGGTCGGGGGCTGAACCGGCGGCGGTCGGGGTCAGCCGACGGGGCGGGGTTCGTCCTGTACGGGCTCTCCCCGTACAGGAGTCCCCTTCCCGGGTGTCCCGCCGCGTGGGAGCAGGGCCGCCGGGAGCAGGCCCAGGGCGGTGACCCCGGCCAGGACCAGGAGCGTCGGGCCCATCCTCGGGGTGGCGCCGGCCTGCGGCTGGAGGAGCATCATGCCCGCGGCGACGGCGATGCCGAAGGCCGGGCCGACGTTCATCGCGGTCTGCTTGAGGCCGCCGACGACCCCGGCGTAGCCGGTCGGGGCGTCACCGACGACCGTCCCGGTGGCGGTGACCATCACGGTCGCGAACCCCGCGCCGAGCACCGCGAAGGCGGCCCCGGCGACCGTCCACGGACTGTCCGCGTCGAGCCGGGAGAGCCCGGCGACGCCGAGGACGACGAGGAGCGCCCCGGTCATCGCGGTACGGCGCGGACCGTGGCGGCGCAGGGCCGCACCCGCGACGGGCGCGCCGAGCACCATGAGGGCCGTCAGCGGCAGCACGCGCAGCCCGCAGTCGAACGGGCCGAACCCGAGGACGTTCTGGAGGAAGAACGTCGTCACGAACAGCGCGCCGAACATGCCCGCCGAGGTGACCAACAGCAGCGTCATCGATGCCGTCACCGGTACCGACCGGGCCACGGCGCGCGGCACGATCGGTCGCGCCGCGCGGCGTTCGTGCGCGACGAACGCCGTCGCGAGGCCCGCGACGGCCGCGAGGCCGAGGAGCGTGGGCGGGGCGGTCCAGCCGTGTTCCGGTACGCCGACGAGGGTGTGCACCAGGACCGCGAGCGCCGTCGTGAGCAGGGCGGCGCCGGGGAGGTCGAGCTGCCGGGAGCCGTCGTGGGGCGGCGCGGGGGCGCGGACGGCGAGGGTGACCGCGGCGCTCGCGAGGGCGACGGGCACGTTGATGACGAACACCGCCCGCCAGCCCAGCGGGCCGACGAGGGCGCCCCCGAGCACGGGTCCGGCCGCGGCCGCCACCCCGATCGCGCTCGTACGGAGGGCGACGGCGCGGCCGAGCCGCTCCTCCGGGTACGCCGACCTCAGCAGGGCGAGGGTCGCGGGCTGGAGGAGCGCCCCGAACACGCCCTGGACGGCGCGCAGTCCGATCACCCAGCCGATGCCGGGCGCGAGCGCGATGCCCGCCGAGGCGGCCGCGAAGCCGACCAGGCCGACGCGGAGCATCAGCGGGTGCCCGTACCGGTCGCCGAGGCGTCCGGCGACGACGAGGAGCGCGGCGACGGCCAGCAGATAGCTCGTGCTCGTCCACTGGACCTGGGCGACGCCCGCGCCGAAGTCCCGTTGCAGGCTGGGCTGCGCCACGCTCAGCACCGTGCCGTCCAGCGCGACGATCATCGCGCCGGCCACGCTGACGAGCAGGACGAGGCGGGCGCGTGCGGCCTCGGTCATGGGTTCACCGGGCCGAGGTGGGCGTCGAGGGCGGCCGTGACGAGCCGGTCGAGGATCTCCGGCGCGGGGCTGCCGAGGGCGAGGGGCAGGCTCTCCGACGTCCAGAGCTGGGCGATGCCGTGGAGGTTGGCCCAGAGGGCGGCGGCCGCGACGTCCGGGGGCGTGCCCTCGTCCGCGCGGCAGTGGGCGACGAGTCCGGTGAAGAGGCCGAACATGGGGAGCGTCGACTCCCGGAGCCGCGCCCCGCTGCCGCCCCCGCGCGGCGCGTTCTTCTCGCTGTCCAGCAGGTCGTGCCGGAACATCAGCTCGAACATGCCGCGGCGCTCCAGCGCGTATCCGACGTACGTCCGCGCCAGCGCGTCCAGCCGGGCTCGCGGCGCCGTGGCCTCCTCCGTCGTGGTCCGCTCCGTCGTGGCGGCGACGCGGGCCCCGAGGTCCGCGAAGCCGCGGCGGGCGATCGCGGAGAGGAGGGAGTGGTGCGTCGGGAAGTACCGGCGCGGGGCCCCGTGCGAGACACCGGCGCGGCGGGCGATCTCGCGCAGGCCGAGCGCGGCGGTGCCTTCGGTCAGCACCAGCTCCACCCCGGCGTCGATCAGCCGTTCCCTGAGGGAGGTGTCGGATGTATCGGGTGTATCGGGTTCCTGTGACATAGACACTGTCTATCAGGGTGAGTAGACAGTGTCTACTCACCCTGTCCCGGACATGAACCGAGTGCGACGGGGCAGGCGAACGGCAGGAGGTAGACGTCTTATGGTTCCGATCCTTCTCGTCCTGCTCCTCGCCCTGCTCCTCTTCGGCGCGGGGTTCGCCATCAAGGTGCTGTGGTGGGTGGCCGTGGCCGTGCTCGTGATCTGGCTGCTGGGCTTCCTGATGAGGTCCACCGGGCCCGGTGGCGGACGGGGGCGGTGGTACCGGTGGTGAGCGAGCCCGAGCCGTTCCCGGCACAGGCCGCCAGGATGTGACATACCTTCAGTGGTGAGATCCATTCTGATCAGTCACCACTCCCGACTCCCGGTCGACGAGGCGTGGCGACGGCTCACCGACTGGGAGCGGCACGGGGAGCACGTCCCGTTCACCCGCGTCGCGGTGACGACGCCGCCGCCGACGGGCGTGGGGACGCGGTTCTCGGCCCGGACCGGGGTGGGCCGGGTGGCGTTCGAGGACGTCATGGAGGTCGTCCGCTGGCATCCGCCGGCCGGGGGCCGCCCCGGCCACTGCCGGCTGGAGAAACGCGGCTCCTTCGTCACCGGCTGGGCCGAGCTGGAGGCGGGCCCGTCCGGGTCCGGCTCGTGGATCGTCTGGCGGGAGGTCCTGCACATCGCGGGACTGCCGGCGGCGTTCGACTCGGTGACGGCCCTGTGCGGCCACTGGGTCTTCGGCCGGGTGGTCCGGCGGCTGATGGAGGCGTGACGCCGGCCGGGGGCCGGATCGCGCGGGCTCGGAAGGGGCGAACGGTTCCTCCCTCACCGCAGACGCCTCACCGCAGGCTCCTCACCGCAGACGGTCGACCTCGGCGTCGGCGGCTTCGGCCGCCTCCCGGGCCGCCCGCCAGGCGCGTTCCGCCTCGCGGAGCCGGTCGCGCACCTCCCCCACCGTCTCCTCGGCGGCGCCCCGGCGGGCCCGGGCGGCGTCCAGTTCGGCGGTCAGCTCGGCGAGGTGCCGCCCGGCCGTGCGCTCGTCCCGTTCCGCCCGGTCGGCCGCTTCCCTGACGCGGGTCAGCTCCGTCTCGCAGGCACGGACGTCGGCCGCCGCCTGCTCGGCGCGACGGCGGGCGCGGTCGAGCTCCTCGCGCCGCCGCTCCCGCCGGCGCCGCTCGCGCGCCTCGGCCAGGTCGGCGACCTCGGCCCTCTCCGCGCCGCCGTCCCCGGCCCCTGCCCTTGCCCCGGCCTCCCCGCCGGGCGGGGCCGGGGACGGCGGGGCCGCCAGCCGGTCCGCCGGGCCGGGGAGCATCCCGGGGAAGCCGGGCACACCGGCCAGAGGCCGGGACAGCCGGCCGGTGGCCCACTCCTCCGCCGCCCCCGGATCCGCGAGGACCGCGTACAGGGTCTCCTCGACCTCACGCGCCACGGCGTCACCGACCCGGTGTCCCGCCTCCTCCGCGAGCCCGCGGGCCTCCCGGGACAGCAAGGCGACCAGGGCGCGCTGCCGGCGGCCGAGCTCGCGCAACCGTTCGCCATCCAGCGTCCGGTGGGCCTCGCGCAGCCCCTCGCCGAGGCGGACGAGCGCGTGGGCCTCGTCCGGCCGGTTCCGTACGAGGAGGTTGCACACCCAGGCCGCCAGCGTGGGGCGGCGCAGGGCCTTCAGACGGCGGGCCAGCTCCGGGTCGCCGTCGCGGACGGCCCAGGCGGCGAGCCGGTCGCGGGCGGCGGTGAACTCCTCCGGCCGCAGCAGGAAGAGTTCGTCGGCGACGCTGTCGGCGTCCATGGCCGGTCGTGTGCGGAACGCCTCGCGCGCGGGCGGGCGACGGCTACTTGTGCTTCTTCCTGAAGCCCTGCCGTGCCTTCTCCACGACGTCGCGGAGGTCGCCCCTGGCCCGCTCGTAGCGCCCCTGGGCCTCCATGCGCCGGTCGCCGGTCACCCGGCCGGCGGTCTCCTTGATCAGGCCCTTCGTCTGCTCGGCCTTCGCCCTGACCCTGTCCTTGGCACTCATCCGGAGCCCGCCTTTCGGAAGCGAGGTGCTGCGGTCGTCCCCGTGCACGAGTCTCCGGGGGCTCCGCCGCGGGCGCATGCCCCGTACGGCATACGGCTGAACCGGCCCCCGGACCCGAGAGCGTGCGCGCCGCCGGAACGGGTACCCGCCGGGCATGCGGAACACGGTGAGCGCATGGGACCGGGCCCTGTTCCAGCGGGTCGCGACCCGCCATTGGCCGGCGGGCGACCGGGTGCTGCCGAGACTGTCGCGCGGCGCCGACCACGGGATGCTGTGGCTCGGCATGGCCGCCGGCGCCGCGCTGCTGGGCGGCCCGCCCACCCGGCGCGCCGCGCTGCGGGGCGTGATGTCGCTGGCGGCCGCCTCGGCGACGGTGAACACGCTCGGCAAACGAACGGTACGACGCGGCCGACCGGTGCTGGACGCGGTGCCCGTGGTCCGCCGGCTGTCCCGGCAGCCGTTCACCACCTCCTTCCCCTCGGGGCACGCCGCCTCGGCCGTCGCCTTCGCCACGGGCGTGGGCCTGGAGAACCCCGCCTGGGGCCTGGCCCTCGCCCCGCTCGCCTGGTCGGTGTGCTTCTCCCGCGTCTACACGGGTGTGCACTACCCCGCCGACGTCCTGGCCGGCGCCCTCCTCGGCGCGGGCGCCGCGCTCGCGGTGCGCGGCCTCCTGCCCCCGGATCGCGAGGTCGACCGCGACGCTGACCGGGCGTGAACCAGCACCCCGAAACCTTGGTATTCTTTTCCACGTCGCCGCAGGGCAGGGAATGCCCGGCAGTGACAAACACCCGGTCCGGGTGGCGGAATGGCAGACGCGCTAGCTTGAGGTGCTAGTGCCCTTTATCGGGCGTGGGGGTTCAAGTCCCCCCTCGGACACCAGCTAAGACCCCAGTGAATCTGGGGTCTTTCTGTTTTCCCGACCCTCGACATGACCAGTGGCGCGACCAGTGGGATCCGGGACTTCTCACGACCGGCGGCGTAACTCACCACGCGACCGGACTGGACGCGGTGGCTGAACTGGCGGAGCTCCGGAATGGCACCGGCAAGGCCGATCCTGCCGGCAGTGGGGGCCGACAGCTACTTGGCGTTGGCCAAGTCAACGTCGCGTCAGCACCTGCGACCGTGCTGGTGGGGCCCCCGAGTCGCGTCCCTCTATCAGCATTTCACACAGCTGCGTACCCTGGTGCCGCGTTCACTGAGGGGGTGCACGTGGCACAGGCGGCGCGAGCAGGGCAGTTGATCGGCAATCGCTACTGGCTGATCAAGGAACTCGGTTCCGGAGGGTTTGGCCGGGTTTGGAAAGCGCGGGACGAGACCCTTCGCATCAATACTGCGATCAAGGAATTGTCACTGGTCCCGGGTATGCCCGAGACCGAGCAGGCCGAGCGGCCGAGGACAGCCGCCCCTGGATCGTCATGCAACTGATCGATGGTAAGTCTCTGGCGGATGACCTCTCCCAGCGCGGACCACTGCCAGAGAAAGAAGTCGCGATAATCGCAGGGTCGTTGCTTCGCGCTCTTGACTCGGCACATGAAGCCGGAATTGTGCATCGTGACGTCAAGCCGGCGAACGTCATGATCACCGAAGGCGGCGAGGCCCTGCTGACCGACTTCGGGATCGCGGTCCACCAAAGCCGTCGTCCGCGACGCCGGTCAATCCGACCTCAGCGCCGGGCCAGCGCCAGCACACTCAGACCGAACATCAAGACGCCCAGGGGAATATGGACCGATGGGACGTGCGCGATGCCCAGCACGACCTGGACCGAGGCGAGTACGAGGAATCCTGACGCGTGCCGGACAGGCCGGGGCGAGCTGCCGCCCGGCTTCCATGCCAGCACCGCCGTTAGCACGTACAACATCGACGCCCCGTACATCACACGGGCTCCGACGCTGTGCAGCGTCTCTCCGTAGGACGAGGTCAGCAGCAGCCCGGCGGAAACCGCCTGAAGGAAGATGGCCAGGGTCTGCAGGGCGATCGCGATCTTCAGGAACGAGGAGCTGCGTTGTGTCTTCGCCGTCACCTGAGTGGCCATGTCACGGTCCTCTTTTCCGCCCGCGGGCAGGAGCTCGATAAGGTCTCACCAGTCCGACGAAGCGGGCCTGCGAAAGGTAAGGCGAGGGGGCGGCCGGAAGCATGGGGACTGCCGGGACCGGCGCAGGGGAGATGGTCGGTGAGCGGCGCCAACTGATCAATGTCGCTTACCGGTTGCTCGGTTCGGTGACCGAGGCCGAGGATGCCGTACAGGCTGCCTACGCACGCTGGTACGGGCTGCCGCGAAGCCGGCGGGAGGAGATCCGCTCCCCCGGCGCCTGGCTGACGACGGTGACCAGCCGCATCTGCCTGGACCTGCTCGGGTCTGCGCGGGCCCGCCGTGAACGCTATGTCGGCGCATGGCTGCCCGAGCCGCTGCCCGACCGCACCGAGTGGGACCAGGCGGGCGGCGCCGACCCCACCGGCCCCGCGGACCCGGCCGACCAGATCGTTCTGGACGAGTCGGTGGGCATGGCCTTCCTCGTCGTCCTGGAGACGATGACGCCCGCCGAGCGGGTGGCGTTCGTCCTGCACGAGGTCTTCCGGTACCCGTACGCCGAGATCGCCGGCGTCCTCGGCCGGACTCCTGCGGCCTGCAAGCAGCTGGCGGCCTCCGCCCGGCGGCGGGTGGGCGTCGCGCGCCCTCCGGTGACGGCGACCGGCCAGGCCGACGTGGTGAGGCGCGTCAAAGAGGCCTGGGAGTCCAAGGACATCACAGCCCTCGTCGGTCTCCTCGACCCGGCTGCCGTGATGACCGCCGACGGCGGCGGCATGGTCGGCACCGTCCTGCGCCCGGTCGAGGGCGGCGCGCGCATCGCCCAGTACATGATCGCCATTGCCGACAAGGCTCCGGGGCTCGAACTCCTGGAGCGGTCGGTCAATGGTGTGCCGGGCCTGGTGGCCCGGCGTGCCGGCGTCGCCGTGACCGTAGCCTCGTTCGACATCCTCGACGGGCGCGTCACCCGGATCTGGGCCGTCCGCAACCCGGAGAAACTACGGCCATGGGGCGGCGGCAGGGACGGCTAGGGTCCATTGGGGAACGTGGGTGCACACGCCGTCCAGCGCGTAGCGCCGGGAGCGGGTGCGGCCGTCTTCCAGGCGTCTGAAACGCCCAGGAATACCGTCGCGGATACCTGGCGGATGCCTAAAGCCGCTCCCCCGGAATTCCCGCATACGCGTCGCGCAGCGCCGCAAGCACCGGGTGGTCCTGCGGGAACCGCACGTCGTCGAGCGCGCTGACAGTACGGACGCCGATGGACACGTTCGTGGCGAACGCCGCGGCCATGCCGGGGACGTCGGTGAGCCGTACCTGGGCGGTGATCTGCTTTGGGGTGTCGAGGCTCTGGAGCAGCAGCATCGTCGTGCCGGGGAGGGCGGGGGCGGCCGGCCAGATGACTGTGCCCTGCTGGTCGACGAAGCCGAGGTTCCAGGTGGCGCCCTCGGAGACGCGGCCGTCCGGTTCGACGAATACGGCGTCGTCGAAGCCGGCGAGCTGGGCGTCACGGCGGAGCTTGAGTTGCGGGTGGATTCCGATGTGTTTCACCTCCGCGTTGTCGCGGGTGAAGGTGAAGGTCTTCGCTGTCAGTGGTGGTGGCGTCAGGGCGCCGGCGGGTCGCACGTTCACCAGGATGTGGGGGTTCTGGGCGGCACTGGGGCGTGTCAGGTCGAGGGCTGGGTCGAAGACGGTGACGCGGAGGGCGGCGACGCCGGTGACGCCGTCGGCGGCCTGGCGGATGTGGTTCAGGGTCCGCTGCCGGTCCAGCTCGACGCCGAAGACTATGCGGCAGTCCCGCACCAGGCGGTCCAGGTGGAGTGACAGGCCCCGGACCGTGCCGTCCTCCATCCGCATGGTCGTGAAGTGCCCGTAGTTCGTGAGGGCGAGAGTCTGGAGATCGTCGAGGGTGACGGGATTTCCGTTGAGTTCGGCCATGCGGTCAGTTTCGCAGGCTGTGCGAGCCAAGGGGGTGCCCCGGTGGTGGCCGGGGCACCCCTTCTCGCGCCTTACGAGGACGAGGACGAGGACGAAGGTGAGCCCGGGAGCTCCTCCCGTACCGTGCGGGCCGCCGTCACCAGGTGTTCCAGGGAGGCGCGGACCTCGGGCCAGCCGCGGGTCTTCAGGCCGCAGTCGGGGTTGACCCACAGCCGTTTGGCCGGGATGGCGGCGAGTCCCCGGCGCAGCAGGGCGGCCGCCTCGTCGGCGGCGGGGACGCGGGGCGAATGGATGTCGTAGACGCCGGGGCCCGCCTCGCGGGGGTAGCCGGCGCCCGCGAGTTCGCCCGCGACCCGCATATGGGAGCGTGCCGCCTCCAGGCTGATGACGTCGGCGTCGAGGTCGTCGATGGCCTGGAGGATGTCGCCGAACTCGGCGTAGCACATGTGGGTGTGGATCTGGGTGTCCGGGCGGACGCCGCCGGTGGTCAGGCGGAAGGCCTCGGTGGCCCAGGACAGGTAGGCGGGGCGGTCGGCGGTGCGCAGGGGCAGGGTTTCGCGGAGGGCGGGTTCGTCCACCTGGATCACGGCGGTGCCCGCCGCCTCCAGGTCGGCGACCTCGTCACGCAGCGCGAGCGCCACTTGGCGGGCGGTCTCGGCGCGGGGCTGGTCGTCTCGGACGAAGGACCAGGCGAGCATGGTGACGGGGCCGGTGAGCATGCCCTTGACGGGCCGATTGGTGAGGGACTGGGCGTAGGAGGTCCAGCGCACGGTCATCGGCTCGGGTCGGGAGACGTCGCCGGCCAGGACCGGTGGGCGGACGTAGCGGGTGCCGTAGGACTGGACCCAGCCGTGCCGGGTGGCGAGGTAGCCGGTGAGGCGTTCGGCGAAGTACTGGACCATGTCGTTGCGTTCGGGCTCGCCGTGGACCAGGACGTCCAGGCCGGTCTTCTCCTGGAAGGCGACGACCTCGCGGATCTCGGCCTCGATGCGCCGCTCGTAGGCGTCGGTGCCGATGCGCCCGGCGCGCAGGTCGGCGCGGGCGGTGCGCAGGTCGGTGGTCTGGGGGAAGGAGCCGATGGTGGTCGTGGGCAGCGAGGGCAGGCCCAGGCGGGCGCGCTGGGCGGTGGTCCGCTCGGCGTAGGGCAGCGAGCGGCGGGCGTCGTCGCCGGTGACGGCGGTGGTGCGGGCGCGGACGGCCGGGTCGTGGGTGAGGGCGGAGCCGGCGCGGGAGGCCAGGTCGGCGCGGTTGGCGGCGAGTTCGCCGGCGATGGCGGCGGTGCCGTGGCCGAGGCCGCGGGCGAGGGTGACGATCTCGGTGGTCTTCTGACGGGCGAACGCGAGCCAGCGGGCGATCCGCGGGTCGATGTCGCGTTCGGCGGTGGCGTCGAGGGGGACGTGGAGGAGGGAGCTGGAGGCGGCGACGTCCACACGGTCGGCGAGGCCGAGGAGGGTGGCGAGGGTGGCCAGCGACGCCGTCAGGTCGTTGATCCAGACGTTGCGGCCGTCGACGACGCCCGCGACGAGCCGTTTGCCGGGCAGTCCGCCGGCGGCCGCGAGGTCGTCGAGGTTGGCGGCGGCGGGGCCGGTGAAGTCCAGGGCGAGGCCGTCGACGGGGGCCTTGGCCAGCACGGGCAGGGCCTCGCCCAGGCGGTCGAAGTAGGAGGCGACGAGGAGTTTCGGCCGGTCCGTCAGGGCCCCGAGGTCGCGGTAGGCGCGGGTGGCCGCGTTCAGTTCGGCCGGGGTGCGGTCCTGGACGAGGGCGGGCTCGTCCAGCTGGACCCACTCGGCCCCGGCGGCGCGCAGCGCGGTGAGCACCTCGGCGTAGACGGGCAGCAGCCGGTCCAGGAGGGTGAGCGGGTCGAAGCCGGCCGGGGCGCCGGGGGCGGGCTTGGCGAGCAGGAGGTAGGTGACCGGTCCGACGAGGACGGGCCGGGCGGCGAGGCCGAGGGCCAGGGCTTCCTGGAGTTCGCCGAGTTGTTTGGCGGGGTCGGCGGTGAAGACGGTGTCGGGGCCGAGCTCCGGGACGAGGTAGTGGTAGTTGGTGTCGAACCACTTGGTCATCTCCAGGGGCGCCACGTCCTGGGTGCCGCGTGCCATGGTGAAGTAGCCGTCCAGGGGGTCGGCCGCGAAGGCCGCGCGGTGGCGGGCGGGGATCGCGCCGACCATGACGCTGGTGTCGAGGACGTGGTCGTAGTACGAGAAGTCACCGGTGGGGACCTCATGAAGGCCGGCGGCGTCGAGATCGCGCCATGTGGCGGCGCGCAGTCCGGCGGCGGTCCGGCGCAGGGCGGCGGCGGTGACAGCGCCCTTCCAGTAGCCTTCGACGGCCTTCTTCAGTTCCCGGTCCCGTCCCTGACGGGGGTAGCCGTACACGGTGGCCCGGGCTGCCGCGGCTGCGGACTTGCTGGTCACGGAACTCTCCTTCGCGAGCTCGTCTTCCGGGATCCCGGAGGGGCCGCGAGGGGTCGCGTCGGTGCGGGCGAGCCGCCGAGTGCTCGTCCGTGCGCGCCGACCCGCCCTCGGGGTCACCGGGATCTCCGCGCGCGATCCGTTCGCGCGCGGGCAGCGGGCAGGTCTTCGGACTCGCGGGCACGTCCACCCGAGGGCGGACACCTAATGGCCGTCGCTTCCCGGGCCCGCCGGGCCCAGTGCGTATGACGGCGGTCGTTCCCGCACACCGCTGCGGGGCAGTCCCGGATTCCCACCGGGTTCCCTCTTGCGACGCGTCTGCCTGGCGGGCAGGGCGAACCGGCTGCGTGGTCAGCGTAGGCACAGAAGTCGCCCGCCGAACAGCCCTGTTCACATACCGATCACATACCGGTCACAGACAGGAGGTGAACGGCCGGCGCGGGGGCGGAGCAGGCTCGTCCGCAGCGCGCGATCCTGGCGCGTCCGCCGGTTCGTACGCCGGTGCGCATCCCCTCGCCCCATGGCGCAACGTTGGCCTGAACGGTACGGTCGCGTGGACATGACGACGGGGTGACGGAAGCCGGTGGGAATCCGGCACGGTCGCGCCACTGTGAATCCGGCCGAACGCTCGCGGCAGCGCGGCGACGCCCGGGGAGTCAGACCCGCCTCCCGTCGTCCAAGAACCCCTAGTTCTGGGACGCGTGTTTCCCCCAGGAGGTTTGATCATGGCCTATTCCGCCGTTCCCACGCCCGGCGCTCCCGTCTCCGGCTCGTCCGCCCGGCCGGAGGTCGCGCCCATATCCCTGAAGGCGATCGCCCCGTGGGCGGTCTTCTTCGGGCTGCTCATGCTGATCCTGCTGTACTTCGTCGGCGCCGAACAGGGCGCCACCTCGCTGCTGTCCGGCGAGGGCGTCCACGAGTGGGTCCACGACGGACGCCACCTGCTCGGCTTCCCGTGCCACTGATCGCCGGGGAGTCCCTCTCGTGAACACCGTCTCCGTACGGTCGCTCCTGGTGCGCGGCATGCTCGCCGGGCTGGCGGCGGGGTGCCTCGCGCTGCTCGTGGCCTATCTGCTCGGTGAGCCGTCCGTGGACCGGGCCATCGGTTTCGAGGAGGCCCACAGCCACGACGACCACGGCGTGGAGCTGGTCAGCCGCACCCTCCAGTCCACCGCCGGGCTGGCGACCGGCGTCCTGGTCTACGGCGTCGCGCTCGGCGGCATCGCCGCGCTGGCCTTCTGCGTGGCCCTGGGCCGGATCGGCCGGATCGGCCCGCGCGCCACGGCGGCCCTGCTCTCGCTGGGCGGGCTGCTGGTGGTCTATGTGGTGCCGTTCCTCAAGTACCCGGCCAATCCGCCGTCCGTCGGCGACCCCGACACCATCGGCAAGCGCACCGCGCTGTACTTCCTGATGATCGTGCTCAGCGTCCTGCTGGGCGTCGCCGCGATCTTCCTGGGCCGCGCACTGGCCCCCCGGCTGGGCACCTGGTGGGCCGGCGTCGTCGCGGTGGCGGCGTTCGTGCTGATGGCGGGGGTGGCGTACGCCTTCCTGCCCGTGGTCGACGAGGTGCCCGCGGACTTCCCGGCCACCGTGCTGTGGCGGTTCCGCCTCGCGGCCCTGGCCATCCAGTGCGTCCTGTGGGCGGGCTTCGGGCTGCTCTTCGGGCACCTGGCCGAACGGCTGCTCGTCCACCGGGCCGGCCCCGACCACTCGGCCCAGGAGGTGGCCGAACCCGTCTCCTGACCGATTCCGTTTCTCCCGTCCCCGGCGTGCGGGGCGGCCACCCGGCCGCCTCGCACGTTTTTTCGACTCTGGACTTAGTAGGACGTCCAACTATATGTTCGGGGGCACCACGAGGACGGACAGGACGGACCGCGCCCCACAAGGGCGCGCGCCCGCGGCCCCGCCGTGCCTGTCCCCGGATCTCACCTGATGAGAGCAGGCTTCCATGGTCCGTGAACTGACCCACTTCATCGGCGGAAAGCACACCCCGGGAACATCCGGGGCCTTCGGCGATGTGTACGACCCCAACACCGGCGAGATCCAGGCCCGGGTACCCCTGGCGAACCGCGCGGAGACCGAGGCGGCCATCGCCGACGCGGTCCGCGCCCAGCGCGAGTGGGGCGAGTGGAACCCCCAGCGCCGGGCCCGGGTCCTGCTGCGCTTCCTCCAGCTGGTCGAGGGCGAGAAGGACGCGCTGGCCCGGCTGCTGTCCTCCGAGCACGGCAAGACCGTCCCCGACGCGCTCGGCGACATCCAGCGCGGCCTGGAGGTGGTGGAGTTCGCGGCGGGCATTCCGCACCTGCTCAAGGGCGAGTTCACGGACAACGCCGGCACCGGCATCGACGTGCACTCCCTGCGCCGCCCGATCGGCGTCGCGGCCGGCATCACCCCGTTCAACTTCCCCGCGATGATCCCGCTGTGGAAGGCCGCCCCCGCGATCGCCTGCGGCAACGCCTTCATCCTCAAGCCCTCCGAGCGCGACCCGTCCGTACCGCTGCGGCTCGCCGAGCTGTTCCTGGAGGCGGGCCTTCCGCCGGGCGTCCTCAACGTCCTCAACGGCGACAAGGAGAGCGTGGACGTCCTCCTTGAGGACCCGCGCGTCGCGGCCGTCGGCTTCGTCGGCTCCACCCCGATCGCCGCGCACATCTACGCCACCGCCGCCGCCCACGGCAAGCGCGCCCAGTGCTTCGGCGGCGCCAAGAACCACATGATCGTGATGCCCGACGCCGACCTCGACCAGGCCGTCGACGCGCTCATCGGCGCCGGCTACGGCTCCGCCGGGGAGCGCTGCATGGCCATCTCGGTGGCCGTGCCCGTCGGCGAGGAGACCGCCGACGCGCTCGTCGCCAAGCTCAAGGAGCGCATCGGCACCCTCCGCATCGGCCGCTCCGACGACCCCGAGGCGGACTTCGGCCCGCTCGTCGGCCGCGACGCCGTCGACCGGGTGCGCGGCTACGTCGACCTGGGCGTCGAGGAGGGCGCGGAACTGGTCGTCGACGGCCGGGACTTCGTCCTGCCGGGCCACGAGAACGGCTTCTTCGCCGGCGCCACCCTCTTCGACCGCGTCACCCCGGACATGCGGATCTACCAGGAGGAGATCTTCGGCCCCGTGCTGTCGGTGGTCCGCGCCGCGGACTACGAGGAGGCCCTGCGGCTGCCCAGCGAGCACCCCTTCGGCAACGGCGTCGCCCTCTTCACCCGCGACGGGGACACCGCCCGCGACTTCACCCGCCGCGTGGACACCGGCATGATCGGCGTCAACGTCCCGATCCCCGTGCCCGTCGCCTACCACACCTTCGGCGGCTGGAAGCGGTCCGGCTTCGGCGACCTCAACCAGCACGGCCCCGACGCCATCCGCTTCTACACCCGCACCAAGACCGTCACCTCGCGCTGGCCCTCGGGGGTCAAGGAGGGCGCGAGCTTCACGATCCCGACGATGGGCTGACCGCCATGACGACCACCTTCCTCACCGAGGACCAGCGCGCCATAGCCGAGACCACCCTCGACTTCGCCCGCGAGCACCTCGCCCCGAACGCCGTCGACTGGGACCGCGACAAGCACTTCCCCGTCGACGTCCTCCGCAAGGGCGCCGACCTCGGCCTCGGCGGCGTCTACGTCCGCGAGGAGTCCGGCGGCTCCGGCCTCACCCGCGCCGACGGCGTCCTCGTCTTCGAGAGCCTGGCCACGGGCTGCCCCTCCGTCGCCGGCTACTTCTCCATCCACAACATGGTCGCCTGGATGATCGACCGCTACGGCGACGACGCCCAGCGCGCCCGTTATCTGCCCGGCCTGTGCTCGATGGAGACCCTCGGCAGCTACTGCCTCACCGAGCCGGGCGCGGGCTCCGACGCCGCCGCGCTGACCACCCGCGCCGACCGGGACGGCGACGAGTACGTCCTCGACGGCGTCAAGCAGTTCATCTCGGGAGCGGGCTCGACCGACGTCTACATCGTCATGGCCCGCACCGGCGGCTCCGGTGCGCGCGGCGTCTCCGCCTTCCTCGTCCACCGCGACGACCCCGGCCTGTCCTTCGGCCCCAACGAGAAGAAGATGGGCTGGAACGCCCAGCCCACCCGCCAGGTGATCCTCGACGGCGTCCGGATCCCCGCCGACCGGCTGCTCGGCGGCGAGGGCGAGGGCTTCCGCATCGCCATGAGCGGGCTCAACGGCGGCCGGCTCGGCATCGCCGCCTGCTCCCTCGGCGGCGCCCAGAGCGCCCTCGACCGCACCCTGGCCTACCTCACCGACCGGCAGGCCTTCGGGGAGTCCCTCATCGACTCCCCGGCCCTGCGCTTCCGCCTCGCCGACATGGCCACCGAGCTGACCGCCGCCCGCGCCCTGGTCCGCCAGGCCGCCGAGGCGCTGGACCGCGGCGATCCCCAGGCGCCCCAGCTGTGCGCCATGGCGAAACGTTTCGCCACCGACACCGGGTACAACGTCGCCGACCAGGCGCTGCAACTCCACGGCGGGTACGGCTACCTCAACGAGTACGGCGTCGAGAAGATCGTCCGCGATCTCCGGGTCCACCGGATCCTGGAGGGAACGAACGAGATCATGCGCCTCATCGTGGCCCGCGGCCTGACGGGGGCCGGCCGATGAACGACAACCGGCCGATGAGCGACGATTCCGTACTGTTCCGGGTCGAGGGCCGGGCCGCCCATATCGTTCTCAACCGCCCCAAGGCCCTCAACGCCCTCACCCACGCCATGGTCTCCCGCATCGACGAGGCCCTCACCGCCTGGGAGCACGACCCGGCCGTCGAAACCGTCGTGATCACCGGCGCGGGCGAGCGCGGGCTGTGCGCGGGCGGCGACATCCGCTCCATCCACGAGGACGCCCGCTCCGGCGGCACGGCCTCGGCGGACTTCTGGCGCGACGAGTACCGGCTAAACGCCCGGATCGCCCGCTACCCCAAGCCGTACGTGGCCGTCATGGACGGCATCGTCATGGGCGGCGGCGTCGGCATCTCCGCCCACGGCGGCGTACGGATCGTCACCGAGCGCTCCCGAGTGGCCATGCCCGAGACCGGCATCGGCTTCGTCCCCGACGTCGGCGGCACACACCTGCTGGCGAAGGCGCCCGGGGAGCTCGGCACCCATCTCGCCCTGACCGGCGAGACGGTGGGCGCCGCCGACGCCCTGCTGTGCGGGCTCGCCGACCACTTCGTCCCCTCGGACCGGCTGCCCGCGCTCCTCGCGGAGCTCGCCGACGCCCCGGCCCACGAGGTCGTCGCCCGGCACACCGCCGAGGCGCCCGGGGGCGAACTGGCCGGACACCGCGAGTGGATCGACGCCTGCTACGCCGCCGCCACCGTCGAGGAGATCGTCGAACGTCTCCAGGGCCATGGCACCCCGGCCGCCAAGCAGGCCGCCGAGACGGTCCTCGCCAAGTCCCCCACCGCGCTCAAGGTCACCCTCGCCGCGCTGCGCGCCGTCCCGGCGCTCGGCTCGCTGGAACGGGTGCTGGAGCAGGAGTACCGCGTCTCGTGCGCGGCCCTGGCCGCGCCGGACCTGGTGGAGGGCATCCGCGCCCAGGTGATCGACAAGGACCGGAACCCGCGCTGGTCCCCCGCCACGCTCGCCGAGGTGGGCGCGGCGGACGTCGCCCGGTTCTTCGCACCGCTGGGCGAGAAGGAACTCACCCTGTCCCAGGAGGTGTCGTGATGAGCACCCGTACTCCCCTGACCGTCGGTTTCATCGGCCTCGGCCACATGGGCGGCCCGATGGCCGCCAACCTCGTCAAGGCCGGGCACCGGGTGCGCGGCTACGACCTGGTGGCCGAGTCCCTGAAGACGGCCGTGGCCGCCGGTGTCGAGCCCGCGGCCTCGGCGGCGGACGCCGCCGCCGGCGCGGACGTGGTGATCACCATGCTGCCCGCCGGACGGCACGTGCTCGCCCTCTACCAGGACGAAGGGCTCCTCGCCGCGGCCGCGCCCGGCACGCTCTTCATCGACTGCTCCACCATCGACGTCGCCGACGCCCGCGCCGCCCACGAGGCCGCGGTCGAGGCCGGCCACCTCGCCCTGGACGCGCCCGTCTCCGGCGGAGTGACCGGCGCCGAGGCCGGCGCCCTGACCTTTATGGCCGGTGGCGGCGAGGCCGAGTTCACGCGGGCCGAACCGCTGCTCGCCGCCATGGGCAAGAAGTCCGTCCACTGCGGCGGCCCGGGCGCCGGGCAGGCGGCGAAGATCTGCAACAACATGATCCTCGGCATCTCGATGATCGCGGTCGGCGAGGCCTTCGTCCTCGGCGAGAGCCTCGGCCTGTCCCACCAGGCCCTCTTCGACGTGGCCTCCACGTCGTCCGGCCAGTGCTGGGCGCTGACCAGCAACTGCCCGGTGCCCGGCCCGGTCCCGGCCAGCCCGGCCAACCGCGACTACCGGCCCGGCTTCGCGGCCCCCCTGATGGCCAAGGACCTCGGCCTCGCCGCCGACGCGCTCCGCGCGAGCGGGATCGGCTCCGCCTTCGGGATCGAGGCGGCGAAGCGGTACGCGGAGTACGCCGCGGGCGCCGGGGCGGCGGAGGACTTCTCCGGGATCATCCGGATGATCCGGCAGCAGAACGAACGAAACGAGACGGCTTCCTGATGACCACCGCGTACGAGACCATCCTCGTCGAGCGCAAGGGCCGGGTCGCCCTTGTCACCCTCAACCGCCCCAAGGCCCTCAACGCCCTCAATCTCCAGGTCATGAACGAGGTCGTCGAGGCCACGGAAGCCCTCGACCGGGACCCGGACGTCGGCTGTATCGTCCTCACCGGCTCGGCGAAGGCGTTCGCCGCCGGTGCCGACATCAAGGAGATGCAGCCGCAGGGGTACATGGACATGTACCTCAACGACTGGTTCACCGCCTGGGACCGGCTCGGCGCCCTCCGCACCCCGACCCTCGCGGCCGTCTCCGGCTACGCGCTGGGCGGCGGCTGCGAACTCGCCATGCTCTGCGACATCCTGCTCGCCTCCGACACCGCCGTCTTCGGACAGCCGGAGATCAAGCTCGGGGTGATCCCCGGCATCGGCGGCTCGCAGCGGCTGACCCGGGCCGTCGGCAAGGCCAAGGCGATGGAGCTGTGCCTGACCGGGCGCACGATGGACGCGACCGAGGCCGAGCGGGCGGGCCTGGTCTCCCGGATCGTCCCGGCGGACGACCTCCTCGCGGAGGCCCTGTCCGTCGCCGAGACCGTGGCCGGGATGTCCGCGCCGGTCGCCATGATGGCGAAGGAGGCGGTGAACCGGGCGTTCGAGACGACGCTCGCGGAGGGTGTGCGGTTCGAACGGCGCGTCTTCCACGCGGTGTTCGCTGTCGCGGACCAGAAGGAAGGGATGGCGGCGTTCGTGGAGAAGCGGAAGCCGGATTTCAAGCACCGATAGGTCGCCGTGGCGGACTTCTGATCCATTGGTTGTGGGTTCGAGTCCCACACGGCCTACCGCTGGATGCAGGTCACCGCACCACCGGTGACCTGCATCTTTTCACCCCGGCTGGGCTTCTCCAGCTGGGGCGAAGCCATACTTTCAGGCTTCTGCGTGAGCGATGCGTCAGCGCCGGTGCTTTCGGCGGCTACTGAGCGCGCCCTGGGAACCATCCGCTCGGCGGCCCCGGCGATCTCGCGGTCGGCCTCGGGAAGCAGGCTCGTGTACGTATCCGAGGCGAGAGTCCGGGTCGAGTGACGCAGGGTCTCCTTGATCGCGAACACGTCCGCGCCGCCGGCATGCATGAGAGTAGCGGCTACGTGACGTAGATCTCGCAGGTTGATCGGGGGGAGTCCGGCCGCCTTGGAGGTGTGCCGGAATGCCTCGGACGCCTTCTCCGGGTACGGCCAGGAACCGTCCTCCTCCGTGAAGACCTTGCCTGTGTCAACCCATGCCGCGCCCCACTTGAGGCGATCTTTGTTCTGCCGCACCCAATGGGCCCGCAGAACGGCCACAACGCCGCTGGAGAGGGCGATCGTGCCCGCGCCGCACCATGACCGGGCTGGGCTTCTCTCCGGTCTCAAACCACCGCTGCACCCGTTCTTCGGTCCACAGCAGGGCCTTGGGCCGCATCCTGGACTCCAGTTCGACATGCTCGGCCGGGTTGAAGGTGATGAGCTGCCGCCCGATGGCCGCGTTCAGAGCCGCCCGCAGCGTCGACCGGATGCGCTGACGCGTGGCCGCGCCCGTCAGCTTCCGGAACGGCTTCATCTCGCCCAGCCTGGCTCGCTCTTCGGCCAACCTCGCGCGCTCTTCGGCCTTCGGTGCTCCGGGCTTGCCCCGCTTGCACCGCGCGACCTGCTCGCGCCTTGCCTGATTCTCGGCCGCAATGACCTCGTTGTCGTCAGCGATGCCGTCGAACATCTCCACCAGGTGCCCGACATCCGCCTGGCCACACCCATGCGGTCGTCGCACTCCTGACGGCCGCGAACGGCACGGCGACAGCCAGACTCCAGCCCGATGCGGCCGCTCGGCGGTAGGGGATTACTTCCCTCAGCGTCACTCGCCCCGCCCGAGGGCAAGCGAAGACATGCTGCCCGGGCACGGCCTAGACGCCTATGCGCAGGTCAGAAGCCCCGAAACGCGTGAGCGATGCGTGAGCGGACTCCTTTGGGCATGCTCGGACGGTCCTGTGCCACCTGGACATCACACCCATGCTGACCTGTGCCGGAGCCTTCGGGATGGATCACGGCTCGTCGTCCTGGACGAGCTCCTCGGGACTCGAAGGTCGGCTGACGGTGGGAAACTTGTCGGCTTGTGGCCGACTCCTGGGGCCGGACCGGGGTCTATGCTGCTGGGTGGGCGTCCCAGACCTTGATGGCATGCTGTTGCTCGGCACACGATGCCTGCGGGGAGCGGACTGTTCGTCCCTTCGCCCAGCGCATCCCCGCGGGGAACCAGCTGGGCCCTCGGCCTTGGAACACGGGCCGACAGGTCAGTGGTTCGCATGCTTGCCCGAAAGTCATGACCCGGGAGCACAGCAGGAAGTGCCGAAGCCCGGCACCTCACCTGGCTCTGCCCCGGCGAGTCTCCTGAACCGAGGCGCCATGCCCGCCCTTCAGATGCTGAACATCTACCGGCACGACAAGAAGAACCGGGCGCTGATCACCCTGGCCGGTGAGATCGACCAGGTCTCGGCGCCCTTGGTGAGCGAGACGCTGGAGCGGTGCCTGCGCGAGGGCATCCGCACCATCGACGTCGATCTCACCCCTGTCACCTTCTGCGACTGCAGCGGCCTCAACGCCTTCCTCAGTGCCTCGCACCACACCATCGCGGCCGGAGGGTCCCTGCGTCTGCACCACCCACCTCCCACACTGGTCCGGATCCTCACCCTTACCGGAACCGGCCCCCTGCTCCTCGGCCTCTCGGCCGCCCCTGTGGAGTCTCTCCGGCAGGAACGCCCGGATAGAGGCCTTCCCGCATCACGGCCTTCCCCCGTGCACGGGGCCATCGAACGACCAGGTGTTCTGGTGCCTGCTGTCGCGGGTGGTGTGCTGTGACGGCCCGCTCCGGGCCGGGGCAGGCGCAGAAGCTGAAGGGCTACGCACCGTCGGCGGGAGACGGGGTGTACTTGCGTGGGCTGAGCCGCTGGCAGGCCGAGGAACAGCGTGAGGATCTGGCGGATCTGTACGTGGAGTCCGCCGACACCAAGCCCGGTGAGGAGTACCGCAGCCGCGAGAGCTTCCTGCGGCGCCTTGCCGATGACGTCCGGCGGCCCGGATTCGACATGATGATCGCGGAAGCCACGCAGGCAGGGCAGGCACCGGCCTTGGTGGGGTGCGCCTTCGGGTTTCCCGTGCGGCGTGACGGCGCCTGGTGGCAGGGGTTCTCCGGAGCACTCCCGCAGGACGTCGAGCAGCTCACCGCGTCCGGGCACGTCTTCGCGATCACCGAGATCGTGGTCCATCCGCATGAGCGCGACCGCGGGCTCGCCGGTCACCTTCAGGAGCGGCTGCTCACCAGCCATCAGGCGTCCCTCGGTGCCACCTTGGTGGATCAGGCCGACCCTGTGGCCTGCGCTGCCTTCCGGTCCTGGGGGTGGCAGGACATCGGAGAGTTCCGCTGGCCGCCCGGCCCCACCGTTCTGCGGGTACTGGTCCTTCCCCTCGGCGAGCGGAGCGCGGCGAAGCCGGACGGCCTGGCGCACAACGCGGACACCGAGCGGCCCCGTGCGGCGGACGGGGTGGACCCCGGGATGAGGTAACGGCAACCAGGCCGGAAGGTGCACTCCGGCTGGGCCGCCCGCGTCGGCAGCGGGCGGCCCAGTCTCGGTGCCGCTCTCGTGGCGGGGCGGCGTTATCCGATGCAGCCGGGGACGGGGGAGGGGCTGCCGGTGCAGTTGGTGGGGGTGTTGGCGGTCACCGAGGAGGTGTTGAGCGTTGCGGTGCCGGCGACGTAGTAGATACCGCCGGGGTTGATGCCAGCGGCGTTGCCGCTGACCACGCTGCTGGTGAGGGTGAGCGTCGAGTTGACGCTGGCGATGCCGGCGGCCTGGTGGGCGGTGTTGTTCTTGACGTTGCTACTCGTGAACGTGGCCGCTGCCGCCCCGCCGGTGCTGTAGATGGCGCCGCCGGTACCGTCGGCGGCGTTGTTGGACAGCTCGCTGCCGGTGAGGGTGACCGAGCCGAAGTTGAGGATGCCGCCGCCGTTCGTGGCCGCGTGACCCCCACTGAGGGTGACCGCCTTGAGGGTGAGCCCGCCGGTGGTGCTGACCTGGGCGATGCGGAAGTTGGTTGCCCCGGCGCGGGTGATGGTGTTGGCGTTGCCCTCGAAGGTGATGGGCGTGGTGATGATCGGCAGCCCGGTGGGGCCGTTGACACCGTCGTCACCGTGGCTGGCGGTGAGGGTGTACGTACAGCCCGGGGTGAGTGTCACGGTCCCGCCACCGGCGGCATTCGCGGCGTTAACGGCGCTGATCAGTGATGTCTCGTCGCAGGCGACGGCCATCATCCGGGCCTGGGCGGTCGCGGGCAGGAGGACGGTCGTGCCGGTGGCCAGAACAGCGGACCCGGCAAGGGCGAGAAGGGCGCGACGGAATCTCATGAAACCCCCTGGAAGTAGTTCGACTGCCCCGCTGGTGCGGGTGACTGCGTCGATATGCAGCGAGCTCAGACGTACCCCCTCGGCCGTAGGGGAATACGCCAGGGAGATTTTCCCTATATGCGGAAATGCGTATCAGGGGTCAGCCGTTGGAAGGATCCCCGGCGCCGCACTCCCGCATGGCGGACCGGCCATGCAACGTGAGTGCGAGCGCTCGGCCGTCACCGGTCGCGGAAGTGGCTTCACTGCAAGAATACAAAACGAGTTAATGGATAAAAAAACTCCACTTCTAGCTTATTCATCGTGTCCGTATTAGCGTCGGAGCCGACCTGGAAATGGGCCGAGACCGCGTAACGGCCCTGGCCGGGACCACACGCAACCCTTCCCCCCGGATGCCCGGCTCGCGGGCGGTACGGGGAAATGGGCGGCTGCTCTCCCGGTCTCCCGGGTGAGCGCCAACAGGCCGCGTCGCCAAGGGCGTTCACGGCCTGAAACCTGCCTCCTTCAAAGGAGATTGCGTCATGAGTGAAAAACGACGGCCCGCGGCTCTGCCGGGCATGCGTGCCCTTCTCTCCGCGGTGATGCTCACGGTGGTGCCCGCCGCGGCCCTGGCTGTGGGTACGGCCCCGGCGGCCGCCGCCTGCTCCGGAACCAACGGTCTCAACGGTGCCGACGGCACGCCCTCCCACCCGGCAGGGTGGCCCGGTACCGACGGTGGCAACGGCGCCCCTGGCTGTGCGGGCGGTACCGGCGGCAAGGGCGGAGCCGGCTGGGGCGGCGGTGCGGGCGGTGCCGGCGGCAAGGGCGGGGTCGGCGGGGAGGGCGCGACAGGCTTCGGTGGAGCAGGTGGCAACGGAGGCAACTCTGGCCCGGACGGCGGGGCCGGCGGTGCCGGAGGCGACGGCGGGGCGGGCGGGGCCGGGAGTTCCTCCGGCAGCGCCGGTGCCACGGGTGGCGTCGGCGGGCTCGGTGGCAACTCCACCGTCAGTACCGGCGGGGCCGGCGGCCATGGCGGGGCTGGCGGGGCGGCCACCGGCAGCAACAACAACGGCGGGGACGGCGCAACGGGCGGAGGTGGCGGCAACAGCGGCACCACTGGCACCGGTGGCGCAGGTGGAGGCGGCGGCAACGGCGGGGCGGCCACCGGCACCGGCGTGCTCGGCCACTGCGGCCCCGGCGGCAACGGCGGGACCGGCGGCGTCGGCAACGGCGCTCACGGCACACCCGGCACCGGCAGCGGCATCTGCTGAAACAACCCGTCCTCCGACCCGCTGGAATACAGCGGACCGGTCAAGACGCGAAGGACGCGGTGGGCGCAGACCGGGTGCATTCCCGGTCCGCGCCCACCGTCCTTGCCGCCCCGCCCAGCGCGAGGGCGGCGTCAGCTGCGAGGGCGCTGGTAGTAAGAGCCGACGTTGCGGTGGTAGTCGGTGTCGCCGAGGTGCTTGTCCTTGTCGAATTCCGGGGAGTTCTTGATCTCCTCCTTGGTCCGGGAGACGTGGATCGTGCGCTTGGTGGTGTCCACCCTGGAGACGGTGCCGGCCGGGAGGAGGACGTGCTTGCCGAAGATCCATATGCCGGTGTCGACGACGAGGTGGGCCGCGCCCACGTCGTCGGAGTGCTTGTCGACCTTGCCGATGCTGCCGTCGCTGGCCTCGACCTTGAATCCGGTCAAGTCGATGCCCGCAGTGTGGCCGACACCTGGCTGATAGCCCCAGACTTCATCATTCATGAAGACTCCTTCGTCGGGACGTGGCTGTTCGGGAACTCGCCGATCTTCTGCCGCTTCGGCCCCTGTGGCTCGCGGGCACTTTTCGCGAATTTCGCGAATCAAGGGCGGCTCATGCCGCCGGCGCCTGGCGGGGACCCGGACGGGAAGCCAGGGCCGGTGGCACGAGGCGGAGGCGTGGGCAGTAGCCCTCGCGGAAGGGAGGGCATCCGAGGGTGGCGCGGGAGATTCCGGCACCTGTGTGCGCCATGGGCCTCCTCGGAGCGGAAGGGATCTCACGCTGCCGGGGACCGGGGCCTCACCGCACAGCGTAGTCCCGCCCGTTCACCGCGGACAGAGCCTGAACGGGCCCGTCCCAGACGCCTGTTCGGATGATGCGGGGAGGACTAGCCTGCACGGTGCCGCCCGGGACCCCGGCAGCAACGAGCACTGACCGCGCCCCGCGGGGCGCACGCTGCGCATCGGCGCCGGAAGCCTCCCCCTCACGATCGGGGCCGGCCCCGCGCTCGCCGTCGCCACACGACTCCGCCGGAAATTGCCGCCGAAGGGTCCTCGCGAACCCCGCCGGTCCCGGCCCCGGAGCCGGAACGCGCCAGTGTCGCCGACTCGTTGACAGGCAGTGGCGCCAGGCGTTGACTGAACACCACGGCGTAGGGCTACGACGCTCCGGCATCCTCCGGGCGGCGCCCCCCGTCCAGCTTCGCCCGGACCCCGCGGAGCTCAGGGAATCCTCCCTGGCCCCATCTGGAGGCCCGGCCATGATCATTTCGATCGTCCTTCTCCTGCTGGCCCTGGTTCTGTTCGGGTTCGGCTTCGCCATGCACCTGCTGTGGATCGCCGCAGCCGTCGTGCTGATCGTCTGGATCCTGGGTTTCGCCCGCCACCGTCGTGGCCGCCAGGGCGGCGGACGCCGGTACGCCGGGAACCGCCGGTAATACACACCGGGCCCAGACCCCCTTGGGGGAAGGGCGGGCTGCAGCTGCACGGAGATCACAGACGCGCGGGAGCCGAGCCCTACGGATGAGAGAAGGCCCACTATGAACCTCGCAAAGAAGATCAGGGACAAGAAGCAGGTACTCCACGGCAGGATCAAGCAAAGCCTCGGCCGGGCCACCAGGAACAGGCGGCTGCAGACGGAAGGGAAGACGGACCGGGTCGCAGGCAACCTGAAGCAGTCCGGCGAGAAGGCCAAGGACGCCTTCAAACACTGACCCCTGTGCCCCTTGGACCCGGCAACCGCGAGACGTCCGCCCTGCCCACGCAGGGCGCGCCGTCCGCGTCCCACATCACGGGTCGCGTGGTGGCGGCGCCGGGCGGCGCGGTGCCGTTGGCGCAACGCCGCCTGCCGGTGGCTGTGGTGGTGTGTCGCCGCCGGCCGGGCCAGGTTCGGGATCCGGGCCGCCCTGGCCTGCGGATGTTTCGCCGGACCGCACGGCCGGTCCCGTGGCTGTCGCCGTCCAGGCGGCGCAGTACAGCAGCAGTCTGGCCATGAGGTTGATCCACAGCAGGAGGGCGACCGGCACAGCGAAGGCGCCGTACATGCTCTTCGCCGCGACCCCTTGCAGGTAGCCGGTCAGCAGCAGCTTGAGCAGCTCGAAGCCGACCGCGCCGATCGCAGCGGCGACCCCGACCTCCCGCCAGCCCGGATGCACCCGCGGCAGTCCCGTGAGGATGTAGGCGAGCAGCAGGAAGTCGACGACCAGGGCGATGGCCAGGGCGGCGAGGAAGAGCAGCGCCCGCCCCGCACCGCCTTCGATGCCGATCTTGTCGGTGACCCAGCCGGCGGCGCTGTTCGCGATCACGGAGCTGCCCATCGCGACCAGTCCGACCGCGCCGAGTCCGAGCAGCACTCCGGCGTCCTTGACTCTGAGCAGGAGCGGGTTGCCCGGGTCCTGCTCCCTCTCCCACACCGCGCGCAGGCACCCGCGCAAGGCGCCTACCCAGGCGATGCCGGCCACGAGCAGCAGTGCGCCCGCGATGAGACCGACGGTCCCTGCGTTCGCGACCAGGCTCTTCAGGTCGAGCAGGCTGGACAGGCCCGGCGCCTGCTCGGCGATCTTGTCCTGGAGCTTGCCGAGCTGGTCCTCGCTGAGCAGCGCCGCGCCGATCGCCGCGCCGACAGTGATCAGCGGAAAGAGCGCGACGAAGCTGGTGAAGGTGATCGCGGCGGCGAGCCGGGCCCAGTGGACCGCGGCCAGCCGCTCATACGCCCGCCAGCCGTGCGTACGCCCCACCCACGTCGCCACGGGCCCGATCACCGGAAGCCTGGACAGCCGATCCATAAAGACCACCCACCCTCGACGATAGCCACAGAGGCAGAGAAGCGGACAGGCCAGGCCGGTGCACGGCGAACCCAGTGCCCGCCCCTGGTACCCGAGCGGAAGGGTCGCGAAGACCGACTCTCAAAGGAGTGGTGGGCAGGTCCGACTGGCAGAAAAGGCGCAGGTCAGCAGCCACAAATGCGTGAGCGATCCGTGAGCGGTGCGTGCACGGATGCCCTTGGACGGGCCCGGATGAGCCTGCCTCAGTTGGACGCCGTACCCCTGCTGACCTGCGCCGGAGTCGCTGAGCTGGATCACGGCTCGTCGTCCTGGACGATCTCCTCGGGACTTTTGATCCAATGGTTGTGGGCGCAAGTCCCGCGTCTACACCGCAGTCGGGATCTGCTCGGCTTACGCGGCGGTAAGCACGCGTCCTCGCAGCCGCCGGACCGGGCCCGCTGCCAGCCCGCCCGGCAACGTCACTCCCCCAGCACCGGATACGGCACCCGCGTCCGTCGGTCGGGGTCGACCACGAGTCGGCCTCCGGCCGGCGGGCGGGCGCGTTGGGCGCAGTCGCGGCGTTCGCAGATGCGGCAGCCGAGACCGATCGGCGTCGCGGCCCGCGAGTCGTCCAGCGCCACCCCTTCCGCGTAGACCAGCCGCCCCGCGTGCCGGAGCTCGCAGCCCAGGGCGATGGCGAAGTCCGCCCGTGCGGCCCGGTGGCCGAAGCCGCCGCGGGTGACGGTCCGCGCTATCCAGAAGTACCGTTTGCCGTCCGGCATCTCCGCGACCTGCGTGAGGATCCGCCCGGGCGCGGAGAACGCCTCGTACACCGTCCACAGCGGGCAGGTCCCGCCCAGCCGGGAGAAGTGGAAGTCCGTCGCCGACTGCCGCTTGGAGATGTTGCCGGCCCGGTCCACCCGCAGGAACGAGAAGGGCACCCCGCGCCGGCCCGGCCGCTGGAGCGTGCTGAGGCGGTGGCAGACGGTCTCGAAGCCCACGCCGAAGCGGGAGCCGAGCAGTTCGACGTCGTAGCGCAGCTCCTCGGCCGCCGCGTGGAAGGCGGTGTACGGCATGAGCAGCGCGCCCGCGAAGTAGTCGGCCAGGCCGATGCGGGCCAGGGCGACGGAGTCCGGGGAGGACAGGGCCGCGTCGTCGGCGAGGGCGTCCAGCAGGGGGCCGTGTTCCAGCAGGGCCAGCTGGGTGGCCAGCTGGAAGGCGCGCCGGCCGTCGTTGAGCCAGGGCGAGAGGAAGACCAGCCCGGCGTCGGGGTCGAAGCGCCGGGCGTCGGCCGTCTGGGCGGGGGCCGCCTGGACGACCGTGACGCCGTGCCGTGCCGCGAGGCGGGCGGTGAGCGCCTCGGCGGAGCGGCCGGGCCGTATCCCCAGTTCGGTCGCGGTCCGTTCGGCGGCGGTGTCGAGCGGGCCGAAGTGGTTGTGGTGCTCGTAGAAGAAGTCCCGTACCTCGTCGTGGGGTTCGGCGGGCGGCAGGGCGGTGGTGTCGCCGGGGGCGGCCAGGGCGGCGGTCCGTTCCGCGGCGTCGCGGTAGCGGCGGTGGAGGGCGACGAGGGCGCGGGCCACCTCGGGGTGGTCGCGGGCGACTTCGGCGATCTCCTCGGCGGGCGGTGGGGTCCCGGTGCCGCACGCCTCGTCGCCGAGGGCGGCCCGGAGGTCGGTGGTGAGCCGTTCCTCGTCGGCCTCGGAGAAGAACTCGGCGTCGACGCCCAGTACCTGGGCGATCCGCAGCAGTACGGAGGCGGTGAGCGGCCGCTGGTTCTGCTCGATCTGGTTGAGATAGCTGGTGGAGATCCCGAGTTCGCGGGCGAGTTCCACCTGGTTGAGGCCGTGCTCGCGGCGGAGCCGGCGCAGTTTCGCGTGCGCGTAGATCTTCCGGCCCGCCGCTCGCGCCATGCCGTCCGTCTCCTCCACCTCGAAGCATCTGCTGCGAAAGTAGCATCCGCAGGTTTCGCAACTTTCGCGGATTCACAGCCTGGAGCTGTACGGATTCCGCAGGTTGGAGCCGTCGCGGGCGGCGGACGGAACGGGCAGGCTCGGTTCACGGAAGCCGGATCGTCCTCCGAGGAGCCCCGTTGATCAACCACCGGATACGCGTCCACCCCAGCGCCGCCCCGCTGCCCCGCGAGGAGCAGCTCGCCTGGCGGCTCGCGGCCGTCGCCACCGCCGCTCCGGCGGCCCCGGAACTCGACCCCGACGCCGCCGCGATGGCCGTCAACCGGGTCGTCGACAACACCGCCGTCGCCGTCGCCTCCCTGGCGCGCCGCCCGGTGGCCGTGGCCCGGTCGCAGGCCCTCCCCCACCGGGCCCGGCCCGGCGCCTCCGTCTTCGGCGCCCCGGCCGGGGCGCGGGTCTCCCCGGAGTGGGCGGCCTGGGCCAATGGCACGGCCGTCCGGGAGCTGGACTTCCACGACACGTTCCTGGCCGCCGACTACTCCCACCCCGGCGACAACATCCCGCCCCTGCTCGCCGTCGCCCAGCACGCCGGTCGCTCCGGCGCCGACCTGCTGCGCGGCATCGTCGCCGCGTACGAGGTGCACGTCGCCCTCGTCAAGGGCGTCTGCCTCCACGAGCACCGCGTCGACCACGTCGCCCACCTGGGCGCGGCCGCCGCCTGCGGCCTCGGGGCGATGCTGCGGCTGCCCACGGAGACGGTGTACCAGGCCGTGCAGCAGGCGGTGCACACCACGACCGCCACCCGGCAGTCCCGCAAGGGCGAGATCTCCAGCTGGAAGGCGTTCGCGCCGGCGTTCGCCGGGAAGGCGGCGATCGAGGCCGTGGACCGCGCGATGCGCGGCGAGGGCTCGCCCTCGCCGATCTACGAGGGCGAGGACGGCTTCCTGGCCTGGATGCTGGGCGGACCGGACGCCGAGTACACCGTCGCGCTGCCGGAGCCCGGGGAGGCCCTGCGCGGCATTCTGGAGACGTACACCAAGGAGCACTCCGCCGAGTACCAGGCGCAGGCCGTCATCGACCTCGCCCGGCGGCTGGGCCCGCGGATCGGGCCGATGGAGCGCGTCGAGCGGATCGTCCTCCACACCAGCCACCACACCCACCAGGTGATCGGCTCCGGGTCAGGCGACCCGCAGAAGTACGACCCCGGGGCCGCCCGGGAGACGCTGGACCACTCGGTGCCGTATGTCTTCGCCGTCGCTCTGGAGGACGGCGCCTGGCACCACGAGCGCTCCTACGCGCCCGAGCGCGCCCGCCGGCCGGAGACGGTCGCACTGTGGCGGAAGGTCTCGACGGTGGAGGACCCGGAGTGGACCCGCCGCTACCACGACCCGGACCCGGGGCGCCGCGCGTTCGGCGGCCGCGCGGTGGTCACCCTCACCGACGGCACGGTGATCGAGGACGAGCTGGCCGTCGCCGACGCCCACCCCGCCGGGGCCCGGCCCTTCGGCCACGCCGACTACACCGCCAAGTTCCGCACCCTCGCCGAGGGCCGCGTAGAGCCGAGGGAGCAGGACCGCTTCCTGGAGACCGCCGGACGGCTGGCCGGGCTGGACGCGGCCGGCCTGGACGGGCTGTTCCCCGCCGTCGGCACCGCCGCCCTCGCCGCGTACGACGCCGGGCTGCCCAAGGGGCTGTTCTGATGCTGCACACCCGCACCACCCCCGCCGAGCGGCGCCGCGCCTTCCGCGAGCGGCTCGCCTCCGGGCGGCTGCTGCGCGTACCGGGCGCGGTCAACCCGCTCTCGGCGCGCCTGATCCAGGAGACCGGCTTCGACGCCGTCTACCTCTCCGGGGCCGTGCTCTCCGCCGACCTCGGCCTGCCGGACATCGGGCTCACCACCGCGACCGAACTGGCCGCCCGCGCCCAGCAGATCTGCCGCGTCACCGACCTGCCCGCGCTCATCGACGCGGACACCGGCTTCGGCGGTCCGCTCAACGCCGCCCGGACCGTCCAGCTGATGGAGGACGCGGGCCTGGCCGGGCTCCACCTGGAGGACCAGGTGAACCCCAAGCGCTGCGGGCACCTCGACGGCAAGACGGTCGTGTCCCGCGAGGACATGGCGCGCCGGATACGCGCCACCGCCGACGCCCGCCGGGACCCTGACTTCCTGCTGATGGCCCGCACCGACGCCCGCGCCGTGGAGGGCCTGGCCGCGGCCATGGACCGTGCGAAGGCGTACGTGGACGCCGGCGCCGACGCCGTCTTCCCCGAGGCCCTCGCGGACGAGCGGGAGTTCGAGGCGTTCCGCGCGGCCGTGGACGTCCCTCTGCTCGCCAACATGACCGAGTTCGGCAAGGGCCGGCTGCTGGACGCCCGTACGCTCCAGGACCTCGGCTACAACATCGCCCTCTATCCGGTCACCCTGCTGCGCCTGGCCATGGGCGCCGTCGAGGACGGTCTGCGCACGCTGGCCGCCGAGGGGTCCCAGGAGTCCCTGCTCCCCCGGATGCAGACCCGGTCGCGGCTGTACGAGCTCCTCGGCTACGAGGAGTACACGGCCTTCGACGCCTCGGTCTTCGACTTCACTCTCCCACCCGGCGCCTGATCACCGGAGATCTTCCATGACACTCAGCACTCCCAGCATCCACCGCGGGCTGGCCGGGGTCGTCGTCGACACCACCGCCATCTCCACGGTCATCGAGGAGAGCAACTCCCTGACGTACCGGGGCTATCCGGTCCAGGAGCTGGCCGGCCGCCGTTCCTTCGAGGAGGTCGCATATCTGCTGTGGCACGGCGAGCTGCCCGACGCCGGGCAGCTGACGGAGTTCCGGGCGCGCGAGCGCGCCCTGCGCCCACTGGCCCGTACAACGGCGGAGCTGCTGACCCGGCTGCCCCGGACGTGCCACCCGATGGACGTCCTGAGGACCGCCGTCAGCCTGTTCGGCGCGGAGGATCCCGCCGAGGACGACGGCAGCCCGGCCGCCAACCGCGCCAAGTCCCTGGCGCTGCTGGCGAAGCTTCCGGTGGTCGTCGCCGCCGACCACCGCAGGCGGCGGGGCCTCGACCCGATCCCGCCCGACTCCTCGCTGGGGCTCGCCGAGAACTTCTTCCACATGTGCTTCGGCGAGGTTCCGGATCCGGAGGTGGTGCGCTGCTTCGAGGTCTCCCTGATCCTGTACGCCGAGCACAGCTTCAACGCCTCGACGTTCACCGCGCGGGTCGTGACGTCCACGCTCTCCGACCTCTACAGCGCGGTGACGGCCGCCGTCGGCGCGCTCAAGGGGCCGCTGCACGGCGGGGCCAACGAGGCGGTGATGCGGACGCTGGAGGAGATCGGCGACCCGGCGCGGGCCGGCGAGTGGCTGGCGGCGGCGCTGGCCGCCAGGCGGAAGGTCATGGGCTTCGGCCACCGCGTCTACAAGCACGGGGACTCCCGTGTCCCGCTGATGCAGCAGGCCACGGACCGGCTCGTCGCCCTGTCCGCCGACCCGGGGACGGCCCGTCTGGCGGCCCTGCACACGGCTTTGCGCGAGGCGATGGCCGCCCGTACGGGCATCCATCCCAACCTCGACTACCCGGCGGGGCTCGCGTACCACCTGATGGGGTTCGACATCCCGTCCTTCACCCCCATCTTCGTGATGAGCCGCGTCACGGGCTGGACGGCGCACATCACCGAGCAGCTGGCCCACAACGCGCTGATCCGTCCGCTGGGCGCGTACAACGGCCCGGATCAGCGGGTGGTGCCCGCCGCCTAGCAGGGGGTCCTGATCCGGACAACTGGCGTGCGGGGCCGACGCGGTGGTCGGGGGCGGGTTACCCGAGGAAGGGGGGCCGTCAGGGGCGTTGGGAAGGGGCTGAAACCTGTGGGCCTTCATGCGTCATTAACGGAGCGTATCCAGTTCGCACTTGACCGTAGTCGACCGGCGGCGATTGACTTCTTCTCTCTTCCGTCCAGCAGCGTCGCCCTCTGGCCCGACCGACGCGCGAGCACGTCCATGCCCCGTGATCCCGGAGACCCCGTGACCCCTGAAGTGACCCCCGAACCGCTCACGCCGCTCGACCTCGCCTTCTGGAACATCGAGTCCGCCGGTCATCCCCTGCACATGGGCGGGCTCGTCGTCTTCGACGCCGACAGCCCGGACGCCGCCCGGCGCGCCGCCGGGCTGCTCGCCGACCGCGCGGCCCGCGTGCCGGGGCTGAACACCCGTATCCGCCCCGTCCTGTTCCCCTTCGGCGCGGCCGCCCGCCATGTCGACCCCGGCTACGACCCGGCGGACCACGTCCATCTCACCGCGCCCGTGCGGGACTTCTTCGCCGCCGCCGGGGCGCTGATGCAGCAGCCCCTGGACCGGGAGCGGCCGCCGTGGGCCGCGCATGTGCTGCCCGGCGCGGACGGCACGTCCTTCGCCGTCCTGTTCACGTTCCACCACGCCCACGCGGACGGCATGCGCGCGGCGTCGTACGCCCTGTCGCTCCTGGACCCCGCCGCGGTCGACGGGATACCCGCTCCGGCCGACGCGCCGCGGCCGGAGAAGAACGGCTCCGCTCCGCGCCTGCCCGATCCGCGCGAGCTGCCCGGCCTGGTGCGCGGCGCCGTCACCGATGCGGGGCGGGCCCTGTCGATCGGTTCCGCCATGGCCCGTGCCGCGCTGGACGTGCGTTCCTCGCCCGCCCTCGTCTCCCGTGCCACCGGCGCCCGCCGCACCGACGGTGCGACCGTCGACCTGCGCGACGTGAACCGCGTCCGCGAGGCCACGGGCGGCACGGTCAACGACGTCCTCCTCGCCGTGGTCGCGGGCGGCCTGCGGCGCTGGCTCGACAAGCGCGGCGACGGCAGCGACGGCGTACGCCCCCGCGCCCTCGTCCCCGTGTCGCTGCGCGACCCGAGCGACCCGAGCGCCGCTGGCAACCGGCTCTCCGGCTATCTCGCCCGGCTCCCCGTCGACGAGGCCGAGCCCCTCGCCCGCCTGCGCGCGGTGCGCAAGATCATGGATCGCAACAAGCAGGCGGGGCCCGCCAGCGGGCCGGGCGCCGCCGCGCTGCTCGCCGAGGCCATCCCGCCCCTCGGCCACCTCTTCGGCGGCGGCCTGATCGCCCGCTCGGGCCGTCTCTTCTACGACCTGCTGGTCTCCAGCGTCCCGTTGCGCGGCGCCCACGGCCTCACGCTCGCGAACAGCCGCTTCCGCGAGGCCTATCCGCTCGCCCCGCTCGCGCCCGGGCAGTCCCTCGCCGTGGGCATCACCACATACGAGGACCGTGTCTGCTACGGCCTGCTCGCCGACGCCGTCGCCGTGCCCGATCTGGACCTGCTCGCCCGGTCGATCGGTGACGAGGCCGCCGAACTGGTCGCCGCCTGCGGCAGCTGAGCCGCACGCGGAAAAGGGCTGCCGCCTCCGTCGATGAGACGGGGGCGGCAGCCCTTTCCGTGGAGGAACGCGCCTGTCAGTGCGGCGTGTTCATGAAGCCGATGACCACGGCGCCCCACCAGCAGATCTGGGAGATCGTCGCGGTGGCCCCGCCCCAGGCCAGCAGGCGGGGCGACGGCTCGCCGGCGGGCTGCCGGGCCATGTGCTTGTTGAGCAGGCCCGCCTGGAGGCCGTTGAGGCTCAGGACGAGGACGAACGCCAGCTTGATCGCGGTGAGCGTGGCCGAGGGGTTGGGGTGGAGCAGCGTGCCGCTCACGACGAGGCCGGCGAGGCCGGCCCAGATGGGCAGGTGGAGCTTGCTCGCGCTGCCGAGGGCCTCGCTCAGGGTGGTGCGGCCGGTGATCCACAGCAGTCCGTAGTAGTCGGCGACGAGCACGGCGCCGAAGCCGAGGACGAGGCTGGCGAGGTGCACGAAGAGCGCGACCGTGTGCAGGGACGCGTCCGCCTGGAGGTGGATCGAGACCCACACGCTGGCGGCCCAGCCCGCGCACAGGGCGACGGCGGCACCGGCGAGCGTCCACCAGGTGTCGTAGAGGCCCAGCGGCCGGGCGTGACGGGCGCCGCCGGTGCGGGGTGCCGCCATCGCGATGGGCGGGCGGGACGGGCGGATGACGGACAGAGGCGGCTGTGACGACAGAGCGGACACGTGAATCTCCCAACGCGGACCCTTGGCGAAAGGCACTGCGGGCCTGTCGCCGATCCTGGGCCGTACTGTGACCGGCCCGAGACGGCCGGTACGGAATCAGTCGCTTCCTCGGCAGTGAGGACCGACACCATGTGCCAGAGGTCTTCCCGGCCTGGTCTTCGGCCTCGGCGCGACCGGTCGATCCGGTACGGCGCTCCACACGGCCGGTCGATCCGGCACGGCGTGTCCACACCAGAACATCCCTTCGAGGAATCCGCAAGCCCGTGGGTCACAGTCAATGCCGTCGCTTACGTCCCTTGTGTCCTAGCCTGAGCCCGCAGGACACGGCCTGGGCCACCGGAACGAGGCGGGTGGGGGCATGTGCGTCAATGTCGTCCTTTTCACAGCCGATCTGCGGTTGCATGACAATCCCGTGCTGGGTGCGGCGCTGCGCGCGGCCGAGCGCGTGGTGCCCCTGTTCGTGATCGACTCCGGTATCGCCGGTGCGGGCCTCGTCACACCGGCGCGCGCGGCCTTCCTCTCGGACTGCCTCGCCGATCTCGACGGGGGACTGCGGGCGCGGGGCAGCCGGCTGATCGTCCGGGCCGGGGACGTGGTGCGCGAGACGTGCCGCGTGGCCGCCGAGGCCGGTGCGACGGAGGTGCACGTCGCGAGCGGGGCCAGCGGCTACGCCCAGCGGCGCGAGGAGCGGCTGCGCTCGGCACTGACGGTGGACGGCCGGTCACTGCGGGTGCACGACGCGGTGACCACAGCCGTGGCACCGGGTGTGCTCGTGCCGTCGGGCAAGGACCACTACTCGGTGTTCACCCCGTACCACCGCCGCTGGTCGACCGAGCGGCTGCGGCCCGTCTCCCCCGCGCCCCGGCGCGTAGAGCTGCCCCGGCTGCGCTCGCTCCCGCTCCCCGGGGCCGGGGACCTGGCCCGTGGCACGGCCCCGGCGGGGCTGCCGAAGGGCGGCGAGACCGAGGGCCGGCGCCGGCTGGCGGCCTGGCTGCGCTCGGGCCTCGCGGGCTACGCGGAGACGCACGACGATCTGGCGGCGGACGCCACGTCCCGGCTCTCCCCTTATCTCCACTTCGGCTGTCTGTCACCGGTCGAGGTGATCTCCCGGGCGCGCCGGGCCGCCTCGGCGGGCGAGCGGCACGCCGGCGAGGGCGCGGAGGCGTTCGTCCGCCAGCTGGCGTGGCGCGACTTCCACCACCAGGTCCTGGCCGCTGTCCCTGCGGCGGCGCACCGCGACTACCGGGCCCGGCACGACCGCTGGCGTACGGACCCCGACGAGCTCGCCGCGTGGCGGGCGGGCATGACGGGCTACCCGGTCGTGGACGCGGCCATGCGCCAGCTCGCCCACGAGGGGTGGATGCACAATCGCGCCCGGATGCTGGTGGCCTCCTTCCTGACCAAGTCGCTGTACCACGACTGGCGGGAGGGCGCCGGGCACTTCGAGGGCCTCCTCGTCGACGCGGACGTGGCGAACAACCGGCTGAACTGGCAGTGGGCGGCGGGCACGGGCAACGACACCCGCCCCCACCGCGTCCTCAACCCGCTCGTCCAGGCCAGGCGCTTCGACCCCCGGGGCGACTATGTGCGCCGGTGGGTCCCGGAGCTGGCCGCGCTGCCGGGTGCGGCGGTCCACACGCCCTGGCGGCTGGGCGGCGCCGAGCGGGTGGCGCTGCGCTACCCCGCGCCGGTCGTCGACCTCACCGAGGGCCTGGCCCGCTTCCGGCGGGCGAGGGGGCTGGACTGAACGGCACCGGGCGCGTCAGCGCAGGTCGAAGACGTTCGGCCAGCCCGCGCGGTAGCGGGCCTCGTCCTGGCGCTGGAAGGGCTCCAGCTCGGGCGGCCGGTACAGGGTCCAGACGCGGCAGCGGGGTGCCGGGGAGCCATCCGCGTCCAGCAGGGCGTTGACCGCGCGGCGGGCGGACTCGTTGGCGCCCTCCATGGTCGCGAGGTCCATGTCGGTGGCGACGTAGTCCCCGGCGAGGAAGAAGTTGGGGACGGCGGTACGGCTCGCGGGGCGGTCGTACCAGGTGCCCGTGGGGTGAATGAGGAGCTGTTCGCGGTTGGCCGGGGACGGGCCGCCCAGGCCCGTGACCGCCGGGTCCATGAACCAGGAGTGGACGTCGGCGTCGGACAGCACCTGCCGCCCGGTGTCGTTCAGCCCGGCCTTCAGCTGGGCCCACACCTCGCGGATCACTTCCTGCCGGGTGCACGCGATCGCGGGCTTGCCGTAGAGGATGCCGGGCGCGTCCCACTGCGAGACGCACACGGACAGGCAGTCGGCCACCTGGCCGTCGCCGTAGTCCGCGCGGAAGTCGCGGCCGGGCCAGAACTGCGCCTGGCTGATGGTGGTGAGCGCCCACGGGGAGTCCACGTGGTCGACGTGCCCGTGCACGATGGGGGTGCGGGTGCGGAGGTAGAGCTGCACGCCGACCATCCAGTCGGTCTTCAGCCGGTCGCAGCGGGCGAGGCGGGGGTCGGCGGCCCGCAGGGCACTCCCCCAGGTGGCGCGGGCGTGCTCGACGGGCATCGCGCTGAGGTAGTGGTCGGCGCTCGCGGCGCGGGGCACGCCGATCTCCCGGGACCGCAGCCGGAGGTGGCTGACCCGGCCGCCCTTGTACACCACTTCCTCGACCTCGGTGCCGAGCTCGAAGCGGACGCCGAGGCGGCGCAGATGGGCGGCCCAGGGGTTGATCCACGCCTCGTTGGTGGGGGCGTTGAGCACCCGGTCCGGCTCCCCGTCGTTGCCCCGGCCGAGCCCGTTGTAGAGGAAGGCCTGGAAGACCCGGGCGACGGTACGGGTGCTGGCGATCTCGGCCTTGGTGGCGATGATGTTCCGGGTGAGGCCGGTGCCGAGGAGGCGCTGGTAGTCCTGGGACATGCGGGGCGCGTCGATGAAGTCCCACCAGGGCACCCGCTCCCACTGCCCGTACCGGCGCCGGTCGCAGCTGGTGAGGTGGACGAGCACCCGGTGGGCGAAGTGGAGGAGCTCGCCGGCCGGCAGGCGCAGGGCCGTGTCCAGCGCGCCCGCGAGGGTGCCGGGCAGGGCGTCGGGGAGCAGTGCGGCGAGGCCGGGCGGGGCGAGGAGGGCGTGGAAGGGGATGCGGAGGTCCGGGCGGCCGCCGTCGCGGGCGAAGAGTTCCTCGGTGGCGTTCACCAGGTTGTCGTGGACGCTGTGCCGGCCGTCCGGCAGCGGGATCCTGCGCAGGGTGTCGGGAAGGTTACGGTAGAAGCCGGGGAAGAAGCGGAAGCCGTGCTCTCCCGGGAGCGGGCGCCTTCCGTCCCGGGCGGTGCCGGGGACGTCCATGCTGCGGGCCTTGCCGCCGAGAGCGGTGTTGCGTTCGTACACGGTGACGCGGTAGCCGCGCTCGGCGAGCTCCTGCGCGGCGCTGAGCCCGGCGACGCCGCCGCCGAGCACCGCCACGCCGCGGCCCGTTCCGCCGTGCCGGGCGGCGGCCCCGGCGCGCCCGGCGGCCGTCAGGGCGGCCGCGCCGCCGGCGCCGCCCGCCGTCGCCAGGAACTCCCGTCGGGTGCGTCCGCTCCCCTGCCGTCTGCCCATGCCCGGGCCAACGACCGGGCGGCGCCCGGGGCACCGGGCGGGCGGGGGCGCGTGCCCCGCGCGAAGGAGCGAAGGGGCGGTGCGAGGGATCAGACGGACAAACGGATCAGGCAGACAAACGGAAATGCAGACTGCCGAAGGCGACCTGGTCGCCGGGGTGTACCCGTACGGTGCCGGCTATGCGCAGCCCGTTGACGTACGTGCCGTTGCGCGAGCCCAGGTCGGACAGGCGCCAGTGGTTGTCCACGTAGCGCAGCTCGGCGTGGCGGCGGGAGACCGTGTCGTGGTCGAAGCGCAGGCCGGACAGGGGTGAGCGGCCGATGCTCAGCGCGGCCTCGCCCGGCTCGGGCAGCCGGAGGCCGGGGAGCCGGGCGCCGCGCCAGGCGCCGCGCAGCCGGCCCGTGAACCCCGCCAGGCGGGTGACCGTGCGGACGAGGTATTCCGAGAAGCGGCCGTGGGTACGCAGGTCGGCCATGGCGAGGTCGATCTCGGCGCGGTGGCGGGCGGTCAGAACGATGTTCATCCGGCGCATGAAGGTGTCGTGGGAGAGCCTGCCGTCGCCGGCGCCGTCCCTCAGTACGACCAGGGCCTGATTCCGTTCGGCCTCGGAGGGCCGGGTGAGGCGCGTACGGAAGTCGGGTGAGGTCATAAGGGTGATTCTCGGTCCGGCAGGCGCCCCCTGTCCACAGGCCACGCCCCCGGGAGGCGACCGGCGTCCCACCGGTCCCTCCGGGGTGTCATCGGTCAGGCCGTGGCCGTGAGTTCCCCGATGCGTTCGGGGAAGTCGGGCTGGGGCAGGGGCAGATCGACCTCCTCGACGAAGCCGAGGGCGTCGGGGACATAGGCGATGACGGCGCTCGCGGCGGGCGAGAAGCACTCCCCGCCGCGGAGGCTGTCGAGCAACTGGAGAGCGGCGTTGAGGTCGCCCCGGTCGATGTCCTCCGGGGTCTGCGGGATGAGCGCCTCCAGCCCGGCCTGACGGCGCCACAGCTCCGCTTCCCTGCGCTCGCCGAAGGCCATGTGGTGGAGGTAGAGGCAGCAGGCGGCGCCGGCGGCGTCCGCGCCGGCGGCGAACTGCCACCAGAACCGCGCGCTGTCCTCCCGGTCGGCGAGCTGGAGCACACAGCCGAGGACCAGGGCCCCGTCGGGCTCCAGCATCCGGTGGGCCAGGAAGGCCCCGAGCTTGTGGAGGTCCTGGGCGACGACCGTCTCGCACAGGCTCCGCAGCCGCCGCCGGAAGGCCCGGTGCGGCAGCGAGTTGCGCTCGGCGGCCCGTACGGCGGCGGCGCGGGCGGGCTCCATCTGGTCGTCGAAGTACAGCGCGCCGTGCCACATCCGCTCCGCCAGGCGGGCCCGCAGCCGGGCCTCGGCCTGATCGGTGTCGGCGATCGTGTAGGGCCGGGGTTCGAGGCGGGCTTTGGCCAGGGCGTGGTCGAGGGACCCGATCACCGGTGCTCCTCTTCTCTCTCCAGTCCGAGGGCGTCGTGGAGACGGTGTCTCGCGAAACGGGCGGTGGACCGTACCCCGCCCTGGGTGATGCCCATGATGTCGGCGGTCTCGCGGACGCTGTAGCCGAGGCAGTAGTGCAGGACGATGACGTCGTGCTGGCGCTCGGGCAGGGCGCAGATGGCCTTGTAGACCGACAGGCTCTCCTCGAGCTCGCCGATCGGGTCGACGGCGTGCCGCAGCGCGGACGTCTCGAAGGCGGCGGTGTCGATGACGGTGGGGCGCCGGCCCCGGGCGCGGGCGCAGTCGATCGTGCGGTGCCGGACGACGGACCAGGCGTAGGCGTTGGGCGACTCGGTCCTCAGGACCTCGCTCCAGGTGAAGCAGAGGTCCTCGAAGGCCTGGTCCACCGCCTCCTCGGCGTCGTGGCGATTGCCGAGGTAGAGCTCGGCCCACTGCATGTAGCGGGGGCGGTAGAGCTGGTGGAACGCACGATAATCGGCAGGCAGTTCGGTCATGGGAAACGTACCCGCATGGCGGGAGAGCGTCACCGTTTCCCTCCCCGCCGCCGGCCCGTCGCCCCGTCGCCTGCATCGTGTGGGATCACGGAAGTACTGGTCCCTCCGGTTGTGGATGGTCATGGGCCGGGCGGGGCCTGTACAGGCCCCTGTACGCCGCACCCCGGAGAGGACGTCCTGGCCTGACCCTCTCCGCAAGTAATGGCGTTCGCGGACGGGCGTTTGTGCATCGAGCGATCGTAAAGTCTTACGGAACATCGCCCTCCGCTTGCCTGCTCCGTGCCTGGCCGAAAGCGGACGCGCACCGTCGCCCGTCTCCTCGGGCTCTGCCACAGTCGGGCCGTCAGCGGTCGACGATCAAGGAGATTGCCGTGAGGGACGTCGTTCCCCCCGCCCGAATACGTCTGCTGGCCGCGAGCGCGGCCGCTCTCCTCACCGCCGGAACGCTCTGGGCGGGCCCGGCCCACGCCGCCGAGGGGCCGGTACCGCGCGACCACGACGCGCCGCTGATCGCCGCCGGGTCGGCCGACGGACAGCGGTTCCGGGCGTCGGGCCGGCTGGTCGGGGGCGGCGGTACGACGTGCACGGCGACCGTCGTGCACGCCACGGGGAAGCCGGATCCCGCGGGCAAGGCGCTGATCCTCAGTAACGGGCACTGCGCCGACGACACGATGCGGACCAATGACGTCGTCGTCGACCAGCCGGCGCCCGACGGCTGGAGCTTCACCCCCGCCTTCTTCCACGACAACACCGCGGAACAGAAGAAGTTCACCGTCGAGCGCGTCGTCTACGCGACGATGAAGGACATCGACGTCTCGCTGCTCCAGCTCTCGGCCACCTACGGGGAGCTCGCCGCGCTGAAGGTGACGCCCCGGACGCTCGCCGACCGTCCGGTCGCGGCGGGGACGCCGCTGCGGGCGGCCCACGCGCCGACGGACGGGGTCGAGGAGGGCAAGCGGTTCCTTCGCCTGTCCACGTGCCGGGCGACGGCCGCCTCCGTGAGCCTGCACGAATCCTCCTGGCTGTGGCGTGACTTCACCCGCACCGACTGCCTCGGCATCAGCGGCGGCTCGTCGGGCGGGGCCGTCACCACCGCCGACGGGACCCGGCTCGTCGGGCTGCTCAACACCGTGGCCACGCCCGGCTATCTGGGCTGCGGCCTCGGCCGGCCCTGCGAGGGCGGCCCGTCGGGGCTGGTCGTCCCCAAGGACGACACGGCCTACGCCACGCCCGTCGACGCCGTGGCCTCCTGCCTGGACGGGGCGGGTCTGCGGCTGCGCCGGCCGGGCTGCCGGCTCGACCGGGGCGAGCAGGCGACCGTCGAATCGGCCGGACAGCACACGCAGTCCCACACGCCTCAGGGACCGGCCCGCTGGGACGCGCGCGTCACTCCCGACAAGGCGGGCCGGCACACCTACATCGCCTTCAAGAGCGGCCCGTTCGGGGCCACCGACTGCACCCGGCCCGAGGGCTACGGCAAGCCCCGGCGGCTGACGGCCGCGGGCGTGGACCACAAGGACCCGCTGCCGCAGCGGGAGGGCCTCCACGTCCTGTGCGTGGCCGGCGGGCCCGACGGCACCGCGCACGGCCCCGGCTGGGCCGCCTCCTTCGCCCACCCGTCGTACGCCTACGCCCGCGTCGACGACACCCCGCCCACCGTCGCCCCGACGGTGGACATCCGGAGCTTCGAGGGTGACGACGGCGGCAAGGACTTCTGGGTCCGCCCGGTCTACGCGCCCTGGGAGATCACGTCGTACAAGGTCAAGTACGGCCCGAAGGCCGGCACCGACTGCGCCGACCCCGAGGGCTACCGCTACTTCCTGGGCATCCCCACCACTCTCAAGGCGTCCGGCGGCCCCTGGACCTACTGCGCCATCGGCTACGACAACGCCGACAACCCCACTCCGCCGGCCTCCTTCACCGTCGCCTAGCCCACTGTGGCGCCTGCCGCCCTCTGTTGGCCGGCGGTGCGCCACTGCACGATGGGGCGCGTGGTGCCCGCCGGGCACCACGCGTTGCCGGGCTTGCGGACCTGAGGGGGTCTCATGCGGAGGATCGCCATCGTAGGAGCGGGACAAGCGGGATTACAGCTGGCGTTGGGGCTCCAGGCCCACGCGTACGACGTCACGCTCGTGTCCGCCCGCACGGCCGGTGAGATCCGGGACGGGCACGTGCTGTCCACCCAGGCGATGTTCGGGCCCGCGCAGACGATCGAGCGGGAGGCCGGGCTGAACCTGTGGGACGACCGGGTGCCCGCGGTCCACTCGGTGCGGGCCACCATGATCGACCCGCCGGGAACCGTCTCGGCCGCCATCACTGGCAGGCTGCGGCATCCCCAGCGGTCGGTGGACCAGCGCGTCAAACTCTCCGGCTGGCTGGAGCTGTTCGAGCGGCGGGGCGGCCGGGTCGAGTACCGCTCGCTGGACCGGGCCGGGCTCGGCGAGCTGGCCCGCCGGCACGAGCTGACGATCGTGGCGGCCGGGCGCGGCGGACTCTCCGGCCTCTTCCCGCGCGACCCCGCGCGCTCGCCCTACGACCGGCCCCAGCGCACCCTGTCCTGCCTCTATCTGCGCGGCGTGGCCGCTCCCCCGGACCCGGCGGAGACGCATGTGCGCATTCTGAGGGCGCCCGACGTCGGCGAGATCCTCTTCCAGCCGGCCCTGACGACAAGCGGTCCCTGCACCATCCTGCTGTGGGAGGCGGTTCCCGGCGGCCCGTTCGACTGCTGGCAGGACCGCCCCTCGCCGCACGACAACCTCAGGCGCTCCCTGGGCCTGCTGCGCGAATTCGCCCCCTGGGAGCACGAGTTGTGCGAGAAGGCGGAGCCGACGGACGCGACCGCCACCCTCTACGGCGCGGTCGACCCCGTCGTCCGCCACCCCGTCGCCCGGCTCGACGACGGCGTGTCCCTCCTGGGCATGGGCGACACCGTCGTCGTCAACGACCCGGTCACCGGGCAGGGCTCCAACAGCGCCGCCCGCTGCGCCGACGTCTACCGGCGCGCGATCCTCGCGCGCGGCGAACGGCCCTTCGACGACGGGTGGATGCGCGAGACCTTCGAGGAGTTCTGGGCCTACGCCCGCCACGCGACGGCCTTCACGACCGCGATGCTCGGCCCGCTGTCCCCGCACATGGCACGGGTGCTGGGGGCGGCGACCGTACGCGCGGAGGTCGCCGACCGTTTCGCCGAGCTGTACGCGGACCCGTCCGAGGCACGGTGGTTCCTCGACCCGGCGGAGGCCGACGCCTATCTGGACGCCATCGGCGCACCCTGAGCCGGGTCGCGGAACGGCCGTGCGCCCCCGTCCACCGGCCCGAGAGGACCGGTGGGCGGGGGCGTCGGCCGCTGTCGTAGGGGAATCAGCTCCCGGCCGCCGTCGGGGCCGGGGCCGGCAGGCGGTGGTTCCGGCTGATGTTCTTCTCCAGCAGGGCCAGGCACTCGGCGACACCCACGCTCGACGGCGTGGTCTCGGGCAGCCGTCCGTCGTCGTCCTTGAGCCGTCGCAGCGCCTCGTCCATCGCGGACTGGGCGGCGAACAGGCACGGCGTGCTGTAGATCGCCACGTCCACGCCCAGCTCGGTCAGTTCGGACCGGCTGAGGCGCGGGGACTTGCCGCCCGCGATCTGGTTGAACAGCAGGGGCTTGTCGCCGATGACGCCGCGCACCTTGCGGATCCACTCGACGCTGCGCACGCCGTCGACGAGGATCACATCGGCGTCGCTGGCGGCCAGGGCCTCGGCGCGGCGCAGGATCTCGTCCTCCTCGGTGGCGTCGGTCCGGGCGACGACGACGAGGTCGCGCCGGGCGGACAGGACGAGTTCGAGCTTCTCCAGGTACTCCTCCAGCGGCAGGATCTGCTTGCCGTCGACGTGGCCGCAGCGGCGCGGGCGCTTCTGGTCCTCCAGGATCACGCCCGAGGCGCCGATGGCCTCCAGGTGCTGCACGGTGTGGCAGGCGGTCTCGGGGTCGACGTAGCCGTCGTCGATGTCGACGAGCAGATGGTGGGCGGGGAACGCCAGGCGCATCCGCTGGACGAAGGCGACGATGTCCGGCCAGGCGATGAAACCTATGTCCGGCAGGCCGTAGTGCGAGGCGGCGAAGCCGAACCCGGAGACGAACATGCCGTCGTAGTGCTGGGCGGCGACGGAGGCGGAGAACATGTCGAAGACACCGATGAGAGGTGTGGTGCCGTTCTCGGCGATGGCGGCACGTAGCCGGTTGGGGTGATTCACGGTACCCTCCGGGAAACAGGGGGCGCCGACGCGTGCTTTGACCGCTGCTCGCTACAGCTCGCGGTCGGGTGGTCGGCGTCACGAGAAGGACAAGTGAAGAGTGGGGAAGGCCCCGGGAGCTGTCGCGCGGTCAGGCGCGATACGACCCCGGGGTTTTCTGCGTCCGCGGTGCGGTTGCATGTACGGGTGCGGGTGCGGGTGCGCCGGTACTGGTCCGGGCGCCCTCGGGGCCCCGGCCGACGCGACAGGACGTTAGTCAAGCTTTGGTCATGGGGCAATATTGGCGAGGTAAAACCGACCGCGATGCGGCGCTTTCACGCCGCCCCGGCCCCCTCGCCAACCCCGCCTCCACAGGCCGTCCTTACCCCTCGGAGGCGTCCAGCAGGCCCTGGATGTCGATTTTCTTCATGCCCAGCATCGCCCGCATGGCCCGCTGGGACTTGACCGGATCGGGATCGCCCACCAGCTCCATGAGGACCCTCGGTACGATCTGCCACGAGACGCCGTACTTGTCCTTGAGCCAGCCGCAGGGACCCTCGGCCCCGCCGTCGCCGCTGAGCCGGGCCCACAGCTCGTCCACCTCCTCCTGCGTCGCGCAGTCCACCATCAGCGAGACCGCCTCGTTGAACGTGAAGTCCGGGCCGCCGTTGAGCGCGACGAACCGCTGCCCCGAGAGCTCGAACTCGACGGTCATCACCGTCCCGGTCGGCCTGGGGCCCGCCTCCCCGTAGCGCCGGACGTCCACGATCCGGGAGCCGGGGAAGACGGACGTGTAGAACGTGGCCGCCTCCTCCGCCCGGTCGTCGAACCACAGACAGGGGGTGATCTTCTGCATGGTGCTCTCCCTCGCGCGGGGCGGCCCGGGGCCGCCCGGCTTTGCAGGACCCAGACGAACGCGACGCGCACGCCACCCGAATCCCTACCCGCGGCGGTAGGTTCTCCCCGGACCTCTCCACGGAGGGGTGAGCCGCAGATACTGGGGGCAGCCTTGGTGTACCTCGATCTCAGCGCCACGCCCGGAGCCCGGTCCAAACTCTCCCGGGGGCTCGCGCTGCTGGCCTGTTTCCGCGCGGGAGAGACGGAGCTGACCCTCTCCGAGCTGGCCCGCCGTACCCGCCTGCCGAAACCGACCGTCCACCGGCTGATCAAGGAGCTGGTCGACTGGGGATTGCTCGAGCGCGGCCGGTGCGGCGTCCGGCTGGGACACGACCTGTTCCTGCTCGGCTCGCGTGCTCCCTGGCAGCGAAGACTGCGGGAAGTGGCGTCGCCCTTCCTCGAACGGCTGCACGACGTGACGCGTCACAGCACCTATCTGTCCGTCCTCGACGGCACGAGCGTCGTCCATCTGGAGGGCATCCGCTCGCCCGCGCCGCCGGCCGACGGCCCGTGGCGCGCCGAGCAGGGCGAGCTCTGCGCCGGGGCCGTGGGCAGGGCGATGCTGGCCCACACCCCGGCCCTGCGGGAGGAGCTGTCGGAGGTCGCCCGGCAGGGGTACGCCGTGGCCACGGGGAGGCTGCGGTCGGTGGCCGTCGCGGTGCCGGTGCTGCATCCCACGGGCCACGCCCTGGCGGGCATCACCGTGGTCGGCCCGCTGGACCGGGTGCGCCTGATGACCACGGTGCGCCACGCCCAGGGTGCCGCGGCCGCGACCGTGGCCCAGCTGGGGGCCGTCGAGGCCCGCTGACGGGTGGCTCCCGCCCGTCCTCCCGCTGGAGCAGGAACTGCCGTACGGCCGTGGTGGCGTAGCAGCCGGAGGGCAGGAAGAACGACAGTCGGCAGCGCCACCGGCCCGGGTGGAGCTCGTCGGGGGCGACGCCGTCGATCCTGAGCTGGGTCTGTACGACGGTCGGCCGCGGTGCCCGGTCGTGCCGGATGGTCCCGGCAGCCCAGCGGTAGCGGTCGAGGTCCAGGACGGGGCACCGGGCGAGGACGGCGACGGCGGCCTCGGCGGTGGTCGGGAAGGTGTACGGGATGCCGTCGTCCTCCTCGTCGACGGTCCGTCCGTCCGCCGCCCGCTCCACCTGGTCGCGCAGCAGGCCGTTCCACTGGTACGAGGCGTACGAGCAGCGGTAGAAGACGGGGACGCGGGGGTCGAGGCCGGCCAGGAAGCGGGCCGGGCTGCCCCGGTGGCCTTGCGCCAGGCGCCCTTCGGGGGAGCCGGAGCGGCGCAGCAGGGCGAAGGCCGTGGCGTCGTCGCCGCGCAGCAGCGCCTCGCCCAGCAGGTGGGTCTCCTTGGGGCCGCCGGGCACGCCGAAGCGCTGGGTGCCGTAGTAGTTGACGAAGAAGAGGGTGCGCCGGGCGGGGCCTTCCCGCAGGGTCCCGGCGGTCCCGGGGTCGAGCGCGCGGGCCACGACGCGGAAGCAGTTCCCGTCGAGGTCCCCGGCGCGCAGGGGTTCGGGGCCGTATCCGTGGGCGGTGAGGCGCAGCCAGTGGTGGTCGTCGCCGATGCCCGCGCTGAAGGCGCGCAGCCGGCCGTCGGAGACCGGGCCGCGCAGCGACAGGTACTGCTCGGTGACGCCGTCGTCGTCCTTGAGGCCGGCGGCCGCGACGGCGTCCGGGGGGACGCCCAGGTGGGCGGCGAGGGCGCTCATGGCCTCATGGGTGGTGTAGCCGCGTTTGCGCAGCAGCAGGTACTGGTAGTCGCGGTCGGCGGCCCTGCCGGTGGGCAGCCCCAGGCACTCGGTGACGGTGAAGTCCTCCGGGACCGCCTTGAGTACGCAGGATCGCATCCGGGCTCCCCTCCCTGGCTCCGTGGTCCGGGCTTCCGTGACCGGCCTCCCGGCCGTGCGGTTGTCCGTGACCCTAGGCACCCGGGCGGCGGGACCGGGGAAGTGTTCCGCTCGCTGAAACGCGGAGGTGGAACGAGGAGGTGGAACGGGGGGAACGAGGAGGTGAACCGGGCCGGGCGGCGCCGACGGAGCCGCCCGGCCCCGGGGATCAGTGTCCCGCGGGCTCGTCGAGCGAGCTCAGGTCGTGGGCGTAGATGCCGACCGCGTGCGCGATGACGCCGATGTTGAGGTCGAACGCCTTGCGGTCGATGTTGGCGAGGGTGTCGCCGGCGCCGTGGTAGTTGGGGTCGTAGGCGGCGCCCGCCGTGCCGCCGAACCGGGCCGCCTGCTCCTTGGTCTTGATGCCCTCGGCGCCGGTGAAGGTGCCGCCCGCAGGGATGCCCTTGTCGATGAACGGGCCGTAGTCGGAGCGGCCGTCGAAGTCGGTGCCCTCGTGCGGGGAGCCCTTGCGGTCGAGGTAGCCGTTGATCAGCTTCTCGATCTGCGCGGAGCCCTTGGGGCCGGGGCCCGAGCCCGTGTGGTCGGAGTCGTCGCCGTCGTAGACGAACTCCACCGGGTTCGGCGAGGCGATCATGTCGAAGTTGAGGTAGAGCGCGATCTGCTTGCGCTGCTTCTCGCTGAGCGAGGCGACGTAGTGCTCGGAGCCGAGGAGGCCGAGCTCCTCACCGGACCACCAGGCGAACCGCACCTTGTTGGTGGGCTGCTGGCCGTGGCCGCGGGTCTGCTGGGCGAGCTTGAGGGCGACCTCCAGCAGGCCGGCGGAGCCGGAGCCGTTGTCGTTGATGCCGGGGCCGGCGGGCACGGAGTCGAGGTGGCTGCCGAGCGTCACCACGTGGTCGGCGCTGCCGCCCTTGGTCTCGGCGATCACATTGCGGGTGGGGCGCTTGAGCGCCTCGGTGGCGACGTCGAGGCGGACCTTGGCCCCGCCCTTGGCGATCTGCGCGGCCAGTGCCTCGCCGTCGGCGAGGGAGACGCCCGCGGCGGGGATGTGGGCCTTGTCCGGGGACCCGACGGTGCCCCGGACCGGCTCGGTGCCGGAGTGGTTGTAGAGGATCAGGCCGGCGGCGCCCGCCTTGGCGGCGATCTCCTCCTTCTGCTGGAGGGCGCAGCTGCCGCGCTTGACCAGCGCGATCTTCCCCTTGAAGTCCTGGCCGGCGTAATCGTCCAGGTCGCAGCCCGGGGTCTCGTCGACGCGGGCGGCGGCCAGCGGGGCGACGAGGCCGCCCTCGGGCGTGGCCTTGCTGAACTTGTAGGCGAATGTGCGGATCTCGCGCGGCTCGGGCGAGACGACGCTCAGCTTCTCGCGCAGCGCCTTGGACTCGTAGAAGTCGAAGTCCTGGTACGAGACGTCGTAACCGGCCTTCTTGAGCAGGGCGTAGACGTACTCGGTGGACGCCACGTGGCCGGGCGTGCCGGCGGCGCGGTTGCCCCCGTTGGCGTCCGCGATCTTCTGGAGGGCCTGGAGGTGGCGGTAGGCGCTCTTCCCCGAGGAGTTCTTGACGAGCTTGCGGGCGAGCCGTTCGGCCTTCTCGTGCTGCCCGGCGGGCCGTGCCTCGGCGGGCGTCGCCACGGCGAGCAGCGCGGGGGTGGCGACGACGGTGGTGACGAGAGCCGATATCGCTCTTCGGCGGAGCTGTGCGCGCACAAAGGTCCTTTCGGTGCGGGCGGCCCCGGTGGCGGGCGCCCGGTCTGTGGTCGGTCGCGATCGACGATCGATCACAACCGACCGGACGGTATCGAGTCAACGCTGGTCAGGGGAAGGGTCCCGGGTGGTTGACATGAGATCGCCACATGCCGGTCATGCCCGACCCGGGCGGCGCCGGTACGTCCCTGTATGTGCGAGGCTGGGAGGGCATCACGGGAGACCGGCGGGGGCGTGCCCGCCCTCCCGGCGGACACGGCGGAACAGGGACCGGAACATGCTCCAGCACAGAACCGTGGGCGATCTGATGACCCGCTCGGTCGTCCGGGTCCAGCGCGGCACGCTGTTCACCGAGATCGTGCACGTGCTTCAGGAGCACGACATCACCGCGGTCCCGGTGGTGGACGCCGAGGACCGGCCGGTGGGGGTGGTCTCCGAGGCGGATCTGCTGGCGAAGGCCTCCCGGCGGCCGGACCCCGACGACACCCTTGGCGCCCCCGGCGCCCAGGCGAACGCGACGGGCGTGAACTCCTCGGGCGCGAAGCACGAGGCGACCACCGCCGAGGGGCTGATGACCAGTCCGGCCGTGTGCGCCCGGCCGGACTGGAGCGTGGTGGAGGCCGCCCGCACCATGGAGGAGCACCGCGTCAAGCGGCTGCCCGTGGTGGACGGGACGGGCCGGCTGGTGGGCCTGGTCAGCCGGGGCGATCTGCTGCGGGTCTTCCTCCGCACCGACCGGGCCATCCGCGAGGAGATCATCGAGGACGTCCTCGTCCGTACGCTGCGGCAGCCGCCGTCAGCCGTGGGCGTCGAGGTGAACCACGGTCAGGTGCGGCTCAGCGGCTCGGTGCGGCGCAGCAGTCTGGTGCCGGTCCTCGTCCAGCTGTGCCAGAGCGTCGACGGCGTGGTGAGCGTGGATCACCATCTGGCGGCGGAGACCGACGACACGGGGGACGAGCCCAGCGGGTCGTGATGGATCCACGCGGCCGGCGTCCCGAGCCCGCGCAGCGCTCGCACGGCGTCCTCGACCATCCCGGACGGTCCGCTGACGTAGGCGAGGCGGTCCGCCCATTCGCCGTGGCGCGCCACGGCGTCGGCGACCACGGACCGGCCGCCGGGCGTGGGCGCGTCGCCGAGGACGGGCAGCACGGTCAGCCAGGGGCGGCGGCGTTCGAGGTCGGCGAGCCACTCGCCGTCGTAGAGGTCGCCGCGGTCCCGGGCGGCGAGGAGGAGGTGGACCCGCCGGTTGCCGGTGCGGCGGCCGGCCAGCTCGTCGAGCAGGGCCTTGACGGGGGCGAGGCCGCTGCCGCCGGCCACCAGCAGCAGATCGCGGGAGAGTTCGTCGCCGAGCGTCATCGTGCCGGTGGCGGGGCCGAGGCGCAGGGTGTCGCCGGCGCGCGTCCGGTCCACCAGGGCCTCGCTCACCCCGTGCGGGCCGGTGCGCCGCACATGGAACTCGACGATGTTGTCGGCGCGCGGGGCGCAGGCCATCGAGTACTGCCGCCAGGCGTGCGGCAGTAAGGGCGACTCCAGCGCGCCGTACTGGCCCGCGCGGTAGGGGTAGGGCTCGTGGGTGCGCACGCGCAGCACCGCCAGGTCCGGGCGGCGCAGTTCGTGACGGACCACGGTGGCGTGCCAGTAGGGCGGTTCGGTGAGCGCGGCGTCCGCCCCGGCGACCATGGCGTCGACGGCGGACCGCAGCATGCGCAGCCAGGCCCGTTCCAGTTCCACGCTCCAGCGCCGGCCCGCGCGCAGCCGCAGCGCCTCGCGCAGGGCGTCCTCGAACGTCGCGTAGTGGGCGCGGCGGACGCCGAGTTTGCGGTGGTCGCGGCCCAGCCGGGTGAAGGTGGCGGCGACCTCCTCGGGCCGGTCCAGATGGTCCGTCAAGTACTGGAAGGCCTGGGCGAGATGGGCGCGCTGGAACGCCATCGACTCGGGGAACATCGAGCGCAGATAGGGGTGGCGGCGGAACATCACCTCGTACAGGGGCGTGATGAGCTCCTCGAACGGGGTGACCAGGTCCAGGTGACCGAGGATCAGCCGCCGGTCGGCCTCGTCGCAGTACGGCGCGGCCGGCGCGGGTCCGGCGTCGGCGGCGGGGGCCGGTGCCCCACCGGGCGCGAGCAGTTGCCGCCGCAACCGCATCGCGTCGTGCCGGGCCAGCAGCGCGTAATAGTCGTTGCCCTTGGGGGTGTTCACGGGCGGGTCTCCTGTACTCCGTCGTTCCGAGCGCAAAGCAGTATGGCAGTGCCGGAACGCACCCGATCGGCCCGGGATGACAGGGCCGTTCGGCCCTGTCGGCGGCCTCGGAGCACGGGGTAGGGGGAGGGGCTACGGCCGGCCTTCGCCGAGGGCGGCTCTGTGCTCGCGCCAGCGGGCCAGGACCTGCTGGAACTCCTTCTGCAGGAATTCGATGAACTCGGCGGTCTCCGCCACCCGCGCCCCGGCCGGGCTGCCGGGCCCCAGGGTCTTCGCGCCGTCGCGCAGCACGCCCTCCCAGCGGATCAGCAGCTGGTCGCGGCGGGTGAGGGCCTGGAACCAGACGTCGGCGTTGAGCCGGTAGCGGTCGCGCCGGGTGCCCGGCTCACGCTCACGGGCGAGCATGTCGACCTGGGTGAGATAGCGGACGGCGCCCGAGACCGCCGCCGGGCTGATCCGCAGGGAGTCGGCGAGCTCCGCCGACGTCAGCACCCCCGAGTCGGAGGCCAGGAGCGCCGCGAAGACCCGGGAGGCCATGCGCGGCATGCCCGCGTCGGTGAGCTCCGCGGCGAAGCGCTCGACGAAGCGGGAGACCGCTTCCTCGTCGCGCTCCTGGTCGTGGCCGCCCGCTCTGGTCGTCTCGGTCATCATCCCGCCCTCTCTCCGGTGATCCCACAGGTCAATTTACACTCTTTCCAACCTTCACAAATTTCTGAAAGAAGCGTACGTTCGGAGGTATGACGAAGGCGATCCACGCGTCCGGCCTTGAGAAGTCCTTCGGCCGGACCCGTGCGCTGAACGGCCTCGATCTGACCGTCGAGACCGGCGAGACGCACGGATTCCTCGGCCCCAACGGTGCGGGGAAGTCCACCACCATCCGCGTCCTCCTCGGGCTGCTGCGCGCCGACGGCGGCTCCGCGCGCATGCTCGGCAAGGACCCCTGGCACGACGCCGTGGAGCTCCACCGCCGCGTGGCATACGTCCCCGGTGACGTCACCCTCTGGCGCAACCTCTCCGGCGGCGAGGTCATCGACCTGCTCGTCCGGCTGCGCGGCGGCGCCGACCGGGCCCGCCGCGACGGGCTGCTGGAGCGCTTCGACCTCGACCCGACGAAGAAGGGCCGCGCCTACTCCAAGGGCAACCGCCAGAAGGTCGCCCTGGTGGCCGCCTTCGCCTCCGACGTCGACCTGCTCGTCCTCGACGAGCCGACCTCCGGCCTCGACCCGCTGATGGAAGAGGTCTTCCGCGCCTGCGTGGCCGAGGAACGCGAACGCGGCCGCACCGTCCTGCTCTCCAGCCACGTCCTCAGCGAGGTCGAGGCCCTGTGCGACCGGGTCAGCATCATCCGCGAGGGAACGACCGTGGAGACCGGCTCCCTCGCCGACCTGCGCCACCTCACCCGGACCTCCGTGACCGCCGAGCTCACGGGCGCGCCCAACGGGCTGGCGCGCCTGCCCGGCGTCCACGACCTCACCGTCCGCGAGCTCCACGGCGGCCGGGGACAGCAGGTACGGCTCCAGGTGGACACCGACAAACTCGGGCCCGTACTACGGCAGTTGGGTGAGTCCGGCGTCCGCAGCCTGACCAGCACCCCGCCCACCCTGGAGGAGCTCTTCCTGCGCCACTACCAGCAGGACACCGCCGCCGGACCCGCCCGGACGGTGACCTCGTGAGCGCCCCCGCCGTCCCGCCCCGGCCCGCCTCGCCCCGGCTGGCCGGCACGGGCACGCTGGCCCGCCTCGCGCTGCGCCGCGACCGGGTGCTGCTGCCGGTGTGGGCCGTGGCCCTGGCCCTGGCCGTCGTCAGCGTCGCGAGCGCCTTCGAGTCGCTGTACGCCACGGCCGCCGACCGGGCCGGCGTGGCCCGCTCCACCAATGCCAACGCCTCGGTCCGCGCGCTGTACGGGCCGGTGTTCGGCGATTCCACCGGCGGTCTGGTCGCCTGGCGCATGGCCGCCCTCGGCAGTGTCCTCGCCGGGATCATGAGCCTGGTGATCGTGGTCCGGCACACCCGCGAGGAGGAGGAGACCGGCCGTCAGGAACTGCTGTCCGCCGCGGTCGTCGGCCGCCGGGCCCCGCTGACCGCCGCGCTGCTCACGGCCCTGGCCGCCAACGGCCTGGTCGCCGTCCTCGTCACCGCCGGGCTGGCCCGCGCCGGGCTGCCGGCCGGCGGCGCGGCCGCCCTGGGCCTGGCCGTCGCCGGTACGGGGCTGTGCTTCGCGGGCGTCGCCGCCGTCACGGCCCAGCTCACCGACACCGCCCGGGCGGCGCGGAGCCTCGCGGGCGCGACCGTGGGCCTGGCCTTCCTGCTGCGCGCGGCCGGTGACGCGGCGAGCACCGACGCCTCCTCGCCGCTGGTCTGGGTCTCCCCCGCCGGCTGGGCCGAGCAGACCCGGGCCTTCGCGGGCGAGCGCTGGTGGGTCCTCGTCCTGCCGTACGCGGCGGCGGCCCTCGCCGCCGCTGCCGCCTACACCCTGGCCGGGCGCCGCGACATCGGCGCGGGCCTGCTGGCCGGACGCCCGGGCGCCGCGACGGCACCGCGGTACCTCACGGACGCCACCGGCCTGGCGTGGCGGCTCCAGCGCGGCACGCTGCTGGGCTGGACGGCGGGCTTCGCCGTCGCGGGCACCGTCTTCGGCTCCCTGGTCAACGGCGTCTCCGACCTCGTCAGTGACAACGAGAGCACCCGCGAGATCTTCGAGCGGATGGGCGGCCACCAGGGCCTCACCGACTCCTTCCTGTCCGCCCTGACAGGCCTGCTCGGCATGGTCGCCGCGCTCTACGCGGTGGGCTGCGTGCTGCGGCTGCGCGCGGAGGAGACGAGCGGGCGCGCCGAGCCCGTACTGGCCGGCGCGACCGGCCGGCTCCGGTGGGCGGCCGGCCACCTCGCCTTCGCCGGCCTGGGCACGGCGGTCGTCCTCCTCGCTGGCGGCCTGGGCATGGGCCTCGCGTACGGCATCACGGCCGGGGACGTCGGGGGGCAGGTGCCGCGGGTGCTCGGCGCGGCGCTCGCCCAGTTGCCCGCCGCGTGGGCTCTGGCCTCGGTGGCCGTCCTCCTCTTCGGGGCGCTGCCCCGGGGGGCGGTGGCGGCTTGGGGGGTCGCCGGGGGGTGTCTGGCCATCGGGTGGCTGGGGCCGGTGCTGCGGCTGCCGGGGTGGGTGATGGATCTTTCGCCGTTCGGGCATCTGCCGAAGTTGCCGGGGGCGGCGGTTTCGGCGGGGCCGTTCTTCTGGTTGGCCGGGCTTTCGGCGGTGCTCACGGTGGTGGGGCTGGCGGCGTTCCGCCGCCGGGACGTGGGGTGAGCCGTCCTCAAGCGCCGGACGGGCTTACTCAGCCCGTCCGGCGCTTGAGGACCGGGGTCCGGGGCGGAGCCCCGGTAAACAGCTACACCTCCGCCGTCAGCGGCGGTTCCACCGGTGACTGCGGGTCCGGGCCGAAGAGGGCCGCCTTCGCGACCGGTGGCGCGAAGAGGGACGTGACCGGGGCGGTCAGTGAGAGCACCCGGCGGAAGGCCTCACCCACGACGGGGTTGCCCGTGGCGCGCCGCTGCACGCGTGCGAGGTACCAGTCCCCGGGCCGGTCGACCGCCCGGTCCCGGGGGAGGTTTCCGGTCGCGCCGGGCACGTTCTTGTCCGCGCCGGAGGAGATGTCCCACGCCTGCCGGGCCGCTTCGACGAGGGCCCGCTGCACCCGGCCGGTCGTGGGGGTGCGGCGGGGGTCGGTGAGGGCGTCGCGGAGGGCGACGGCGCAGAGGGCGGCGACGGACATGCCCTGGCCGTAGACGGGGTTGAAGGCGCACAGGGCCTCGCCCGTCGCGAGGAAGCCGGCCGGGCGGCGGCCGGGGCCGTCGTAGCGGCGGCGGACGTTGCCGGTCTTGCGGAAGCCGTGGATGGGGGTGATGGGCTCCGCCTTGAGCAGCCAGTCGTGCAGGACGGGGTGCGGGAGCTTGGCGGCGAAGGCGAGGAAGCCGTCCTCGTCGGTGGGCGGTTCATTGCCCCGCAGGCCGGAGAGGATCACGGACCAGCGGCCGCCGTCCAGGGGCATCAGGATCCCGCCGTAGCGCTGGGCGGGGTTGGGGATGATGTAGATGCCCCGGAAGCCGGGGTCCTCCTGCCCGGCTGGGGTGCGGTAGAAGCGGGTGGCGTAGGCGAGGCCGGTCTCGAGGACCTCCTCGTGGGGCGGCTCGGCGCCCAGGGCGGCCAGCCAGGAGGGGGCGCGGGAGGAGCGACCGGAGGCGTCGACGACGATGTCGGCCTCCAGGGTGGTGCCCGCCGTGGCGGCGGGCAGGCCGCGCTCGCGCAGGCGGACGCCGCGTACGCGCGTGGCGTCGCCGAGCAGGCCGGTGACCTCGACGCCCTCGACCGTCTCGACGCGGGAGTCGCCCCCCAGGACGCGGCGGCGCACGACCCAGTCGGTCAGGGGCCGGGAGCCGGTGAGGACATGGGTGGTGGGGCGGGTCCGGCGGTACCAGTGGCCCACCTGCCACTGCAGGATGTCGGTGGGCATCGCCACGCGCGGCGAGCCCTCGTCGAGCAGCTCGCCCACGATGCCGGGCAGCAGCTTCTCCAGGGCGTGCTGGCCGCTCTCCAGCATGACGTGGGTGTGCTTGTCCTGGGGGACGCCGGAGCGGTTGTCCGGGCCCTCCGGGAAGCGGTCGCGCTCGACGAGCGTCACCTTGTCGGCGTGGGCGGCGAGCACATGCGCGGCGAGGAGGCCCGCGAGCCCGCCGCCGATGACGACTGCGTGCCGCCGGGCCCGGCCCTCGTCCTCACTCGCGCGCGGTCCGCCTTCGGCGCCCTCTGCTGTCACGTCGCCACCCCATTCGTTCCGTCGTCCGCACCGGAAAATGCTGCGATCACCGTACCGGCAGGGCCCGTTGGGTGCGACCCGGAGCGATCCACCGCACCTCAGTGACTTGCGGGGCTTTGGTTCGTTTTCGTGGTGTACGTCGTTCCGGTATCGAGAGAGGCTCTCATGCGTCTGCGCCACACCGTCACCCCGCTGCTGGCCGCCCTGTCGTTCGCCGTGGTCGCACCGGCGGAGGCGTCGGCGGCGCCCCCGAGCGCCGAGCAGCTGCCCGAGACGCTGTCGTTCCAGGCGGCGGCCGACCTCCCGAATCCGGGGGCGCTCGTCAAGAAGGAGCAGGCCGCCGCCATGGACCAGGTGCGGGAGGGAGCCCCGCAGAGCGCGCCGCAGGCGGCACCCCAGGCCGCGCCGCAGGCCGGTCCGCAGGCGCAGCCCCAGGCGGCTCCGGCCGAGGGCGCGCCGGCCGGCAACGCGGGTAACGCGCTCGCGGGCCCGCTTCAGCCGCTCGTGGGGCCGCTCCAGCAGCAGTTGACGCGTCTGCCGGTGCTGGGGCCGCTCCTCGCAGGGCCCGGCGGAGGGCACTGAGCCGCTCAGTCCGGCCAGGACTCCTTGAAGGCGTGCCGGGCCGCGCGGCGCCAGCGGTTGGCCGGGAGGCCCGGTCGTAGCGCCGCGTACGCCCCGCAGTACTTGGTGAAGACCGCCGGGCGTACGCCGCTGTCGTGCAGCAGCCGGTCCGCCTCCGTCAGATGACCGGCCGTCTTGGTCTCCACCAGGACGAGGCCGGGTGCGCAGCGCACGCTCCGCCCCGCCCGCAGATCGTCGCAGACCAGTCCGACGTCGCAGGTGATGCGCTCGCCGTCGGCCACGAAGGTGGTGCGGACGTAGTCCGTGCTGAGGGACGGGCGCAGCACCGGGGGCGAGTCGATTCCGTAGGCGTCGCGCAGGGTGTCCGTGAGGAAGGCCCGGAAGGGCGCGTCGAGCGGGGTGTCCTCGCCGGTGAGGGGGCGGCGGTGCTTGACGGTGTCGCCCCGTCCGCCCTTGAGCTTGATCTCGAACTGCCGTTCGCCGCTGTCCTGGTAGACGCGTTCGCGGACCTTGAAGCGGAGGCGGCGGCCCTGCCGGTGGTCGTGGAAGGAGCGGAGCTCCGGGGTGTCGTAGTACACCGAGTGGTACCGGAAGGCGCGTCGTCCGTCGATGGTGAGGGCCCGGAAGGGGCCGCCGGGGCGCCGGGGGTCGGTGAGCCGCCGGGCCATCGCCAGGAAGGCGTCGGCGGGGACGAGATAGCTGCGGTCGAAGCGGGCCATCAGCTCGGCGCGCGCGTTGACCTCGGCCAGGGAGATCGGCCCGGCGGCGCCGGCCGCCTCGCCGACGGCCCGGACGGCCGCGGGGACCGGGGGTGCCGGCGTGGTGGTCACACGGTCTCCCACGCGGGCGCGGCGCGGTGCGCGGTCCGGGACCGTTCGGCCTGGTGGGCGCCGCCCGGGGCGGGTTCGCGGTAGCGGACGTCGACGACCATCAGGTCGCGGACGTAGTCCACTTCCATGACCGTCCAGTGGAAGGGCTCGCCCAGTCTGCGGGCGAGGTCGGCGCGGAGGGCGGTGGGGTCGGCGTGCACGGCGTCAAGGGTGACGACCGTACGGCGGGAGCGGGCGAACAGCCGGGGGTGGTCGGCGGCGTAGACGACGAGGAGCAGGACGGCGCTGAGGCCGGCGGCCGCGGTGAACGGGAGGTTGGGCAGTCCGCACAGCAGACCGAGGACCAGCGTGGTGAAGTAGTAGGCGACTTCCTCGTGCTGGACGGCGTCGGAGCGGAGCCTGATGATCGAGAGCACTCCGAAGAGCCCGAAGCCCAGCGCCGCCCCACCGTTGCCGCCCACCTGGGCGAGGGCGGCGACAACGGTGAACAGGGCGACGTTCAGGGCGAGATAGGCCGGCACGAGGTCGCGGCGGCGGTGCCGGGGGTAGTAGATCGCGAACGTCAGCAGGCATATGGCGGCGAGGTCGAGCCCGAGGTGGGCGACGAGGTGCCGTGATGAGTCCATGGGTCGGCTCTCCTGGGATGTCGGGAGGAAGAGCTCAGACCCTAGGGAAACGGAGAGTGAACACGCAGCAGCTTTCCGGTGAACCATGCGCTTCCTTGATGGAAACGGACGATGAGTGTCCGGAACGGCATCACTCCTGTCGCGTTAGGCACCCTTGCCGCCGCACCCGGCTCACTTGACGAAGTCCTCCACCACCTTGGGCGGCCAGGTGCCGACCTTGAGCACGCCCATGGAGTAGGCCCGCGAGACCAGCGCGGCCCGGTTGGGCACCTTCAGCTTCCGCAGCAGACAGGTCACGTGGTACTCGACGCCCTGCCGGCTGAGGTAGAGGCGGGACGCCAGCGGGATGGTGGACACCCCAGCGGCTATGCCCTCCAGGATGCGCGCGTCCATCTCGGACAGGATCTTCTTGCGGCCTGCCACCACCCGGGCGCCCTCGACGCTCCGGGTCGCGGGCATCATCACCAGGATCGCGGTGGTGTCGGGGAGCCCGCCGCGCACCGAGACCGCCGTCAGGGGCACGGTGAAGGGGGACTCGTCCGCGCCCACGGCGATGACCGGGGTGACGAAGCGCTGGTGCTTGCCCTCGATCAGGTGCGAGAACTGACGCATCAACGGCTGCCGGACGCTGGGGTGCACCACGTCGCGGAAGCTTCTGCCGCACAGCTCCTCCGAGGAGCCGTCGAACTGCCGGAAGAACTCCTGGTTCGCCTGCTGGATGGTCAGGGACGTGTCGAGGCTCGCCATGCACAGCCCCGACTGGTCGGACTGCGTGCGGGCGTCCGGGTACCCCGCCTGGGCCTCCGGGCCGTCCTGGGAGGTGACCCGAGCCGATTCGACCGAAGCGAGAACAGAATTCAACAAGAGATGGGACCCTTTCATGGCACTTCACACATGCGGAATCGCTATGCAATCGCGCGGTAACGCGGAATCCAGACCCTCGTCCCGAGGCCCGGCAGCCGAACTGGGCGAACTGATTGAAAGACTAGATACCCGCCGGTCAACGGTCAACGACCACCCTGCCGCTCGCCCTAAACCTGCGGTCGGCCGCAGGAAAGGTACGGTCCCCCCTTCGGTCTTCGGTGGGCCGAATTGCCCGCCGCCGGACCACGACCCCACAACCACATGTGACCTGGGCTTTCCTTGCCGGTTGACATCCCGTCACCCAGGTGCCCCACCATGCACGTACGGCGCGCCCGGACATCCGGGCGCGCCGTACCGACGGTTTATTGGAAGCCACGCACAACAAGCGCGGACAAACGATTCAGCCGGTCATCCCCAATGCCGGTTCCCATTGTCCCGACGCCAACTCAGCACGTCCTCTGATCCCCAATTTTCGATAGGAATTCGTAAGATGTTTCTCGACCGCCCGGGAACTCACCCCGAGCTCCCGGGCGATGTGCTGGTTGGTGAGACCGCGGCCGACGAGCGCGGCCACCCGGCGTTCGGCGGGGGTGAGCACCGCCGCCGGCGCCCCCGGGGCGCCGAGCTCCTCGCGCCCGGCCCGCTTCGCCAGCCGGGGAACACCGCAGGCCACGGCGAGCTCCCCGGCCTCCCGCAGCGCCGCCTCCGCCCGGGGCCCACCGCCGAGCCGTCTGCCCAACTCCTGTAGCGCACGGGCGAGTTCCAGCCGGTTGGCCGAACCCCGGAGCACGGTGACCGCCTCGCCCAGCAGGGCCTCGCCCCGGCCGCCCCCGTACAGCCGGCCCTTCAGCCGCAGGGCGCGGCCGAGCACGGCGGGCGCGCCCCACTTCTCGGCCCGCGCGTGCTCCTCGTCGGCGAGGGCGCGTGCCGCGCCGGAGTCGCCGAGCCGGTGGTGGAGGCTGACGGCCCAGGGCCGCCACGGGAACAGCGCCGAGTTGTCCCAGCCCGACGCCGCCAGCTGCCGGCCGCAGGACAGGACGGTCTCCAGGGCATCCGACCAGTCGCCGCGCCCCGCCTCCAGCGATGCCTCCAGCAGCCTGAGCATGGACGTGGTGACCAGCCCCGGCGCCCGGCACCGGCCGCCCAGGACCAGTACGCGCTCGCTGAACGCCGGGTCGCGCACCTCCAGCGCGACGGCGGCGAGCACCACGGCGAAGGTGGCGCTCCCCTCACCGCTCCCCTCGCCCTCCCGCTCCCCCGGCCGGTCGACGACGCGCTCGGCGTGCTCGCGCGCCTGCGTCAGCCGCCCCTGGGCCAGGAGCGTCAGCGCACGTTCCGCGTGGTCGACGGCGCCCGCCGCCGGGCTCTCCGGATGTGAGGAGAAAGGGGCTCTCAGCCGGTGCCCGGCGGACAGCCAGGAGGCGACGGCGTCCACCGAGTCGGCCCCGCACAGCGCGAGCACCACGAGGGGCAGCGCCGAGTGGGTACGGTCGGGGGTGGCCGGCTCGTGCTCCAGGATCCGGTGGCCCAGGCGGGCCACCTCGGCCGCCGTCAGGGCGCCGGAGACCGCCGCCGCGTGGAGCAGGACGGCCGCGAGCTCCCGTTCGCCCGCCGAGCGCAGCGCGGGCTCCTCCCCCATGCGCCGCAGCCGCAGCACCGCCGCGCCCAGCTCGGCCGGGTCCTCGCGGCCCGCGTGGCGCAGCCGCGCCTCCAGACGCAGGGCCGCCTCGCGGGCCGTGCCCTTCAGCAGTGCGGCGGGGCCCAGCTCCCCGGCCGTGCGGCGGAGCAGGGCGATGGCGGGGGCGGGCAGCGCGCCCAGGAAGGCCGGCGGTATCCGCAGGGCGGCCAGGGCCCGTTCGGTCGGATCGGACAGCAGGGAGACGGCCTGGGTGACGTGGCGCTCGCAGGCGGCGGCGTCGGTGTCGCGGACGGCCGCGGCGAGGTCGGCCAGCAACCGGGCGCGGTCCGGGCCGGGTTCGGGGCGGTCCTGGAGCGCTCTGCGCAGGGCGCGGGCGGCCGTCTCCGGGTCGCCGGCGCGCAGCGCGGTCTCGGCGGCCTCGCGGAGGATCGCGGCCGCCCAGGGCCGGGGTGCGGTGGCGGACTCCATGAGCCGCTCGGCGATCAGGGCGGCGGGCGCGCCGTGCCGGTGGAGCAGGTCCACCGCGGCCTCGTGCCGCTCGCGGCGTTCGTCCGGGGTGGCCGAGGCCGCCACCGCGTCCCGGACCGCGCGGTGGACGAAGCGCGGCTCGCCGGGCCCGGTCAGCAGGCCCAGCCGGTGGAGGTCGCCCAGCGCGCCGTCGGCCTCCCAGGGGTCCAGGCCGGCCAGTTCGGCGGCGACGTGGGGCTCGGCGTACCCGCCGAGGGCGTCGAGGGCCCCGGCCAGGTGCCGTACGGGGCGGGACTGCGCGCGCAGGCAGTCGGCGAGCCGTTCGGTCAGTCGCGGGGGCCGCAGCGCGTACGCCTGGCCGGCGCGGCCGGTCGTCGGCTCGTCGCCGTCGGCCGCCATCCGGTCGAGCAGGGCGGTCAGGAGGAGCGGGTTGCCGCCGGTGGCGTCGTGACAGGCGGCCGTGAACTCCTCGTCGCCCGGGGTGCCGAAGCGCTCGTGGGCCAGCGTCCGGGTGGCGCCGGGCGTCAGGGCGGCGGGGCGCAGCACGCGCGGGGCCGCGTCCAGCAGGTCGAGGACGGCGGGGCGGCGGCCGCCCGGGTCGCCGTCGCGCAGCGTGCCCACGACGGCCGCGCGGAGCCCGTGCGGGCGGGCGGCCAGGTGGGCGAGCCAGCGCAGCGAGGGGGTGTCGGCCCACTGGAGGTCGTCCACGAGGATCAGCAGCGGGGCCCGCGCGCCGACGTCGGCGAGCAGTGAGCGCAGCCCTTCGAGGACCGCCCACTCCTCCGCCGCGTCACCGGTGGCCTCTATGGCGTGGTCCGTCGCGGTGAGCCGGGGGTCGGCCTGCCGTCGCTCGCTCTCTTCGGGGGGCTCCTGGGCCCGTAGGCTGTCGAACAGCTGGTGTGCCACTCCGAAGGCGAAGTCCTGTTCCATGGGGGCGGCGTGGGCGCGCAGGACGCGGACGCCCTCCCCGGCGGCCGGGCCGGGCAGCGCCCGCAGCAGCGCGGACCGGCCGATGCCCACCGGGCCGGTCAGCAGCAGACACGACGCCTTCCCTCCGGTGACGGCGGCGCGCAGGGCGTCCTGGACCGCGGTGAACTCGGTACCTCGTTCGAGCAGCATGTGTTCAGTTACTCTCCATTCCCCGGACGAGGGCGCGCAGTTCGCCGCGCCCGCTGACGCCGAGCTTCTTGTAGACGCTGCTCAGCCGCAGTTCCACGGTGCGCCGGGAGACCGAGAGCAGCTCGGCGATGGCCCGGTTGGCGTGGCCCTGGCCGGCGAGCGTCGCCGTGTGCGTCTCGGCCTGGGAGAGGGTGGCCCACTCCCTCAGCCGACGGACGTCGGTCGGGGACGGCGCGGGCCCGCGGTCCCCGGCGAGCCGGCGCACGGTGTCCGCCAGTCTGCTGCTCGGGTGGGCGGTGATGAGCGCGGAGAGGTCGCTCGCCCAGGGGGCGGCGGCGGGCGGCTCGTTGCCCGTGCGCAGTTCGAGGGCGGCGAGGTCGGCGAGCGCCCAGGCGTGGGCCAGGCCGGCGGGTGTGTCGCGCAGGACGTCCACGGCGCGGCACACCTTGGCGGGCCGTTGCTCGCCGGTGGGCAGGGCGGCGTTCAGCTCGGCCCAGCCGATGGTGCCGGCGGCTCCCCAGCGGCGGGCCAGCGCCAGCTCCTGGGCGCTCAGGCGCCGGGCCTCGGCGTGCTCGCCGAGCGCGAGGGCGGTGCGGGCCGCGAGGGAACGCCAGGGCAGCAGCGCGGGGTTGACGTACTGCCGGCGCAGCAGGATCCGGCCGGTCTCGCGGAAGAGTCCCATGGCCTCGGGCAGGTCGTCGTCGGCGACGGCGACCAGGGCCCGGGCGAAGAGCAGATACGCCCAGGGGGCGCTGTCCTCGGCGCCGGCGGGGGCCGGTACGAAGGCGCAGGCGCGGGCCGTGTCCCGGTCGCCGTTCTCCAGGGCGACGGCGGTGCGGACGGCCGACAGATAGGGCGCGGTGGCGGGGTGCCAGCCGCCGGGCGGCAGGGAGCGCTCGGCCTCGGCCACGTACCGCTCGGCGTCGGAGAGCAGGCCCCGGCGCAGGCTCATCTCGGCGCGGACGGTGAGCACCCGGGCGACGCCGGCCCTCAGCCGGTCGCGGCGGACGTCGGCGAGCAGGGCGGCGATGCCGGCGTCGGCGGTCTCGTAGTCGTCGGCGAGGTAGAGGGCGCGGCAGGCGGCGAGGCGGGGCAGCAGGAGGGTGTCCCGGCCGGCCGGGGGGACGAGCGCCTCGCGGGCCAGCCGGAGCGTGCCGGCCAGGTCCTCGCCGTCGCGGGCCAGTTGCCAGGCCCGGACGCCGGCCTGGGCCGGGGTGCGGGGGACGCGGGGCAGGCGGGGGATCCGCGGGGTGCCGGGGTCCGTCTCCTCGCGCCAGCCGTGGTGGGCGGCCCAGTGCAAGGCGACGAGGTCGTCGTGCTCGGCGCCTTCGGCGCGGGCCAGGGCGTCGGCCAGCGCGTGGCCCACGCCGTGGGTGTAGCCGCGCAGGAGGCCGTGGTCGACGGCGCGCACCCGCCAGGCGGCGAGGGCGGGGTCCGGGTCGCGGGCGAGCGCGCCGAGCCGGCGGTCGGCGGCCTCGGGGGCGGTCAGGGCCTCGGTGGCGGCCAGTTCCAGTTCCAGCCGGGCGCGTTCGGCGGGGGCCAGGGGTTCGGCGAGGGCGCGGCGGAGGCAGGCGGCCGCGTGGGCGTGGTCCTCCCGGCGCACGGCCGCCGCGTGGGCGTGGCGCAGGGCGGGCACGACCCAGTCGCGGCCGGTCGGCGGGGTGTCCAGGAGGAGGCCCGCGAGGTCCTCGCCGGCCGTTCCGGCGCGGTGGGCCAGTTCGGCGGCGCGCTCGTACAGGGCGGCCCGTTCGCCGGCGGGCATGTCCGCGAGGACGCGGGTCGCGGTGGCGGGGTCGATGCCGGGCAGCGGCCGGCCGGGGGTGACGAGCCCGGTCGCCTCCAGGGCGGCCCACAGGGCGGGTTCGTCCTCGGGCCGGGTGCCGGTGAGCCGGCGGAGGGCGGGGAGGTCCAGGACGCCGCCGCTGGCGGCGAGGGCGCGCAGGGCGGTGCGTTCGTCGGGGCGGAGGGTGCGCAGGACGCGTACGACGTGGTCGGCGGCGGCCTCGGCGGCCAGCTCCCGTATCCGGGGTATGTGGGCGGCGACGGGCGGGTGTCCGCGCTGGGCCAGGCGGCGCAGCGCGTCCTCCAGTATCGCGGGGTTGCCCCCGGTGGCCTCGGCGGCGGCCCGGGCGAACCGGTCGTCGGCGGGCGTGCCGCCGCAGACGGCGGCCGCCATGGCGGCGGCGCCGCGTTCGTCCACCGCCGGGAGGACGAGCTCGGTGGCGCCACCGCCCATCCGGGCGAGGGCGGCGGAGAGCCGGGGCGGGGTGCCGTAGGTGCTCATCAGCAGCACCACGGGGCCTCGCGGCCGGTCGGCGAGGGCGGCCAGCAGGCGCGCGGAGTCCGGGTCGGCCCGGTGTACGTCCTCGACGACGACGAGGGTGGGGCGCGCGCGGACGGCGGCCGCCAGCAGCTCGCCCGGGCCGTCTGCGAGAGCCTGCAGCGGCTCGTCCCGGCCGTCGGCCGTGGTCGTCCGGCTCTCCAGGAGCGCGCCGGTGAGGGCGTGCGGCACCGTGGTGGCGGCCGGGGTGGCGCGGGCGGTCAGGACCTGGAGGCCGCGCCGCTCGGCGGCGTCGGCGGCCCAGCGCAGCAGGGCGTGCCGGCCGTGGCCCGGGGGGCCGGTCACGACGACGACGGCGGAGCCGCCCCGTTCCAGGCGTGTCAGCGCCGAGGTCAGTCGTCCCCGGGCCCGGCCGTAGTGCGCCAGGAGGGGATCAACGAGCGGCACGGGCGGGCCTCCCGTAGGCCACCATGGGCATTCCGGCGGGGGGTTCGGGCGGGCCGTCGGGGGGCAGCGCCGAGGCGAGGGCGGCCCGGTCGCCGACCCCGAGCTTGCGGTACACGCCGGTGAGGTGCATCTCCACGGTTCGCACGGTGACGAACAGCGCTTCGGCTATCTCGCGGTTGCTCGCCCCGGCGCGGGCGAGGGCGGCGACCTTGCGTTCGGTGCGGGTGAGGAGGTCGGTGCGGGACCCGGTGGCCTTGCGCATGCGTCCGCCGGCGGTGACGAGGCCGCCGCGGGCGGCCTCGGCGAGCGCGAGGGCCCCGCACTGGCGGGCCAGGCCGACGGCGGTGCGCAGGTGCTCGCGGGCGGCGGGCTGGTCGCCGGCCGCGAGCAGGGCCCGGCCCAGGTAGTACTCGGCTCGGGCGTGTTCGGCGCGGGCGGGGGAGCCCGCCAGCCACTCCACGGCCTCGGTGTGGAGGACGACGCCTTCGGGACCGGGGGTGGTCAAGGCCAGGGCATGGGCGGCGAGTCCGAGGGCGCGCGGGGTGCCCCAGGACCGGGCGGGGCCGGTCCAGCGCTCGGCGAGCTCGCGGGCCTCGCCGGTGCGGCCCAGGGCGGACAGCTGGCGGACGGCGTGCACCCACCAGGGGTGGAAGACGGCGTTGGCGACGCCCGTCGCCGCCAGGGCGTCCCCACAGGAGAAGAGGAGCGCGACGGCGCCCTCCCGGTCGCCCAGCCCCCGCCGGGCGCGGGCCCGGGCCATCAGGTAGGCGGGCTGCTCCAGCACATGGCCGTCCAGGTCCCGCGGTTCGATCCGGGCGAGGGTCTCCTCGGCCCGCCGGGGCTCGGCGTGGTCTACCAGGGCGGTGGCCAGCACGATATGAGGCAGCGTCAGCTCGGCGCACTGGGCATCCTCCGCCGTCAGGCCCATGGCGGTGCGGGCGTCGGCGAGCGCGTCGGGGATCGCGCCGATGCCGTGCAGCACGAGCGAGCGGGCGGTCAGGGCGAGGGTGTACACCCGGGCCTCGCCGTATTCCTGACCCTGGGTCAGGACCTGGTCCAGGGCGGTGAGCGCGTCGTCGACCTCGTCGGCGAGGGCGAGCGGGAAGGCCGCGGCGAAGGCGGCCCAGCCGCCGGGCTCGACGCCCGGGGAGCGCAGGGCCCGGCGGGCCTGGACGACCGTCCGCTCCGCCGAACGGCCGTCGAGGGCGGTCAGGATGCTCATCATGGCCGCCTTCTGCCGCTGGGCGGGGGTGTCGCCGTGGGGCAGCGTCATATGCGCGGCGCGGGCGCGGACGGCGCCGATCGTCTCCCGCCGGACGATCCCGGCGAGCAGCAGGACCGACTCCAGGAGCGCGGCCAGCTCACGGTCGGCGGGGCCGGTACGAGGACCGGTCCCGGCGGCGAAGGCGGCCAGGGCCTCGTCGAGGACGCGGACGGCGTCGGTGAACCGGCGCAGGGCCACGCAGGTCAGCCCGTACTGGGCGGCGACGGCCGCCTTCGTGCGCGGGTCGGTGGGCAGCGCGAGCGCCTCCTCGAGCAGCGGGAGGGCCTCCTCGGGGTTGATCTCGGCGAGCGCCCGGGCCAGTTCGGTGCGGGCGGACAGGTCGTCCGGTTCCGCGCGGAGCACGGCGTGGAGGTAGCGGGCCGCCGTCTTGTGGCCGCCCCGGGCGGCGGCGCGCGCGGCGGCGTCCCGCAGGGCGGAGGCCATCCAGGGCGGTACGGGGCCGGGCAGCCGCAGCACGTGTTCGGCGATCTCCTCGGCGGGGCGGCCGGCGTCGCTGAGCAGCAGGACGGCCCGGGTGCGCAGCGCGGTCAGCTCCGGGTCGGCGAGCGGGGCGAGGACGGCGGCGCGGGTGGCGGCGTCCACGAGGCCGGCGTGGCCGGGGGCGACGAGGCCGGCGCGGCGCAGCGCGGTCAGGGCGTCCTCGACGAGGGCGGTGGTCACGCCGGCGAGAGCGGCGACGCGCTGCGGTTCGTCCTCGCCGAGCACGGCGAGGGCCGTGGCGACGTCGCGGACCCAGCCGGGCTGGTGGCCGAGCCGTCGGTGGGTGGTCGTGGCGGTCATGGCGGCGCAGAGTTCGGCGGCGCGGCGCGTGCCGTGCTCGTCGGGCGCGATGCCCTCGGCGCGCAGGGTGCGCAGGGCGTGGGTGAGGGTGCGGGGGTTGCCGCCGGAGGCCGCCGCGAGGTGTCCGGCGAAGGCGGGGCCGACGGGGGTGCCGAGGATCCGCCGGGCGAGCTCGGCCGATTCCGCTTCGGTCAGCGGGCCGAGCGGGAGGACGGTGGCGCGGTGGGGTGCGCCGACGGCGGCCAGGGCGTCCCCGGCGAGGGGTTCCGCTTCGGGGCGGTGGGCGAGGACGACCAGCAGCGGCAGGCGGTGCTCGGCGCGGCGCAGCAGGAAGTCGAGCCAGCGCAGGGAGTGTTCGTCGGCGTGGTGGGCGTCGTCCAGGACGAGGGTGAGCGGACGGTCCGTCATCAGGTTGCCGGCGAGGCGGTACAGGCCGTGGAGGACCTGGTGGGCGGGCGGGGCGGTCGTCGCGCGGGGGGTCAGGGCGGGCAGGGCGTGGTGGGCGCCGCCCCGGAGGAGGTGGGAGGGGCCCGCGCCGGTGAGCCCCAGGGGGCCGAACAGGGCGCGCACCGCGCCGTAGGGGGCCGTGGCGGCGCCCTCGGGTATCTCGGGCATGCCGTCGGGCAGGCCGTCGTAGGCGGTCGGGGCGCGGTGCGCGGCGGGTTCCCGGCCGCAGGCCGCGTAGAGGGTCCGGGTGCCGCGGGCCGCCTGGTCGTCGAGGAAGGCGCGCAGCAGGCGGGTCTTGCCGATGCCGGAGGGGCCGCTGAGCAGGACCGCGTGGGCGTGGCCTGCGTGGGCGGAGGCGGCGCGGGCGACGAGCGCCGCCAGCTCCCCGCCGCGACCGGTCGGCGACTCCTGTAAGCCGCCGGCGCGCGGGCGGTGCAGCACGGTAGTTCTCCTCACGCCCCTGGGGGGATTCGGCGCTCAGACATCGCATTCCGCTCAAGTCCCGCCAAGGTGGATCTTGCGGCACCTCGTCAGGTCTCTTGTCACTCTAGAGTGTTTTGTATGACTAGGGGTTCCACTTGCTCGAACTCCTGGACATTAGAACCTCTTCCCATCTTTGCGTGGTAAAGGAAGTTGCCCGGCGCGTCGCGTCCGGAAGGAGTCTAAGGATTTCCCGGGACGTGGCATGAGATCACAGTGCGGGGAGGCCGTCCGGCCAGCCCGGGGCACCCCGTGCCCCGCCCCTGCGGCCACCACTGAAAGGGATGCCATGGACTCCGCGCGACGGCCGATCCTGTTCGTCAGTCTTCCGGAGAGCGGGCTGCTCAATCCGCTGCTCGTGCTGGCGGGCGAGCTCTCCCGGCAGGGCGTGGAGGACCTGTGGTTCGCCACCGACGAACCGCGCCGCGAGGACGTGGCGGGGATCGTCGAGCGCTCCCCGGTGGAGTTCGCCTCGCTCGGCGAGGTGATCCCGGAGCTGTCCGCCGTGACCTGGGACGACGAGGTCTACCGGGAGGTGACGCAGTCCTCCCGCTTCCGGGCGCACCGGGCCGTCATCCGGCAGTCCTACAAGCCGGCCCTCCAGGCGGGGAAGTTCCGCAAGCTGGAGGCCGTGGTCGACAAGGTCCAGCCGGCGCTGATGGTCGTCGACTGCATGGCGGGCTTCGCCGTCGACCTGGCCATCGCCCGGGACATCCCGTTCGTCCTGAGCGTCCCGTTCCTTCCGAGCAATGTCCTTACCTCGCTCAACCCGTTCGCCAAGGGCCACACCCCCAAGGACTTCCCGGTCCCCCACTCCGGGCTGCCGCGGAAGATGACCCCGGCGCAGCGCCTGAGCAACGAGCTGTTCAAGTACCGGACCCTGGCGATGTTCTTCAACCCGGCCATGGGCAAGGTGCTCCAGGAGGACACGCGGATCCGCAAGGAGCTGCGCATCCCGCCGCCCAACCCGATGACCAGGATCGACAAGGCCGAGCTGGTCCTGTGCAACTCCATCGCCGAGCTGGACTACCCCTTCCCGGTCCCGGAGAAGATGCGGCTGGTGGGCGCGATGATGCCGCCCCTGCCGGAGACCCCGGACGACAAGGACGTCCGCACGTGGCTCGATGCGCAGTCGTCGGTCGTCTACATGGGCTTCGGCACCATCACCCGGCTGACCAAGGACCAGGTCGGCGCGCTGGTGGAGGTGGCCCGCCGGCTGGAGGGCGAGCACCAGGTGCTGTGGAAGCTGCCCAAGGAGCAGCAGCACCTCCTGCCGTCGGCGGACTCCCTCCCGGCCAACCTCCGCATCGAGAGCTGGGTCCCCTCCCAGCTCGACGTCCTCGCCCACCCCAACGTCAAGGTGTTCTTCACCCACGGCGGCGGCAACGGCTTCCACGAGGGCATCTACTTCGGCAAGCCCCTGGTGGTGCGCCCCCTGTGGGTGGACTGCTTCGACCAGGCCGTACGCGGCCAGGACTTCGGCATCAGCCTGACCCTCGACCGGCCCCAGACCGTCGCGGTCGACGACGTCGTCGACAAGCTCACCCGGGTGCTCGGCGACCCCTCGTTCCGCGAGAACGCGGAGCGGCTGGGCGCCCTCCAGCGCGCGGCGGGCGGTCGTGAGACGGCCGCCGGACTGGTCCTCGGTCTCCCCGCGCTGGCCTGATCAGAGAGGAACCCATGTCGTTCAAGTACCCCGTCTCCCGCCCCGCGCTCGACGGCAAGGAGCTCGAGTACGTCACCGCCACCATCGGCGACGGCTGGATATCGTCCCAGAGCCCCGTCATCCAGCGGTTCGAGCAGGCCTTCGCGGACTGGAACTCGGTCGCCCACGGCGTGGCCTGCTCCTCCGGGACGGCCGCCCTCACCCTCGCCCTGCGGGCCCTGGGCGTCGGCCCCGGCGACGAGGTGATCGTCCCCGAGTTCACCATGATCGCCTCGGCGTGGGCGGTCACCTACACCGGAGCCACCCCCGTCTTCGTCGACTGCGCGGACGACCTCAACATGGACGTCGGCCGCATCGAGGAGAAGATCACCCCCCGCACCAAGGCGATCATGCCGGTGCACATCTACGGCCGGCGCTGCGACATGGACGCGATCATGGACATCGCGTTCCAGTACAACCTCCGGGTCGTCGAGGACTCCGCCGAGGCCCATGGCGTCCGCCCGGTGGGCGACATCGCCTGCTACTCCCTCTTCGCCAACAAGATCATCACGGCGGGCGAGGGCGGCATCTGCCTCACCGACGACCCCAGGCTCGCCGGCCAGCTGGCCCATCTGCGCGCCATGGCCTTCACCCGGGACCACAGCTTCCTCCACAAGAAGCTCGCCTACAACTTCCGGATGACCGGGATGCAGGCCGCCGTCGCCCTCGCCCAGGTCGAGCGGCTGGACGAGATCCTCGCGACCCGCCGGGAGATAGAGAAGCGCTACGACGAGGGCCTCGCCGGCATCCCCGGCATCACCCTGATGCCGCCGCGCGACGTGCTGTGGATGTACGACCTCCGCGCCGAGCGCCGCGAGGAGCTGCGCGCCTTCCTCGCCGAAGCGGGCATCGAGACGCGGCTGTTCTTCAAGCCCATGAGCCGCCAGCCCGGCTACCTCCACCCCGACTGGCCCTCGCTCAACGCCAACCGGTTCGCGGAGGACGGCTTCTACCTGCCCACCCACACCGGGCTGACCGCCGCCGACCAGGACTTCATCACGGGCCGGGTCCGCGAGTTCTACGACGCCGGGTGACCGGCCCCGCAGGCAAGCCACGAGGGAATGAGTTTCCGACATGACGCACGCCGACCCGATGGTGGTCGACTTCCCGCTGCGCAAGCCCGGTGAGGCCTTCCCGCCTCCCCGGTACACGACCTACCGCGAGCAGGAGGGGCTGGTCCTCTCCTATCTGCCCAACGGCAACAAGTGCTGGCTGGTCACCCGGCACGAGGACGTCCGCGGCGTCTTCACCAACCCGAAGATCAGCTCCAACCCGGACCACAAGGGCTTCCCCAACATCAGCGAGACCATGGGCGTGCCCCGGCAGGAGCAGATCCCGGGCTGGTTCGTGGGGATGGACTCCCCCGAGCACGACCGCTTCCGCAAGGCGCTCATCCCGGAGTTCACCGTGCGACGGGTCCGGGCCATGCGCCCCGCGATCGAGGAGACCGTCGACAAGCTCATCGACGAGCTGCTCGCCTCCGGGAACTCCGCGGACCTCGTCGCCGACTTCGCGCTGCCCGTGCCCTCCCTGGTGATCTCCGCCCTCCTCGGAGTTCCCCCGGTGGACCGCGACTTCTTCGAGTCCCGCACCCGCACCCTGGTCGCCATCCGCTCCTCCACCGACCAGCAGCGCGACACCGCCACCAAGGAACTCCTGCGCTACATCAACCGGCTCATCGACATCAAGTCGAAGTGGCCCGGGGACGACCTGGTCAGCAGGCTGCTCGCCACCGGCACCATCGCCCCCCACGAGCTGTCGGGCGTCCTGCTGCTCCTGCTGATCGCCGGCCACGAGACCACGGCCAACAACATCGCGCTGGGCGTGATGACCCTCCTCCAGAACCCCCAGTGGATCGGCGACGACCGGGTGGTCGAGGAGACGCTGCGCTTCCACTCGGTCGCCGACATCGTCTCCCTGCGGGTGGCCGTCGAGGACGTCGAGATCGCCGGGCAGCTCGTCCGGGCCGGCGAGGGCATCATCCCGCTGGTGGCCGCCGCCAACCACGACGAGCAGGTCTTCTCCTGCCCCCACGCCTTCGACCCCTCCCGCACCGACCGCCACCACGTGGCCTTCGGCTACGGCATGCACCAGTGCCTCGGGCAGAACCTGGTGCGCGTCGAGATGGAGATCGCCTACCGCAGGCTCTTCGAGCGCATCCCCACCCTGCGGCTGGCCGTCCCCGTGGAGGAACTCGCCTTCAAGCACGACGTCGTACTCTTCGGGCTGCACGAGATGCCCGTCCAGTGGGAGAGCTCCTGATGCGTATCACCGCCGACAACGAGCGCTGCATCGGCGCGGGCCAGTGCGTGCTGACGGCCCCGGCCGTCTTCGACCAGGACGAGGACGGCCTGGTCACCGTTCTGACCACCGAACCCGGCGCCCAACTGACCGACGCCATACGGCGGGCGGGCGATCTCTGTCCGTCCCGGGCCATCACCGTGCACGAGGACTGACGCACGGAACGCCCGGCCGCCGTGCCGTCCCACCCCCACCGAGAAAGGACCCGAGCCCTTGAACAGCGCGGACAACGACCTGGCCCTGTGGGCCCGGCGCTACCACCCGGCCACGACCGCCACCACCCGGCTGGTCTGCTTCCCCCACGCGGGCGGCTCGGCCAGCTTCTTCCACCCCGTCTCGGCCCGGTTCGCCCCCGGCGTCGAGGTCATCGCCCTTCAGTACCCCGGCCGCCAGGACCGCCGCCACGAGCCCTGTATCACCGACATCGCCACCCTCGCCGACCGGATCACCGACCGGCTCATGGAGCTGGACGACAAGCCGACGGTCTACTTCGGCCACAGCATGGGCGCGGTCCTCGCCTTCGAGGTGGCCTGGCGACTGGAGCAGAAGGGCGCGGCGTCCGCCCCCAGGGCCGTCATCGCCTCCGGCCGCCGGGCCCCCTCCACCTCCCGCCCCGAGACCGTGCACCAGCGCGACGACGACGGCGTCATCGCCGAGCTCAAGCTCCTCAACGGCACGGAGGCCGGGGTCCTCGGCGACGAGGAGATCCTGCGGATGGCCCTGCCCGCGATCCGCGGCGACTACACCGCGATCGAGACCTACCGCTGCCCCGAGGACCGCGTCGTCCGCTGCCCCGTGACCGTCCTCACCGGCGACGCCGACCCCCGAACCTCCCTGGACGAGGCCAAGGCCTGGGAGCGGCACACCGAAGGGGACTTCCGGCTCGAGGTGTTCCCCGGCGGCCACTTCTTCCTCACCGGCAATCACGTGGCCGTGAACGCCGAGATAGCCCGCGAACTCGGGAAACACTGATGCGCACGCTCCTCGTCGACAACTACGACTCCTTCACCTACAACCTCTTCCACTACCTGTCCGAGGTGAACGGCGAAGAGCCCGAGGTCATCCACAACGACGACCCGGCGTGGCGCCCGGAGCTGCTCGGCGCCTTCGACAACGTCGTCCTCTCCCCCGGCCCCGGCACCCCCCACCGGCCCGCCGACTTCGGGTTCTGCGCGGAGATCGCCGCCGAGGGCCGGATACCCGTCCTCGGCGTCTGCCTGGGCCACCAGGGCATGGCCCTGGCCCACGGCGCCCGTGTCGGCCGGGCGCCCGAGCCCCGCCACGGCCGGGTCTCCCCCGTCCGGCACGACGGCACCGGCCTCTTCGAGGGACTGCCCTCCCCCCTCGACGTCGTCCGCTACCACTCGCTCGCCGTCACCGACCTCTCCCCCGACCTCGAACCCACCGCCTGGTCACCGGACGGCGTGGTCATGGCCCTGCGCCACCGCACCCTCCCGCTGTGGGGCGTGCAGTTCCACCCCGAGTCCATCAGCACCCAGGGCGGCCACCGCATCCTGGAGAACTTCCGGAAGCTGACGGAACTCCACCAGCGCGCCACCAACACCCCCCGCGCCGCCACGAGAACCGCACCGAGAACCGCCCCCGCCGCGGCGGACCACGCCCCCGCCCGGCGGCTGCGCGTACTGGCCGAGAGCCTCCCCACCCGCTGGGACCCCGAGGTCGTCTTCGACCGGCTCTTCCGCACCGGGAACCACCCCTTCTGGCTCGACAGCAGCCGCACCGGCGGCCCCCTCGGCGAACTCTCCGTCATGGGCGACGCCTCCGGCCCCCTCGCCCGCGTCGCCACCGCCGACGTCGCCCGCGGCACCGTCACCGTGACCGCCACGACGGAAGGCGCCCGGACCGTGCCCGGCGACTTCCTGACCTGGCTGGAGGAGGACCTGCGCGCGACCCGCGCCGAAACCCCCGGCCTGCCCTTCGACTTTGCCCTCGGCTGGGTCGGCTACCTCGGCTACGAGCTCAAGGCCGACTGCGAGGGGAACGCGGCGCACCGGCCCGCCGAACCCGACGCCGTGATGGTCTTCGCCGACCGCGCCGTCGTCTTCGACCACCGCACGGACACCACCCACCTGCTGGCCCTCGCCGAGGACACCGACGAGGCCCCCGCCCGCGCCTGGCTGCGGACCACCGCCGGCCTCCTCGCCGGGGCCGCCGGCCACACCCCCGGCCCCTGCGACCCGCCCGTGGAGCCCGGCACCACCGGGATCCGGCTGCGGCACGACCGCGACAGCTACCTCAAGCTCATCGCCGAGTGCCAGGAGGAGATCAAGGCCGGCGAGACCTACGAGGTCTGCCTCACCAACATGATCGAGGCGGAGGCCGACCTCGACCCCTGGCAGGCGTACCGCTTCCTGCGCCGCACCAGCCCCGCCCCCTTCGCCGCCTTCCTGGGCTTCGCGGACCTGTCCGTCCTCAGCACCTCCCCGGAGCGCTTCCTGCGCATCGACCGGGACGGGCTGATGGAGTCCAAGCCCATCAAGGGCACCCGGCCGCGCGGCGGTTGCGCCGAGGAGGACGCGGCCCTCGTCGCGGAGCTGGCGTCCTGCGAGAAGGACCGCGCCGAGAACCTGATGATCGTCGATCTGGTCCGCCACGACCTGGGCCGGTGCGCCGAGATCGGCTCCGTCACGGCGTCCCCCGTCTTCCAGGTGGAGTCCTACGCCACCGTCCACCAGTTGGTGAGCACGGTCCGGGCCAGGCTCCGGGAGGACGGCTGCGCGGTCACGGGCGTACGGTCCGCGTTCCCCGGCGGCTCGATGACGGGCGCGCCGAAGATCCGCACCATGCAGATCATCGACCGGCTGGAGGACGGCCCCCGCGGCGTCTACTCCGGGGCCATCGGCTACTTCTCGCTGACCGGCGCGGCCGACCTGAGCATCGTCATCCGCACCGTGGTGCTCAACGGCGGCAACCTCCGCTACGGCGTGGGCGGCGCGATCATCGCGCTGTCGGACCCGGAGGCGGAGTTCGAGGAGACCGCGGTGAAGGCCACGCCGCTGCTCAAGCTGCTCGGCGCCGAATTCCCCGGGCGCGCGCCCGTGACCCCCATGACCGCCGTGCCGGCCCCGGCCGGGGACCCCGGCGCCCTCATCTGAACCTCCGGGAGTGACGATGCCCGTCCGCACCACCGACTACACGATCGACCCGCCGGCCGGTTCCCCCGGCGCCCTGGGCGGCTTCACACTCCCGGACGTGTTCCAGGCCGCCGTGAACGCCGCCCCCGACGCGGTGGCCCTCGTCGACGGGGACCGCTCCCGGACCTGGCGGCAGTGGCACGCCGACGTCGACGCCCTGGCCAGGGGCCTCCAGGAGCTCGGGATCGTCCCCGGCGACGTGGTGGCGGCACACCTGCCCAACAGCTGGGAGTTCCCCACCCTCCACCTGGCCGTCGCCGCCGTCGGCGCCGTGCTGCTGCCCGTCCACCAGGGCAACGGCCCCAAGGACGTCCACGCCCTGCTCAGCCGGGTGGAGCCCGCGCTCGCCGTGCTCCCCGCCGCCACCCAGGACGGCGGCGAGCACGAACTGACCGTCCGTCACCTCCTGCGGACCGTGCCCTCCCTCGGGACCGTCCTGCTCACCGGGGCGGCCGGCGAGGCGCAGGACGAGCCCGGCACGGCCCGGCTGGACACCCTGCTGGCCACCTGGTCGGGCAGCGCCCCCCACCCCGTGGCCGTCACCCCGGACATGCCGTTCGTGCTCATCCCGTCCTCCGGCACCACCTCCGCCCGGCCGAAGATCTGCCTCCACAGCCACGACGGCCTGCTGTCGAACACCTCGGCCGTCACCGCCGAGGCCCCGGAGGCGTTCGCCCGCGCGGTCGTCACGGCCTGCCCCCTCACCCACCTCTTCGGCCTCCAGTCGCTCCACTCGGCGCTGTTCGCCGCCTGCCGGCAGGTGCTGCTGAGGTCCTGGGACCCCGACCGCTTCCTCGCCCTGGCGCGGGAGGCCGACCCGAGCGTCGTCTTCGCCGTACCCGCGCAGCTCCACGACGTCGTCACCCGCCTCGCGGAGACCGGCGAACCGGCCGGCTTCCGGCCCCACGAGGTACGGACCGCGGGCGCGGCCGTACCGGGCGCGCTCGTCACCGGCGTACGGGCCGCGCTCGACTGCGCGCTCGTCGTCGTCTGGGGAATGTCCGAACTGGGCACCGGCACCCGCACCGGCGCCGACGACCCCGCCGACGTCGCCACCCGCAGCGTGGGCCTGCCGACGAGCGGCGCCGAGGTCCGCGTCGTCGACGAGGACGGCCGCGACTGCCCGCCGGGCACGGTCGGCGAACTGCGCTACCGCAGCCCGGGGATGTTCCGCGGCTACTACCGCGATCCGGAGCTCACCCGCGCCGCCGTCACCGACGACGGCTGGCTGCGCACCGGCGACCTGGCCGTCCTCGGCGGCGACGGGCGGGTCGCCTTCCACGGCCGGTCCGCCGAGATCGTCAACGTGGGCGGCCGGAAGTTCAACGCCACCGAGATCCAGGGCCTGCTCGCGGACCTCCCCGGCGTGGGCCCCCTCGCCGTCCTGGGCGTACCGGACCCCCGCCTCGGCGAATACCCCTGCCTGGTCGTCACCGAGAAGGCCGACCCCTCGGTCGGCCTCGCGGAGGTGACGGACTTCCTGCTGCGGCGTGGCGTGGCCGACTACAAGATCCCGCTGGAGCTGGTCACCGTGCCGGAGCTCCCGCTCACCCCCGCCGGCAAGCTCCACCGCCGGGCGCTGGAGAAGGCGCTCGCCTCGGGCGAGATCGCCCGCGGCCCGGTCTGTGACGGCCCGGACCGGCGGCCGTGCACCGTCGAGGAGGCCCTGGACCTCGTCCGCACATGCGTGGCCGACGTGCTCGCGCACCTACCGGCGGACACCGTCCCCGCCGAGGTGACCTTCCGCGACCTGGGCCTCGACTCGGTCCTCGCCATCCGGCTGCGCAATCTGCTCCAGGAGGCGACGGGGCTGCCCCTGCCCACCACCCTCGCCTTCGACTTCCCCACACCGCTCGCCGTGGCACGCGCCCTGACCGGCCACCCCGACGAGGAGGCGGCACGGCAGGCCGTCCCCGCGCGGGGCGCGGACCCGGAGGAACCCATCGCCGTCATCGGCATGGCCTGCCGGCTGCCGGGCGGGGCGCACTCCCCCGAGGAGCTGTGGGCCCTCCTCGCCGACGGCACCGACGCGGTCTCCGGCTTCCCCACGGGCCGCGGCTGGGACCTCGACCGGCTCTTCGACGCCGACCCCGAGCACTTGGGCACCACCTACGCGCGCGAAGGCGGCTTCCTCCACGACGCGGGCCACTTCGACGCGGGCTTCTTCGGCCTCTCCGACCGGGAGGCCCTGGCCACCGACCCCCAGCAGCGACTGCTGCTGGAGACCTCCTGGGAGGCCCTGGAACGGGCGGGCATCGACCCGACGGCCCTCAAAGGCACCCGCACGGGCGTCTTCACCGGCGCCATGTACCACGACTACGCCACCGACCGGACGGGCGCGGCGGCCGGGCTGGAAGGGCTGCTGGGCATCGGTACGGCCGCGAGCGCGCTGTCCGGCCGCATCGCGTACGCCTACGGCTTCGAGGGCCCGGCCCTGACGGTCGACACGGCCTGCTCGTCCTCGCTCGTCGCCCTGCACCTGGCGTGCCAGTCCCTGCGGTCCGGCGAGTCCTCCCTGGCCCTGGCGGGCGGTGTGGCCGTCATGGCGACACCGGCGTCCTTCGTGGAGTTCTCCCGGCTGCGCGGCCTGTCCCCCGACGGGCGCTGCAAGTCCTTCGCGGACGCCGCCGACGGCACGGCCTGGTCCGAGGGCGCGGGACTGCTCCTGCTGGAGCGGCTCTCCGACGCACGACGCAACGGTCACCCGGTGCTGGCCCTCGTCCGGGGCTCCGCCGTCAACCAGGACGGCGCCTCCAACGGCATCACCGCCCCCAACGGCCCCTCCCAGCAACGCGTCATCCGCCAGGCCCTCGCCAACGCCGGACTCTCGGCCCGGGACGTCGACACCGTGGAGGCCCACGGCACCGGCACGGCCCTCGGCGACCCCATCGAGGCGCAGGCGCTGCTGGCGACGTACGGCCGGGACCGGGACGCGGACCGGCCGCTGTGGCTCGGGTCCGTCAAGTCGAACCTCGGGCACGCGCAGGCCGCGGCCGGCGTCGCCGGCGTCATCAAGACCGTGCTGGCGCTGCGCCACGGCGTCCTGCCGAAGACGCTCCACCTCGACGAGCCGTCCTCCCATGTGGACTGGTCGGCGGGTGCGGTGGAACTGCTGACGGAGGCGCGCGCCTGGCCCCGGGAGGACGGGCGGACGCGCCGGGCGGGAGTCTCCTCGTTCGGGATCAGCGGCACCAACGCGCACGTGATCCTGGAGGAACCTCCGGCGGACGCCGTGACGCCCGCGGAACCTTCCGGTGCGGACGGGCCGGCCGCCCCCTGGGTCCTGTCCGCCCGTACGGACGCGGCCCTGCGCGCCCAGGCGCTGCGGCTGGCCGAGTACGCGCGGGCGAACCCCGCCCTGCCGGCCCGGGACATCGGCTACTCCCTGGCCACCACCCGGGCCCTGCACGGCCTGCGGGCCGTCGTCACCGGCTCCTCACGCGAGGAACTGCTCGCCGCCACCGCCGCGTTCGCGAGCGGCGAGCGCGCCCCCGGCGCCGTACGCGACGAGAGCGCGCCCGGCGATCTGGCGTTCGTCTTCACCGGTCAGGGCAGCCAGCGCCTCGGCATGGGCCGCCGGGCCGCCGCGGCCTTCCCCGTCTTCGGCGCGGCGCTGCGCGAGGTCTGCGCCGCCCTCGACCCGCTGCTGGAGCGGCCGCTCACCTCGGTGATGTGGGCGGCCCCCGACTCCGAGGAGGCCGGGCTCCTCGACGACACCGCGTACGCCCAGCCGGCGCTGTTCGCCGTCGAGGTCGCGCTCCACCGGCTGTTCACCTCGTGGGGGGTGGTCCCGGACCATCTGGTGGGCCACTCGGTCGGCGAGATCACCGCCGCCCACGTGGCGGGGATACTCGGTCTGCGGGACGCCTGTGCCCTGGTCGCGGCCCGGGGCAGGCTGATGGGGGCGCTGCCCCCGGGCGGCACGATGGTGGCGGTCCGCATCGCCGAGGACGAGCTGACGCCGTGGCTGGCCGGGCTCGACGGCACCGTGTCCGTCGCCGCGGTCAACGGCCCACGCTCGGTGGTGCTGTCGGGAGCGGAGGGCCCGCTCACCGGGCTCGCCGACCGGCTCGCCGCCGCCGGGCACAAGACCCGGCAGCTCGTGGTGAGCCACGGCTTCCACTCGCCGCTGATGGAGCCGATGCTCGCGGAGTTCCGGGAGGTCGTCGAGGGCCTGTCCTTCGCCGCGCCGTCCGTCCCGGTCGTCTCCGCCCTCACCGGCCGCCTCCTGACCGCGGAGGAGGCCCGCGACCCCGGCCACTGGGTGCGGCACGTACGGGAGCCCGTGCGGTTCAAGGACGCGGTCGACCGGCTGCGGAGCGGGCCGGCCGCGACGACGTGCTTCCTGGAGCTGGGCCCGGACCCGGCGCTCACGCCGATGATCGACGAGTGCGTCCAGGCCACGACCGTCCGGCCGGGGGCCGTCACGATCGTCCCCACGCTGACGACCGGTCAGGACGAGGCGCGGGCCGCGCTCACCGCCGCGGCCCGGCTGCACGCCCACGGCGCGTCCGTCGACTGGCGGGCCGTGCTGCCGGCGGCCGTGCCGGTGGCCCTGCCGACGTACGCCTTCCAGCGCCGCGAGTACTGGGTGACCTCGGCGGCGGCCACCGCTCCCCCGGTGCCTGCCGTGGTGCCCTCGGTGCCTTCCCTCGGCGATGACGGTGGCGCGTCGCCGCTGCGGGACCGGCTGGCCGGGCTCGACGGGCCCGAGCGGGACGAGCTGCTCCTGGGCCTGGTCCTGGCCGAGGTGACCGCCGTGCTCGGCGGGCGCGGGCCATGGGGCGAGGAGGCCAGTGCGCAGCCCTTCACGGAGATGGGCGTCACGTCCGTGAACGCGATCGAGCTGCGCGGACGGATCACGGAGGCGACCGGCGTCCGTCTCCCGGCGACGCTGGTCTTCGACCACCCCACCCCGGACGCCGTCGTCGCCCTGCTGCGGGAACGCCTGGAGGAGGCCGCGACGCGGTCCCCGCGCGGGGTGGCCGGCCTGGTCGACGAGCTGGAGTACCTGCTCTCCACGGGTGTCACGGTCAACGCGGAGACGGCGGCCCGGCTGCGGGCCCTCGCGACCCGCTGGGGCCCGGAGGACGCGCCCGAGGCCGACGCGCCGGAGAGCGGGCTGGACCTGGACTCGGCCAGCGACGAAGAGCTGTTCCGGCTGATGGACGGGGGGTGACGGGCGCCCCCGACGTTCGGGGCGGTGGGTGCGGTGGCGGCCGACAGGCCGTGGGCGACCCGATGGGGCCGCCGGCTCCGAGGTTGTGCGCCGGCACCCGTTCCCGAGGCCGGCGCACCCTCAGCCGGCTATGCGCCGGCCCGGCGGGCCATGGAGTACAAGGGCCAGCCGTCGTGGTCGGCACGGCTGGACACGTCCGTGAACCGGCCGCTCGCCCGCAGCAGTTCGGGCACGGACTCGCCGTGGACGTGCCCGTGCTCCACGACGAACCCGCCGCCCGGCCGCAGCAGCCGTTCGGCCGCGGCCACCACGTGCCGGATGACCCGCAGCCCGTCCGGCCCGCCGAAGATCGCCTGCCGGGGCTGGTGGGTGCCGAACTCCGGGGGCACCTCCGCCCCGTCCGGCATGAACGGCGGGTTCGCCACCACCAGGTCCACCCGTCCCGTCAGCTCCTCCAGGAGCCCGGGGCGGGTGACGTCCGCCTCGTGCAGGACGATCGGGGTGTCACCCGACTTGATACGACGCTCGCGGTTGCGGCGGGCGAAATCCAGCGCCAGCGCGTCGAAGTCGACGGCGTGGACGGTGGCGTCGGGCCGCCGGTGGGCCAGGGCCAGCGCGATCGCGCCCGAGCCGGTGCACAGGTCGGCCACGAGCGGCGCGGAGACGTCCGCGACGGCCTCCAGCCCGCTCGCGAGCACCAGCTCGCTGTGCGGGCGGGGGACGAACACCCCGGGGCCCACCGCCACTTCGATGCCGCCGAGTTCGGCGAGGCCGGTCAGATGGCCCATCGGCGCCCCGTCGGCCCGGCGCCCCACCAGTCTGCGGAACTTCGCGGCGACCCGGTCGTGCGGCTCGAAGTCCGCGGCCAGCTCGCCCACCTTTCTGCCGAGCACATGGGCGGCGATCTCCTCGACCTCGCCCCGCGGGGACGGATGCCCCGTACGGCGCATGATCGCCACCGCCTCGTCCAACAACACCTCGAGGTTCTCTCGTGCCATGGCTCCTCCATCTGCCCGGCCAACACTCGACGTACGCCGAAGCAGCAACCATGCACCCGACAGCCCTAGGTGAGACCCGAGACTTTTCGTGTTACGGCCGGTGGCCGGTCAACTCCCGTGTCCCGCATGCTCGCTGTCTAAAACACGGCGTTTTCGCCACCTCACCCACCTGCGGGAGATCAGCCATGAGTGGGCTCACCGTACCTGTCGAAGCCCCGATGGCCGGGGACGACATCATGATCGAGACCGAGGACGTCGGCAAGGTCTTCGGCTCCGTACGCGCGCTGGACTCGGTGAACATCGCCGCCCGGCGCGGCACCGTCCTTGCACTGCTCGGACACAACGGCGCGGGCAAGACAACCCTCGTCAACATCCTCGCGGCCGCCGTGCCGCCCAGCTCGGGCCGGGCCAGAGTGGCCGGTTTCGATGTCACGCGCGAACCCCGGGAGGTCCGCCGACGCGTCGGCCTGACCGGCCAGTTCGCATCGGTCGACGCCCAGCTCAGCGGACGGGAGAACCTCGTTCTCATCGCCCGGCTCCTCGGCGCCGACCGTAGATCCGCCCGGGCCAGGGCCGACGAACTGCTGGAGCTCTTCGGGCTCCAGGACTTCGCGACCCGCCGGCCGGGCACCTACTCCGGCGGCCTGCGCCGGCGCCTCGACCTCGCCGCGAGCCTCGTCGGCCAGCCGGACGTCATCTTCCTCGACGAACCCACCACCGGGCTCGACCCGTCCAGCCGGCTGCGGCTGTGGGAGATCGTGGAGGGGCTCGTCGCCCAGGGCACCACGGTCCTGCTCACCACCCAGTACCTCGACGAGGCGGACCGGCTGGCGGACTCCATCGCGGTGCTCTCCGCCGGCTCCGTCATCGCCGGCGGCACGGCCGCCGAGCTCAAGGCCACCGTCGGCCAGCGCACCGTCACCGTCACCCCCGACCCGGTCAACGGCCCGGACGCCGCCGCGGCGGCCCTGCGCCGGGCCGGGCTGGAACCGGTGCCGGACCGGGAGAACGGCACGGTCGTCGTCGCCATCGAGGCGTCGAAGGACATCGCGGCCGTCATCAGGGCCCTCGACCAGGAGGGCATCGAGGCGACGGAACTGTCCTTCGGCGAACCCAGCCTCGACGACGTGTACCTGGCCCTGGCCGACCAGCAGACCCGCCCCCGGCCGACGGCACCGGCCGCCCTGTAGCCCTCTCACATATCTCGAATCCCTATACGTACATGCTCATGTTCACCGTGGAGACTCCATGACCGCACCGCTCACCCGGACCCCGGAGGACCGCACGGCTACGCCGAGCGCCACCGCCCCCGGGCCGCCGGGCCCCACCGCCTGGTCCGGCAGTTCCATGCTCGGCCAGGTACGGGTGCTCACCGGCAGATCCCTCCGGGCGATGGCGACCGACCCCGGCACGGTTCTGTTCGGCCTGATCCAGCCCGTGATCATCCTCTTCGTCCTCACCCAGGTCTTCAGCAAGATGGGCCACCCGCCCCACTTCCCCAAGGGCGTCAGCTACCTCGACTTCGTCCTGCCGGCCGTCCTCGTGGACAACGCGGTCCAGTCCGCCATGCAGAGCGGCGTGGGCCTCGTCGACGACCTCAAGAACGGCATCGTCGCCCGGCTGCGCTCCCTCCCCATCCACCCCAGCTCGCTGCTCATCGCCCGCAGCATCTCCAGCCTCGTGCGCAGCGCGATCCAGGTCGTCATCATCCTGGTGCTGGGCATCACCGTGCTCGGCTACTCCCCCAAGGGCGGCGCGGGCGAGCTCGCCGCCTCCGCCGGGCTGACGCTCTTCATCAGCTGGACGCTGGGGTGGGCGTTCATCGCGGCCGGCGCCTGGCTGCGGCGCGCCGAACCCATGCAGAACCTCGCGATCATCGCCATCTTCCCCCTGATGTTCGCCTCCAGCGCCTACGTGCCCGTCGACGACCTGCCCTCCTGGCTCCGGGTGGTCGCCGAGATCAACCCCCTGACCTACGCCATCGACGCCACGCGCGCCCTGGCCCTCGACGTGCCGGGCGCGGATGCCGCGCTGCCCGCGGTGCTCATCAGCGGCTGCATCGCCGCCGCGGGCGCCGTGGCCGCGGTGCTGGGCTTCCGGCGTCCGCTCTGACGCATACGCGTACGACGCCGCCCGTACCGGAATCCGGTACGGGCGGCGTTGTTCTGTGAGCGCCTCGGGGCGTCGGCGTCAGATCTCGTCGGAGAGGCCGAGCTCGTTGTCGAGGAGGTCGAAGACGTCCTCGTCGGAGGCGGAGTCGAAGTCGAACTCCGCGTCCTCCCCGGCCCCGGCCTCGGTCGCGGCGCCGATGCCGGCCACCTTGCCGCTGTCGCGCAGGGCGCCCCACTTGGACCGGAGCACCTCCAGACGGCCGGCGACCCGCTCGAACATCTCCTCGGTGATCTCCAGGCCGAGGAAGGCCTTCTCGAGCTTGTCGAGATCGCCCAGGACCGCCTCCGGGCCGGAGGGCGAGTCCGCCGGGGCCACCTTGGCGTACAGGTGGTCCACGAGCTCACCGGCCGTCGGGTAGTCGAAGAGCAGCGTCGCCGGCAGCCGGACGCCCGTGAGCGCGCTGAGCCGGTTCCGCAGCTCGACCGCCGTGAGGGAGTCGAAGCCGAGGTCCCGGAACGCCTTGGCCGGGTCCACCTCCCCACCACCGGCGTGCCCGAGGACCACGGCGATCTGCCCCCGGACGGCGTCCAGCAGGACCTCACGCCCCTCCACCGCCGACAGCCCGGACAGCCGCTGGGCGAGATCGGCGGCGGCAGCGCCACCACCGGCCCCCGCGGAGGCCGCCCGGCGGCCCGGCGTACGGATCAGGCCGCGCAGCAACGGCGGCACCTCACCCCGCGAGCGCAGCGCCGCGAGGTCCAGCCGCACCGGAAGCGTCACGGGCTCGTCCGCCAGGGACAACGCCCTGTCGAACAACGCCACACCCTCCTCCGCGGAGAGCTCCGGCATGCCCGTACGGGCGATCCGCTGGACGTCGGCCTCGGTCAGCGTGCCCGTCATACCGCTGTCCTGGGCCCACGGGCCCCAGGCGAGCGACGTGCCGACGAGTCCCTCGGCCCGGCGGTGCCGGGCCAGGGCGTCGAGGAACGCGTTGCCTGCCGCGTAGTTCGCCTGGCCGGGGGTACCGAAGGTGCCCGCGGCGGAGGAGAAGACGACGAAGGCGTCGAGGTCGAGAGCCTTGGTCGCCTCGTGGAGGTTCCAGACAGCGTCGACCTTCGGCCGGAGAACGGTGGAGATGCGATCCGGGGTGAGGGAAGCGACGATTCCGTCGTCCAGTACGCCGGCGGTGTGCACCACGGCCGTGATGCGGTGCCGGGAGACGAGCCCGGCCACGGCGGCGTGGTCGGTCACGTCGCACGCTTCCACCAGCGCCTCGACGCCGTGGGCGGCAAGCTCGGCGACGAGTTCCTGGGCGCCCTCGGCGGCGGGGCCGCTCCGGCTGACCAGGAGGAGGCTGCGTACGCCGTGGTGGGTGGCCAGGTGCCGGGCGACGATACGGCCGAGACCGCCCGTACCACCGGTGACCAGGACCGTACCGTCGGAGCGCCAGGGGGCCTCAGCCGCCGGCTCGGCCGTCACGCGGGCGAGGCGGGCGGCGAGGAGTTCGCCGTCCCGGGCCAGCAGCTGCGGCTCGTCCAGGGCGAGTGCCCGCGGCAGGACGGACGCGGTGGCGTCGTCGTCGCCGTCGAGATCCACCAGGCCGAAACGGCCCGGGTTCTCCGACTGCGCCGAACGAACCATGCCCCACACCGCCGCACCGGCCAGATCGCCACCCGTGGTGGCGCCACGCGTGACGAACGTCAGACGCGACTCCTCGAACCGCTCCTCCACCAACCACGACTGAAGCAGACCGAGGACACGAGCGGTGAGCTCGTGCGTCGAAGCCACCACATCAGCCTCGCCACCGACCTCGACCACAACCGCCGCAGGAACAGCGTCCGCCTCGGTCAGCGATTCGAGATCCACGTACGAGACGGCTTCGGCGTCCGTGGCCTGGACCGGAGCCCAGTCGAGCGCGAAGAGGGAGTCGCGGTCGGCGGTGTTGAGCTGGTCGGTCGAGATCTGCCGGACCACGAGCGAGTCGACGGAAGCAACGGGCGCACCCGTCGTATCGGCGATCGCGATCGAAATCCCGCCGCCGTCGGCGGCCGTACGGATACGGACCCGGACGGCGGAAGCACCAGTGGCGTGGAGCGAGACGCCCGTCCACGAGAACGGAACTCCGCCCTGGCCTTCACCCTCGCCACCGCTGAACGCGGCGGCGTGCAGGCTCGCGTCGAACAGCGCCGGGTGGAGGCCGAACGCCCCACCGTCGGTGCCCTCCGGCAGCGCCACCTCGGCGAACACGTCGTCGCCGAGCTTCCACGCCGCCCGCAGACCCTGGAACACCGGACCGTACGCGAAACCGGCCTCCGCGAACCGCTCGTAGGCGTCCACGACATCGACCGCTTCCGCTCCGGCCGGCGGCCATGCCGAGGCAGCGAATTCCTCCGCCTGCGCGTCGCCTGTAGCGAGGTATCCGCTGGCATGCAGCGTCCACGGCTCCTCTCCCGTACGGGAGTGGATCGTCACCGCGCGACGGCCCGCCTCGTCGGGCTCACCGACCCAGACCTGCACCTGGACACTGCCCCTCTCGGGCAGGACCAGCGGCGCGGCCAGCGTCAGCTGCTCCAGCAGGCCGCAACCCGCCTCGTCACCGGCCCGCAGCGCCAGCTCCACCAGCGCCGTACCCGGCACCAGCACCGAACCCAGCACCACGTGGTCGCCGAGCCAGGGGTGGGACTGGACGGACAGCCTGCCCGTGAAGAGGAAGCCATCGGTGTTGACCAGTTCCACCGCAGCGCCCAGCAGCGGGTGCTCGGCGGAGCCGAGGCCCGCGAACCGGACGTCCCCGGCGCGTACGGCCGTGCCCGTGGGCCAGAACCGCTGGTGCTGGAACGCGTACGTCGGCAGGTCCACGCGGCGCGCGCCCGTACCCGCGAAGAACGCTGTCCAGTCCACCTTCACACCGTGGACGTGCAGTTCGGCGAGTGCGCCGACGATCGCCGTCTCCTCGCCCCTGTTCCTGCGGAGCGCGGGGACGAGGGTGGCCGGTTCGGTCAGCGACTCCTCGGCCATGGCGGTCAGGACGCCGTCGGGGCCGAGCTCCAGGAAGCGGGTCACACCCTCGGACTGCAAGGTGCGTATCCCGTCGGAGAAGCGCACCGCCTCACGGACGTGCCGCACCCAGTAGTCGACAGAGGCCAGCTCCTCGGGCTTGGCGAGGTCACCGGTGAGGTTGGAGACGACCGGAATGGCCGGGGTGCCGAAGGCGATGCCCTCCAGGGCCTCCCGGAACTCCGCCAGCATCGGCTCCATCAGCGGCGAGTGGAACGCGTGCGAGACGCGCAGACGGCTCGTCTTACGACCCTCGGACTCGAAATGGGAAGCGATCTCCAGAACGGCTTCTTCCGCACCCGAGACCACGACCGACGACGGGCCGTTGACAGCCGCGATCGAGACACCGTCCGTCAGCAACGGCAGGACCTCGACCTCCGTCGCTTGGACCGCCACCATCGCACCACCCGAAGGCAGCTCCTGCATCAGCCGCCCACGAGCGGCGACGAGCCGGCAGGCGTCGGCCAGCGAGAGGACGCCGGAGACGTGTGCCGCCGCGATCTCACCGATCGAGTGCCCGGCGACGAAGTCCGGGCGTACGCCCCACGACTCGACCAGCCGGAACAGCGCGACCTCGACCGCGAACAGGCCGGCCTGGGTGAAGACGGTCTGATTGATCAGCTCCTCGTCCTCACCCCAGACGACATCCTGAAGCGGACGCTCCAAGTGCTCGTCCAGGCCCGCGCAGACCGCGTCGAACACCTCGGCGAACACCGGGAAGCGGGAGTGCAACTCCCGGCCCATGCCCAGCCGCTGGGAGCCCTGGCCCGAGAACAGCAGCGCCGTCCTCCCCGAGCCCACCGGGCCCTCGACCACACCGGCAGCGGGCTCACCCGACGCCAGCGCGGCGAGTGCTCCCGTCAGCGACTCCGCGTCGGCGGCCAGTACCACCGCACGATGCGCGAAGCTCGACCGGCTCGACACCAGCGAGAAGCCGATATCCGTCGGCCGACGGCCGTCGACGTGCGTCAGCAGGCGCGCGGCCTGTTCCCGCAGAGCGGCCTCGGTCTTGCCGGACAGCACCCAGGGCACGACCGCGCCCGACTCGGGGGCTTCCACAAACTCCGGCTCCGGCTCGGCCTGCTCCGGCTCGGCCTGCTCCAGGATCACGTGCGCGTTCGTCCCGCTGATGCCGAACGACGACACACCCGCCCTGCGCGGTCCTTCACCCTCCGGCCAGGCCGTCTGCTCGGTCAACAGTTCCACGGCGCCCGCGGACCAGTCCACGTGCGTGGACGGCCGGTCGACGTGCAGCGTCTGCGGAAGGACTCCGTGCCGCATCGCCATGACCATCTTGATGACACCCGCGACACCGGCCGCCGCCTGCGTGTGGCCGAGGTTGGACTTGATCGAGCCGAGCAGCAGCGGCCGGTCCTCCGGCCGCCCCTGACCGTACGTGGCCAGCAGCGCCTGCGCCTCGATCGGGTCACCCAGAGTGGTGCCCGTGCCGTGCGCCTCGACCGCGTCGACATCCGCGGTGGACAGTCCGCCGCTGGCGAGCGCCTGGCGGATGACCCGCTGCTGCGACGGACCGTTCGGGGCCGTCAGACCGTTCGAAGCACCGTCCTGATTGACCGCCGAGCCGCGCACGGTCGCCAGAATCCGGTGGCCGTTGCGACGGGCGTCCGACATACGCTCCAGGACCAGCATGCCCACACCCTCGGACCAGCCGACGCCGTCGGCCGCCTCCGCGAACGCCTTGCTCCGGCCGTCCGGGGAGAGTCCGCGCTGACGCGAGAACTCGATGTACGTGGTCGGGGTCGACATCACCGTCACACCGCCGGCCAGCGCCAGCGAGCACTCGCCCGAGCGCAGCGCCTGCGCCGCCAGATGCAGCGCGACCAGCGACGACGAGCACGCCGTGTCCACCGTCACCGCCGGACCCTCGAAACCGAAGGTGTACGACACCCGGCCCGAGGCCACACTGCCCGCGCTCCCGCTGCCCTGATAGCCCTCGAACTCAGGCCCGGAGAGAAGGTTGGCGTAGTCGTTGTACATCACGCCGGCGAAGACGCCCGTCTGGCTGCCGCGGAGCGACACCGGGTCGACGCCGGCCCTTTCGATCGCCTCCCACGTCGCCTCCAGCAGCAGACGCTGCTGAGAGTCCGTCGCCAGGGCCTCACGAGGGCTCATGCCGAAGAACGCCGGATCGAACTCCGCCGCCTCCCGCAGGAAACCGCCCTCACGGGTGTAGACGGTCCCCATGTGGTCGGGGTCGGGGTTGTAGAGCGCGTCGAGGTCCCAGCCGCGGTCGGCCGGGAAGCCGGAGACCGCGTCCACGCCGTCCGACACCAGCCGCCACAGGTCCTCGGGCGACGAGACCCCGCCCGGGAAGCGGCAGCTCATCCCGACGATCACCACCGGGTCGTCCGCGACCGGCGGCAGCACCCGCACCGGGACGACAGCCCCGGCCTCGGTGTCCCCGCCGAACAGCTCCTCCAGCAGGAAGCCCACCAGGGCCCCCGCTGTCGGGTAGTCGAACACCACTGTCGCCGGCAGCCGGAGGCCGGTCACCGAACGCAGCCTGTTGCGGAGTTCGACGGCCGTCAGGGAGTCGAAGCCGAGGTCCTGGAAGGCTCGGGTCGGGTCCACTTCGGCGGAGCCGGCATGGCCCAGGACCGTGGCGATCTGCCCGCGCACGACGTCGAGCAGCGCCTCGTGCCGTTCCGGCGCGGGCAGCCCGGCCAGGCGCTGGACCAGCCCGGAGGCCGCGGCCGCGCCCGCACGGCGAGTGGCCCGCGTACGGATCAGCCCGCGCAGCAGCGGCGGCACTTCGCCCCGGTTCCGGAGCACCGGCAGGTCGAGACGGACGGGCAGCACTGCCGCCTCACCGCCGGCGGCGGCGCCGGCCAGCGCCGCGTCGAACAGCGCCAGTCCCTGCTCGGGCGACAGCGGCGGCATGCCCGCACGCGTCATCCGCTCGGCCTCGGCCTCGCTCAGCGCGCCGGTCATACCGCTGTCCTGCGTCCACGGTCCCCAGGCGAGCGACAGGGCCGCTCCCCTGCCCTCGGCGCGCCGCATCAGCGCGAGTGCGTCGAGGAAGGCGTTGCCGGCCGCGTAGTTGGCCTGGCCGGGGCTGCCGAAGGTACCGGCGACGGAGGAGAAGGTGATGAAGGCGTCGAGGTCGAGGTGCTCGGTGGCCTCGTGGAGGTTCCAGACAGCGTCGACCTTCGGACGGAGGACCGTGGAGATGCGATCCGGGGTGAGGGAGGCGATGGTTCCGTCGTCGAGCACACCGGCGGTGTGCACCACGGCCGTGATGCGATGCCGCGAGACGAGCTCGGCCACGGCGTCCGGGTCCGCGACGTCGCACGCTTCCACGGCCACGTCGACACCCTCGGCGGCCAGCTCGGCGACGAGTTCCTGGGCGCCCTCGGCGGCGGGGCCGCTGCGGCTGACCAGGAGGAGGCTGCGTACGCCGTGGTGGGTGGCCAGGTGCCGGGCGACGATACGGCCGAGACCGCCCGTACCACCCGTGACCAGGACCGTACCGTCAGGGCTCCAGGAGACCTCGGCGGTCGACTGCTTCTCCACGCGTGCCAGCCGGGGAGCCAGGAACTCACCGTCCCGGGCCAGCAACTGCGGCTCGTCCAGGGCGAGTGCCCGCGGCAGGACGGACGCGGTGGTGTCGTCGTCGCCGTCGAGGTCCACCAGGCCGAAACGGCCCGGGTTCTCCGACTGCGCCGAACGAACCATGCCCCACACCGCCGCACCGGCCAGATCGCCACCCGTGGTGGCGCCACGCGTGACGAACGTCAGACGCGACTCCTCGAACCGCTCCTCCGTCAGCCACGACTGAAGCAGACCGAGGACACGAGCGGTGAGCTCGTGCGTCGACCCTACGACGTCGGCCTCACCGCCGACCTCGACCACTACTGCTGCGGGAACAGCGTCCGCCTCGGTCAGCGAGTCGAGATCCACGTACGGGACGGCTTCGGCATCCGTGGCCTGGACCGGGGTCCAGTCGAGCCGGAACAGCGAGTCCCGGTCCACTGTGTTGAGCTGGTCGGCCGCGATCGGCCGGACCACGAGCGAGTCGACGGAGGCGACAGGCGCACCCGCCGCATCAGCGATCGCGATCGACATTCCACCGCCGTCGGCGGCCGTACGGATGCGAACCCGGACGGCGGAAGCACCAGTGGCGTGGAGCGAGACGCCCGTCCACGAGAACGGGACACCGCCCTGGCCTTCGCTTTCGCCACCGCTGAAGGCAGCGGCGTGCAGGCTGGCGTCGAACAGCGCCGGGTGGAGGCCGAACGCCCCACCATCGGTGCCCTCCGGCAGCGCCACCTCGGCGAACACATCATCGCCGAGCTTCCACGCCGCCCGCAGACCCTGGAACACCGGACCGTACGCGAAACCGGCCTCCGCGAACCGCTCGTAGCCGCCTGCCATATCAATGGCCTGGGCGCCTTCCGGCGGCCATACCGTCGCGTCGAACGCGGCGGCGGAGCCGGCACCGTCGGCCAGTGTGCCCTGCGCGTGGAGGGTCCACGGCTGGTCCTGACCGTCGTCGGGCCGCGAGTGGACGGTCACGGCGCGGCGGCCCGCGACGTCGGGCTCGCCGACCCGGACCTGCACCTGGACGCCACCCCTCTCGGGCAGGACCAGCGGCGCGGCCAGCGTCAGCTCCTCCAGCAGACCGCAACCCGCCTCGTCACCGGCCCGCAGCGCCAGCTCCACCAGCGCCGTACCCGGCACCAGCACCGAGCCCAGGACGGCATGATCGGCCAGCCACGCGTGGGTCTGGAGCGACAGCCGCCCCGTGAAGAGGAAACCGTCGGAGCCCGCCAGCTCCACCGCCGCACCCAGCAGCGGATGGTCGGCCTCGGACGAGATGCCGAGAGGCGTCATCACCGCCGGCCAGAAACGCTGGTGCTGGAAGGCGTAGGTGGGAAGGTCGATGCGACGGGCACCGGTACCGGTGAAGAACGCCGCCCAGTCCACCTGCTCACCGGAAGTGTGCAGCCGGGACAGCGCATCCACGACAGCGGTTTCCTCGGCCTGGTTCCTGCGCAGAGCGGGAATCAAGCTGGCTTCGCCGGTGAGCGAGGTCTCGGCCATGGCGGTCAGGACACCGTCGGGGCCGAGCTCCAGGAAGCGGGTCACACCCTCGGACTGCAAGGTGCGTATCCCGTCGGAGAAGCGGACCGCCTCACGGACGTGCTGCACCCAGTAGTCGACAGAGGCCAGCTCCTCGGGCTTGGCGAGGTCACCGGTGAGGTTGGAGACGACCGGGACGGCCGGGGTACCGAAGGAGATGCCCTCCAGGGCCTCCCGGAACTCCGCCAGCATCGGCTCCATCAGCGGCGAGTGGAAGGCGTGCGAGACGCGCAGACGGCTCGTCTTACGACCCTCGGACTCGAAATGGGAAGCGATCTCCAGAACGGCTTCTTCCGCACCCGAGACCACGACCGACGACGGGCCGTTGACAGCCGCGATCGACACGTCGTCCGTCAGCAGCGGCAGGACCTCGTCCTCCGTGGCCCGGACCGCCACCATCGCACCACCCGAAGGCAGCTCCTGCATCAGCCGCCCACGAGCCGCCACCAGCGCACACGCATCCGCCAGCGAGAAGACCCCGGCCACATGCGCCGCCGCCACCTCACCGATCGAATGACCGGCCACATACTCCGGGCGTACGCCCCACGACTCCATCAGCCGGAACAGCGCGACCTCGACCGCGAACAGCCCGGCCTGGGTGAAGACGGTCTGATTGATCAGCTCCTCGTCCTCACCCCAGACCACCTCGCGCAGAGGCCGGTCCAAGTGCTCGTCCAGGCCCGCGCACACCGCGTCGAACGCATCCGCGAACACCGGGAAGCGCCCGTACAACTCCCGGCCCATGCCCAGCCGCTGCGACCCCTGACCCGAGAACAGTACGGCCAGCAGCCCCTCGGCCCGGGGGCCGTTCGCCGCCTCGCCGCGCGCCAGGGCGCGCAGGCCGGCGACGAGCTCGTCGGGCTCCGTGCCGACGATCGCCGCGTGGTGATCGAGGGCAGCCCTGGTCGTGGCGAGCGAGAACGCCACGTCGAGCGGGCTGTGATCGGCCCCGGCGTCCAGCAGCGTCAGCAGGCGCTCGGCCTGTGCCCGCAGGGCGTTCTCGTCGCGGGCGGACAACAGCCACGGCACCACGACCGGCGCCGCGTCCCTCTCCGCCTCGTTCTCCATCGGCGGTGCCTGCTCGACCAGGACGTGTGCGTTCGTACCGCTGATGCCGAAGGACGAGATGCCGGCCCGGCGCGGGCGGCCGGTCGTACCCCACTCCCTGGTCTCCGTCAGCAGGCGCACGCTTCCCTCGGACCAGTCGACGTTGGACGACGGCTCGTCCACGTGGAGGGTGGAGGGCAGGACGCCGTTCCGCATCGCCATGACCATCTTGATGACGCCCGCGACACCGGCGGCGGCCTGGGTGTGACCGATGTTGGACTTCACCGAGCCCAGCCACAGCGGCTGGTCCTCCGGCCGGTCCTGACCGTACGTGGCCAGCAGCGCCTGCGCCTCGATCGGGTCACCCAGCGTGGTGCCCGTGCCGTGGGCCTCGACCGCGTCGATCTGGTCGGCGGCGAGGCGGGCGTTGGCGAGGGCCTGGCGGATGACCCGGCGCTGGGACGGGCCGTTGGGCGCCGTCAGGCCGTTGGACGCGCCGTCCTGGTTGACGGCGGAGCCACGGACCACGGCGAGCACGGGGTGGCCGTTGCGCAGGGCGTCCGACAGCCGTTCCACGACGAGGAAGCCTGCGCCCTCGGAGAAGCCCGTGCCGTCGGCAGCCGAGGCGAAGGACTTGCAGCGGCCGTCCGACGCGAGCGCGCCCTGACGGCCGAACTCCGCGAACACGCCCGGGGTCGACAGCACGGTGACACCGCCGGTCACGGCGAGGGAGCAGTCGCCCTGCCGCAGGGACTGCACGGCGAGGTGCAGCGCGACCAGGGAGGACGAACACGCGGTGTCCACGGACACGGCGGGCCCCTCCAGGCCGAGCTTGTAGGAGACCCGGCCGGACACCACGCTGCCGTTGCCGTCGCTGCCCGGGTAGTCGTGGTACATCACACCGGCGAAGACACCGGTCCGGGTGCCCTTGAGCGAGGTCGGGTCGATGCCCGCCCGCTCCAGGGCCTCCCAGGACAGCTCCAGGGTGAGCCGCTGCTGGGGATCCATGGCGAGGGCCTCGCGCGGGGAGATCCCGAAGAACGCGGGGTCGAAGCCGGCCACCTCGTCGAGGAACCCGCCCAGGCGGGGGTACTGGCCCGCGTCCTGGAAGCCCTCCCAGCCGCGGTCCTCCGGGAACGCGGAGATCGCGTCGCCACCGGACGTCACCAGCCGCCACAGGTCCTCGGGGCTGGTCACGCCGCCCGGGTAGCGGCAGGCCATGCCGACGATGGCGATGGGCTCGTGCCGGGCCGCGGAGAGCTCGCGGTTGTGCTTCCGGAGCCGGGCGGTCTCCCTACGGGCGGCCAGCAGCGCTTCGCCGTCGGTGTCGACGGCTTCGTCGACGCTGATGTCGGACGCTTCCTCCGCATCCGGGCCGGTCGGCAGTCCTCGTACCTCCGCGAGTTCGAGGAGGCTGTCCATCAGGCCCGCGTCGCGCAGCCGGTTCGTCGGGATCGTCTGGAGTGCCCGGCGGATGTCGTCCTCGACGCCGCCGGCACCGGGTCCGTCCGTCACCGGGGCCAGCTGGGCCTCGATGTGGTCGGTGACGGCGCGGGAGTTGGGGTGGTCGAAGACGAGCGTGGCGGGGAGGCGGAGTCCGGTGATGCGGTTGAGCTGGTTGCGCAGCTCGGTCGCCGCCAGGGAGTCGAAACCGAGCTCCTGGAACGCCCGGTCCGGCCCGATCGCCTCAGCCGACCCATGCCCGAGGACGGCCGCCACCTGACCACGCACGATCTGAAGCACCGCGCGGTTTCGTTCGTTGGCCGACAGTCCCGCGAGCCGCTGTTCGAAGCCGGCCGGTTCGCCCGCCGCCATGCCGTCCCCGGCGGCCGCCGATCGGCGTACCGCGGGGGCGAAGCCGCGCAGGAGGGCGGGGATCTCGTCGGTACGGGTGCGCAGGGCGGCCGTGTCGACGTGGATGGGGACGACCGTGGGCCGCTGGGAGCGCAGCCCGGCCGCGAACAGTTCCAGGCCGGCCTCGTACGAGAGTGCCGGGACGCCCTGGTTGGCCATGCGCTTGCGGTCGATGTCGCTGAGGTACTGGCCGAGCCCGGCGCCGACCTCCCAGAGGCCGTACGCCATCGCGGTGGCCGGCAGCCCCTCGGCGTGGCGCTGCTGCGCCAGGGCGTCGAGGAAGACGTTGGCCGCCGCGTAGTTGCCCTGCCCGGCGGTCAGCACGAGGCCGCCCGCGGACGAGAACAGTACGAACGCCGCCAGGTCCATCTCACGGGTCAGCTCGTGCAGCCACCAGGCCGCGTCCGCCTTCGGCGCGAGCACGGAGTCCACCTGCTCGCGAGTGAGGGCGTCGACCAGTGCGCTGTCGCCGATTCCGGCAGCGTGGATCACAGCGGTGAGCGGCCGGTCGGTGGTGATTCCGTCCACCACAGCGACCAGCGCCGCACGATCGGACACATCACAGGCGACGACGCTTACGTCAGCACCCATGGCGGTCAGCTCCGCTACGAGCTCCGGCGCACCCGGGGCCTCCAGGCCCCGGCGACTCGTCAGCGTCAAGTACCGGACACCACGCTCGGCCACGAGGTAACGGGCCACGACCGCGCCCAGACCACCCGTGCCACCGGTAATCAGCACACCACCCTCGACATCGAGGGAGACATCCGCTGCCGGAGAGGTCACACGCACCAGGCGCGGCACCAACACCTCGCCACCACGGACCGCCACCTCCGGCTCACCCGAAGCCAGCGCCGTGACCAGCGCCTCCCCCGGCTCGCCATCGGCGTCCACCAGGACGAACCGGCCCGGGTTCTCCGCCTGCGCCGAACGCAACAGACCCCACACCGGAGCCTGCACCACATCCAACGCCGCACCATCAGCCACAGCCACCGCGTTGCGGGTCACCACAGCCAACCGCGAACCCTCGAAGCGCTCGTCGGACAGCCAGCGCCGGATCGCGTCCAGTGCGTGGTGCAGTACGGTCCGTACGCCGTCGGGCACATCGCCCTCCGGTGTCACGCCGCAGTCCAGCACCACCACATCCGGCACGGCGCCGGGTTCCGCGCCCATGGCCTCGTCCCACGGCGCCCACGACACCGACGCACCGTCGACCGCCGTCACCGCACCGGACCACTCGATCCCGTACAGCGACTCGCCCGAGCCGTCACCCGCGTCGAGTTGCTCGGCCGACACCGGTCGGCCGACCATCGAGCCCACGGAGAGGACCGGTCGCCCGGTCGTGTCAGCGACAGCCAGTGCCAGCCCGCCGTCGTCGAGCCGCGACAGGCGCACCCGGACCGCCGAGGCGCCCACGGCGTGCAGCGCCACATCGGTCCATGCGAAGGGAATCCTGGTCTCGCCGTCGCCCGCGCCGGAGAGGATCGCGGCGTGCATCGCCGCGTCCAGCAGCGCCGGGTGGAGGCCGAACGCCCCACCGTCGACGCCTTCCGGCAGCGCCACCTCGGCGAACAGCTCATCGCCGGCCCGCCACGCGGCCCGCAGGCCCTGGAATACCGGGCCATAGCCGTAGCCGTGCTCGCGCAGCGTCTCGTACGCGCCGTCGAGCCGTACCGGTTCCGCGCCGGCCGGCGGCCAGGCGCTCAGGTCGAACGCCGCCGTCTTCTGAGCGTCGGCCGTGAGGAATCCGGAGGCGTGGCGGACCCACGCGCGGTCGCCCGCGTCCTCCCGTCGCGAGTACACGGCCACCGGGCGACGCCCGGCCTCGTCCGTGCCCACGACGACCTGGACCTGTATCGCGCCGCGCTCGGGCAGCACCATCGGCGCGGCGAGCGTCAGCTCCTCCAGCACGTCGCAGCCGACCTCGTCACCGGCCCGGACGGCGAGCTCCAGCAGTCCGGTGCCCGGGACGAGTACGGTGCCCCGCACCGCGTGGTCGGCGAGCCACGGGTGCGTCGACACCGACAGCCTGCCCGTGAGGACCACGCCGTCCGAGTCGGGCAGCCGCAGGACCGCGCCCAGCATCGGGTGTGTCACCGTGTCCACACCGGTGGCGCTCAGGTCGCCCGTGCCGGTCGTGGCGTTCACCCAGTACCGCTCGCGCTGGAAGGCGTAGGTCGGCAGGTCGAGACGGCGTGCGTTCCGGCCGGCGAAGTACGCGTGCCAGTCCACGGCGGCGCCGTGTACGTGCAGATGTCCGAGAGCGGTCACGAGGTTCGTGGCGTCGTCCCTGCCCTTGCGGAGAGCGGACACCGTCAGGGCACCGTCGTCCGTGGCGTCGCCCAGGGTGTCCTTGACCATCCCGGTGAGCACGGCGTCGGGGCCGAGCTCCAGGAAGCGGGTCACACCCTCGGACTGCAGGGTGCGTATCCCGTCGGAGAAGCGGACCGCCTCACGGACGTGCCGCACCCAGTACTCGGCGGACCCGAGCTCCTCGGCCGTCGCGAGCGCGCCGGTGAGGTTGGAGACGACCGGGACGGCCGGGGTGCCGAAGGCGATGCCCTCCAGGGCCTCCCGGAACTCGGCCAGCATCGGCTCCATCAACGGCGAGTGGAAGGCGTGCGAGACGCGCAGACGGCTCGTCTTACGACTTTCGGACTCGAAGTGCCCGGCGATCCTTGCAACCGCCTCCTCCGCGCCCGAGACCACGACCGACGACGGGCCGTTGACAGCCGCGATCGACACGTCGTCCGTCAGCAGCGGCAGGACCTCGTCCTCCGTGGCCCGGACCGCCACCATCGCACCACCCGAAGGCAGCTCCTGCATCAGCCGCCCACGAGCCGCCACCAGCGCACACGCATCCGCCAGCGAGAAGACCCCGGCCACATGCGCCGCCGCCACCTCACCGATCGAATGACCGGCCACATACTCCGGCCGAACACCCCACGACTCCACCAGCCGGAACAGCGCCACCTCGACCGCGAACAGCCCGGCCTGGGCATACACCGTCTGGTTGACCAGCTCCTCGTCCCTGCCCCAGACGACGCCCCGAAGCGGACGCTCCAGGTGCTCGTCCAACCCCGCGCACGCCGCGTCGAACGCATCCGCGAACACCGGGAACCGGGAGTACAGCTCCCGGCCCATCCCCAGCCGCTGCGACCCCTGACCCGAGAACAGCACGGCCGTCGAGTCGTTGCTCCGCGCGGAGGCCGTGAAGGCGGCGGGTACGGACTCGCCGCGTGCGAGGGCCTCCAGGCCGTCGAGCAGCTCGGCGCGGTCCGTGCCGACGACGGCCGCACGGCACTCCAGGGCCGACCGGGTCGTGGCCAGTGAGTGCGCCACCTCGAACGGCGTGAGCTCCGGGCGAGCGGCGACGAACGACCGGAGCCGGTCGGCCTGGTCACGCAGCGCCTCCGGCGTGGCGGCGTGGACCAGCCACGGCACGATGCCGGCGGAGTCGTCATCCGGTTCGGGGGTCTCCGGCCGCGGTCCCTGTTCCAGGACCACGTGCGCGTTCGTGCCGCTGATACCGAAGGCCGAGACGCTCGCGCGCCGCGGGTGGCCGGTCTCGGGCCACGCGGTCGGCTCGGTCAGCAGTGCCACGGCACCGGCCGACCAGTCGACGTGCGGCGAGGGCTCGTCCACGTGCAGGGTCTTCGGCAGCAGGCCGTTCCGCATCGCCATGACCATCTTCATGACGCCCGCGACACCCGCCGCCGCTTGCGCGTGACCGATGTTGGACTTCACCGAGCCCAGCCACAGCGGCTGGTCCTCCGGCCGGTCCTGACCGTACGTGGCCAGCAGCGCCTGCGCCTCGATCGGGTCACCCAGCGTCGTACCCGTACCGTGCGCCTCCACCGCGTCGACGTCGGTGGGCGCGAGGCCGGAGTTCTCCAGGGCCTGGCGGATCACCCGCTGCTGCGAGGGGCCGTTGGGGGCGGAGAAGCCGTTGCTGGCCCCGTCCTGGTTCACCGCTGTGCCCCGTACCACCGCGAGCACCTCGTGGCCGTTGCGCACGGCGTCGGAGAGCCGCTCGACGAGGAGGACGCCCGCGCCCTCGGACCAGCCGACGCCGTCGGCCGCACCGGCGAACGCCTTGCAGCGGCCGTCGGCGGAGAGCCCGCGCTGACGGCTGAACTCGATGAACATGCCCGGCGTCGACATCACCGTCGCACCGCCGGCCAGCGCCAGCGAGCACTCGCCCGAGCGCAGCGCCTGCACCGCGAGGTGCAGCGCGACCAGCGACGACGAGCACGCCGTGTCCACCGTCACCGCCGGGCCCTCGAACCCGTAGGTGTAGGACACGCGGCCGGATACGACGCTGCCTCCGCTGGTGCCCGAGGGCGACACGTTCAGGGCGTAGTCGTGGTACATGACTCCGGAGAACACGCCGGTCCTGCTGCCCTTGAGCGTGGCCGGGTCGATGCCGGCGCGTTCCATCGCCTCCCAGGACACCTCAAGGAGGAGTCGCTGCTGCGGGTCCATGTAGGTGGCCTCGCGGGGCGAGATGCCGAAGAACCCGGGGTCGAAGTCGGCCGCGTCGTGGAGGAAGCTGCCACGGCGCGTGTAGCTCTTGCCGTCCTTGCCCGGCTCGGGGTCGTAGAGGTCCTCGACGTTCCAGCCTCGGTCGACAGGCAGGTCGGAGACGGTGTCGACGCCGTCGACGACCAGCCGCCACAGGTCCTCGGGGGACGCGACGCCGCCGGGGTAGCGGCAGGCCATGCCGACGATGGCGATCGGTTCGTCGTCCAGGGGACGTCGGCCATCGCCCCGGGCCGCGCCGCCCGCCACGGTCACCGCACCGGCCGTCGTCCCGTCCTGGTCGGCGACCAGGGTGAGGATGTGGTCGGTGACGGCGCGGGAGTTGGGGTGGTCGAAGACGAGCGTGGCGGGGAGACGCAGACCGGTGATGCGGTTGAGCTGGTTCCGCAGCTCGGTCGCCGCCAGGGAGTCGAAACCGAGCTCCTGGAACGCCCGGTCCGGCCCGATCGCCTCAGCCGACCCATGCCCGAGGACGGCCGCCACCTGACCACGCACGATCTGAAGCACCGTACGGTTTCGCTCGCCGTCGGTGAGTCCGGCCAGGCGTGCCCGCAGGCCGGTGGCCGTGACGGTGGTCGCGTCGGCGGCCGTGGCACGCCGGACCCGGGGGGCGAGGCCGCGCAGGAGGGCGGGGACCTCGTCCGTACGGGTGCGCAGGGCGGCGGCGTCGACGTGGATGGGGACGACTGCGGGCCGCGGTGACCTCAGTCCGGCCGCGAACAGCTCCAGGCCGGCCTCGTGCGACAGCACGGGCACGCCCTGGGTGGCCATGCGCTTGCGGTCGATGTCGCTCAGGAACTGACCGAGCCCGGCGCCCACGTCCCACAGCCCGAAGGCCATCGACGTCGCGGGCAGCCCCTCGGCGTGGCGCTGCTGCGCCAGGGCGTCGAGGAAGACGTTCGCGGCCGCGTAGTTGCCCTGCCCGGCGGCGAGGACGAGCCCGCCGGCCGAGGAGAAGGTGACGAAGGCCGTCAGGTTCATCTCACGGGTCAGCTCGTGCAGCCACCAGGCCGCGTCCGCCTTCGGCGCGAGCACGGAGTCGACGCGCTCGGGGGTGAGCGCACCGACGAGGCCGTTGTCGCCGATTCCGGCAGCGTGGATCACAGCGGTGAGCGGCCGGTCGGTGGTGATTCCGTCCACCACAGCGACCAGCGCCGCACGATCGGAGACGTCGCAGGCGACGACGCTTACGTCAGCACCCATGGCGGTCAGCTCCGCTACGAGCTCCGACGCACCCGGGGCCTCCAAGCCCCGGCGACTCGTCAGCGTCAAGTACCGGACACCACGCTCGGCCACAAGGTAACGGGCCACGACCGCGCCCAGACCACCCGTGCCACCGGTAATCAGCACACCACCCTCGACATCGAGGGAGACTTCCGCTGCCTCAAGCGCAGGCGCCAGACGCACCAGGCGCGGCACCAACACCTCGCCACCACGGACCGCCACCTCCGGCTCACCCGAAGCCAGCGCCGCCATCGGCACTTCCTCAAGCCCACCGTCAGCGTCGACCAGGACGAACCGGCCCGGATTCTCCGCCTGCGCCGAACGCACCAGACCCCACACCGGAGCCTGCACCACATCCAACGCCGCGCCATCAGCCACAGCCACCGCGTTCCGTGTGACCACAGCAAGACGCGAACCCGCGAAGCGCTCATCGGACAGCCACGTCTGCACCGCGTCCAGCACACGGCCCAGCACTGTCCGTACGCCGTCGGGCACATCGCCCTCCGGCGTCACGCCGCAGTCGAGCACCACCACATCCGGTACGGCATCGGGTTCCGCGCCCATGGCCTCGTCCCACGGCGCCCACGACACCGACGTGTCGTCCACGGCCGTTGCGCCCGACCACTCGATCCCGTACAGCGGCCGGCCCGTTCGTCCTCCGGCGTCCAGTTGCTCGGCCGAGACCGGCCGGCCCGCCACGGAGCCCACCGTGAGCACCGGTCGGCCCGTCACGTCGGAGACCGTCAGCGACAGCGCGCCGTCGCCCTCGCGGGACAGGCGTACCCGGACCGCCGAGGCGCCCACAGCGTGCAGGGCCACATCGGTCCACGCGAAGGGGATCATCGTCCCGCCCTCGCCGTCAGCGGCGAGGATCGCGACGTGCATGGCCGCGTCCAGCAGCGCCGGGTGGAGGCCGAACGCCCCGCCATCGGTGCCTTCCGGCAGCGCCACCTCGGCGAACAGCTCATCGCCGGCCCGCCACGCGGCCCGCAGACCCTGGAACACCGGGCCGTACGCGTAGCCGTACTCCGCGAACGTCTCGTACGCGCCCTCGACGGGCAGCGGCTCGGCGCCCGGCGGGGGCCAGGCGGCCGACGTACCGGCGCCGGTGTCGGTTTCGGGGGTCACGGCTCCCGAGGCGAGCACGCCGGTGGCGTGCTGGGTCCAGGGGTCGAGCGCCCGGCCCTCCGGCCGGGAGTGGACACCGAGGCTGCGGCGCCCCGTCGCGTCCTGTGCGCCGACGCGCACCTGGATCTGTACGGCGCCGCCCTGCTCGGGCAGCAGCAGGGGCGCGGTGAGCGTGAGTTCCTCGACGAGGTCGCAGCCGACCTCGTCACCGGCCCGGACGGCCAGTTCGAGCAGGCCGGTGCCGGGGACGAGCACCGCGCCCTGGACGACGTGGTCCGCGAGCCACGGCTGCGACTGCACGGACAGCCGTCCGGTGAGCAGGTAGCCGTCGGCGTCGGCGAGTTCGAGGGCGGCGCCCAGCATCGGGTGTCCCGCCGCGCCCAGGCCGGCGAAGCGCACGTCGCCGGCGCGGGCCTGCACGCCCGTGGGCCAGAACCGCTCGCGCTGGAACGCGTACGTCGGCAGGTCGACGCGGCGTGCCCCGGTACCGGCGAAGAGCGCCGGCCAGTCGGCGTCCGCGCCGAGAACGTAGAGGCGGGCGACGGCGTCGAGGAGCGCCCGCTCCTCGTCCCGGCCCTTGCGCAGGGCGGGGGCGAAGACGGCCTCGTCGTCAGCCGGTGCCACGATCGGCTCCGCCGCCAGGGCGGACAGGGAGCCGTCCGGTCCGAGCTCCAGGAACGACCGCACGCCCGACGCCCACAGCGTCCGCACGCCGTCGGCGAAGCGGACCGCCTCACGGACGTGCCGCACCCAGTACTCCGGGGACCGGAGCTGTTCGTCGGTGGCGGGTTCGCCGGTCAGGTTCGACACGAGGGGGATCGCCGGGGTGCCGTACGTCAGGCTCTCGGCGACTGCGCGGAAGTCCGCGAGCATCGGCTCCATGAGCGGCGAGTGGAAGGCGTGCGAGACGCGGAGCGGGGTGGTCTTGCAGCCCTGCTCCTCAAGGCGGGCGCGGACCGTCTCGACGGCCTCCGCGGCTCCGGAGAGCACCACCGACGACGGTCCGTTGACCGCCGCGACGGCGACCTCGTCCGTCAGCAGCGGCCTGACCTCGTCCTCGGTGGCCCGTACGGCCACCATGGCGCCGCCCGACGGCAGGGCCTGCATCAGCCGGCCGCGGGCCGCGACGAGCCGGCAGGCGTCGTCCAGCGAGAAGACACCCGCGACGTGCGCGGCCGTGATCTCGCCGATGGAGTGGCCGAGCAACTGGTCCGGGCGTACGCCCCAGGACTCCAGCAGCCGGAAGAGCGCGACCTCGACGGCGAAGAGTCCCGTCTGGGCGTACACGGTCCGGTTCAGCGCCTCCGCGTCGTCGCCCCAGACGACGTCGCGGAGCGGCAGCTCCAGGCCCAGGTGCTCGTCCAAACCGGCGCACACCGCGTCCAGCGCCTCCGCGAACGCGGGGAAACGCGCGTACAGCTCCCGGCCCATGCCGAGCCGCTGGGAGCCCTGGCCGGAGAAGAGGAAGGCGACCTTGCCGGAGCGCGTCGTTCCCTCCGCGAGCTCCTCCGACCGGCCGGCCGCGAGCGCCGACAGGGAAGCCAGGACGTCATCGCGTTCCGCACTCAGCAGCACGGCGCGGTGGGGGAAGACCGCCCGGCTCGTCACCAGCGAGTGCGCGACATCGGTGAGCCGCAGCTCCGGCTGGTCCTGGAGGTGGGTCAGCAGACGCGCCGCCTGGTCCCGCAGGGCCGCCTCGGTCCTACCGGACAACAGCCAGGGCAGTACGGCACCCGACTCCTGGGTGTCACCGTCGTGCTCCGGCTCCGGCTCCGGCTCGGCCTGCTCCAGGATCACGTGCGCGTTCGTCCCGCTGATGCCGAACGACGACACACCCGCCCTGCGCGGCCCCTCGCCCTCCGGCCAGGCCGTCTGCTCCGTCAGCAGTTCCACGGCGCCCGCGGACCAGTCCACGTGCGACGACGGCTCGTCGACGTGCAGCGTGCGCGGCAGGACGCCGTGACGCATCGCCATGACCATCTTGATGATCCCGGCGACGCCCGCCGCCGCCTGCGTGTGGCCGAGGTTGGACTTCACGGAGCCGAGCAGTAGCGGCCGGTCCTCCGCCCGGTCCTGGCCGTACGTGGCCAGCAGCGCCTGCGCCTCGATCGGGTCACCCAGTGTCGTACCCGTGCCGTGTGCCTCGACGACATCGACATCGCCGGTGGACAGTCCGCCGCTGGCGAGCGCCTGGCGGATCACGCGCTGCTGCGACGGGCCGTTCGGGGCCGTCAGACCGTTCGAAGCGCCGTCCTGATTGACCGCCGAGCCCCGCACGGTCGCCAGGATCCGGTGGCCGTTGCGACGGGCGTCCGACATGCGCTCCAGTACGAGGATGCCGGCGCCTTCGCCCCAGCCGACGCCGTCGGCGCCGTCCGCGAAGGACTTGCACCGGCCGTCGGCGGAGAGCCCGCCCTGGCGGGAGAACTCGACGAAGGTCAGCGGCGTCGACATCACCGTCACACCGCCGGCCAGCGCCAGCGAGCACTCACCCGAACGCAGCGCCTGCGCCGCCAGATGCAGCGCGACCAGCGACGACGAGCACGCCGTGTCGACCGTCACCGCCGGACCCTCAAAGCCGAAGGTGTACGACACCCGGCCCGAGGCCACACTGCCCGCGCTGCCACTGCCCTGGTAGCCCTCGAACTCAGGCCCGGAGAGGAGCTGGGCGTAGTCGTGGTACATGACGCCCGCGAAGACACCGGTCCTGCTGCCGCGCAGCGTGGCCGGGTCCATTCCGGCCCGCTCCAGGGCCTCCCACGTCGTCTCCAGCAGCAGCCGCTGCTGGGCGTCGGTGGTCAGGGCCTCGCGGGGGCTCATCCCGAAGAACTCGGGGTCGAACTCGCCCGCGTCGTGGAGGAATCCACCGGACCGGGTGGCGATGGCGCTCTCACGGTCCGGGTCGTCGAGGTCCCAGCCACGGTCCGTCGGGAAGCCGGAGACCGCGTCCACGCCGTCCGACACCAGCCGCCACAGCTCCTCCGGGGACGAGACCCCGCCCGGGAAGCGGCAGCTCATCCCGACGATCACCACCGGGTCGTCGACGAGCGACGGCAGCGCGCCGACGGCCTGGAGCGAAGCCTCCGGCTCCGCCCCGAAGAGCCCGTCGTACAGATGACCCACCAGGGCCCGGGCGGTGGGGTAGTCGAACACCGCCGTCGCGGGCAGCCGCAGGCCCGTCGTCTTGCCGAGCCGGTTGCGGAGCTCGATGGCGGTCAGGGAGTCGAAGCCGAGGTCCTGGAAGGCCCGCGACGGATCGACCGTGCCCGCGTCCGCGTGGCCCAGCACGACGGCGATCTGCGTACGGACGAGGTCCAGCAGCGCGTCGCGCCGCTCGGCCTCGGAGACCGCCGCCAGCCGCCGGACCAGGCCGGAGGCGACAGCGGTGCCCGCGCCGGCCGTACGCCGGACACGGGTGCGGACGAGGCCGCGCAGCAGCGCGGGCACCTCGCCCTGCGCCCGCAGAGCCGCGAGGTCCAGACGTACGGGCAGCAGCGCCGGCCGCGACGCGGCCACCGGCAGGGCGGCGTCGAACAGCGCGAGGCCCTGCTCGACGGACAGCACCGGCATACCGGAACGCGCGATCCGCTGGACGTCGGCGTCGGTCAGCGTGCCCGTCATGCCGCTGTCCTGGGCCCACGGGCCCCAGGCGAGCGACGCACCGGTCAGCCCCTCGGCATGACGGCGCATGACGAGAGCGTCGAGGAAGGCGTTGCCTGCCGCGTAGTTCGCCTGACCCGCGCTGCCGAAGGTACCGGCGACGGAGGAGAAGACGACGAAGGCGTCGAGGTCGAGAGCCTTGGTGGCCTCGTGGAGGTTCCAGACAGCGTCGACCTTGGGCCGCAGGACGGCAGAGAGACGATCCGGGGTGAGGGAAGCGACGATTCCGTCGTCGAGCACACCGGCGGTGTGCACGACCGCCGTGATGCGGTGCCGGGAGACGAGATCCGTCACTGCCGCGCGGTCCGCGACGTCGCACGCTTCCACGGCCACGTCGACGCCCTCGGCGGCCAGCTCCGCCACCAGCTCCTCGGCGCCCTCGGTGGCCGGGCCGCTCCGGCTGACCAGCAGGAGGCTGCGTACCCCGTGGTGGGCGGCCAGGTGCCGGGCGACGATACGGCCGAGACCGCCCGTACCGCCCGTGACCAGGACCGTACCGTCGGCCCGCCAGGAGACTCCGTCCGCCGGCTCAGCCGTGACGCGGGCCAGCCGGGCGGCCAGCACCTCGCCGCCACGGATCAGCAGTTGCGGCTCGTCCACGGCCAGCGTACGCGACAGGACAGAGGTGTCGTCGCCGTCGAGACCGTCGAGGTCCACCAGGCCGAACCGGCCCGGGCTCTCCAGCTGCGCCGACCGGACCAGCCCCCACACGGCGGCACCCGCCAGGTCGTCGCCCGCGACGGCCCCATGGGTGGTGAACACCAGGCGCGAGGACGCGAACCGCTCCTCGCCGAGCCACGACTGGACGAGCTCAAGGGTGCGTGCGGTCGCGGTGTGGACCGAGTCCGCCACGTCATCGGAATCAGCCGCCGACGTCATCTGCGTCACCGAGGCCACGACGACGGCCGGGACGGCATCGTCGTCGCTCAGCGTCGCGAGGTCCGCGTACGGCACGGCTTCGGCGTCCGTGACCTGGACCGGGGTCCAGTCGAGGGCGAAGAGCGAGTCGCGGTCGGCGGTGCGGAGCTGGTCGGCCGCGATCGGCCGGACCACCAGCGACTCCACGGACGCGACCGGGACACCGGCCGTGTCCGTCACGGCGATGGACAGCCCGCCGTCGACGGCGGCGCGGATACGGGCCCGTACCGCCGACGCCCCGGTGGCGTGCAGCGAGACGCCGGTCCACGAGAACGGGACGCCGCGGCGGTCCTCGGAGCCGGTGACCGCGGAGGCGTGGAGGACGGCGTCGAAGAGCGCCGGGTGCAGACCGTAGGCGCCACCGTCCACGTCCTCGGGCAGCGCCACCTCGGCGAACACGTCGTCACCGAGCTTCCACGCCGCCCGCAGGCCCTGGAACACCGGACCGTAGTCGAAGCCCGCCTCCGCGAACTCCTCGTAGCTGTTCGCGACATCGACCGGCTCGGCACCCGCCGGCGGCCATGTCACGGCATCGAAAATCTGCGGTTCGGCGTCCTCAGCGGTGAGGAAACCGTCGGCGTGCAGCGTCCACGGCTCGTCACCCTCACGCGAGTGGACGGTCACGGCGCGACGGCCCGCCTCGTCGGGCTCCCCGACGCGCACCTGCACCTGGACGCCGCCCTGCTCGGGCAGGACGAGCGGCGCGGCGAGCGTCAGTTCCTCCAGTCCCGCGCAGCCGACCTCGTCACCGGCCCGCAGCGCCAGCTCCACCAGAGCCGTACCCGGCACCAGCACCGAACCCAGGACGGCGTGATCGGCCAGCCAGGCGTGGGTCTGGAGCGACAGGCGTCCCGTGAAGAGGAAGCCGTCGGAGCCCGCGAGCTCCACCGTCGCGCCCAGCAGCGGGTGGTCGGCGGAACCCAGGCCCGCGAAGCGGACGTCCCCGGCGCGTGCGATCGTGCCCGTCGGCCAGAACCGCTGGTGCTGGAACGCGTACGTCGGCAGGTCCACGCGCCGCGCGCCCGTCCCGGCGTACACGGCGGCCCAGTCCACGGTGGCACCAAAGACGTGCAGCTGGGCCAGGGCGGTGAGTGCCGTCGGTTCCTCGGGCCGGTCCTTGCGCAGGACGGGCACGAGCACGGCGGCCTCGTCGGTCAGCGACTCGCGGGCCATGGCGGTCAGCACACCGTCCGGGCCCAGCTCCAGGAAGCGGGTCACGCCCGCGCCGTGGAGGGTGCGGACGCCGTCGGCGAAGCGGACGGCCTCGCGGACGTGGCGGACCCAGTAGGCGGCGGAGGCCAGTTCCTCGGGCTCGGCGGTCTCACCGGTGAGGTTGGAGACGACCGGGATGGCCGGCGTGCCGAAGGACAGGCCCTCCACGACCTCCAGGAACCGCCCGAGCATCGGTGCCATCAGCGGCGAGTGGAAGGCGTGCGAGACGCGCAGGCGGCTGGTCTTCCGGCCCTCGGCCTCGAAGTGCCCGGCGATCCTTGCGACCGCTTCCTCCGCGCCCGAGATCACCACGGACGTGGGGCCGTTGACGGCGGCGATCGTGACATCGTCCGCGACCAGCGGCAGGACCTCGTCCTCCGTGGCCCGGACCGCCGCCATCGCACCGCCGGCGGGCAACTCCTGCATCAGTCGGCCACGAGCCGCCACCAGCGCGCACGCGTCCGCCAGGGAGAACACCCCGGCTACGTGTGCCGCCGCGACCTCGCCGATCGAGTGCCCGGCGACGAAGTCCGGGCGTACGCCCCACGACTCGACCAGCCGGAACAGCGCGACCTCGACCGCGAACAGCCCGGCCTGGGCATACATCGTCTGGTTGATCAGCTCCTCGTCCTCGCCCCAGACCACCTCGCGCAGAGGCCGGTCCAAGTGCTCGTCGAGGCCCGCGCAGACCGCGTCGAACGCGTCGGTGAACACCGGGAAGCGCCCGTACAGCTCCCGGCCCATGCCCAGCCGCTGGGAGCCCTGGCCGGAGAACAGCACCGCCGTCCTGCCCGAGTCCCCCGCCGAGCCCTCGACCATACCGGCAGCGGGCTCACCCGACGCCAGCGCCGCGAGCGCCCCCGTCAGCGACTCCATGTCCGTACCCAGCACCACCGCACGATGCGCGAAGCTCGACCGGCTCGACACCAGTGAGAAACCCACGTCCACGGGTCGCTGCCCGTCGACGTGTGCCAGGAGACGCGCCGCCTGGTCCCGCAGGGCCTCCTCGGTCCTGCCGGACAGTACCCAGGGCACGACCGCGCCCGACTCCGGGGCGTCCGCCAACTCCGGCTCAGGCTCGGCCTGCTCCAGGATCACGTGCGCGTTCGTCCCGCTGACGCCGAACGACGAGACACCCGCCCGTCGCCGGCCGCCTTCCGCGGCCGTCCACTCGACAGGTGCGGTCAGCAGCTCCACCGCACCCGCCGACCAGTCCACGTGTGTGGACGGCTCGTCGATGTGCAGGGTGTGCGGCAGGACGCCGTGCCGCATCGCCATGACCATCTTGATGATTCCGGCGACACCGGCGGCGGCCTGGGTGTGACCGATGTTGGACTTCACGGAACCCAGCCACAGCGGCCGGTCCTCCGCACGGTCCTGGCCATACGTGGCCAGCAGCGCCTGGGCCTCGATCGGGTCACCCAGCGTCGTACCCGTACCGTGTGCCTCCACCGCGTCGACGTCTGCCGTCGACAGGCCGGCGCTCGCCAGCGCCTGGCGGATCACCCGCTGCTGCGACGGGCCGTTCGGGGCCGTCAGGCCGTTGGACGCGCCGTCCTGGTTGACCGCCGAACCCCGCAGGACGGCCAGCACCCGGTGCCCGTTGCGCTTGGCGTCCGACAGGCGCTCCAGCACCAGCATGCCGACGCCCTCCGCCCAGCCGACGCCGTCGGCGGCGTCCGCGAAGGCCTTGCTGCGGCCGTCGGCCGCGAGGCCGCGCTGGCGGGAGAACTCCACGAACGTCGTCGGCGTCGACATCACCGTCACACCGCCGGCCAGCGCCAGCGAGCACTCGCCCGAGCGCAGCGCCTGCGCCGCCCAGTGCAGGGCGACCAGCGACGACGAGCAGGCCGTGTCGACCGTGACGGCCGGGCCCTCCAGGCCGAAGGTGTACGAGACCCGGCCCGAGGCGATGCTGGCGGCGCTGCCGTTGCCGCGGAAGCCTTCGAACTGGTCGCCGACCAGCATGTTCGCGTAGTCGTTGTACATCACGCCGGCGAAGACGCCGGTCCTGCTGCCGCGCAGGGTCAGCGGGTCGATGCCCGTGCGCTCGATCGCCTCCCATGTCGCCTCCAGCAGCAGCCGCTGCTGGGAGTCCGTGGCCAGGGCCTCACGAGGGCTCATCCCGAAGAACTCCGGGTCGAACTCGCCCGCCTCGTGGAGGAAGCCGCCGGAGCGGGTGTAGGAGGTGCCGGGCACCTCGGGGTCGGGGTTGTAGAGGGCCTCGACGTCCCAGCCGCGGTCGGCCGGGAAGTCGGAGACCGCGTCGACGCCCTCCGACACCAGCCGCCACAGGTCCTCCGGGGACGACACGCCGCCCGGGTATCGGCAGCTCATGCCGACGATGACCACCGGGTCGTCGGCCACCGCCGGCAGCGTGCCGACGGCCGCTCGGGGCGACTCCTCCGGCTCCGTGCCGCCGAACAGTTCGTCCAGCAGGAAGCCGACCAGGGCCTCCGGGGTCGGGTAGTCGAAGACCACGGTGGCCGAGAGGCGCAGGCCCGTGGCCGCGTTCAGGCGGTTGCGGAGTTCGACGGCCGTCAGCGAGTCGAATCCGAGGTCCTGGAAGGCTCGCGACGCCTTCACCGTGTCCGCGTCGGCGTGGCCGAGGACCACCGCGATCTGGCCGCGGACCAGGTCCTGGAGCACCTCCCGGCGCTCGACCGGGCCGAGCCCGGTGAGGCGGCCCACGAGGCCGGCGGCCGCAGCCGAGGCCGTCACCGCCGAGCGGCGCGCGCGGCCGCGGACCAGGCCGCGCAGGAGCGCGGGGGCGTCGCCCTGGGCCCGCAGGGCGGGGAGGTCGAAGCGGACGGGCAGGACGACGGCGTCGTCCACCGTCAGCGCGGCGTCGAACAGGGCGACGCCTTCGGCGGGGGTGAGTTCGGGCATGCCCGAGCGGGCGATGCGCCGGATGTCGACGTCCGACAGGGTGCCGGTCATGCCGCCGTCCTGGGTCCACGGACCCCACGGCATGGAGACGGCGGTGCGGCCGGTGGCCCGCCGGTGCTGGGCGAGGGCGTCGAGGAAGGCGTTGCCCGCCGCGTAGTTGGCCTGGCCCGGGCCGCCGAAGACTCCGGAGACGGAGGAGAAGGTGATGAAGGCGTCGAGGTCGAGGTCCCTGGTCGCCTCGTGGAGGTGCCAGGCCGCGTCGGTCTTCGGGCGGAGGACGGTGGCGAGCCGCTCCGGTGTCAGGGATTCCACCACGCCGTCGTCGAGGACGCCGGCGGTGTGTACGACGGCCGTGACGCGGTGCCGTGCCACCAGGTCGTCTACGGCCGCCCGGTCCGTGACGTCGCAGGCCTCGACGGTGATGTCGGCGCCCTGGCCGGTCAGTTCGCGGGCCAGTTCCCCGGCGCCGTCGGCGGCGGGGCCTCTGCGGCTGACGAGGAGGAGGTTCCGTACGCCGTGCGCGGTCACGAGGTGGCGGGCGACGGCGCGGCCGAGGCCGCCCGTGCCGCCGGTGACGAGGACGGTGCCGTCCGGGTTCCAGGGGGAGCCCGTGGTCTCCTGGGGTGTGGCCCGGGTCAGTCGCGCGGTGAGGATCTCGCCGTCGCGGAGGAGCAGTTGCGGCTCGTCGGGGGTCAGGGCGAGGGCCTGCGGGAGTGCGGTGAGGCAGGCCGCCTCATCGCCCTCCAGGTCCAGCAGGCCGAAGCGGTCCGGGTGCTCGGAGCGTGCCGAGCGCACCAGGCCCCACGCCGCCGCCGCGGCGAGGTCGTTGCCGGCGGTGGCGCCCCGGGTCGTGAACACCAGCCGCGACCCGGCGAACCGCTCGTCCGCCAGCCATGCCTGGACGAGTTCCAGCACCCGGGCGGTCACCGTGTGGACGGAGTCCACGACGGCGTCCGGATAGCCGTCGCCCGCCACGGGGACGAGGACGGTGCCGGGTACGTCGCCGGCCTCGGCCAGCGCCGTCAGGTCCGTACGGTGGACGTAGCGGTCGGCGGGGAAGGCGGCGGACGTCTCCGCGCCGGTGCCCACGACCGCGATCGGGTCCCGGTCGGCGCCCGGCCGTGTCGCGCGCTGGGGTACGGGTGTCCAGCGCAGCTGGAACAGGGAGTCCCGGCCGGCCGTGCCCGTGGCGTCCGCGCCGGCGCCCGTCAGGCGGTCGGCGCGGTCGGCCGAGACGGCCCGCAGGACGAGCGTGTCGACGGAGGCGACGGGGCCGCCCTCGGCGTCGGCGACGGTCACGGACACCGAGTCGTCGCCCGTGCGGACGACGCGGACGCGGATCGCGGAGGCGCCGGACGCGTGGAGGGTGACGCCCTCCCAGGAGAAGGGCAGGACGCCCCGCTCCATGCCGTTGAAGGCGGTGACGTGGAGGGCCGCGTCGAGCAGCGCGGGGTGGATGCCGTAGGCCGCGGCGTCGCCCTCGCCGGTGGCGGGCAGGGACACCTCGGCGTACATCTCGTCGCCGCGCCGCCAGGCGCGGCGCAGGCCCTGGAAGAGCGGGCCGTAGTCGAAGCCGCCGACGGCCATCCGGTCGTAGAGGCCGGTCAGTTCGACGGGCTCGGCGCCGGTGGGCGGCCAGGTGGTGGTGTCGAGGGCGGCGGGCGGGTGCTCGTCCTCGGTGCTGCCCAGTACGCCGGTGGCGTGGCGGGTCCAGGGGCGTTCGCCGTCGCCTTCGGGGCGTGAGCGGGCGGTGAGGGTGCGGCGGCCGGAGTCGTCGGCGGGGCCGATGTGCAGTTGCAGCTGGACGCCGGCGCCGTCCTCGGGGAGGACGAGGGGCGCGGCGAGGGTCAGGTCCTCGATGCGGTCGCAGCCGACCTCGTCGGCGGCGCGGATGGCGAGTTCGACGAAGGCGGTGCCGGGAAGGAGGACGGAGCCCAGGACCATGTGGTCGGCGAGCCAGGGGTGGGTGCGTACCGACAGGCGGGTGGTGAGCAGCAGGCCGTCGCCGCCGTCGGGGAGTTCCACGGAGGCGGTGGCGCTCAGCAGCGGGTGGTCGGTCGCTTCGAGGCCGGCGGTGCCGACGTCGCCGGTGGCGGGGGCGGGCTCGGGCCAGTAGCGCCGGTGCTGGAAGGCGTAGGTGGGGAGGTCGGTGTCGCGGGCTCCCGTGCCGGTGAAGAAGGCGGTCCAGTCGACGTCCGTGCCCTGGGTGGAGAGGTGGGCGAGGGCGGTGAGGAGGGCCGGTTCCTCCGGGCGGTCCTTGCGGAGGGCGGGGACGGCGAGCGTCTCGTCGGGGAGGGATTCCCGGGCCATGGCGGAGAGGGTGCCGTCGGGGCCGAGTTCCAGGAGGCGGGTGACGCCTTCCGCGTGGAGGGTGCGGATGCCGTCGGCGAAGCGGACGGCCTCGCGGACGTGGCGGACCCAGTAGTCCGGGGAGCGCAGTTGGTCGTCGGTGGCGAGGCCGCCGGTGACGTTGGAGACGACGGTGAGGTCCGGGCGGGCGAAGGTCAGGGCGGCGACGGTGGTGCGGAAGTCGTCCAGCATCGGTTCCATCAGCGGGGAGTGGAACGCGTGGGAGACCCGCAGCCGGCTGGTCTTGCGGCCTTCGGCGGTGAAGTGGGCGCGTATGCGCTCGACGGCGTCCTCGCCGCCGGAGATCACGACGGACGACGGGCCGTTGACGGCGGCGATCGACACGTCGTCCGTCAGCAGGGGCAGGACTTCGTCCTCGGTGGCGCGGAGGGCGGCCATGGCCCCGCCGCGCGGCAGGGCCTGCATCAGGCGGCCCCGGGCGGCGACGAGTGCGCACGCGTCGGCCAGCGGGAGGGCGCCCGCGACGTGGGCGGCGGTGATCTCGCCGAGCGAGTGCCCGGCGACGTACTCGGGGCGGACGCCCCAGGACTCCACGAGCCGGAAGAGGGCGACCTCGACGGCGAAGAGCCCGGCCTGGGCGTACACGGTCTGGTCGAGGAGGTCCTGGTCCTCGCCCCAGACGATGTCGCGGAGGGAGCGGCCCAGGTGCTCGTCCAGCGCGGCGCACGCGGCGTCGAAGGCTTCGGCGAACGCCGGGAAGCGGCCGTGGAGTTCGCGGCCCATGCCCAGGCGCTGGGAGCCCTGGCCGGAGAAGAGGAAGGCCGTCCGGCCCGGGGCGGCCGCGCCTTGGACGAGGCCGGCGTCGGGCTCGCCGGCGGCGAGTGCGGTCAGGGCCCGGGTGAGGGTTTCGGGGCCGTCGCCGAGGACGACCGCGCGGTGCGGGAGGCCGGCCCGGGTGGCCACGAGGGAGTGGCCGACGTCCAGGGGGTGCCCGCCGCTGTGGTCCAGCAGGCGGGCGGCCTGGGCGCGGAGGGCCTCCTCCGTCTTGCCGGTGAGCACCCAGGGCACCACGCCCGGGGTCACGGCGCCTTCCCGCTCCTCGGCGGCGGGCTCCGCCTCGGCCTGCTCCAGGATCACGTGGGCGTTGGTGCCGCTGATGCCGAAAGCGGAGACGGCGGCGCGGCGCGGGCGGCCGGTGGCGGGCCAGTCGAGGCGCTCGGTGAGCAGTTCGACGGCGCCCGCCGACCAGTCCACGTGGGAGGTGGGCTCGTCGACGTGGAGGGTGGGCGGCAGGACGCCCTGCCGCATGGCCATGACCATCTTGATGACGCCGGCGACGCCGGCCGCCGCCTGGGCGTGGCCGATGTTGGACTTGATGCCGCCGAGGCGCAGCGGCTGCCCGGCGGGCCGGTCCTGGCCGTAGGTGGCGAGCAGTGCCTGGGCCTCGATCGGGTCGCCCAGGGTCGTACCGGTGCCGTGGGCCTCGACGGCGTCGACCTGGTCGGGGGTGAGCTGGGCGTTGGCGAGGGCGGCGCGGATGACGCGCTGCTGGGAGGGGCCGTTGGGGGCGGTGAGGCGGCTGCTTGCGCCGTCCTGGTTGACGGCGGTGCCGCGGACGACGGCGAGGACGCGGTGGCCGTTGCGGCGGGCGTCGGAGAGGCGTTCGACGAGGAGGACGCCGACGCCCTCGGCCCAGCCGGTGCCGTCGGCGGCCTCGGCGAAGGGCTTGCAGCGGCCGTCGGCGGCGAGTCCGCGCTGGCGGGAGAACTCGGTGAAGAGGCTGGTGGTGGGCATCACGGCGACGCCGCCCGCGAAGGCGAGGGAGCACTCGCCGGAGCGCAGGGCGCGGACGGCGAGGTGGAGGGCGACGAGGGAGGAGGAGCAGGCCGTGTCCACGGTGACGGCCGGGCCTTCGAGGCCGAGGGTGTAGGCGATGCGGCCGGACAGGACGCTGGTGGCGCCGCCGGTGAGGAGGTGGCCCTCGGTCTCGTCGGTGCGGGAGGCGAGCGAGCCGTAGTTGGTGTCGGCGCCGCCGACGAAGACGCCGGTGTCGCTGCCGCGCAGGGAGGCGGGGTTGATGCGGGCGCGTTCGACGGCCTCCCAGGCCGATTCGAGCAGCAGCCGCTGCTGCGGGTCCATGGCCAGCGCCTCGCGGGGGGCGATACCGAAGAGCTCCGCGTCGAAGTCGGCCGCCCCGGTGAGGAAGCCGCCCTGGCGCACATAGCTCTTCCCCGGCTTGCCGGGCTCGGGGTCGTAGAGGGCGTCGAAGTCCCAGCCGCGGTCGGTGGGGATGTCGCCGACCGCGTCGACACCGCCGTCGACGAGCCGCCACAGGTCCTCGGGGGAGGTCACGCCGCCGGGGAAGCGGCAGGCCATGCCGACGACGGCGATGGGCTCGCTGTCCTTGGCCTCGACGGTCTCCAGCCGCTGCTTCGCTCGCCGCAGGTCCGCGGTGACGCGCTTGAGATAGTCCCGGAGCTTGTCTTCGGTGCTGCTGGTCATGGTGCTTGCTTCCTCCCAGTCCGGAAAATGCTGTTTTTCGACTGACTGGGCTTGTCAGGCGAGGCCGAGTTCTTTGTCGATGAGGTCGAACATCTCGTCGTCGGTCTCGGCGGCTTCGAGGTCGGAGGCGGCGGAATCGTCGGCCGTGGCGTCCTCGGCCGTCGTGCCGTCGTCGGCGGCGTCGAGCTTCCACTGGAGTGACTTGAGGCGCTGGAGCAGCCGGGTGCGGGCCTCGCCGTCCAGCTCGCCCACGGCCACGGCGGCTTCCAGGAGGCCGAGTTCCGCGAAGACGGGCGTGGTCTCCCCGGCGTCGTCGGCTCCGGTGGCGAGGTCGAGCCGTTCGCGGAGGTGGCGGACGAGGCCGAGCGGCGTCGGGTGGTCGAAGATCGCCGTGGTGGGCAGCCGCAGCCCGGTCTCGGCGTTGAGCCGGTTGCGCAGTTCGACGGCGGTGAGCGAGGTCATCCCCAGGTCGAGGAAGCCGCGTTCGGCGTCGACGGCCTCGGCCGAGCCATGGCCGAGGACGGTGGCGACGTGCCCGGCGACGAGCCGCAGCAGCAGTGCTTCCTGCTTCGGCGCGCTGAGCCCGGCCAGCCGCTCGGCGATCCCCTCCTCGCGGACGCCGTCCCCGCCGCCGGTCGCGGCGCGCCGTACGGGCGTACGGACGAGGGTGCGCAGCAGCGGGGGGACGCCGGCGGGGGCGGAGGCGGCCAGGGCGCGCGGGTCGAGCCGGACGGGCACGAGGAGGGCGCTGTCGACGCCGGAGGAGGCGTCGAGCAGGGCCAGTCCCTGGCCGGTCGGCATCGGCAGCATGCCGGAGCGGGTGAAGCGGTCGAGGTCCACGTCATCCAGAGTGGACGTCATTCCACTCGATTCTTCCCAGTATCCCCACGCGAGGGACACGGCGGGCAGGTCCTGGGCGCGGCGGTGGTGGGCGAGGGCGTCGAGGAAGGCGTTGGCGGCGGCGTAGTTGGCCTGGGCCATACCGCCGGCGACGCCGGCGAAGGAGGAGAAGAGGACGAAGGCGGAGAGCCCGGCCTCGCGGGTGAGCTCGTGGAGGTGCCACGCGGCGTCGGCCTTGGGCCGCAGCACGCGCTCGGCCTGATCGGCGGTCAGGTTCTCCAGCAGTCCGTCGTCGAGGACGCCCGCGGCGTGGACGACGGCGGTCAGCGGGTGCGCGGCCGGGATCCCGGCGAGCACGCGGGCGAGATCGGTGCGGTCGGCGGCGTCGCAGGCGACGACGGTGGCCTCCGCGCCCAGGGCGGCCAGTTCCTCGCACAGTTCCCGGGAGCCCGGGGCGTCGGGGCCCCGGCGGCCGGTGAGGAGCAGGTGGCGGACGCCGTGGTGGGCGGCGAGATGCCGGGCGACATGGCCGCCGAGCGTTCCCGTGCCACCGGTGATCAGCACGGTGCCCTCGCCGGTGGGGTTCCACTCCCAGACGGGGGCGTCCGCGAGGTCGGCCGGGTCCGTGCGGACCAGGCGCGGGACGGTCGCCGTGCCGGCGCGGACGGCCAGCTGGGTCTCCCCCGCCGCTTCGGCCGCGGCGAGGGCCGGGGCCAGGGCGGCGGTGGAGCGGTCGTCGCCGTCGAGGTCGGCGAGGACGAAGCGCCCGGGGTGCTCGGTCTGCGCGGAGCGGACCAGGCCCCACAGGGCGGCCCCGGCCGGGGCGGGCACCGTGTCGTCGGGCCCGGTGGCGACGGCGCCTTCGGTGACGAGGACGAGCCGGGAGCCGGCGAACCGCTCGTCGCCGAGCCATGCCTGGACGAGGGCGAGGCCGTCCCGGACCACCCGGTGGGCGGCCTCGGGCACGCCCCCGGAGCCCCCGGTGGCGAGCCGCAGCAGCACGGTGCGGGGAGCCCGCTCCCCCGCGTCGAGGGCCGTGCCGAGGGCGGTGAGGTCGGTGTACGCGCGGACGGGCACCCCGGTCAGCGGGGCCGCGTCGCCGAGGACGGCGAAGTCCGCGGCCTCCGACGGGCCTTCCGGGGCGAGTGGGGTCCAGCTCACCCGGTGGAGCGCCTCGTGCCGCGCGCCACCGACGGTGGTGAGCCGGTCGGCGGTGAGCTCCCGCGTCGTCACGGCGTCGACGACGGCGACGGGCGTGCCCGTGGTGTCCCACGCGGTCAGCGAGACGGTGTCGTCGCCCGCCGGGGCGAGCCGTACCCGGAGGCGGTCGGCGCCGGTGGCGAGGACCGTGGCGTCCCGCCAGGCCGTCGGGAGCGCGGGCGTGCCGTCGGGGTCGCGCAGGGTGAGGAGCGCCTGGAGCAGGGCCGGGTGGAGGCGGAAGCCGGAGGCGCCCGCCCGGTCCTCGTCGGCCAGGGCGACCTCGGCGTACAGCTCCCCGTCGCCCTGCCACAGCGCGCGGACCGTGCGGAACGCCGGCCCGTGGTCGTGCCCGTGGGCGGCGAGCGTGTCGAGGAGGGCGTCCGGCTCGACCGGGCGCGCGCCTGTGGGCGGCCAGGTGACGGGCATCGGGGCGGCGGGGGCGGCCGGTCCGGCGGTCAGGGTGCCGGTGGCGTTCCGCGTCCACGGCGTATCCGTACCGGCCGGGCGCGTGTGCACGGTGACCGGGCGCGGCCCGTCACCGTCGGCCGTGCCGACGGCCACCTGGACGTCGACGGCTCCCCGCTCCGGCAGGGCGACCGGCAGGTGTTCGGTGAGCTCGTGGACCGTCGCGCAGCCCGCCTCGTCGCCCGCGCGCACGGCCCATTCGAGCAGGAGCGTGCCGGGGACGACGGCGGAGCCGTGGACCGTGTGACCGGCCAGCCAGGGGTGGGTGGCGAGGCCGACGGTGCCGGTGAGGACGGCGCCGGCGTCGGCGAGGGCCACGGCCGTGCCCAGGCCCGCCGGGTCGGCGGAACCGGACGACTCCAGCCAGAAGCGCTCGCGCTGGAAGGCGTACGTGGGCAGTTCGGCGGGGCGGCCGCCCGCGACGGCACCGGTCCAGTCGACGGGCACGCCGTGGACGTGCGCCTCGGCCAGGGAGGTCAGCATGCGCTCGGCCCCGCCGTCGTCGCGGCGCAGCGAGCCGATGGAGACGGCGTCGGCCTCGGCGTCGGCGACGGTGTCCTCGATGCCCACGGTCAGGACGGGGTGCGGGCTGCACTCGACGAACACGTCGTGGCCCTGGGCGAGGAGCGCCCGCAGCGCGTCCTCCAGCCGTACGGTGCGGCGCAGGTTCCGGTACCAGTAGGCGGCGTCCAGGGGCTCGTCGTCGCCGAGCCAGTCGCCGGTGACGGTCGAGAAGAACGGCACGTCGCCGGGGACGGGCGCGAGGCCGTCGAGGTCGGCCAGGAGGGTGTCGTGGATCCGTTCGACCTGGGCGGAGTGGGAGGCGTAGTCGACGGGGATCCGCTTGGCGCGGACGCCGTCGGCCGCGCATTCGGCGAGGAGTTCGTCGAGGGCCGTGTCATCGCCGGAGACGACGACGGTGGAGGGGCCGTTGACGGCGGCGACGGACAGCTTGTCGCCCCAGCGCGCGAGGCGGTCGGTGATATCGGCGTGCGAGGTGGTCACGGAGACCATGCCGCCGTGGCCGGAGAGGTCCACGGCGATGGCCTGGCTGCGCAGGGCGACGACCTTGGCCCCGTCCTCCAGGGACAGCGCCCCGGCGACGCAGGCCGCGGCGATCTCGCCCTGGGAGTGGCCCAGGACGGCGGCGGGGCGGACGCCGTGGGCGCGCCACATCTCCGCGAGGGAGACCATGACCGCCCACAGCGCGGGCTGGGCCACGTCCACGCGGTCGAGCCCCGGCGCGTCCGCGTCGCCGCGCAGGACCTCGGTCAGGGACCAGTCGACGTACGGGGCGAGGGCGCGCTCGCACGCGGCGATGCGGTCCGCGAAGGCGGTGGAGGCGGCGAGCAGTTCGGTGCCCATGCCGGCCCACTGGGAGCCCTGGCCGGGGAAGACGAAGACGGCCTTGCGCTCGCGGGAGCCGGTGAAGCCGCCGTGGACGGTGCCGGTGGCGGGCTCGCCCTCGGCGAGGGCGCGCAGCCGCTCGGTGAGCCGCTCGCGGCCGGCGCCGACGACCACGGCCCGGTGTTCGAGGGTGGAGCGCCGGGTGGCGAGGGAGTACGCGAGGTCGAGCGCGGCCGCGTCGGGGTGCCGCTCCAGGTGGGTGAGCAGGGCGCGGGCCTGGCCGCGCAGTCCGCGCTCGCTACGGGCCGACAGCAGCCAGGGCACCGTGTCGGCGGGGGTCTCCGGCGTGCTCTCCGCCGGTGCTTCCGCGTCGGCGGGGGCCTGTTCGAGGATGACGTGGACGTTGGTGCCACTGATGCCGAAGGAGGACACGCCGGCCCGGCGGGGGCGGTCGTTCTCGGGCCATTCGACGGCCCGGTCCAGCAGGCTCACCGCGCCCGCGCTCCAGTCGACGTGCGGGGAGGGCTCGTCGATGTGGAGGCTCTGGGGCAGGGTGGCGTTGCGGATCGCGAGGACCATCTTCATGACGCCCGCGACACCGGCCGCCGCCTGCGCGTGACCGATGTTGGACTTCACCGAGCCCAGCCACAGCGGCCGGTTCTCCGGCCGGTCCTGGCCATACGTGGCCAGCAGCGCCTGCGCCTCGATCGGGTCACCCAGCGTGGTGCCCGTACCGTGCGCCTCCACCGCGTCGACGTCGGCGGACTTCAGACCCGCGTTGGCGAGGGCCTGGCGGATCACCCGCTGCTGCGACGGACCGTTCGGCGCGCTCAGACCGTTCGAGGCACCGTCCTGATTGACCGCCGAGCCCCGTACGACCGCCAGCACCGGGTGACCGTTGCGCCGCGCGTCCGACAGCCGCTCCACGAGCAGCAGGCCGACGCCCTCGGCGAATCCGGTGCCGTCGGCGCTCGCGGCGAAGGGCTTGCAGCGGCCGTCGCCGGCGAGGCCGCGCTGGCGGGCGAAGTCGGTGAACAGGCGCGGCGAGGACATGACGGTCACACCGCCGGCGAGGGCGAGCGTGCACTCGCCCTGCCGCAGGGACTGCGCGGCCATGTGCAGGGCGACCAGCGACGACGAGCAGGCCGTGTCGACGGTCACCGCCGGGCCCTCCAGGCCCAGGGCGTAGGCGACGCGGCCGGAGACGACGCTCATGGCGTTGCCGTTGTTCACGTACCCGGCGAGTTCCTCGGGGATCTCGGGGACGCGGGCGACGTAGTCGCTGGAGGACAGTCCGGCGAAGACGCCGGTGCGGCTGCCGCGTACGGACCTGGGGTCGATGCCCGCGCGTTCGAAGGTCTCCCACGCGGTCTCCAGCAGCAGCCGCTGCTGCGGGTCCATGGCCAGGGCCTCGCGCGGCGAGATGCCGAAGAATCCCGCGTCGAACTCGGCGGCGTCGTAGAGGAAGCCGCCCTCACGGGTGCGGGAGGAGCCGGTTCCGTCGGGCACGGAGGCGTAGACCGTGTCGGGGTCCCAGCCGCGGTCCTCGGGGAAGCCGGCGATGGCGTCGGTGCCGGAGGCCAGCAGCTCCCACAGGTCCTGGGGCGAGCGGACGCCGCCGGGCAGCCGGCAGGCCATGCCCACGACGGCGATCGGCTCGTCGGCGGCGGACGCGACAGTGGTGTCGGCGTCGGCGGAGCTGTCGGAGAGGCCGTCGGAAAGCTCGCCGTCGAGGTAGGCGGCGAGGGCCACGGGGGCCGGGTAGTCGAAGGCGAGGGTGGCCGGCAGGCGCAGGCCGGTGGCGGTGCCGAGCCGGTTGCGGAGCTCGACGGAGGTGAGCGAGTTGAAGCCCAGGTCGCGGAAGGCCCGTTCGGCGTGGACGAGGCTCGTGTCCGTGTGGCCCAGGACGGCCGCGACGCAGCCGCTGACCAGCTCCAGCAGGTGGGCGCGGCGGTCGGTGGCGGGCAGGCCCGCGAGCCGCTGCCGGAGCGCGTCGGTGCCCGAGGCGGGGCGTTCGGCGCCGGCGGCGCGCCGTGCGGTGCTGCCCCGGTAGAGGCCGCGCAGCAGGGCGGGGAGTTCGGCCGGGCGGCGGGTGCGCAGGACGGCGCCGTCCAGGCGGACGGGGACGAGCAGGGGCCTGCGGGCGGCGAGGGCGGCGTCGAAGAGGGCGAGGCCGTCGGTCGTGGAGAGGGTGAGCGCGCCGGACTGGCGGGCCCGCGCGCGGTCGCCGTCGTCGAGGTGGGCGGTCATCTCGCTGGCCTGTGCCCACAGTCCCCAGGCGAGGGAGGTGGCGGGCCGGCCCTGGACGCGGCGGTGCTGGGCGAGGGCGTCGAGGTAGGCGTTGGCGGCGGCGTAGTTGCCCTGGCCGGCGGAGCCGAAGACGCCGGCGGCCGAGGAGAACAGCACGAACCCGGCGGGGTCGTGGGGTGCGGTGAGCTCGTGGAGGTGGCGGGCGGCGTCGGCCTTGGCCCGCAGGACGCCGGTGAGCCGCTCGGGGGTCAGGGAGGTGATCACGCCGTCGTCGAGAACACCGGCGGCGTGTACGACGGCGGTCAGCGGGTGCTCGGCGGGGATACCGGCCAGCAGCGCCGTGAGCGCGTCGCGGTCGGCGGTGTCGCAGGCGGCGACGGTGACGTGGGCGCCCAGGGCGGTCAGTTCGTCGTGGAGTTCGGGGGCGCCGGGGGCGGTCATACCGCGCCGGCTGGTGAGGAGCAGGTGCCGGGTGCCGTGGTGGGTGACGAGGTGGCGGGCCAGCAGGCCGCCGAGCTCGCCGGTGCCGCCGGTGATCAGCACGGTGCCGTCGGGGTCCCAGGGGCGGGGCACGGTGAGGACGACCTTGCCGACGTGGCGGGCCTCGGACACGAAGCGGAAGGCCTCGCGGGCGTGCTGGACGTCCCAGGTGGTGACGGGCAGCGGCCGCAGCGTCCCGTCCTCGAACAGGGCGACGAGCTCGGCGAGCATCTCGTGGATGCGCTCGGGCCCGGCCTCGATCAGGTCGAACGCCCGGTAGGCGACGCCCTCGTGCTCCCGGGCGACGTCGTCGGCCTCGCGGATGTCGGTCTTGCCCATCTCGATCAGCCGGCCGCCGGGGGGCAGCAGGCGCAGCGAGGCGTCGACGAAGTCCCCGGCGAGGGAGTTGAGGACGACGTCCACGCCCCGGCCGCCGGTGGTCCCGCGGAAGTGGTCCTCGAAGTCGAGGGTGCGGGAGGAGGCCAGCTTGTCGGCGGGCCAGCCCTCGGCGCGCAGCAGCTCCTGCTTGTACGTGCTGGCGGTGCCGAGGATGTCGGCGCCCCAGTGGCGGGCCAGTTGGGCGGCGGCCATGCCGACGCCGCCGGCGGCGGCGTGGATGAGGACGGTCTCCCCGGCGGTGAGGCCGGCGAGGTCGCGCAGGGCGTAGTAGGCGGTGAGGAACACCACGGGGACGGCGGCGGCCTGCTCGAAGGACATGCCGCGCGGTACGGGCGCGAGGACGCGGTGGTCGGCCACGGCCAGCGGGCCGAAGCCGCCGGGCACCATGCCCATCACGTGGTCGCCGACGGCGACCCCGTCGACGCCGGGTCCGGTCTCGACGACGACGCCGGCGGCCTCGGAGCCGAGGTACTCGGCGCCGCCGGGGTACATGCCGAGGGAGTTGAGGACGTCGCGGAAGTTCAGGCCGGCGGCGCGGACGGCGATGCGGACCTGGCCGGGCTCCAGGGGTCGGGCGGCATCCGGGCAGGGCGTCAGCGCGAGGTTGTCGACGGTGCCCTTCTCCGGGATGTCCAGCCGCCACGGGCCCTCGCCGTCGGGGGCGGTCAGGGGCGCGTGGGTGTGGGTGCGTACGAGGCGGGGCGCGTACGCGGTGCCCTGGCGGAGCGCCAGCTGGGGTTCGTCGGCGGTCACGAGGGCGGGCAGCGGCAGCCAGGAGCCGGCGTGGGCGTCGACGTCGGCGAGGACGATCCGGCCGGGGTGCTCCGACTGCGCCGAGCGCAGCAGGCCGCGTACGGCGGCGGCCGGCAGGTCCCGGACGTCCTCGCCGGTGTGGGTGGCGACGGCGTTCCGGGTGACGACGACGAGGCGGGTGCCGGTGAACCGTTCGTCGGCGAGCCACGTCTGGACGAGCGCCAGGGCGCGTTCGAGCGCGGCGTCCGGCTCATCGCCGGGACGGCCGGTGACGAGGGCCGCGATCACGTCGGGTACGGGCAGGCCGGCCCCGGCCAGGGCCGCCAGGTCCGCTGCCGGGGTCACGGACACTCCGGCGCCGGCGAGGGCGGTGGCGGCGGTGCCGTCCGGATCGGGCCCGATCAGGGCCCACGTGGCCGTCCCGTCCTGGGGGGTCCGCGAGCCGGCCGGCGGCGTCCACTCGACGTGGAACAGCGCCTCGCGGGCGGCGTGGGCGGCCGGGTCGAGGAGCGCGGCCGGTACGGGGCGTACGGTCAGCCGCTCGACGGTGGCGACCGGGCGGCCGGTGCCGTCGGCCATGGTCACGGTGACGGCGTCCGGTCCGGCGGGCGCGATCCGTACGCGCAGCAGGGTGGCGCCGGTGGCGTGGAGGGTGACGCCGGACCAGGAGAACGGCATGCCGGGGCGGCCGTCCTCAGGGGTGAGCGGGCCGAGTCCGGCCGGGTGGAGGGCGGCGTCCAGCAGGGCGGGGTGGAGGCCGAAGCGGGCCGCGTCGGTGCGGGCGCGTTCGGGCAGCTCCACCTCGGCGTACACGTCCGTGCCGTGCCGCCAGGCGGCCCGTACGCCCTGGAAGACGGGCCCGTAGCCATAGCCCTGCTCGGCGAGCGTGGCGTAGAAGCCGTCCACCGCGAGCGCCTCGGCGCCCTGCGGCGGCCAGGCGGTGAGCTCCTGCGGCGTCGCCGGGGCGGCGGGGGCGAGGGTGCCGGTGGCGTGTTCGGTCCAGGTGCCCTCGGCGGTGTCGGCGCCGGGGTCGAGGGTGCGGGCGTGGAGGGTCACGGGCCGGTGCCCGGACTCCTCGGGGGCGCCGATGGCGATCTGCACCCGGACCTCGCCGCGCTCGGGCAGGACGACGGGGGCGTGGAGGGTCAGTTCGTCGACGTGGCCGCAGCCGAGCTCGTCACCGGCGCGGATCACGGCCTCGACGAGGGCGGCGCCGGGTACGACGACGGTGCCCGACACGGCGTGGTCGGCGAGCCAGGGGTGGGTGCGCGCGGACCAGCGCGCGGTGACCATCAGCCCGTCGCCGCCCGCGAGTTCCACGGATGCGCCGAGCATCGGGTGCTCGGGCGACTCCAGCCCTGCGGAGGCGACGTTGCCCGCGCCCTCGACGACGCGCGGCCAGTACCGCTGCCGCTGGAACGCGTACGTGGGCAGCTCGGCGCGCGCGGCGCCCGCGCCGGTGAACAGCGTGGACCGGTCCACGGGGACGCCGTGCGTCCAGGCGTCGGCGAGCGCGGCCCGGAAGCGGGCGGGCCCGCCGTCCTCGCGGCGCAGGGTGCCCGTCGCGGCGGCCGTCACACCGGTGTCGGCGGCGGTCTCCTGCACTCCGGCGATGACCACCGGGTGGGGGCTGACCTCGATGAAGGACTTGTGCCCGGCGTTCAGCAGCGCCCGCGTGGCCGCCTCGAACTCCACGGTCTGCCGCAGGTTGCGGTACCAGTAGGCGGCGTCGAGCGTGGTGGTGTCGACGGGCGCGCCGGTCACCGTCGAGTAGAAGGGGATTTCGGCGGGGCGCGGCGCGACGGGGGCCAGGAGGGTCAGCAGTTCGTCGTGGATCCGCTCGACCTGGGCGGAGTGGGAGGCGTAGTCGACGGGGACGCGCCGGGCGCGGACACCGTCGCGTTCGCAGTCGGCGAGGAGTTCGTCGAGGGCGTCGGGGGCGCCGGAGACGACCACGGAGGCCGGGCCGTTGACGGCGGCGACGGACACCCGCTCGCCCCAGGCGCGGATGCGCGTCCGCACGGCGTCGGCGGGCTGGGCGACGGACACCATTCCGCCGTCGCCGGACAGGGCGCGGGCGATGGCCTGGCTGCGCAGGGCGACGACGCGGGCCGCGTCGTCCAGGGTGAGGGCGCCGGCCACGCAGGCGGCGGCGATCTCGCCCTGCGAGTGGCCGAGGACGGCGGCGGGCTCGACGCCGTGCGCGCGCCACAGCGCGGCCAGCGACACCATCACGGCGAACAGCGCGGGCTGGACGACGTCCACGCGGTCGAGGGAGGGCGCGTCGGGGGCGCCGCGCAGGACGTCCGGCAGCGACCAGTCGACGTACTGGGACAGTGCGGCGCCGCATTCGGCGAGGCGTTCGGCGAAGGCCGGGGAGGTGTCGAGGAGTTCGAGGGCCATGCCGGCCCACTGGGAGCCCTGGCCGGGGAAGACGAACACCGGTCCCCGGTCGCCCTCGGCGGTGCCGTCGAGGACGTGCGGCGAGGGCAGCCCGGCGGCCAACGCGTCGAGCGCGGCGAGGAGTTCGCCGGTGTCGGCGCCGCCGGTGACGACGGCGGCCCGGTGCTCCAGGGCGGCGCGGCCGGTCGCCAGCGCGTGCGCGATGCCGGCGGCGTCGGGCGCCTCGGCGGCACGGACGTACTCGGCCAGTACGCGGGCCTGGTCGCGGAGGGCGTCGCCGGTCCTGGCGGAGAGCAGCCAGGGCGCGGTGGCGGTGGGGACCTCGGTCACGGGCTCGTCGGCGGGGGCCTGTTCGAGGATGATGTGGGCGTTGGTGCCGCTGATACCGAAGGAGGACACACCGGCCCGGCGCGGCCGGTCGCCGCCGGTCCACTCGATGGGTTCGGCGAGGAGGGCGACGGCGCCGTCGGTCCACTCGACGTGCGGGGTGGGCTCGTCGATGTGGAGGCTCTTCGGCAGGACGCCATGGCGCATGGCCAGGACCATCTTCATGATTCCGGCGACACCGGCGGCGGCCTGCGTGTGACCGATGTTCGACTTCACCGAACCCAGCCACAGCGGCCGGTCCTCCGCACGGTCCTGACCGTAGGTCGCCAGCAACGCCTGCGCCTCGATCGGGTCACCCAGCGTCGTACCCGTACCGTGCGCCTCCACCGCGTCCACATCGCCGGGCTTCAGGCCCGCGTTGGCCAGCGCCTGACGGATGACGCGCTGCTGCGACGGACCGTTCGGGGCACTCAGACCGTTCGACGCGCCGTCCTGGTTGACCGCGCTGCCGCGTACGACCGCCAGCACCGGGTGGCCGTTGCGCCGCGCGTCCGACAGCCGCTCCACCAGCAGCAGGCCGACGCCCTCGCTCCAGCCCGTGCCGTCGGCGGCGGCCGCGAAGGGCTTGCACCGGCCGTCGGCGGCGAGCCCGCGCTGCCGGGAGAACTCCACGAAGGAGTACGGGGTGGACATGACCGTCACACCGCCCGCGACCGCGAGCGTGCACTCGCCCTGGCGCAGGGACTGCGCGGCCATGTGCAGGGCGACCAGCGACGACGAGCAGGCCGTGTCGACGGTGACGGCCGGGCCCTCGAAGCCGAAGGTGTAGGCGACGCGGCCGGAGACGACGCTCATGGCGTTGCCGGTCAGCAGGTGGCCGGCGACCTCGTCGCGGGTGCCGTCGAGGATGGTCTGGTAGTCGTTCGAGTTGGTGCCGGCGAACACGCCGGTGCGGCTGCCGCGCAGGGAGTCCGGGTCGATCCCGGCCCGTTCGAGGACCTCCCAGGTGGTCTCCAGCAGGAGCCGCTGCTGCGGGTCCATGGCCAGCGCCTCGCGCGGCGAGATCCCGAAGAACCCGGCGTCGAAGCCGGCCGCGTCCGTCAGGAATCCGCCCTCGCGGACGTAGCTGGTGCCCTGGTGGTCGGGGTCGGGGTGGTGGAGGCCCTCGGTGTCCCAGCCGCGGTCCTCGGGGAAGGGGGTGATGCCGTCGGCGCCCTCGGCGAGGAGCCGCCAGAAGTCCTCCGGGGAGTTGGCGCCGCCGGGGAAGCGGCAGGCCATGCCGACGATCGCCACGGGCTCGTCCGGGGCGGCGGCCACGGCGGTCTGTTCGAGGGAGGAGTCCGTCGCGCCCAGCACCTCGGTGCGCAGGAGCGCGGCCACGGCGGCGGCCGTGGGGTGGTCGAAGAGCAGGGTGGCGGGCAGCCGCACCCCCGTCGCGGCGGAGAGCCGGTTGCGCAGCTCGACGGCCGTCAGGGAGTCGAAGCCCAGGTCGCGGAAGGCCCGCCCCGCGTCAATGCCGTCGGGGGACGCGTGGCCGAGGACCTTGGCGATCTCCTCGCGGACCACGTCGACGAGCACGCGCTCCTGTTCGGCGGCCGGGCGGCCCGCGAGGCGGTCGCGCAGCGGCGACCCGCCGGACGCCGCGCCCGGGGCGCGGCCGGCCTCGCCGGCCCGGCGGGCCTCGGGCACGCCGTCGATCAGGGGGCAGGGGCGGGTGGCGGTGAGGGTGGTGGCGTAGGGGGCCCAGTCGATGTCGGCGACGGTGGTGTGGGCCGCGCCCCGGGCGACGGCCCGGCGCAGGGCGGCGAGGGCCGGGGCGGGGGCCATGGGCCGCAGTCCGTCGCGGCTCATGCGTCCGGCGAGGGCGTCGTCGGTGGCCATGCCGTCGCCCGCCCAGGGGCCCCAGGCCACGGAGGTGGCGGCCAGGCCCTGGTGGCGGCGCTGTTCGGCGAGGGCGTCGAGGAACGCGTTGGCGGCGGCGTAGTTGGCCTGGCCGGCGTTGCCGATGACGCCGGTGATCGAGGAGAACAGTACGAACATCCCCAGGTCCTGGCCCTGGGTCAGGTCGTGGAGGTGGCAGGCGGCTTCGGCCTTGGGGCGCAGGACGGTCGCGAAGCGCTCGGGGGTGAGGGTGGCGAGGACACCGTCGTCCAGGACGCCGGCGGCGTGGACGACGCCCGTGAGGGGGGTGTCGTCGGGGATGTCCGCGAGGAGGGCCGCGAGCGCGTCGCGGTCGGCGGCGTCGCAGGCGGCGAGGGTGACGCGGGTGCCCCGGGCGGTGAGTTCGGCGGCCAGTTCGCGGGCGCCGGGGGCGTCCGCGCCGCGCCGGCCGGTGAGCAGCAGGTGCTCGGCCCCGGCCCCGGCGAGGGTACGGGCGACCCGGGCGCCCAGCGCGCCCGTGCCGCCGGTGATCAGGACCGTGCCGTGGACGGGCCAGGCGGCGTCCGTGTCGTCGGCGCCGGCCGGGACGCGCTCCAGGCGGCGGGCGAGGGTTCCGGCGGGGCGGATGGCGACCTGGTCCTCGCGGCCGTCGGCGAGCACGCCGAGGAGCGCGGAGACGGCCCGCGCGTCGGCGTCCTGCGGGAGGTCGATCAGTCCACCCCAGGCGCCGGGGTGTTCGAGGGCGGCCACGCGGCCGAGCCCCCACAGCTGTGCCTGGGCAAGGCTCGTCGGCGCCTCGGTGGCGTCGGCGGCCACGGCGCCCCTGGTGACGCACCACAGCGGCGCGGCGGCGTCGGCGGCCTCCAGGGCGCTGAGGAGCGCGGTGGTCGTGGTGAGGGCGAGCGGTACGGACGGGTGCTGCGGGTGGGAGCGCTCGTCGAGGGCGAGCAGGGACAGCACGCCGGCCACGGGCCCTTCGGCCAGGGCGGCGGCGAGCGCGTCCCGGTCGGCGGTCTCGTCGCCGGTCAGGGTCAGCTTGTCGGCGCGCAGGCCGCCCGGGCCGGTGAGCGCGTCGGTCCAGTCAGCCGTGTCCTCGCCGGTGGTACCGGGTACGGCGAGGAGCCAGCGGCCGGCGGGTGTGCGGTCGGTGCCGGTGGTGACCTGGGTCCAGGTGGTGCGGTAGCTCCAGCCGTCGACGGTGGCGCGGGTGGTGCGGCGGCGGCGCCAGGTGGCGAGGGCGGGCAGGATGCCGCCGAGGGTGGTGGCGGCCTCGTCGGCGTCGAGGGCGAGGACGTCGGAGAGGGTACGGGTGTCCTCGCGTTCGACCGCCGCCCAGAAGTCGGCGTCGACGGCGTCGGCCGGGGCGGGCGCCGTGTCGGTCCCGCCGGGGGCGTCGGAGGTGTTCAGCCAGTACCACTGCCGCTGGAAGGCGTAGGTGGGCAGTTCGACGCGGGTGGCGCCGACGCCGGCGAAGGAGGCGGCCCAGTCCACGCGGACGCCGCGCGCCGAGGCCGCCGCGAGGCCCTCGGCGAGGGCGCGGGTCTCGGGGCGGTCGCCGCGCAGCAGGGGCACGGCCACGGCCGTGCCGTCGGCGGTGAGGCAGCCCTCGACCAGGGGGGTGAGCACCCCGCCCGGGCCGATCTCGACGAAGGCCGTCACGCCCGCGTCCTCCAGGGCGCGTACGGCGTCGGCGAAGCGGACGGTCGCGCGGACCTGGCGCACCCAGTACTCGGGGGAGGTCAGCTCGTCCGCGCCGGCGAGCACGCCGGTGACGGTGGAGACGACGGGGATACGCGGGGCGTGGAAGGTGAGGCTCTCGGCGACGCGCCGGAAGTCGTCCAGCATGGCGTCCATGCGCGGCGAGTGGAAGGCGTGGCTGACCCGCAGCCGCTTGGTGCGGCGGCCCTCGGCCTCCCAGTGGGCGGCGACGCGGGTGACGGTCTCCTCGTCGCCGGAGACGACGACGGAGCGCGGCCCGTTGACGGCGGCTATGGAGACCCGGTCGTCGAGGCCGGTGAGCGAGGCGCGGATCTCTTCCTCGCCGGCCTCGACGGCCGCCATCGCCCCGCCCTCGGGCAGCGCCTCCATCAGGCCGGCGCGGGCGGCCACGAGCCGGGCGGCGTCGGCGAGGGAGAGGACGCCCGCCACGTGGGCGGCGGACAGCTCGCCGATGGAGTGGCCGCCGACGAACTGCGGGGTCACGCCCCAGGATTCGACGAGCCGGTGGAGGGCGACCTCGACGGCGAACAGGGCCGTCTGGGTCCAGCCGGTCCGGTCCAGCAGCGCGGCCTCGGGCGTTCCCTCACCGGCGAAGACGATCTCGCGCAGCGGGCGGTCAAGCAGCGGGTCGAGTTCGGCGCACACGGCGTCGAAGGCCTCGGCGAACACCGGGTGGGTTCGGTGGAGTTCACGGCCCATGCCGACGCGCTGCGAGCCCTGCCCGGCGAAGAGGAACGCCGTGGGGGTCTTGGCGGCGGTGCCGGTGACGAGGCCGTTCGCGGTCCGGCCCTCGGCGAGGGCGTCGAGCCCGGCGAGTGCCTCCTCGCGGCCGTCGGCCACGACGAACGCCCGGTGCTCCATCAGGGGCCGGCCGGTCGCGAGGGAGTGGGCCACGTCGGCGGGGTCGAGCCCGGGGTGGGCGCGCAGGTGCCGGGCGAGGCGGACGGCCTGGGCCCGCAGGGCCTCTGCGGAGCGGGCGGACAGGGCCCAGGGCAGCGCGGCGGGCCGTACGGCGGGTTCGGCGGGGGTGGCGTCGTCGTCGGCTTCGGCCGCTTCCGGCGCCGGGGCCTGTTCGATGATGACGTGGGCGTTGGTGCCGCTGACGCCGAACGACGAGACGGCGGCCCGGCGCGGCCGGCCGGTCTCCGGCCAGGTCTCCTGGCCGGTCAGCAGCCGGGCGTGGCCGGACGTCCAGTCGACGTGCGGGGTGGGCTCGTCGAGGTGGAGGGTCCGCGGGAGGAGGCCGTGGCGCATGGCCAGGACCATCTTCATCACGCCCGCGACACCGGCGGCGGCCTGTGTGTGCCCGATGTTGGACTTGAGCGAGCCGAGGAGGACGGGCCGGTCGGCGGGGCGCTGCTGGCCGTAGGTGGCGAGCAGGGCGTGGGCCTCGATGGGGTCGCCCAGGGTGGTGCCCGTGCCATGGGCCTCGACGGCGTCGATCTCGGGGGCGGTGAGTTCGGCGTTGGCGAGGGCCTGGCGGATGACGCGCTGCTGGGAGGGCCCGTTGGGGGCGGTCAGGCCGTTGGACGCACCGTCCTGGTTGACGGCGCTGCCGCGGATGACGGCCAGCACGGGGTGGCCGTTGCGCCGCGCGTCCGACAGCCGCTCCACGAGCAGCAGGCCGACGCCCTCGCTCCAGCCGGTGCCGTCGGCTTCGGCGGAGAAGGGCTTGCACCGGCCGTCGGGGGCGAGCCCGCGCTGCCGGGAGAACTCGACGAACATCTGCGGCGTGGACATCACGGTGGCGCCGCCCACGAGGGCCATCGTGCACTCGCCCTGGCGCAGCGAGTGCACCGCGAGGTGGAGGGCGACCAGGGAGGAGGAGCAGGCGGTGTCGACGGTGAGGGCGGGGCCTTCGAGGCCGAGGACATAGGAGATGCGGCCGGAGGCGACGCTGATGGCGTTGCCGGTCAGCAGATGGCCGCCGACCTCGTCCCGGTGCCGGACCGGGCCGAGGGAGACCGTGCCCGGGTCGTAGCCGCCGGGGCCGGTGCCGACGAAGACGCCGGTGCGGGTGCCGGCCAGGGACGCCGGGTCGATGCCGGCGCGTTCGACGACCTCCCACGCGGTCTCCAGCAGGAGCCGCTGCTGCGGGTCCATGGCCGTCGCCTCGCGGGGCGAGATGCCGAAGAAGGAGGGGTCGAACTCGCCCGCGTCGTGGAGGAAGCCGCCTTCGCGGGCGTAGCTGGTGCCCTGGTGGGCGGGGTCGGGGTCGTAGAGGCCGTCGAGGTCCCAGCCGCGGTTGGCGGGGAAGGCGGTGACGGCGTCGACGCCGCCCTCGACCAGCTCCCACAGCTCCTCTGGCGTGCGGACGCCACCGGGGTAGCGGCAGCCCATGGCGACGATCGCGATGGGTTCGCGCTGCCGCCGCCGGGTCTCGCCGAGCTCCTCGCGGGTCTCGTGAAGGTCGGCGATGGCACGCTTGAGGTACTCGCGGAGCTTGCCCTCATTCGACATCAGGATGTCAACCCCTCGCTGATCTGCCGGTCTTCGGGAGCGGACTGCCGACTGCCGACACTCACGTCTGACCCGTTTCAAGGCCATCCTGATCGAGGTCGACTGCGGGTTTCCCTAGATGAGGGCGCGAGGGGGTGTGAGAGGCGTTGGGGGACGCGCCACGGCGGGCGGCCCGGAGGCCGCCCGCCGTGGTCGTGCGTCAGGCGCCGGTGATCGTCCCCAGCCAGTCCTCCATGATCGCGGCCGTGGTGGCGGAGTCCTCACGGACCATGGACAGGTGGTCGGCGTCGACCATGCGGACGTGCGCCGACGGGATCAGCGGCTCCTGCTGTCCGCCGGCCTCCCCGCCGGTGCCGAGCGCCTCCGACTCCGTGCCCAGCAGCTGCCGGTCGCACTGGATCATCAGGACGGGCGCGGTGGTCGGCTGCACCTCCAGCCGGTTCAGCAGGACCATCCAGCGGCCCATCGCCGAGAGCCGGGAGTTCGTCATCCGCACCGGGGAGGCGTCGCGGCCCGCGAAGTTGAGCCGCATCATGCCCGCGTAGTCGACTCCCTCGTCGCTGTTGTGCTGGATGCTGAGGGTGTCCAGCAGGACCACGGCCTCCGGCCGGATGCCCCAGGTGCTCTCCAGCAGCCCGGCGGCCGCGTAGGCGAACGAGCCTCCGGAGGAGTGGCCGACCAGGACGAACGGAGCGCCGTCGCTGGCGCGCAGCGCGCTCTCCGCGATCACCCGCGTGGCGCTCTCGGGCGTCGCGGGCAGCCGCTCACCGGTGGCGAAGCCGATCAGCGGCAGCGCCGACACGTCCCGCCGGCCCCGGAAGTGCGCGGCGAGCCGGGCGTACTGGTGGACGCCGCCGTTGGCGGTGGGCGCGCTCACACAGATCAGCTTCGGCCCGTCCGGGCCCTCGGCGAGGGTCGCCGGCAGCGGCAGGTCCTCCAGCTCGGCCGTCGCCTCGAACGTCGGGCGCAGCGCCGCGACGGTCGCGAGCATCTTCTGCGCCTCCGGCATCTTGCCGTTGGTCATCGCGTCGAGGAACAGCCGCTCCAGCGAGTCGATCTCCGGCTCGCCGGACGGGATCCGCAGCCCCTCCCCCTCCGTGGTGCCGTCCGGGCCGGGCTGCGAGGCGAGCTCGCTGCGCAGCCAGGCCGCCAGGTCGGCGGGGGTCTTGCTGTCGAAGACGAGGGTCGCGGGCAGCCGCAGTCCGGTGGCGGCCGCGAGCCGGTTGCGGAGCTCCACCGAGGTCAGGGAGTCGAAGCCCAGCTCGTAGAAGTCGCGCCGCTCGCCGATCTCCTCGACGGAGGCGTGGCCGAGGACGGCCGCCGCCTCGGTGCGGACGACGTCGACGACGTGCCGTACGCGGTCGGCCTCCGGCATCTCCAGCAGTCGCCGGGTGAACGAGGCGGGGGTGCCGGAGCCGCCCGCGGCGGTCGCGGCGGCGCGCCGGCCGCCCTTGACCAGGCCGCGGAAGAGCGGCGGCACGTCGCCCACGGGCCGCATGGTCCCGGCGGCCAGACCCAGCGGCACCACCAGCGACTCGTCGGAGCCGAGGGAGGAGAAGAACAGGTGGAGGCCCTGTTCGACCGTCAGGGGCGGCATGCCGCCGCTCTGCATCCGCTGGACGTCGGCCTCGCTGAGCTTGCTGGTCATACCGGCGTCCTGGGCCCACGGTCCCCACGCCAGCGACATCCCGGCGAGACCCTGGTCCCGGCGGCGCCGGGCGAGGAGGTCCAGGAAGACGTTGGCGGCGGCGTAGTTGCCCTGGCCGGGGCTGCCCATGGTGCCCGCGACGGACGAGAAGGTGATGAAGGCGGCCAGGTCGGCGCCCAGCTCCCGGGTGACCTCGTGGAGGTTCCACGCGGCGTCGACCTTCGGGCGCAGGACGCCCGAGAGCCGGTCCGGGGTCAGGGAGGTGATCACACCGTCGTCGAGGACACCGGCCGTGTGGATCACGGCGGTCAGCGGATGGGCGGCGGGGATCGATCCGATCAGCTCGCGGGTCGCGTCGCGGTCCGCCGTGTCACAGGCGGCGACGGTGGGCTCCGCGCCCAGCGCCCGCAGCTCCTCGGCCAGTTCGGCGGCGCCGGGCGCGGCGGGGCCGCGCCGGCTGGTCAGCAGCAGGTGCCGTACGCCGGAGGCGGCGAGCCGCCGGGCGAGATGCCCGCCCAGGGCGCCCGTACCACCGGTGATGAGCACGGTCCCGTCGACGGGCCAGGGCGACTCGCCGGTAGGCCGGGCCGGGTCCGCGGTGGCGGGCAGCTGGGCCAGCCGGCCCACCCGCGCCTCCCCGCCACGTACGACGAACTGGGCGTCGCCGCTGGCCAGCAGGCCCGGCAGGACCGGGAGCAGCGAGGACAGGTCGGCGTCGGCGTCGAGGTCCACCAGTACGAACCGGTCGGGGTGTTCCGCGTGCGCCGAGCGCACCAGGCCCCAGACCGTACCGGCGGCCAGATCCGCGACGGCGTCGCCCGCCCCGGCGGCCACGGCGCCACGGGTGACGAAGACGAGCCGGGAGGCGGCGTACCGGTCGTCGGCCAGCCACTGCTGGAGGAGCTGGAGGACACGGCCGGTCAGGGCGTGCACGGCGGCGGGGACGTCGCCGTCGTCGGCGGTGCCGGAGAGGTTTCCGGTGAGGTGGACGAGGACCAGGTCCTCGTCGCCCTCGACGCCCGCCAGGGACACGGTCCCGTCGGCGCCGGTGCCGAGCGTCACCGACCGTACGCTCCGGTCGGCGCGTACCTCGGGCGCCGGGATCCAGTCCACGCGGAACAGCGGATCGCGTCCTCGGGCAGCGGTGATCTCCGCCGAAGGAGCACTCAGCGTCAGGGATTCCGCCGAGAGAACGGGCGCGCCATCGGCGTCGACCGCCGCGAGGGACACGGTGTCCTCGCCGGTACGGGCGATCCGGGCGCGCAGCACGGAGGCGCCGGCGGCGTGCAGGGAGACCCCGCTCCACTCGGCGGCCTGCGGGATCACGTCCTCGTCCGCGCCGCCCGCGAACCCGGCGGCGTGGATGACCGCGTCGAGCAGCGCCGGGTGGAGCCCGAAGTACCGGGCGTCGTCGGCGGCGTCCCCGGGCAGCCCGGCCTCGACGAACGCCTCGTCGCCGCGGACCCAGACCGCCCGCAGGCCCTGGAAGGCCGGGCCGTAGTGCGTGGCGTCGTAGAAGCCGTCCAGGTCGACGGCCGTGGCGCCGGTGGGCGGCCAGGTGGAGACGTCCAGGTCCGCGACCCGCTCGCCGGAGGCGAGGAGGCCGGTGGCGTGCTCGGTCCACGGCTGGTCGAGGGCGTCCTCGGGCCGGGAGTGGACCCGGATCGGGCGGGCCCCCGCCTCGTCCGGCGCGCCGATCCACACCTGGAGGGCGAGCGCGGAGGCGCCGGTGAGCGCGAGCGGCTTCGTCACGGTCAGAGTCTCGACCCGGTCGCAGCCGACCTGGTCGCCCGCGCGCACCGCGATCTCCACGAACCCGGCGGTGGGCATGACGACCGCCTCGCCCACCGTGTTGTCGGTGAGCCAGCCGTGCACCAGCAGCGAGAGCCGGCTGGTGAACAGCACCCCGCCGGCCTCCGCGAGCGACACCGCGGCACCGAGGAGGGGGTGGTCCGCGGGCACCAGACCCGCCGACGTCACATCACCGCTGAGGGCGGCGGGGCGGGGCCAGAAGCGCTCGTGCTGGAAGGCGTACGTGGGCAGGTCGACGCGCCGGGCGGACGTACCGGCGAACCAGGCCGCCCAGTCGACCTCGACACCGGAGACGTACAGCTGGGCGAGGGCGGTGAGGAGAGCGGTCTCCTCGGGGCGGTCCTTGCGCAGGGCCGGGAGGGAAATCAGATCCCGGTCGGGGTCGAGGGTGTGCTGGGCGAGGGCGGTGAGGACACCGTCCGGGCCGAGCTCGAAGAAGGCGGTAGCGCCCGCCTCGCTCAACGCACGGACACCGTCGGCGAAACGGACGGCCTCGCGGACGTGGCGGACCCAGTACTCGGGGGTGGCGACGAGCTCGGCCGAGGCGAGCTCGCCCGTCACGTTCGAGATCAGGGGAATGGTGGGGGCCTGGAAGGAAAGCCCCTCGATGGCCCGGCGGAAGTCCTCCAGCATCGGATCCATCAGCGGCGAGTGGAACGCATGGCTGACGGACAGCCGCTGGGTCTTACGACCCTCAGCGGCCAGACCCTCCGCGATCCGCAGAACAGCCGACTCCTCACCCGCGATGACAACGGCATCGGGGCCATTGACAGCGGCGATCGAGACATCAGCGGTGAGACGAGGCACGACCTCGTCCTCCGACGCCTGCACAGCCACCATCGCACCACCGGAAGGCAGCGCGTTCATCAGGCGAGCACGCGCCGCAACGAGGACACACGCGTCCTCAAGAGAGAACACACCCGCAACGTGCGCGGCGGCGATCTCACCGATGGAGTGACCGGCGAGGAAGTCCGGACGCACTCCCCACGACTCCACCAGCCTGAACAACGCCACTTCGAGCGCGAAAAGCGCCGGCTGAGTAAAGCCCGTCCCATTCAGCGCCTCGGCATCCTCGCCGAACATGACGTCCCGCAGCGGACGCTCCAGCTCCGCGTCCAGCAGTGCCGCCGCCGCGTCGAAGGCCTCCGCGAAGGCGGGGAAGCGCTCGTACAGCTCCCGGCCCATGCCCGCGCGCTGCGAGCCCTGGCCCGAGAAGAGCACCGCGAGCGACCGGTCCACGGCGACCCCGCGAGCCACCTCGTCCCCTGCCAGCAGCACCGCGCGGTGGTCGAAGACCGACCGCCCCGCCGCCAGCGAGAATCCGACGTCAACCGCATCGCCATCCGCCGAGGACGTCAGGCGCTCCACCTGCTCCGCCAGCGCTCCCTCCGACTTGGCCGACACCACCCACGGCACCAGCCCATCAGACGAAGCACCAGCATCAACACCAACCTCAGGAGCCTGCTCCACGATCACATGCGCGTTGGTGCCGCTGATGCCGAACGACGACACACCCGCACGCCACGGACGGCTGACCTCCGGCCAGGCCCGCGCCTCCGTCAGCAGTTCCACCGCACCCGCCGACCAGTCCACGTGGGAGGACGGCTCGTCGAGGTGGAGCGTCTTCGGCAGGACGCCGTGGCGCAGTGCCAGCACGGTCTTGATGACGCCGGCGACGCCGGCCGCGGCCTGCGCGTGGCCGATGTTGGACTTGAGCGAGCCGAGCAGCAGCGGCCGGTCGGCCGGGCGCTCCTGGCCGTAGGTGGCGAGGAGGGCCTGGGCCTCGATGGGGTCGCCGAGCGGGGTGCCCGTGCCGTGGCCCTCGACGGCGTCGACGTCCGCGGCGTTGAGGCCCGCGGCGGCCAGGGCCTGGCGGATGACGCGTTGCTGGGAGGGGCCGTTGGGGGCGGTGATGCCGTTGGAGGCGCCGTCCTGGTTGACGGCGGAGCCCCGGACGACCGCCAGCACCGTGTGACCGTTGCGGCGCGCGTCGGAGAGGCGCTCCAGGACGAGCATGCCGACGCCCTCGGACCAGGCGGTGCCGTCGGCGGCGTCCGAGTAGGCCTTGCAGCGGCCGTCGGGGGCCAGGCCGCCCTGGACGGTGAAGCCGGCGAAGCTCGCCGGGGTCGTCATCACGGTGACGCCGCCGGCCAGGGCCAGCGAGCACTCGCCGTCGCGCAGGGCCTGCGCGGCCCAGTGGAGGGCCACCAGGGAGGACGAGCACGCGGTGTCGAGCGTGGCGGCGGGGCCCTCCAGGCCGAAGGTGTAGGAGATCCGGCCGGAGATCACGCTGCTGGCGAGGCCGGTGCCGGTGTGGCCGGCGACGTCCTCGCGGGAGTTCAGCACCAGCTGGGCGTAGTCCAGGCCGTTGGTGCCGACGTAGACGCCGGTCCGGCTGCCGTGGAGGCTCTCGGGGGCGATCCCGGCGCGTTCGAAGGCCTCCCAGGAGGTCTCCAGCAGGAGCCGCTGCTGCGGGTCCATGGCCAGGGCCTCGCGCGGCGAGATGCCGAAGAATCCGGCGTCGAAGCCGGCGACCCCGTCGAGGAAGCCGCCTTCCAGCGTGGCACTGCGGCCCCGGCCGCCGGGGCCGCCGGTGCGCAGGGTTTCCAGGTCCCAGCCGCGGTCGGCGGGGAAGGGGCTGATGCCGTCGCGTCCTTCGGAGACCAGTCGCCACAGGTCTTCCGGCGAGGTCACCCCGCCGGGCAGACGGCAGGCCATGCCGACGATCGCGATCGGGTCATCGGCGAGCGAGAACGCCTCCGGCAGGCCGCCGCCGTCGGCGGTGCCCAGCTCGTCCTCTGCCCCGGTTCCGTCGGACAGCTGGGCGAGAAGGTGCTCGGCGAGCGCCGTGGACGTGGGGTAGTCGAAGACTGTGGTGGCCGAGAGGTGGAGGCCGGTGGCCAGGTTGATCCGGTTGGGCAGTTCGATCGCGGTCAGCGAGTCGAAGCCGAGGTCGCGGAACTTCCGGTCGGATTCGACGGCCGCCGCGTCGGCGTGGCCGAGAACGGCCGCCACGTGCGTCCGGACCATGGCAACGAGCGGTTCGAGCCGCTCGGGCGCGGGCAGTCGCCGCAGCCGCTGCCGCAGGGCGGAGCCGGCCGAGTCGCTCTCCTCACGGGAAGCGGTGGTCTCCGTACGGGTGGTGCGGATGCCCGGCAGGTCCTTGAACAGGGCGCTGTCCCGGACGCCGAGGAGGGTGTCGAGGACGCGCGGCTGCTGAAGGTCGAGGAGGACGAGGCCGGGCTCGGGCCGGGTGACGGCCTGCCGTACGGCGGCGATCGCCAGGTCCGGGTGGACGGCGGGGTACGGCTGCTGGGGGTTCCCGATCGGCTGTCCGTCGCCCGACGGTTCGTCACCGATCCAGGCGCCCCAGGCCAGGGAGGTCGCGGTGAAGCCCTCGGCGCGGCGCCGGGCGGCCAGGGCGTCGAGGACCGCGTTGGCCGCGGCGAGGGTGGCGCGGCCCGCGCTGCCGACGGTGCCCGCGACGGACGAGAACAGCACGAAGGCCGCGAGGTCGTGGTCGCGCGTCAGCTCGTCCAGGTGGAGGGCGGCGGCGACCTTCGCGCGGTGGACGGCGGCGAACCGTTCGGGGGTGAGGTCGGCCAGTACGCCGTCGTCGACGACGCCGGCCGCGTGCACCACGGCGGTCAGCGGCGCGTCCTCGGGGACGGCGGCGAGCACGCCCGCGAGCGCGTCGCGGTCGGCCGCGTCGCAGGCGGCGACGGTGACCTTCGCACCCAGCTCGCGCAGTTCCGCCGCGAGTCCGGCGGCGCCGGGCGCCTCCTCGCCCCGGCGGCCGACGAGCACGAGGTGGTGCGCGCCCGCCTCGGCCAGCCAGCGGGCGATCCGTCCGCCGCGGCCGCCCGTACCGCCGGTGATCAGTACGGTGCCCTTGGGCTCCCAGCCGTCGTCCGGCGCGCCCGCGGGGGTCTGCGCCAGCCGGCGGCCGTACACGGCGGAGGAGCGCACGGCGATCTGGTCCTCGCCGTCGGAGCCGGTCAGGACGCCCGCGAGGCGGTGGGCGGTCCGGTCGTCGAGGTCCTCGGGGAGGTCGACGAGGCCGCCCCACTCCGCCGGGTACTCCAGGGCCGCCACCCGGCCCAGGCCCCAGACGCCCGCCTGTTCGGGGGCGGTGAGCCGGTCCGAGCGGCCGATGGAGACCGCGCCGCGCGTCACGCACCACAGCGGGGCCGTGACACCCGCGTCGCGCAGGGCCTGGAGGAGGACGGCGGTCGAGGCGACCGCGCCGTCCATGAAGGGCGCGAGCAGGGAGATCACGCCCGCGAAGGGCGTGCCGGCGTCGGCCAGTTCACGCAGCCGCTCCGCCAGGGCCTCCCGGTCCGGGGCGGTGGCCCCGGGGGCGAGGTCGATGTCGAGGCGGATCGTGTCGGCCCCGACGGCCTCGGTCACGGCCGTGGCCCACGCCTCGTCGGCGGGGGCGAGGGCGGTGGGGGCCGGGGCGACGACGAGCCAGGTGCCCGCCGGGCGGCGGCCGGGCGTACCACCGGACAGCGGCTTCCACGCCTCGCGGAAGCGTATGGCGTCCAGCATGGCCTGGCCGCGCCGGTGGCGGCGCCAGGTGGACAGGGCGGGCAGGACGGCGCCGAGGGCCTCGGCGCTCACGTCGAGGTCGGCGGCGAGGCCGTCGACGTCGAGGTCCTCGCCCTCGACGACGGCCCAGAACCGCTGGTCGACCGGGTCGCCGGCGGAGTCCACCGGGCCGGCCGCCGCGGGCCGGGGCCAGAAGCGCCGGCCCTGGAAGGCGTACGTGGGCAGCTCGACCCGCCGGGTGCCCGTGCCGTCGAACAGCGCGGCCCAGTCGACGTCGACGCCCGCCGCGTACAGCTCGGCGACCGCGGTGACGAGCGTGGTCTCCTCGGGGCGGCCCTTGCGCAGGGCGGGTACGGAGACGACGGCCCCGGTCCCGTCGAGGCTGTGCCGGGCGAGGGCGGTGAGGACACCGTCCGGGCCCAGCTCCAGGAAGGCGGTGGCGCCTTCGGCCGCCAGCGCCCGTACGCCGTCGGCGAAGCGGACGGTCTCGCGGACGTGGCTCACCCAGTAGTCCGCCGAGCGCGGCAGGCCCGGCGCGGCCACGGCACCCGTGACGTTGGAGATCAGGGGGATGCGGGGTTCGCCGAACGTCAGGTCCTCGACGACCTGGTGGAAGTCCTCCAGCATCGGGTCCATCAGCGGCGAGTGGAACGCATGGCTCACCGACAGCCGCTGGGTCTTGCGGCCCTCGGCGGCCAGACCCTCCGCGATCCGCAGAACAGCCGACTCCTCACCCGCGATGACAACGGCGTCGGGGCCGTTGACAGCGGCGATCGACACGCCGGCGGTCAGCAGGACCTCGACCTCGTCCTCGGACGCCTGGACGGCGACCATCGCACCGCCGGCGGGCAGTTCGCCCATCAGCCGGGCGCGGGCCGCGACGAGCTTGCAGGCGTCCTCCAGCGAGAACACACCCGCGACATGCGCCGCCGTGATCTCGCCGACGGAGTGACCGGCGACGAGGTCCGGACGTACTCCCCACGACTCGACCAGCCTGAACAGCGCCACTTCGAGTGCGAAGAGCGCGGGCTGTGCGAAGCCGGTCCCGTCCAGCAGGGCCGCGTCGCCCTCGAACATCACCTCGCGCAGCGGACGCGGACGCTCCAGCTCCGCGTCCAGCAGCGCCGTCACCGCGTCCAGCGCTTCCGCGAAGACCGGGAACCGGGCGTACAGCTCCCGGCCCATCCCGACCCGCTGCGAGCCCTGGCCCGAGAACACCACGGCCAGCGACCCGGCCGAGGCGGCGCTACCGCGTGCCGCCTCGGCCGTCCGGCCGTCGGCGTCCGTCAGCAGCACCGCGCGGTGGTCGAAGGCCGACCGGCCGGCCGCCAGCGAGAAACCGACCTCGGCGGGCGTCAGTTCCGGCCGCTCGGCCACCCAGGAGCGCAGCCGCTCCAGCTGGGCGTCCAGCGCGTCGGCCGACTTGGCCGAGACGGGCCACGCGACGGCCGTCATGGCGTCGGACCGGCCGTCCCGCTCTTCCGCCCCGTCCTTCGGCTCGGGTGCCGGGGCCTGCTCCAGGATCGTGTGCGCGTTGGTGCCGCTGATGCCGAACGCCGACACGGCCGCCCGGCGGGGCCGGCCCGTCTCGGGCCAGGCCTGCTCCTCCGTGAGCAGCCGCACGTCACCGGCCGTCCAGTCGACGTGCGAGGACGGCGCGTCGATGTGCAGGGACTTCGGGAGGGTCCCGTGGCGCATCGCCATGACCATCTTGATGACGCCCGCGACACCGGCGGCCGACTGGGTGTGGCCGATGTTGGACTTGATCGAGCCCAGCAGCAGCGGCTGTCCCTCCGCACGGCCCTGGCCGTAGGTGGCCAGCACGGCCTGGGCCTCGATCGGGTCGCCCAGCGTCGTGCCCGTGCCGTGCGCCTCCACGGCGTCGACGTCGGCCGTCGACAGTCCGGCGCTCGCGAGGGCCTGGCGGATGACGCGCTGCTGGGAGGGCCCGTTGGGGGCGGTGAGGCCGTTGGAGGCGCCGTCCTGGTTGATGGCCGAGCCGCGCAGGACGGCCAGTACCTCGTGGCCGTTGCGGCGGGCGTCGGAGAGCCGCTCCACGACGAGCATGCCGACGCCCTCCGACCAGCCCGTGCCGTCGGCCGTGTCGGAGAAGGCCTTGCAGCGGCCGTCCGCGGCGAGCCCGCCCTGGCGGGTGAAGCCCGGGAAGCCGACGGAGGTGGACATGATGGTGACACCGCCGGCCAGCGCCAGCGAGCACTCGCCCGAGCGCAGGGCCTGCGCGGCCCAGTGCAGGGCCACCAGGGAGGACGAGCACGCGGTGTCGAGGGTGACGGCCGGGCCCTCCAGGCCGAAGGTGTACGAGACGCGTCCGGAGACGACGCTCGCGGCGAGGCCGGTGCTGGTGTGGCCCTCGACGTCGTCGTCGGAGTTCATCACCAGCATCGTGTAGTCCTGGCCGCCGGTGCCGACGAAGACGCCGGTGCGGCTGCCGCGCAGGCTCTCGGGTGCGATCCCGGCCCGCTCGAACGCCTCCCACGAGGTCTGGAGGAGGAGCCGCTGCTGCGGGTCCATGGCGAGGGCCTCGCGCGGGGAGATCCCGAAGAAGTCGGCGTCGAAGTCGGCGATGCCGTGGAGGAAGCCGCCCCGCGAGGTGGCACTGCGGCCCCGGCCGCCGTCCCGGTCGTCGCCGCCCAGCAGGGTGTCGAGGTCCCAGTCGCGGTCGGTGGGGAAGTCGGAGATGCCCTCGCCGCCCTGGGCGACGAGCCGCCACAGGTCCTCCGGCGAGTTCACGCCGCCCGGCAGCCGGCACGCCATGCCGACGATGACGATCGGGTCGTCGGCGACGTCGACGGCCGCGGCGCCGGTGTGCGCGGGCGTGTCGGCGTTGTCGTGCTCGTCCAGCAGCAGGGCCAGCAGGTGTTCGCCGAGCGCGGTGGGCGTGGGGTAGTCGAAGACCAGGGTCGCGGAGAGCCGCAGGCCGGTGGCGGTGCTGAGCCGGTTGCGGAGCTCGACGGCAGTCAGCGAGTCGAAGCCCAGGTCGTGGAATTCACGCCGGTCGCCGACGGCCTTGGCGGAGGCGTGGCCCAGAACGGCGGCCGCCTCGGCCCGTACGAGGTCCACGACGAAGCGGAGGCGCTCGTCCTCGCGCAGCTCCCCCAGCCGGCGGGTGAGCACGGCGGCCGTGCCCGCGCCGGCGGCGGTGGTCGCGGCGGCGCGCCGGGTCGTCTTCACCAGGCCGCGCAGAACGGGCGGGACCGGTCCGGCCACCCGGACGGGGCCGGAGACGGCGCCGATGGCGACGAGGTGGGCGGCGTCGCAGATCCCGGCGGCGTCGAAGAACGCCAGGCCCTGCTCGACGGTCAGCGGCGGCACCCCGGACGAGGCGATGCGCTTCATGTCGGCCTCGGACAGCGTGCCCGTCATACCGGTCGACTGCGTCCAGGCGCCCCACGACAGGGACTGGGCGGCGAGGCCCAGGGCCGTACGGTGCCGGGCCAGCGTGTCGAGGAAGACGTTGCCGGCGGCGTAGTTGCCCTGTCCGGCGGCGCCGGTGACTCCGGCGATCGACGAGAAGAGGACGAAGGCGGCGAGGTCGAGGTCCTTGGTGAGGTCGTGGAGGTGCCAGGCCGCGTCCACCTTCGGGGACATGACGGAGGAGAGCCGCTCCGGGGTCAGCCAGGCGACGACGCCGTCGTCGAGGATGCCCGCCGTGTGGATCACCGCTGTCAGCGGGTGGGCGGCCGGGATCCCGGCCAGCACGGCGGCGAGCGCGTCGCGGTCGGCCACGTCGCAGGCGGCGACGGCGACCTCGGCGCCCGCGGCGGTCAGCTCCTCGCGGAGCTCCGCCACGCCCGTGGCCTCCGGGCCGCTGCGGCTGACGAGCAGCAGGTGCTTGACGCCGCGTTCGGCGACGAGATGGCGGGCCAGCACGCCGCCGAGGCCGCCGGTGCCGCCAGTGATGAGGACGGTGCCCTCGGGGTCCCAGGCGCGGGGCATGGTGAGGACGATCTTGCCGATGTGGCGGGCCTGGCTCATGTGGCGGAAGGCCTCGCGCGCCCGGCGGACGTCCCAGGTGGCAACGGGCAGCGGCCGCAGCGCGTCCTCGGCGAACAGCCCGAGCAGCTCGGACAGCATCCCCTGGATCCGGTCCGGCCCGGCCTCGACGAGGTCGAAGGCCCGGTACCGCACCTCGGCGCCGTCGATCCCGGTCACGGACCGGGGGTCACGGACGTCGGTCTTGCCCATCTCCAGGAAGTGGCCCCCGGGGGCCACGAGGCGGAGGGAGGCGTCCACGAACTCGCCGGCCAGGGCGTTGAGGACGACGTCGACGCCGCGTCCGCCCGTGGTCGCGAGGAACCGCTGCTCGAAATCGGTGGTCCGGGAGGAGGCGATGTGGTCGTCGGGGACGCCCAGTTCACGAAGGGTGTCCCACTTGGCCTCGCCGGCGGTGGCGAACACCTCGACGCCCAGGTGCCGGGCCAGCTGGATCGCGGCCATGCCGACGCCGCCGGCGCCCGCGTGGACCAGGATCGACTGCCCGGCCCGCATCCCGGCCAGGTCCTTCAGCGCGTAGAGGGCGGTGAGGAACACCAGCGGCACCGACGCCGCCTCCTCCGCCGTCCACTGCTCCGGCACCCGCGCCAGGAACCGCTCGTCGACGACGGCCATGGTGCCGAAGCCACCGGGCACCATGCCCATGACCCGGTCGCCCACCCGCACACCGGTGACCTCGGGCCCGGTCTCGACGACGACACCGGCGGCCTCGGCGCCCAGCAGCCCTGCCTCACCCGGGTACATGCCCAGGGCGTTCAGCACGTCACGGAAGTTCACACCGGCGGCCTCGACCCCGACCCGGACCTGTCCGGGCGCGAGGGGCGCCAGCGTCTCGGGGCACGGAGCGAGCACCAGCCCGTCCAGGCTGCCCTTGGCGGCCGTGTCCAGCCGCCACGGCACCCCGGCGGGCGGCAGCAGACCGGCGGCCGCGCTCAGGTGGTCGAGCCGGCCCACGCGGACGAGGCCGTCGCGTACGACGAACTGGGCGTCGTCCGTGGCGAGCAGAGCCGGCAGGACGGGCAGCAGCGGGGCGAGGTCGGCGGCCTCGTCGAGGTCGAGGAGGACGAGCCGCCCGGGGTGCTCCGACTGCGCCGAGCGCACCAGGCCCCATACGGCACTCGCGGCGATGTCCGCCACGGCCTCGCCGTCGTCGGCCGACACGGCGTTACGGGTGACGAAGACGAGACGGGAGCGTTCGGAGTGGCGCTGGGTGAGCCAGTCGTGGAGCAGGTGGAGGACACGGGTCGTCAGCTCGTGGGCGACGGCGGGAACGTCGCCGGGCGTGGCGGCGCCGTCGGAGGTACCGGAGACGTGGACGAGGACCAGGTCCTCGTCGCCGTCGAGGTCGGCCAGGCCGGCGACGGTCGCGCCGAGGCCCGGCCCGTCGGTGCCCAGCGACACGGCCTTGACCGCCGCGACCGCGGCCACGTCCGGGGCGGGGATCCAGTCGAGCGACAGGAGCGCGTCGTGCTCGGCGCTACGAGCGGCGGCGGCAGGGGACACGACGGCGGACCGGGCGCGGAAGGCGAGGGTCTCCACCGACAGCACCGGGGCGCCCTCGACGTCGACGACCGCGATGGACACCGACTCGTCGCCGGCCCGCGCCAGCCGGGCCCGCACCACGGACGCCCCGCCGGCGTGCAGCGACACACCGCTCCAGCCGAAGGGCATCAGCAGGTGGTGCTCGTCACCCACACCGGCGAAGCCGTGGGCGTGCAGCACCGCGTCCAGCAGGGCCGGGTGAAGGCCGAAGGCACCGGCGTCCCCGGCGGCGTCGGCGGGCAACGCGGCCTCGACGAACACCTCGCCCTCGCGCAGCCACACCGACCGCAGCCCCTGGAAGACGGGCCCGTACTCGGTCCGCCCGTAGAACTCCTCGAGGTCGACGACCACCGCGTTCTGCGGCGGCCAGACCGTCGCGTCGAAGGCGGCGACACGCTCGCCCGTCGTCAGCGTGCCGGTGGCGTGCTCGGTCCACGGCCGGCCGGGGGCGTCGTCCGGACGGGAGTGGACGGTCAGGGCACGGGCGCCCGACTCGTCGGGCGCGCCGACCAGCACCTGGATCAGGACCGCGCCCTCCTCGGGCAGCACCAGCGGGGCGAGGAGCGCGAACTCCTCCACCCGGTCGCAACCGACCTGGTCCCCGGCACGCAGGGCCAGCTCCAGGAACCCGGTGCCGGGGAACAGCACGGAGTCGCCCAGGACATGATCGGCCAGCCACGGGTGGGTGCGCAGCGACAGCTTGCCGGTGAACAGCACCTCCTCGGAGTCCGCGAGGGCGAGCGTGGCACCGAGGAGGGGGTGCCCGGCGGGCATCAGCCCGGCACCGGTGACGTCGCCGGTGAGGGCGGCGGGGCGGGGCCAGAAGCGCTCGTGCTGGAAGGCGTACGTGGGCAGGTCGACGTGGCGGGCGGACGTACCGGCGAACCAGGCCGCCCAGTCGACCTCGACACCGGAGACGTGGAGCTGGGCGAGGGCGGTGAGCAGGGCGGTCTCTTCCGGGCGGCCCTTGCGGAGAGCCGGGACGGAGACCAGATCCTGGTCGGCGTCGAGGGTGTGCTGGGCGAGGGCAGTGAGCACACCGTCCGGGCCGAGCTCGAAGAAGGCCGTAGCACCTGCCTCGCTCAACGCACGGACACCGTCGGCGAAACGCACGGCCTCCCGGACGTGGCGGACCCAGTAGTCGGGGGTGGCGACGAGCTCGGCCGAAGCGAGCTCACCCGTCACGTTGGAGATGAGGGGAATGGTAGGTGCCTGGAAGGACAGCCCCTGGATGGCCCGGCGGAAGTCCTCCAGCATCGGGTCCATCAGCGGCGAGTGGAAGGCGTGGCTCACGGACAGCCGCTGGGTCTTACGACCCTCAGCAGCAAAACCTGCCGCAATGGCCAGGGCAGCGGCCTCGTCACCGGCGATGACGACAGCCGTCGGACCGTTGACGGCGGCGATGGACACGCCCTCGACCAGTCGACCCGCGACCTCGTCCTCGGACGCCTGCACGGCGACCATCGCGCCGCCGGAAGGCAGCGCGTTCATCAGCCTGGCCCGGGCCGCGACGAGGGAACACGCGTCCTCAAGAGAGAAGACACCGGCGATGTGCGCGGCAGCGATCTCACCGATCGAATGACCGGCGACGAAGTCCGGACGCACTCCCCACGACTCCACCAGCCTGAACAACGCCACTTCGAGCGCGAAAAGCGCAGGCTGAGTGAAACCCGTCCCGTTCAGCGCCTCGGCGTCATCGCCGAACATGACGTCCCGCAACCCGTCGAAACGAGCCGTCACCTCGTCCAGAGCTCCCGCGAACACCGGGAACCGGGCGTACAACTCCCGCCCCATCCCCAGCCGCTGCGACCCCTGACCCGAGAACAAGAACGCCGGCTTGCCCTCGACGTCCCCGGTGACGCCGCGCGCGACCTCATGCGCCTCGTCGCCGCCGGCCAGCAGCACGGCGCGGTGGGTGAGGTGGGAACGGCCGGTGGCCAGCGAGTGGCCGATGTCCGCCGGCGAGCCCGTGCCCACCAGGGCCGTGATCCGCTCCAGTTGCGCCGCCAGGGCGGCCTCGGTCTTGCCGGACACCGGCCAGGGCACCACGGTCGGCGACGGCGCCGCCGGGGCCGAAGCCGGCTCTTCGGCGGGCTCGTCCGCCGGGGCCTGCTCGACGATGACGTGCGCGTTCGTGCCGCTGATACCGAACGACGACACACCCGCGCGCCACGGCCGGTCCACCTCCGGCCACGCCCGCTCCTCCGTCAGCAGCTCCACCGCGCCCGCCGACCAGTCGACGTGAGTGGAGGGCTGGTCGACGTGCAGCGTCTTCGGCAGGACGCCGTGCCGCATCGACATGACCATCTTGATGATTCCGGCAACACCGGCCGCGGCCTGCGTATGGCCGATGTTGGACTTCACCGAACCCAGCCACAGCGGCCGGTCCGCATCCCGCTCACGACCGTACGTCGCCAGCAACGCCTGCGCCTCGATCGGGTCACCCAGCGTCGTACCCGTACCGTGCGCCTCGACCGCGTCCACGTCGGCCATCGACAGGCCCGCGCTGGCCAGCGCCTGGCGGATGACGCGCTGCTGCGACGGGCCGTTCGGCGCCGTCAGGCCGCTCGACGCGCCGTCCTGGTTCACCGCGGAACCGCGTATCACGCCCAGGATCCGGTGCCCGTTGCGCTTGGCGTCCGACAGGCGCTCCAGGACGAGCACGCCGACGCCCTCCGACCAGCCAGTGCCGTCGGCGGAGTCCGCGAACGCCTTGCAGCGGCCGTCCGCCGCCAGACCGCCCTGGCGGCTGAAGCCCGAGAAGCCCATCGGCGTCGACAGGACCGTCACACCGCCGGCGAGCGCCAGCGAGCACTCTTCGTTGCGCAGCGCGTGGGAGGCGAGGTGGAGGGCGACGAGCGACGACGAGCACGCCGTGTCGACCGTCACCGCCGGGCCCTCCAGCCCGAAGGTGTACGAGACGCGTCCGGAGAGGACGCTGCCGGCGAGGCTGGTGCCGCCGTGGCCCTCCACGTCCTCCTGCGAGTTCATCACGACGCCCGCGTAGTCCACACCGTTGGTGCCGACGAAGACGCCCGTCTTGCTGCCCTGGAGGGAGGCCGGGGCGATGCCCGCGCGCTCGAGCGCCTCCCAGGAGCTCTCCAGCAGCAGCCGCTGCTGCGGGTCCATCGTCACGGCCTCGCGCGGCGATATGCCGAAGAAGTCGGCGTCGAAGCCGGCCGCGTCGACGAAGCCGCCCTCGACGGTGGCACTGGCGCCACCGCCATCACCGCCGTCGCCCGTCAGGGCGTCGAGGTTCCAGCCACGGTCGGTCGGGAACGCAGTGATGCCGTCACGTCCCTCGTGCAGCATCCGCCACAGGTCCTCCGGCGACCGCACCCCGCCCGGCAGCCGGCAGGACATGCCCACGATGGCGATGGGCTCCTGCTTTCCGGCCTCGACTTCCAGCAGCCGTTGGCGGGTCTGGTGCAGATCTGCCGTGACCCACTTGAGGTAGTCAACGAGCTTGCTGTCGTTCGACATTGCGTGGAACCTTCCGTGTGAAGAATGAGGCCGGATCAGCGATCGCCCAGACGGCCGAGCTCGTTGTCGATGAAGTCGAAGATCTCGTCCTCACTGGCGGAGCCGATCCGCTCGGCCACCTCGGCGCCGGCGGTCTCGGCCTCGCTCCCCCGCCACTTCTCCAGCATCGTCAGCAGCCGGTTGGAGACGGCCGCCCTGGTGAGCGCGTCGGGTTCCGTGGAAGCGAGGGCGGAGTCGAGGCGGTCGAGCTCCGCGAGGAGGGAGGAGGAGGTGTCGGGGCCGTCCTCGCCCACGAGCTGCGAGACGAGGTGTTCGGCCAGGGAGACGGGGGTGGGGTAGTCGAAGGTCAGGGTGGCGGGCAGCCTCAGGCCGGTCGTGGCCGTCAGCCGGTTGCGGAGCTCGACGGCGGTCAGGGAGTCGAAGCCGAGGTCCTGGAACCCCTTCTTCGCCCCGATCGCCTCGGGCGAGGCGTGCCCGAGCACTCGCGCCGCCTCGGCCCTGACGAGCTCCACGGCGAAACGTACGCGCTCTTCTTCCCGTATTTCCCTCAACTGTCGCGCGAGCCCGGCGGCCGTCGCGGCACTGTCCCCGGCGGCCGCGGCCGCCCGCCGGCCGCCCTTCACCAGGCCGCGCAGCAGCGGCGGCACCTCGCCCTGGGCACGCCGGGCCCCGGAGGCCGGGCCGATCGGGACGACGTACGCCTCGTCGAGCCCGACGGCCGCGTCGAACAGCGCCAGGCCCTGCGCGACCGTCAGCGGCGGCACCCCGGAGGCCGCGATCCGCTGCATGTCGGCCTGCGACAACGCGCCCGTCATACCGCTCCCCTGCGCCCATGCCCCCCACGCCAGGGACTGGGCGGGCAGGCCGAGAAGGCGGCGGTGGTGGGCGAGGGCGTCCAGGAAGACGTTGCCGGCGGCGTAGTTGGCCTGTCCGGCGCTGCCCATCACACCGGAGATGGAGGAGTAGAGGACGAAGGCGGCGAGGTCGAGGCCCTTGGTGAGCTCGTGGAGGTGCCAGGCCGCGTCGGCCTTCGGCCGCAGGACGGCCGAGAGCCGGTCGGGGGTGAGGGAGGTGATCACACCGTCGTCGAGGACACCGGCCGTGTGGATCACGGCGGTCAGCGGACGACCGGCCGGGACACCGGCCAGCAGGCCCTCCACCTCGGCGCGGTCCGCCGTGTCGCAGGCGACGACCGTCGTCTCGGCGCCCAGGGCGGCCAGTTCGCCGACCAACTCCGCCGCCCCCGGCGCCTCCGGGCCACGGCGGCTCGCGAGCAGCAGGTGTCGCACGCCGCGCTCGGCCACCAGGTGCCGGGCCAGTACGCCGGCCAGGCCACCTGTGCCACCGGTGATCAGCACCGTACCGGCCGGATTCCAGCTGGATACCGCTGCCGGAGCGTCCGGCTCCGCCGGAGCGACGCGGGCCAGCCGTCCCACGCGCACCGCACCGTCGCGTACGACGAACTGCGCGTCGCCGCCCGCCAGCAGACCCGGCAGGACCGATAGCGGCGAGGACAGGTCGGCGTCGGCGGCTCCGTCGACGGCTCCGTCGAGATCGAGGAGGACGAACCGTCCGGGGTGCTCCGACTGCGCCGAGCGCACCAGGCCCCACACCGCGGCGGCCGCCGGGTCGCGAACGGCATCCGCCGCGTCGGCGGAGACGGCGTCCCGGGTGACGAAGAGAAGGCGGGAAGCGGCGTGCCGGTTGTCGGCGAGCCAGTCCTGAACGAGCTGGAGGGCATGGGCGGTCAGCCGGTGCGCGGCGGCGGGTACGTCCTCGCCCCCGGTGGCGGCGACGGGCACCACGACGAGATCGGTGCCGGCCGGTACGTCGGCCAGGGACGCGATCCCGTCGCTGCCGAGCGTCACGGACCGGGACGTCTGGGCGGTGGCGGTGGCCCCGGCCGGGATGGGCGCCGGGATCCACTCCAGGCGCAGCAGGGTGCCCTGTTCCGCGCCGGCCCCGGTGGGGGCGTCGGCGAGCGGCCGGGGGTGGAGGGTCAGGGTCTCCACCGACAGCACGGGAGCGCCGGTGGCGTCCACCGCCGCGACCGACACCGAGTCCCCGGCGGTCCGCGTGAGGCGGGCCCGTACGGTCGAGGCGCCGCCCGCGTGCAGCGAGACCCCCGACCATGACAGCGGGGACAGCTCCTCCTCGCCGTCCAGGCCTGCGAATTCCGCTGCCTGAGCGAGGGTCTCCAGCAGGGTGGGGTGCATACCGTAGTAAGGGGCGTCGGACGCGGCCTCGCCGGTCAGCTTCGTCTCGACGTAGACCTCGTCGCCCCGGGTCCAGAGGGTGGTGGATTCGTCGCCCGTTTCGGCGGCGACGGCGACGGCGTCGGTGGGCGGCCAGGTGGAGGCGTCGAAGGGCACGACCTGCTCGCCGGACTCGAGGACGCCGGAGGCGTGCTCGGTCCACGGCTCGTCGAGGGCGTCACCGGGCCGGGAGTAGACGCGCAGGGCGCGGGCTCCTGTCGCGTCCGCCGCGCCCGCCCACACCTGGAGGGCGAGAGGAGATCCGCCGGTGAGGGCCAGGGGCGTGTGGACGGTCAGAGAGGTGACGCGGTCGCAGTCCACTTCGTCGCCGACGCGAACGGCCAGCTCCAGGAAGGCCGATACGGGGAAGTCGGTGGTCTCCGGGGAGAGCCGGCTCGTGAACAGCACCCCGTCGGAGTCGGCCAGCGGCACGGCGGCGCCCAGGAGCGGATGCCGCGCGGGCACCAGGCCGACGGACGAGACATCACCGGTGAGGGCGGCGGGGCGGGGCCAGAAGCGCTCGTGCTGGAAGGCGTACGTGGGCAGGTCGACCCGCCGGGCGCCGGTGCCCGCGAACAACTCGCCCCACGCGACGTCGACACCGGAGACGTGGAGCTGGGCGAGGGCGGTGAGCAGGGCGGTCTCTTCCGGGCGGCCCTTGCGGAGGGCCGGGAGGGCAAGCAGGTCCCGATCGGCGTCGAGGGTGTGCTGGGCGAGGGCGGTGAGGACACCGTCCGGGCCGAGCTCAAGGAAGGCGGTGGCACCTGCCTCGCTCAACGCCCGGACGCCGTCGGCGAAACGGACGGCCTCACGGACGTGGCGGACCCAGTACTCGGGGGTGGCGACGAGTTCGGCCGAGGCGAGCTCACCCGTCACGTTCGAGATCAGGGGAATGGTGGGGGCCTGGAACGACAGCCCCTCGATGGCCCGGCGGAAGTCCTCCAGCATCGGGTCCATCAGCGGCGAGTGGAAGGCGTGGCTCACGGACAGCCGCTGGGTCTTACGACCCTCAGCGGCCAGAGCCTCGGCGATCCGCAGGACCGCCGACTCCTCACCGGCGATGACAACGGCGTCGGGGCCATTGACAGCGGCGATCGAGACATCAGCGGTGAGACGAGGCACAACCTCGTCCTCCGACGCCTGCACAGCCACCATCGCACCACCAGAAGGCAACGCGTTCATCAGGCGAGCACGCGCCGCAACGAGGACACACGCATCCTCAAGAGAGAACACACCCGCAACGTGCGCGGCAGCGATCTCACCGATCGAATGACCAGCGACGAAGTCCGGACGCACTCCCCACGACTCCACCAACCTGAACAACGCCACTTCGAGCGCGAAAAGCGCCGGCTGAGTGAAACCCGTCCCGTTCAGCGCCTCCGCGTCATCGCCGAACAACACCTCACGCAACCCGTCGAAACGAGCCACCACCTCGTCCAACACCCCCGCGAACACCGGGAACCGGGCGTACAACTCCCGCCCCATCCCCAGCCGCTGCGACCCCTGACCCGAGAACAGGAACGCCAGGGACCGGTCCACAGCGACCCCACGAGCCACCTCGTCCCCTGCCAGCAGGACCGCACGGTGGTCAAGGACCGACCGCCCCGTCGCCAGCGAGAAGCCCACATCAGCGGCATCGCCATCTGCCGAAGACGTCAGCCGCTCCACCTGCTCCGCCAGCGCCTCCTCCGACTTGGCCGACACCACCCACGGCACCAGCCCACCAGACGAAGCACCGCGCTCGGCAACGGACTCAGGAGCCTGCTCCACGATGATGTGCGCATTCGTGCCGCTGAGACCGAACGACGACACACCCGCACGCCACGGACGCCCCACCTCCGGCCACGCCCGCTCCTCCGACAGCAGCTCCACCGCACCAGCCGACCAGTCCACATGCGACGACGGCTCGTCGATGTGCAGGCTCTTCGGCAGAACACCGTGCCGCATCGCCATGACCATCTTGATGATCCCGGCGACACCGGCCGCGGCCTGCGTGTGACCGATGTTGGACTTCACCGAACCCAGCCACAGCGGCCGGTCCGCGTCCCGCTCACGACCGTACGTCGCCAGCAACGCCTGCGCCTCGATCGGGTCGCCCAGCGTCGTACCCGTACCGTGCGCCTCCACCGCGTCCACATCGGCGGCCTTCAGACCCGCGCTCGCCAGTGCCTGGCGGATGACCCGCTGCTGCGACGGGCCGTTCGGCGCCGTCAGACCGTTGGAAGCGCCGTCCTGGTTCACCGCCGAACCCCGCACCACGGCCAGTACCCGGTGGCCGAGACGCTTCGCGTCCGACAGCCGCTCCAGCACCAGCACGCCCGCGCCCTCGGACCAGCCAGTACCGTCGGCGGCGTCCGCGAACGCCTTGCAGTAGCCGTCCGTCGCGAGGCCGCCCTGGCGGCTGAAGCCCGAGAAGGTCATCGGCGTCGACAGGACCGTCACACCGCCGGCGAGGGCGAGCGAGCTCTCGCCGCTGCGGAGGGACTGGGCGGCGAGGTGGAGGGCGACGAGCGACGACGAGCACGCCGTGTCGACCGTCACCGCCGGGCCCTCCAGCCCGAAGGTGTAGGAGATCCGGCCGGAGATGACGCTGGTGGCGAGGCCGGTGCTGGCGTGGCCCTCGACGTCCTCGCGGGAGTTCATCACGAGCGTGGCGTAGTCCTGGCCCGTGGTGCCGACGAAGACGCCCGTCCGGCTGCCGCGCAGGGCCGTAGCGTCGATCCCGGCCCGCTCGAACGCCTCCCAGGACGTCTCCAGCAGCAGCCGCTGCTGCGGGTCCATCGCCAAAGCCTCGCGCGGGGAGATACCGAAGAAGCCCGCGTCGAAGTCGGCGACGTCCTGGAGGAATCCGCCGCGCCGGGTTGCGCTGCCGCCCCGGTTCTCCGGGTCCGTGCCGAAGAGCGCCTTGAGGTCCCAGCCGCGGTCGGTGGGGAAGCCGGCGATGCCGTCGCGGCCTTCGGCGAGCATCCGCCACAGGTCCTCCGGCGACCGGACGCCGCCGGGCATCCGGCAGGCCATGCCGACGATGGCGATGGGGTCGTCGGAGACGGCGGAGGCCGTCACAACCGGGTCCCCCGTGTCCTCGCCGGCCAACTCGGCCATGAGGTGGCTCGCGAGGGCGGCCGGGGTGGGGTAGTCGAAGATCAGGGTCGCGGTGAGCCGCAGGCCGGTGGCGGTGGTGAGCCGGTTGCGGAGCTCCACCGCCGTCAGCGAGTCGAAGCCGAGCTCGCGGAACTCCCGGCCCGCCTCGACCTGGCGCGCCGAGGCGTGCCCGAGGACGGCGGCCGCCTCGGTCCGTACGAGGTCGGTCATCGAGCGGAGCGCGTCCTGCTCCCCCAGCCCGGAGAGCCGGAGGCTGAGCGCGGCCGCCGTACCGGCGCCGCCCGCCGCCGTGGCGGCCGTTCGCCGGCCGCCACGGATCAGGCCGCGCAGCAGCGGGGGTACGACGCCCGGGGCGCGTCCGCCGCGCCGGGCGGGGCCGATCGGGACGAGGTACGGCTCGTCGAGGCCGACGGCGGCGTCGAACAGGGCCAGGCCCTGTTCGGCCGTGAGCGGGGGCACTCCGGACGCCGCGATGCGCTGCATGTCGGCGTCGGACAGGGTGCCCGTCATGCCGCTCGCCTGCGCCCACGCGCCCCACGCGAGGGACTGGGCGGGCAGGCCGAGAAGGCGGCGATGGTGGGCGAGGGCGTCCAGGAAGACGTTGCCGGCGGCGTAGTTGGCCTGTCCGGCGCCGCCCATCACGCCGGAGACCGACGAGAAGAGGACGAACGCGGCGAGGCCGAGGTCCTTGGTGAGCTCGTGGAGGTGCCAGGCGGCGTCGGCCTTCGGGCGCATCACGGCCGCCAGGCGGTCCGGGGTCAGGGACGTCACCACGCCGTCGTCGAGGACGCCGGCCGTGTGGATCACGGCGGTCAGCGGACGATCGGCCGGGATCCCGGCCAGCAGGCGCTCGACGGCGTCCCGGTCCGTCGTGTCGCACGCCTCGACGGTCACCCCGGCGCCCAGGGCGGTCAGTTCGTCCCTCAGCTCGGGCGCCCCGGGGGCCTCCGGGCCACGGCGGCTCACCAGCAGCAGGTGCCGCACGCCGTGCTCGGCCACCAGATGACGGGCCAGCAGGCCGCCCAGTCCGCCTGTGCCACCGGAAATCAGCACCGTGCCCGCCGTGTCCCAGGCGCGTACCGCTGCCGGAGCGTCAGCCTCCGCAGCGATCCGCGCCAGCCGGCCCACGCTCACCGCACCGTCGCGCACCACGAACTGGTCGTCGCCGGTCGCCATCAGTCCCGGTAGCTGGGGCAGTACGGACGCAGGGTCGGTGCCGGCATCGAGGTCGATCAGGGCGAAGCGGTCGGGGTGTTCCGTCTGTGCCGAGCGCACCAGGCCCCAGGCGGCGGCAGCGGCGAGATCGGTGCCGTCCGTCGCGCCGCGCGTCACGAACACCAGCCGTGCGGCGGTGAACCGCTCCTCCGCCAGCCACTCCCCCACCAGGCCGAGCGCCCGGGCCGTCAGCTCGTGCGCCGCGCCGGGGACGTCGGTCCCGTCGCCCGCCGTCAGCCGGGCCAGCACCAGGTCCGTGCCGTCCGGTACGTCGGCCAGGGCCGTGACCGTCCCGGCGCCCAGCGTCGCATGGGTGAGCTCCCGGCCCTCGGCACCCTCCTCGGGTGCCGGTGCCGGGACCCAGTCCAGCCGCAGCAGGGATCCGTGGTCCGTAGCGCCGCTCCTGCGGTCCACGGTCCCGGCCCGGTCGTGCAGCACCAACGTGCTCGCCGACAGGACCGGTGCGCCCTCGGTGTCGACGACGGCCACGGAGGCGGTGTCCTCGGCGGTCCGCGTGACGCGTATCCGTACCGCCGACGCTCCCCCGGCGTGCAGGGAGACCCCGGACCACATCAGCGGAACGAGCTCGTCGGCCCGGCTGCCGTCCGGCGCCGTGATCGCGAGGGCCTGGGTGACGGCGGTCAGCAGCGCGGGGTGGAGTCCGAACGCCCCGGCGTCGTCCGCGACGTCGGCGGGGAGGGCGGCTTCCACGAAGGTGTCGGCGTCCCGCGTCCAGATCGCGCGGACGGCCCGGAAGGCGGGGGCGTGTCCGGCCTTGTCGTGGAACCCCGCCACGGCATCGGCGTCGACGGCGGTGGCGTCGCGCGGCGGCCACTCGTCGGTGCCGAAGTCCGCGACGCGCTCGCCGGGGCTCAGGACGCCGTGCGCGTGCTCCGTCCAGGTCTGGTCGGGGGCGTCGGCGAGCTGGGAGTAGACGGACACCTTCCGGGCGCCCGCCGGGTCGGGGGCGCCGACCCAGACCTGGAGGAGGACGGCGTGCTCGTCGTCCAGGGCGAGCGGTGCGGTTAGGGTGAGTTCGTCGACGCGGCCGTAGCCGACCTGGTCGCCCGCGCGGATGGCGAGCTCCACGTACGCGGCGGCAGGGAACCTGGTGCCGTCGGCGAGCCAGGGGTGGGTGCGGGCGGAGAGCCTGCTGGTGAACAGCACGCCGTCGAGGCCGGCCAGGGACACGGCGGCGCCGAGCAGCGGGTGGCCGGCGGGGGTGAGGCCGGCGGCGGACACGTCGCCGGCGACGGCGGCGGGCTTGGGCCAGAACCGCTGGTGCCGGAAGGCGTACGTGGGGACGTCCACGCGGCCGGCGCCCGTGCCGTCGAACCACGCGGCCCAGTCCACCGCGACGCCCGCCACGTGCAGCCGGGCGAGCGCGGTGAGCAGGGAGCGCTCCTCGGCCCGGTTCCGGCGCAGGGCGGTGAGGGCGACCGGGCTCCCGGTGTCGTCGAGGCTGTGCTGGGCCATGGCCGTCAGCACACCGTCGGGGCCGAGTTCGAGGAAGGCGGTGGCGCCTTCGGCAGCCAGCGCCCGGACGCCGTCGGCGAAGCGGACGGTCTCCCGGACGTGCCGGACCCAGTACTCGGGCGTGCACAGCAGTTCCGCCGTCGCGATCCGGCCCGTCACGTTCGAGACGACCGGGATACGCGGCGCCTGGAAGGACAGGCCGGCCAGGGCCTGCCGGAAGTCCTCCAGCATGGGGTCCATGAGCGGCGAGTGGAAGGCGTGGCTGACGGAAAGCCGCTGGGTCTTGCGGCCCTCGGCGGCGAACTTCTCGGCGATGCGGGGGACGGCCGTCTCGTCGCCCGCGATGACGACGGCGTCCGGGCCGTTGACGGCCGCGATGGACACGCCGTCGACCAGGCGCGCCGCGACCTCGTCCTCGGAGGCCTGGACGGCGACCATCGCGCCGCCCGGGGGGAGGGCCGCCATCAGCCGGGCCCGGGCCGCCACCAGCGCGCACGCGTCGTCGAGGGACAGCACGCCCGCGACGTGGGCGGCCGCGACCTCGCCGATCGAGTGGCCCGTGACGTAGTCGGGGCGTACTCCCCAGGACTCGACCAGCCGGTAGAGGGCCACTTCGAGTGCGAAGAGCGCCGGCTGGGCGAATCCGGTGCCGTCCAGTACGGCCGCGTCGCCGTCGAACATGACCTCCCGCAGCGGGCGCCCCAGTTCGCCGTCGAGGCGGGCCGCCACCGCGTCCAGGGCCTCGGCGAAGACGGGGAAGCGGGCGTACAGTTCGCGGCCCATGCCCACCCGTTGCGATCCCTGGCCCGTGAAGAGCACCGCCAGGGGGCGGCCGCCGGCGGCCGCGCGGCCGCGCGCGGCCTCGGACAGCGAGCCGTCCGGGCAGGCCAGGAGGACCGCGCGGTGGTCGAAGGCCGACCGGCCGGTGGCCAGCGAGTAGCCGACGTCCACGGGTTCGGCGGTGCCCGCGAGGGCGGTCGCCCGCTCCAGCTGGGCGGCCAGCGCCTCCTCGGACTTGGCGGAGACCGGCCACGGCACCACACCGGGCCGGACCGAGGGCGCGACCGGTTCCCCGCCGGGCTCCCCGGCCGGCTCCTTCTCGGCGGCCTGTTCCAGGATCACGTGCGCGTTCGTTCCGCTGATGCCGAAGGAGGACACGCCCGCGCGCCATGGCCTGTCGACCTCGGGCCAGGGCCTGGCGTCCTTGAGGAGTTCCACCGCTCCCACAGCCCAATCCACGTGTGTCGAGGGCCGTTCCGCGTGGAGGGTGCGTGGCAGCACGCCCCGGCGCATGGCCATGACCATCTTGATGACTCCGGCGACGCCCGCCGCCGCCTGCGCGTGGCCGATGTTGGACTTCACCGAGCCCAGGAGCAGCGGCCGTTCGGTGTCCCGGCCCTGGCCGTAGGTGGCGAGGAGGGCCTGGGCCTCGATGGGGTCGCCGAGGGGGGTGCCCGTGCCGTGGCCCTCGACGGCGTCGACCTCGTCGGCCGTCAGGCCCGCGTTGGCGAGGGCTCGGCGGATGACGCGCTGCTGGGCGGGGCCGCTGGGGGCGGTGAAGCCGTTGGAGGCGCCGTCCTGGTTGACGGCCGAGCCCCGGACGACCGCCAGGACCGGGTGGCCGTTGCGGCGGGCGTCGGAGAGGCGTTCGACGAGGAGCATGCCGACGCCCTCGGACCAGCCGGTGCCGTCGGCGGTGTCCGCGTAGGCCTTGCATCGGCCGTCGCCGGCGAGGCCGCCCTGGCGGCTGAACTCCATCAGGGAGCCCGGTGACGACATGACGTTGACGCCGCCGACGAGGGCCAGCGAGCACTCGCCGGCCCGGAGGGCGTGGATGGCGGAGTGGAGGGCCACGAGGGAGGAGGAGCAGGCCGTGTCGACGGTGACCGCCGGTCCTTCGAGGCCGAGGGTGTAGGAGAGCCGTCCGGAGGTGGCGCTGGCGGCGATGCCGGTGCCGATGTCGCCGGTGGCGTCGGCGAGGGACCGTACGAGGAGGTAGGCGTAGTCCTGGCCGTTGGTGCCGACGAACACGCCGGTGCGGCTGCCGCGCAGGGTGGCCGGGTCGATGCCGGCGCGCTCGATCGCCTCCCAGGACGTCTCCAGCAGCAGGCGCTGCTGGGGGTCCATGGTGACGGCCTCGCGCGGCGAGATGCCGAAGAAGTCGGCGTCGAAGTCGGCCGCGCAGTCGAGGAAGCCGCCTTCCTGGCTGACGCTGTTGCCGCGCTTGTCGACTCCGGCGTCGCGCAGGGCCGCCAGGTCCCAGCCCCGGTCGGTGGGGAAGCCGGAGATGGCGTCCCCACCGGCGGCGACGAGGTCCCAGAGGTCCTCCGGGGAGCGCACGCCGCCCGGGTAGCGGCAGCTCATCGCGACGATGGCGACGGGCTCGGTGGTGGCGGCCACCAGGGCGCGGTTCTGCCGGCGCAGGTGCTCGGTCTCCTTGAGGGAGGCCCGGAGAGCTTCGACTACTTTTTCGCTGGGCGTGGTCATGTTCCGCTCTCTCAGCCTTCGTCGTCGTTGGAGCCAGTGGTGCCCGTGGTGCCGTCCAGCGCCGCCCGGACGAGGGCGTCGACGTCCATTTCGTCGATCGATTCCGCGTAGCCGTCCGGTTCCGCCGCCCCGGTGGTGCCGTCTTCGGCCGCGGCCGTGGTGGCGGCGAGCCTCAGCAGGGGTTCCAGCACGCCGATCTCGCGCAGCTGGGCCACGGAGACGGAGGCGAGCAGGGCCCGGATGCCGGCCTGGTCGAGGCCGTCGTCGGTCCCGCCGTCCGCCGTGCCGTCGCCGTGGCCGGCGTCGGGCAGCAGCTCGCGCAGGACGTGGGCGGCCAGGTCGACGGGGGTGGGGTGGTCGAAGACGAGCGTGGCGGCCAGGGTCAGCCCGGTCGCGGCCGTGAGCTGGTTGCGCAGTTCGACGGCGGCGAGCGAGTCGAAGCCGAGGTCCCGGAAGGCCCGGTCGGCGCCGACGGCGTCGGCGTCGGTGTGGCCGAGGACGGCGGCGGCCCGGGTCCGTACGACGTTCAGGACGGTCTCGGTGCGCTGTGCCGCGCTCTGGCCCGCGAGCTTCTCGCGCAGGGCGGCGCCGTCGGCGCCCGGTGCGGTGGCGTCCCCGTCGGTCCCGGCCGGGGCCGGGTCGGCGGAGGCGAGCTCCGCGAGGAGGGGGCTGGGCCGTACGGCGGTGAAGGCCCGTACGAACCGGGTGGGTTCGACCTCGGCGACGACCTCCGTCGGCCCGTTCTCCATGACCGCCCGGCGCAGCGCGGTGACCGCGAGGCGCGGGTCCAGCGGCCGGATGCCGGTGCGCTGGGCGGCGGCGGCCGCGCGGGCGTCGGCGGCCATGCCGCCGCCGGCCCAGGCGCCCCAGGAGATGGAGGTGGCGGCCAGGCCCTCGGCGCGGCGCCGCTCGGCGAGGGCGTCGAGGAGGGCGTTGGCGGCGGCGTAGTTGGCCTGGCCGGGGTTGCCGACGGTGGCGGACGCCGAGGAGAACAGGGCGAACACCGTGAGGCCGAGGTCCCGGGTCAGGTCGTGGAGGGCCAGTGCCGAGGCGGCCTTGGCGCGGTGGACGGCCGCGAACCGCTCGGGGGTCAGGCCGTCGATGACGCCGTCGTCGAGGACGCCCGCCGCGTGGACGACGCCGGTCAGCGGGGCGCTGTCCGGGACGCTCGCCAGCAGGCCGGTGAGCGCGTCGCGGTCGGCGACGTCGCAGGCGGCGAGGGTGACCTCGGTGCCCAGGGCGGTGAGTTCGGCCCGCAGGTCCTCGGCGCCGGGCGCCTCGGCGCCCCGGCGGCTGACGAGCAGCAGGTGGGCGGCGCCCGCCTCTGCGAGGCCGCGTGCCACGTGGGCGCCGAGGGCGCCGGTGCCGCCGGTGATCAGGACGGTGCCGGTGGGCTGCCACTCCTGTACGGGCCCGTCGGCCGGTACGGGCACGAGCCGGCGGCCGAAGACGGTGGAGGGCCGGACGGCGAGCTGGTCCTCGCCGCCGGAGTCGGCGAGGAGTCCGGCGAACCGGTCAGCCGACCGCTCGTCGAGGGTCTCCGGCAGGTCGATCAGACCGCCCCAGCGGCGCGGGTGCTCCAGTGCGGCGACCCGTCCCAGGCCCCAGACGCCGGCCTGGGCGAGGCCCGGTACCGGCTCGGCGGGCGAGACGGCGACCGCGCCGCGGGTGACGCACCACAGGGGCGCGTCGATCCCGGCGTCGCCGAGGGCCTGGACGAGGGCGGCGGTGAGCAGGGTGCCCTCGGGGACACCATCGGTGTCGCCTGAGGCGGCGAGGGCGAGCAGGGAGAGGACTCCCGTGAACTCCCGCCCGGTGGCGGCCTGTTCCTTCAGCAGCGCGGCCAGGTCGTCCCGGTCGGTGCCGGTGACGTCCAGGCGTACGGCCCCGTCGCCGAGGCGGGCGAGGACGCCGGCGGCCCACGGCTCGTCGGCCTGCCCGGCGGGAACGACGGCGAGCCACGTTCCGGCCGGACGACGTGGAGGCGCGGCGGTGGTCAGGGGCTTCCAGACGACGCGCTGGCGCCAGCCGTCCACGGTGGACCGCTCGGCCCGGCGGCGCCGCCAGTCGGCGAGCGCGGGCAGGACCTTGGCGAGCGCGTCGCCGTCGACGTCCAGCTCCGACTCCAGCGCGGCGAAGTCCTCGCCGCGCACGGCGGACCAGAACGCCTCGTCCTCGCCCCGGGCCGTGCCGGTCGGGCCGGAGGCGTCGGCGGGCCGGTGGTCGGGCCAGAACCGCTGGTGCTGGAAGGGGTAGGTGGGCAGGTCCACGCGCCGGGCCGGGTCGCCCGCGCCGAGGACGGACGTCCAGCGCGGGGCCGTGCCGTCGGCGTGGAGCCGGGCCAGGGCGGTGAGCAGGGACGTCTCCTCGTCGCGGCCCTTGCGCAGCGCCGGTACGGTCAGCGCCTTGGCCGAAGCGGCGTCCAGGGTGTCCTGGGCCATGGCGCAGAGCACACCGTCCGGGCCGATCTCCAGGAAGCGGGTGACGCCGCGCCCGGTCAGGGCGGCGACGCCGTCGCCGAACCGTACGGCCTCGCGGACGTGCCGCACCCAGTACTCGGGCGAGCACAGCTCTTCGCCGGTCGCCAGGTCGCCGGTGAGGCAGGACACGAGCGGGAGCGCCGGCGCCGCGTACGTCACGCGGCGGGCGGCCCGTCGGAAGTCCTCGAGTACGGCGTCCATGTGCAGGGAGTGAAACGCATGGCTGACCAGCAAACGCCTAGTCTTGCGGCCGTCGGCGGTGAACTTCCCGGCGACGGCGAGCACGGCGGCCTCGTCGCCCGACAGGACGACCGCCTCCGGCCCGTTGACGGCGGCGACGGACACTCCGTCGACCCCGGTCAGGTACGCGGCCACCTCGTCCTCGGTCGCCTGGACGGCGACCATGGCGCCGCCCGCGGGCAGGGCGGCCATCAGCCGGGCCCGGGCCGCGACCAGGGCGCAGGCGTCCTCCAGGGAGAACACGCCGGCGATGTGCGCCGCCGCGATCTCGCCGATGGAGTGACCGGCGACGAGGTCGGGGCGGATGCCCCAGGACTCCACCAGCCGGAACAGCGCCACTTCGAGGGCGAAGAGCGCGGGCTGGGTGAAGCCCGTGTCGTTCAGCGCCTCGCCGTCCCCGTCGAACATCACGTCGCGCAGCGGCCGGTCCAGTTCGCCGTCGAAGTGGGCGGTCACCGCGTCCAGCGCCTCGGCGAAGACGGGGAACCGCCCGTACAGCTCGCGGCCCATGCCCGCGCGCTGCGAGCCCTGGCCGGAGAAGAGGAACGCGAGCTTCCCGGCGCGTCCCGCCGTACGGCCCTGGACGACGCGCGGGGCGGCCTGGCCGTCGGCGAGGGCCGCCAGGCCCTCCAGCAGCTCGTCGCGGCTCGCGGCCAGGACCGTGGCCCGGTGCTCGAAGGACGACCGGGTCGTGGCCAGGGCCCGCGCCAGGTCGGCGACGGTCAGCTCCGGGCGGGCCGTCAGATACGCGCCCAGGCGGGCGGCCTGGGCCTTGAGGGCCTCCGGGGCCGCGGCCGAGACGGGTACGGGCAGCGGGCCCGGACCGTCCTCGGACACGGCGGCAACGACGGGCGCGGCGGCCGGCTCCGGCTGTTCGATGATGACGTGCGAGTTGGTGCCGCTGGCGCCGAAGGCCGAGATACCGGCCCGGCGTACGCGGCCCGTCTCCGGCCAGTCGGCGCGCTCGGTGAGCAGCTCGACCGCGCCGGCCGTCCAGTCCACGTGGGTGGACGGCTCGTCGATGTGCAGGGTGCGGGGCAGGACGCCGTGGCGCATGGCCATGACCATCTTGATGACGCCCGCGACACCGGCGGCGGCCTGGGTGTGGCCGATGTTGGACTTCACCGAGCCGAGCAGCAGCGGCTGGTCCCCCGGCCGGTCCTGACCGTAGGTCGCGAGCAGCGCCTGCGCCTCGATGGGGTCGCCGAGGGTGGTGCCCGTGCCGTGGGCCTCCACCGCGTCCACGTCGGCGGCCGTCAGCCCGGCGTTGGCCAGGGCGCGGCGGATGACGCGGCGCTGGGAGGGCCCGTTGGGGGCGGTGAGGCCGTTGGAGGCGCCGTCCTGGTTGATGGCGGAGCCGCGCAGGACGGCCAGTACCTCGTGGCCGTTGCGGCGGGCGTCGGAGAGCCGCTCCAGGACGAGGACGCCCACGCCCTCGGACCAGCCGGTGCCGCCGGCGGACGCCGCGAAGGCGCGGCAGCGGCCGTCGCCGGACAGGGCGCCCATCTCGCCGAACTCGATGAAGTTCACCGGGGTGGACATGACCGTCACACCGCCCGCGAGGGCGAGCGGGCACTCGCCGTTGCGCAGCGACTGGGCGGCCAGGTGCAGCGCGACCAGGGACGAGGAGCAGGCCGTGTCGACGCTGACCGACGGGCCCTCCAGGCCGAAGGTGTAGGACAGCCGGCCGGAGAGCAGGCTCGCCGACTGGGCGGTCTGTGCGTGGCCGAGCTGGCCCGCCTCGGGGCGGTAGTCGCCGGTGCCGCCGCCGATGAAGACGCCGGTGTCGCCGCCGCGCAGCGCGGCCGGGTCGATGCCGGTGCGCTCCAGGGCCTCCCAGGCGGCCTCCAGCACGATGCGCTGCTGCGGGTCCATGACCATGGCCTCGCGCGGCGAGATGCCGAAGAAGCCGGGGTCGAAGTCCGCGACGTCGTAGAGGAAGCCGCCCTCGCGGGTGACGCTGCGGCCCCGGCCGTCCCGGTCGCCGTGGACCATGCGGTCCAGGTCCCAGCCGCGGTCGTCGGGGAAGCCGCCGATGGCGTCCACCTCCCCGGAGACGAGCTCCCACAGGTCCTCGGGCGAGCGGACGCCGCCCGGGTAGCGGCAGCTCATGCCGACGATCACGATCGGGTCGTCGGTGTCCGCGGACGCGGCCGGCACGGCGGCGCGGCGCTCGTCCTCGTCGTGCCCGCCGAGGAGTTCGGCGAGCAGGTGGGTGGCGAGGGCGTCGGCCGTCGGGTAGTCGAAGACCAGGGTGGCGGGCAGGGTGAGCCCGGTGGCCGTGGCGAGCTGGTTACGGAGGTCGACGGCGGTCAGCGAGTCGAAGCCCAGGTCCCGGAAGGCCTGCGCGGACGGTACGTCCGCCGGGTCGGCGAAGCCGAGCACCGCGGCGACCTCGGCGCGGACCAGGGAGAGCAGCGCCTCGGCCCGGTCGCCCTCGGCGAGGGCGGCCAGTTCGGCGCGCAGGGCGGACGCGGCGCCCGCCGTGCCCCGGCCGGCGTCCCCGGAGTCCGTCAGGGTCTCGCGGGCCTCGGGCAGTTCGGTGAAGAGGGCGGTGGGCCGGGTGCGGCCGAAGGCCGGTGCGAACCGGTCCCAGGCCACGTCGGCGACCGTCACCGCGGCGTCCTCGCCATCCATGGACAGGGCGAGCGCGGCGAGCGCGCGGTTCGGGTCCATGGCGGGCAGGCCGTTGGCGCGCAGGTGGGCGGCCAGGCCGTCCGGTGTGGTGTCGGCCCAGGCGCCCCAGGACACCGACAGGCCGTGCAGGCCACTCGCCCGGCGGCGGTGGGCCACGGTGTCGAGGAAGGCGCTCGCGGCGGCACCGGCACCCTGGCCGCTGACGCCCCAGACGCCCGCGATGGAGGCGAAGAGGACGAACGTCACGCTTTCCGCGCCGTCACCGGCGGCCGCGTCGACGGCGGCCTCCAGGCCCGCGACGTCCGCGCGGAGCGCGGCGAGGTACGCGGCCGGGTCCGGGTCGGGTCCGGTGTCCCGGCCCGTGTGGACGACGGCGGTCAGCGGCTGGCCGTCGGGGGCCGCGGCGAGTGCCGACGCCAGGGTCTCGCCGTCGGCGAGGGAGCCGGTCGTGACCGTCAGCCCGGCGCCCAGTCCGGTGAGTTCGGCCTCCAGGGCCGCCACGGCGGAGGCGTCCGGTGCCGTGGCGCCGACGAGCAGGACGTGCCGGGCCCCGCGCTCGGCGAGCCAACGGGCGGTGTGGCCGCCGAAGCCGGCCGGGCCGCCGGTGACCAGCGCCGTGCCCGAGGGCCGCCACGCGTCGGGGGCGGTGTGGGCCGCGACGCGCACGAGCCGCCGGCCGAGGAGGCCGGAGGAGCGCAGCGCCAGCTGGTCCTCGCCGTCCGCACCCGACAGGGCGGCGCGGAAGCGCTCCGCACCGCGCCGGTCGAGGACGTCGGCGACGTCGATGAGGCCGCCCCAGCGCTCGGGGTGCTCCAGGCCCATGACCCGGCCGAGCCCCCACACCGCCGCCCGGGCGTCGTCGGCGACCGCCTCGGAGCGGCCGGTGGCGACGGCGCCCCGGGTGACGCACCACAGGGGGGCGTCGAGCCTGGCGTCCGCGAAGACGCGCAGGAGTTCGTCGGGGGCGGTCGTCGTGAGCAGGGAGACGACACCGGTGACGCCTTCTGCGGCAAGCCCGCTGAGGCGCTCGGTCAGCGCGGCGTGCTCGTCCGTGCCGGTCTCGACGCGCACGGCGTTCTCGCCGAGCGCGTCCACCAGCGCGGAGACGTACGGGTCGTCGGCGTGGCCCGTCGGAACCAGCGCCAGCCAGGTGCCGGTCAGGGCGCTCACGCCCGGGACCGTCAGCGGGCGCCAGGTCACGCGGTACCGCAGGCCGTCGACGGCCGACCGCTCGGCGCGCTTGCGGCGCCAGGACGACAGGGCCGGTACGAGGGCCGACAGCGCGGCGTCGTCCAGCTCCAGCTCGGCCGACAGCGACGACAGGTCCTCGCGCTCCACGGCCGACCAGAAGGCGGCGTCCGCCGGGTCCCGGTCGCCCGCTTCGGCGAATCCGGCGGGGGCGCGCTCCGGCCAGTACCACTGGCGCTGGAAGGCGTACGTGGGCAGCGGCGTCCGGCGGGCGTCCGTGCCCGCGAACCAGGCCGCCCAGTCCACGGGGACCCCGGCGACGTACAGCCGGGCGAGGGCGGTGAGGAGAGCGGTCTCCTCGGGGCGGTCCTTGCGGAGGGCGGACGCGGCGACCACGGATCCGGTGCCGTCGAGGCTGTGCTGGGCGAGGGCGGTGAGCACACCGTCGGGGCCGAGCTCCAGGAACGCCGTCGTGCCTTCGGCGGCGAGCGTACGGACGCCGTCGGCGAAGCGGACGGTCTCCCGGACGTGCCGCACCCAGTAGTCGGCGGTGCACAGCAGCTCCGCCGCCGCGACCCCACCGGTCACATTGGACACGACGGGAACGCTGGGCGCCCGGTACGACAGGCCCGCCGCGACCCGGCGGAAGTCCTCCAGCATCGGGTCCATCAGCGGCGAATGGAACGCATGGCTCACGGACAGCCGCTGGGTCTTACGACCCTCAGCGGCCAGAGCCTCGGCGATCCGCAGGACCGCCGACTCCTCACCGGCGATGACAACGGCGTCGGGGCCATTGACAGCGGCGATCGAGACATCAGCGGTGAGACGAGGCACGACCTCGTCCTCGGACGCCTGCACAGCCACCATCGCACCACCAGAAGGCAGCGCACTCATCAACCGCGCACGCGCCGCCACAAGGACACACGCATCCTCAAGAGAGAACACACCCGCAACGTGCGCGGCAGCGATCTCACCGATCGAATGACCGGCCACGAAGTCCGGACGCACTCCCCACGACTCCACCAGCCTGAACAACGCCACTTCGAGCGCGAAAAGCGCAGGCTGAGTAAAGCCCGTCCCATTCAGCGCCTCGGCGTCATCGCCGAACATGACGTCCCGCAGCGGCCGTTCCAGCTCGCGGTCGAAGTACGCCGCCACCTCGTCCAGCGCCTCGGCGAAGACGGGGAAGCGCTCGTACAGCTCCCGGCCCATGCCCGCGCGCTGCGAGCCCTGGCCCGAGAACAGGAACGCCTGCTTGCCCATCACGTCCCCGGCGGCGCCGCGCGCGGCCTCCCGGGCGCTCTCGCCGTCGGCGAGCAGCACCGCGCGGTGGGCGAAGACCGCCCGGCCCGTGGCCAGGGAGAAGCCGATGTCCGTCGCGTCACCGCCCGTGCCGGCGAGGGCGGCGATCCGCTCGGTCTGCGCGGCCAGCGCGGCCTCGGACCGGGCCGAGACCACCCACGGCACGAGACCGGGAGCCCGCTCCGCCGACGGCTCCTCGGCGGCCGTCGCCTCCGGTGCCTGCTCGACGATGACGTGCGCGTTGGTGCCGCTGACGCCGAAGGCGGAGACGCCCGCCCGGCGCGGCCGGCCGGTCTCCGGCCAGGGCCGGTGCTCGGTCACCAGCGACACGGTCCCGTCCGACCAGTCGACGTGCGAGGACGGGGTGCCGACGTGCAGCGTGCGCGGCAGTTCGCCGTGGCGCATCGCGAGGACCATCTTGATGACGCCCGCGACACCGGCCGCCGCCTGGGTGTGGCCCAGGTTGGACTTGACGGCGCCGAGCAGCAGCGGCCGCTCCGGGGCGCGGTCGCGGCCGTAGGCGGCGATGAGGGCGTGCGCCTCGATGGGGTCGCCGAGGGTGGTGCCGGTGCCGTGGGCCTCCACGGCGTCGACGTCGGCCGGGGCGAGGCCGCCGTCGGTGAGGGCCTGGCGGATGACGCGCTGCTGGGCGCGGCCGTTGGGGGCGGTCAGGCCGTTGGAGGCGCCGTCCTGGTTGACGGCGGAGCCGCTGACGACCGCGAGGACGTCGTGCCCGTTGCGGCGGGCGTCGGAGAGCCGCTCCAGGACGACGACGCCCACGCCCTCGGACCAGCTGGTGCCGTCGGCCCCGTCGGAGAAGGCCTTGCAGCGGCCGTCTGGGGCGAGTCCGCCCTGTGCGGTGAACTCGGCGAAGGCGTCCGGGCTGGACATGACGGACACGCCGCCGGCCAGCGCCAGCGTGCTCTCCCCCTGCCGCAGCGAGCGCGCGGCCATGTGGAGGGCGACGAGCGAGGAGGAGCAGGCGGTGTCGACGGTGACGGCCGGGCCCTCCAGGCCGAGGGCGTAGGAGAGGCGGCCGGACATGACGCTGGCGGTGTTGCCGGTGGCGACGTGGCCCCGGACGTCGGCGGTGCCGGCGCGCAGCACGTTGACGTAGTCCTGGCCGTTGGTGCCGACGAAGACGCCGGTCTGGCTGCCGCGCAGGGACGTCGGGTCGATGCCGGCCCGTTCGAAGGCCTCCCAGGTGGTCTCCAGCAGCAGGCGCTGCTGCGGGTCCATGGCCAGGGCCTCGCGGGGCGAGATGCCGAAGAACGCGGCGTCGAAGAGGCCGACGCCGTCGAGGAAGCCGCCTTCGAGGGTGGCGGAGCCGCCCCGGGACAGGTGCTCCAGGTCCCAGCCGCGGTCGGCCGGGAAGCCGGAGATGGCGTCCGAACCGTCGGACAGGAGCCGCCACAGGTCCTCGGGGGAGGCGATCCCGCCGGGGAAGCGGCAGTTCATGCCGACGATGACTACGGGATCGTCGTCGACGGCCGCCCGGGTGGCCGGGAGCGCGCCGCCCGCGGACCCCTCGGGCAGGGTGCCGAGGAGCTCGGTGAGCAGGAAGCCGGCCAGTTCCTGCGGGGTGGGGTAGTCGTAGACGAGGGTGGCCGGCAGGCGCAGCCCGGTGGTGGCCGACAGGGCGTTGCGCAGTTCGACGATGGTCAGGGAGTCGAAGCCGAGGTCGGCGAAGGCCTGGTCGGCGGCGATGCTGTCGGCTCCGGCGTGGCCGAGGACGGCGGCGACGTGGCCGCGCAGCAGGTCCAGGACGAACCGGGGGCGCGCGGACTCGGCGAGTGCGGCGAGCCGTTGCCGCAGGTCCTCCTCGCCCGGGCCGCCCGCGAGGAGCGCTGTGCCCTGGGGCGCGGCGGTCACGACGGTGGCGGCGCGGAGCTCGGGGAGGTCACCGATGAGGGCGCTGTGGCGGAACGCGGTGGTGTAGCGGTCCCAGTCGATGTCCGCGACGGTCACGGCGGTGTCGTCGTGTTCGACGGCGTGCCGGAGGGCGGTGAGGGCGGAGGCGGGCGCCATGGGAGTGAAGCCGCCGCGCCGGACGCGGCCGTCGACGAGTGTTCCGTCGCCGGCCATGCCGGCTCCGGCCCAGGGGCCCCAGGCGATGGAGGTCGCGGGCAGGCCCTGGGCGCGGCGGAGGGCGGCGAAGGCGTCGAGGTAGGCGTTGGCGGCGGCGTAGTTGCCCTGTCCGGCCGCGCCGAGGGTGCCGGCGGTGGAGGAGAACAGGACGAAGGCGGCCAGGTCCAGGTCGCGGGTGAGCTCGTGGAGGTGGAGCGTGGCGGTGGCCTTGGCGTTCAGGACGGCCGTGAACTTCTCGGGGGTGAGCGTGTCGACGACGCCGTCGTCGACCACTCCGGCGGTGTGGAACACCGCCGTGAGCGGGTGCTCGGCCGGGACGTCCGCGAGCAGCGCGGCGAGCGCGTCGCGGTCGGCCGTGTCGCAGACGGCGAGGGTGACCTCGGCGCCCAGGGCGGTGAGTTCGGCCCGCAGGTCCTCGGCGCCGGGCGCGTCGGCGCCCCGGCGGCTGACGAGCAGCAGGTGGGGCGCGCCCGCTTCGGCGAGCATGCGGGCGACGTGGCCGCCCAGCGCTCCGGTGCCGCCGGTGACCAGGACGGTGCCGGTGGGGGTGTACGGGCGGGGGGCGGGGGTGTCGCCGACGGGGTGGTGTGCCAGGCGGCGGGCGTAGGTGGCGGTGGGGCGTACGGCGAGCTGGTCCTCGTGCCCGGCGCCGGAGAGGGCGCCCGCCAGGCGGCGCAGCGTGGGCTCGTCGAGGGTTTCGGGCAGGTCGACGAGGCCGCCCCAGCGCTCCGGGTGTTCGAGGGCGACGATGCGGCCGAGGCCCCAGAGGGCGGCCTGCGCGGGGTCGCCCGCGGGTTCGGTGCGGGCGACGGCGACGGCGGCGCGGGTGGCGCACCACAGGGGGGCGTCGATCCGGGCGTCGCCGAGTGCCTGGACGGCCGTCGCGGTGAGCGGCAGCGCGGCGAGTCCGTCGGGGGCGAGGGCGAGCAGGGACAGGACGCCCGTGAACTCGGCGCCTTCGGCCGTCAGTTCACGCAGGCGTTCGGTGAGCTCGGCGCGGTCGGGGGTGGTGACGTCGAGGCGTACGGTCTCGGCGCCGAGGCCGTTGGCGAGCGCGTCGGCCCAGGCCCGGTCGGCGCCGGGCGTGTCGGTCCCGGGTGTGTCGCCGGGGGTGAGCAGCAGCCAGGTGCCCGTCGGGTGTGTCGTGGGGGCCTTGGTGAGGGGCTTCCAGGTGACGCGGTAGCGCCAGCCGTCGACCGTGGAGTGCTCGCGGCGCTTGCGGCGCCAGGTGGACAGGGCGGGCACGACGGCGGTGAGGGTGGCGTCGTCGAGCTCCAGGGAGGAGCCCAGGGCCGTCAGGTCGGCGCGCTCGACGGCCGACCAGAACTCGGCGTCCACCGCGTCGGGCGTGCCCGCCGGGGCGGGGGCGGCCGGCAGGGCGGTGGTGTCGGGCCAGTAGCGCTGCCGCTGGAAGGCGTAGGTGGGCAGGTCGACGCGCCGGGCGGGGGCGTCGAGGACGGCCGCCCAGTCGGGGCGTACGCCGTGGACGTGGAGCCGGGCGAGGGCCGTGGTCAGGGCGTGGGTCTCGGCGTGGTCGCGGCGCAGCGCGGGCACGGCGAGGGCGGGTGTGGCGGCGTCGAGGGTCTCGCGGACGGCGCCGGAGAGGATGCCGTCGGGGCCGAGTTCGAGGTAGGCGGTCACTCCCGCGGCGTCGAGGCGGCGTACGGCGTCGGCGAAGCGGACGGTGCGGCGGACCTGTCCGGCCCAGTAGGCGGGCGAGGTGGCCTCGTCGGCGGTGAGGAGTTCGCCGGTGACGGTGGAGACGAGGGGGATGGCGGGCGGCTGGAAGTCGAGTCCGGCCGCGACGCGCGTGAATTCGTCCAGCATGGCGTCCATGCGGGGCGAGTGGAAGGCGTGGCTGACGCGCAGGCGCTTGGTCCTGCGGCCGAGGCCCGCGAAGTGCTCCTCGATCGCGTGGACCGCGTCCTCGTCGCCCGCGACGACGACGGAGGCGGGGGTGTTGGCGGCGGCGAGGGAGACGCGATCGTCCTGCCCGTCGAGCAGCGGCAGCACCTCCTCCTCGGTCGCCTGGAGGGAGCACATCGCGCCGCCCTCGGGCAGGGCGGCCATCAGCCGGCCGCGTGCCGCGACGAGCGTGCAGGCGTCCTCCAGGGAGAGCACGCCCGCGACGTGGGCGGCGGCGAGTTCGCCGATGGAGTGCCCGGCGAGGTAGTCGGGGCGCAGGCCCCAGGACTCGGCGAGCCGGAAGAGGGCGACTTCGAGGGCGAAGAGGGCGGGCTGGGTGTAGGCGGTGTCGTCGAGCAGGGCGGCCTCGTCGGTGCCCGGCTCGGCGAACAGGATGTCGCGCAGGGGCCGGTCGAGTTCGAGGTCGAAGCGGGCGAGTACAGCGTCGAGGGCCTCGGCGAAGACGGGGTGGCGGTCGTGGAGCTCGCGTCCGGTGCCGGGGCGCTGGCTGCCCTGACCGGTGAAGAGGAACGCGAGGCGGCCGCGCCCGGACCGGCCGGTGATCAGGGCGCCGTCGGGAGAGCCGTCCCGGAGGGCGGTGAGGGCCCGGTGGAGAGTGTCGCGGTCGTCGGCGACGACGGCCGCGCGGTGGTCGAGGGCGGTCCGTGAGGTGGCGAGCGCGTGGGCGAGGTCGGCGAGCGGCAGGGCGGGCCGGGTGTCCAGGAGGGACAGCAGGCGCTCTGCCTGGGCGCGCAGGCCCTCGTCCGTACGGCCGGAGAGCACCAGCGGCACGGTCGTGGGACCGGCCTCGGCGACCTCGGCCGGCTCCTGCGGCTCGTCCTCGACGGGCAGTTCGAGGACGGTGTGGACGTTGGTGCCGCTGAGGCCGAAGGAGGAGACGCCGGCGCGGCGCGGACGGCCGGTCGTGGGCCACTCCCGCTCCTCGGTGAGCAGCTGGATGCCGCCCGAGGTCCAGTCGACGTGGGTGGAGGGCCGGTCGATGTGGAGGGTGCGGGGGACGCTGCCGTGGCGCATGGCCATGACCATCTTGATGATGCTGGCGACGCCGGACGCCATCTGGGTGTGGCCGATGTTGGACTTCACCGAGCCGAGCAGCAGGGGCCGGTCGGCCGGGCGGTCGTGGCCGTAGGTGGCGAGGAGGGCCTGGGCCTCGATGGGGTCGCCGAGCTTGGTGCCGGTGCCGTGGCCGTCGACGACGTCGACGTCTGCGGCGGCCACGCCCGCGTTGGCGAGGGCCTGGGCGATGACGCGCTGCTGGGACGGGCCGTTGGGGGCGGTCAGGCCGTTGGAGGCGCCGTCCTGGTTGACGGCGGAGCCCCGGATGACGGCCAGCACCTGGTGGCCGTTCTTCCGGGCGTCGGAGAGCCGCTCGACGAGGACGAGGCCGACGCCTTCGGCGAGGCTCATGCCGTCGGCGGCCTCGGCGTAGGCCTTGCAGCGGCCGTCGGCGGCCATGGCGCGCTGGCGGCTGAAGCCGACGAAGGCGTTGGGGGTGGCCATGATGCTGACGCCGCCGGCGAGGGCGAGGGTGCTCTCGCCGTTGCGCAGCGACTGGCAGGCCAGGTGGAGGGCGACGAGGGAGGAGGAGCAGGCGGTGTCGAGGGTGACGGCCGGGCCCTCGAAGCCGAAGGTGTAGGACAGGCGGCCGGACAGGACGCTGGAGATGGTGCCGGTGATCAGGTGGCCCTCGTTGCCCTCGGGGGACGCCGGGCTGCTGTAGTCCTGGTAGCTGGCGCCGATGAAGGTGCCGGTGCTGCTGCCGCGCAGGGTGGCGGGGTCGATGCCGGAGCGCTCCAGGGCCTCCCAGGCGGTCTCCAGCAGCAGCCGCTGCTGCGGGTCCATCGCGAGGGCCTCGCGCGGGGAGATGCCGAAGAAGGAGGCGTCGAAGTCGGCGACGTCGTGGAGGAAGCCGCCGCGCGTGGAGTAGGTGCGGCCGGGCCGGTCGGGGTCGGGGTCGTAGAGGCCCTCGGCGTCCCAGCCTCGGTCGACGGGGAATTCGGTGATGGCGTCGCCGCCCGCGGCGACGAGGTTCCACAGCTGTTCGGGGGTGCCGATGCCGCCGGGGTAGCGGCAGCTCATGCCGACGATGGCGATGGGCTCGTCGTCGGCGGCCGCCCGGACGACGGCGGCCGTCTCGGTGCGGGCACCCGCGATCCGGGCGCGCAGGAACTCCACGAGCGCGAGCGGGGTCGGGTAGTCGAAGACCATGGTGCTGGGCAGGGTGAGCCCGGTGACGTTCGACAGCCGGTTGCGCAGGTCGACGGCGGTCAGCGAGTCGAAGCCGACCTCACGGAAGGCACGCTGCTCGGAGAGGACGTCGGGCGAGGCGTGGCCGAGGACGGTGGCGGCCTCGCCGCGCACCAGGTCCAGCAGCACCCGGTCCTGCTCGACGGCGGGCAGGGCGAGGAGCCGGGCGGTGAACTCGCTGTCCCCGGTGGAGGTGGCGGTGCTCTCCTCCGTCAGCTTCCGGACCTCGGGCACGTCCTCGAAGAGGTCGGTGGGCCGGCCGGAGGTGAAGACGGGGTGGTAGCGCTCCCAGTCGACATCGGCGACGCACAGGACGCTCTCGTCGTCGTCGAGGGCCCGGCGCAGGCCGGTGAGGGCCGCGCGCGGGTCCATGAACTCCAGGCCGCTGCGGCGGATGGCGCCGGGGTCGACGCGGCCGAGCTTGAGGTCGTCGGCCCAGATGCCCCAGGAGACCGCGGTGGCGGTGGCGCCCCGGGCGCGGCGGTGCTCGGCGAGCGCGTTGAGGTAGGCGTTGCCCGCGACGTAGGCGGCGTGCCGGCCGCTGCCCCACATGCCGGCGGTGGAGGAGTAGAGGACGAAGGCGTCGAGCTCGTCGTCGTCGAGGAGTTCGTCGAGGTGGCGGGCGCCGGACACCTTGGCGTCGACGACCTTGGCGAAGGCCTCCAGGCTCGTCTCCTCGATGGAGGCGAGCTCGATGACGACGGCTGTGTGGACGACGGTGCGCACGGTGTGCCCGTCGGCCTTGAGGCCGTCGAGCATCGCGGCGACGGCGTCGCGGTCCGTCAGGTCGCAGGCGACGACGGAGGCGTCGCAGCCCGCGTCGGTGAGCTCCTGGACGAGTTCGGCGGCGCCGGGCGCGGCCGTGCCCCGGCGGCTGGTGAGGACGACGCGTTCGGCGCCCTGCTCGGCCAGCCAGCGGGCCAGATGCGGGGCGAGGGTGCCCGTGCCGCCGGTGACGAGGGTGGTGCCGCGCGGAGTCCAGGTGCGGGCGGGGGCCGCCCCGGCCGTGGCGCGCGTGACGCGGCGGACGAGGACGCCGGAGGCGCGGACGGCCAGCTGGTCCTCGCCGGTGCGGCCGGTGAGGACGGCGGCGAGCCGTTCGCCGGCGCGCCGGTCGAGGGTCTCGGGCAGGTCGACGAGACCGCCCCAGCGCTGGGGGTGTTCGAGGGCGGCGGTCCAGCCCAGGCCCAGGATCTGGGCCTGGACGGGCCGGGTGAGCCGGTCGGAGCGGCCGGTGGCGACCGCGCCCCGGGTCAGGCACCACAGGGGCGCGTCGATTTCGGCGTCGCCGAGGGCCTGGATGAGGGTGACGGTCAGGGCGAGCCCGGACGTGAGCGCCGGGTGGTGGGGGCTGGTCTCCTCGGCGGCGGCGAGCAGGGACACCACGCCCGTCAGGTCCGTGGCACCGTCGAGGCCGGCCAGGCGCTCGGTGAGGGTGGCGCGGTCGAGGCAGGCGTCGTCGAGGACGAGCGTGCGGACGTCGGCGCCGTGCGCGGCGAGCGCCTCGGTGACGTCGTCGCCCGGCAGGCCCTCGGCGGTGACGACGAGCCAGGTGCCGGTGAGCGCGGCCGTGGGCAGGCCGGTCAGCGGCTTCCAGGTGGCGCGGTAGCGCCAGGAGTCGACGGTTGACTCCTCGCGGCGGCGCTTCCGCCAGGTGGCGAGGGCGGGCAGGACCGGGGCCAGGGCGGCCCCGTCCAGGCGCAGGCCGGCGGCGAGGGCGTCGACGTCCTCGTCCTCGACGGCCGCCCAGAAGGCGCTGTCGGCCGGGTCCGCCTCGGTGCCCGCGCGCTGCTGCTCGCGGATCGCCCACAGGTGTTCGCGCTGGAAGGCGTACGTGGGCAGCTCGACGCGGCGGGCGCCGCCGCCCGCGAGGACGGGCGTCCAGTCGGCGCGGACGCCCCGGACGTAGGCCTCGGCGAGGGAGGTCAGGAACCGGTCGGTGCCGCCCTGGTCGCGGCGGAGGGTACCGAGGACGGTGGCGCGGTCGCCGGTGTCCTCGGCGGTCTCCTGGACGGCCATGGCCAGCACGGGGTGGGAGCTGACCTCGACGAACACGCCGTGCCCGGTGCCCAGGAGGGTGCGGACGGCGGGGTCGAAGCGCACGGTCCGGCGCAGGTTGCGGTACCAGTAGGCGGCGTCGAGGGGGGTGTCCCCGGTCAGCCAGTCGCCGGTGACGGTGGAGAGGAACGGCACCTGGGGGGCGCCCGGGCGGACGGGGGCGAGCGCGGCGAGGAGCTCGTCCTCCAGCAGCTCCACCTGGGCGGAGTGGGAGCCGTAGTCGACTGCGATGCGCTTGGCGCGGACGTCCTCGGCCGTGAGCCGGTCCATGAGGGCGTCGAGCGGGGCGGCGGGTCCGGCGACCACGACGGAGCGGGGGCCGTTGACGGCGGCGATGGACACCTCGTCGCCGAGGGCGGCGAGGTGGGCCTCGACGTCGGCGGCGGGCAGCGGCACGGAGACCATGCCGCCGGTGCCCGCGAGGACCCGGGCGATGGCCTGGCTGCGCAGGGCCACGACGCGGGCGGCGTCGGTCAGGGAGAGCGCGCCGGAGACGGCTGCCGCGGCGATCTCGCCCTGCGAGTGGCCGACGACGGCGTCGGGGACGACGCCGTGGGCGCGCCACAGCTCGGCGAGCGAGACCATCACGGCCCAGGAGGCGGGCTGGACGACGTCGACGCGGTCCAGGGACGGGGCGCCCTCGGTCTGCCGGAGGACGTCGAGGAGCGACCAGTCGGTGAAGTCCGACAGGGCGGCGGCGCACTCGGCGAGGCGCTCGGCGAAGACCGGGGACTCCTCCAGCAGCCGGGCGCCCATGCCGGCCCACTGGGAGCCCTGGCCGGGGAAGACGAACACGGTCTTGCCGTCGGCGTCGGCGACGCCCTGGACGGCGCCGGGCGCCGACTGGCCCTCGGCGAGGGCGCGCAGCGCGGCCGCCGGGTCCTGGCCGGGGCCGGCGAGGACGACGGCGCGGTGGTCGAACAGGGCGCGGGAGGTGAGGAGGCTGTGGGCGACGTCGGCGGGACGTGCCCGGTCGAGGTCCGGGAGCTCGGCGAGCCGGGCGGCCTGGCCGCGCAGCGCGCCCGGGGTACGGGCGGAGAGCACCCACGGAACGACGGCCGCCGGGGTCTGCTCCGGCTCCGTGCCCGGGGTCTCCTGCTCCTCTGTGCCGGGCGCCTCTTCGAGGATGGCGTGGGCGTTGGTGCCACTGATGCCGAAGGACGACACACCGGCGCGGCGGACGCGCTCGCCGCGCGACCAGTCCACGCCCTCGCCGAGCAGGGAGACCGTGCCCGGGCTCCAGTCGACATGCGTGGTCGGCTCGTCGGCGTGAAGGGTGCGCGGCAGGACGCCGTTGCGCAGCGCCATGACCATCTTGATGACGGCGGCGACGCCGGCGGCCGACTGGGTGTGGCCGATGTTGGACTTCACCGAGCCGAGCAGCAGCGGCCGTGCGGGGTCACGGTCCTGGCCGTAGGCGGCGTGGAGGGCCTGGGCCTCGATGGGGTCGCCGAGGGCGGTGCCGGTGCCGTGCGCCTCGACGGCGTCGACGTCGGCGGGGGCGAGCCCGGCGTTGGCGAGGGCCTGGCGGATGACGCGCTGCTGGGACGGCCCGTTGGGCGCGGTGAGGCCGTTGGAGGCGCCGTCCTGGTTGATGGCCGAGCCGCGGATGACGGCGAGGATCTCGTGGCCGTTCTTCCGGGCGTCGGAGAGCCGCTCCAGGACGAGCACGCCGACGCCCTCGGCGAGGGTCATGCCGTCGGCGGCCTCCGAGAAGGCCTTGCAGCGGCCGTCGCCCGCGAGGGCGCGCTGCTTGCTGAAGGCGATGAAGGGGGCGGGGGTGGTCATGACGGTCGCGCCGCCCGCGAGGGCGAGGGTGCTCTCGCCGTTGCGCAGCGACTGGCAGGCCAGGTGGAGGGCCACCAGCGAGGAGGAGCAGGCGGTGTCGACGGTGACGGCGGGGCCTTCGAGGCCGAAGAGGTAGGCGAGGCGGCCGGAGAGGACGCTGGGGCTGGTGCCGGTGACGGCGTGCCCGGCGGCGGCGCTGTCGTCGAGGCCGAGGCCGTACTCCTGGTAGGTGGAGCCGATGAACGTGCCGGTGACGCTGCCGTGGACGGTGGTGGGGTCGATGCCGGCCTGTTCGAAGGCCTCCCAGGTGGTCTCCAGCAGCAGGCGCTGCTGCGGGTCCATGGACACGGCCTCGCGCGGCGAGATGCCGAAGAAGCCCGCGTCGAACTCGCCCGCGTCGTGGAGGAAGCCGCCCTGGGTGGAGTAGGTGGTGCCGGGGTGGTCGGGGTCGGGGTGGTGGAGGCCGGTGTCCCAGCCGCGGTTGACGGGGAAGTCGGAGATGGCGTCGACGCCGCCCTCGATCAGCTCCCAGAACTGCTGGGCGGAGCGGACGCCGCCGGGGAAGCGGCAGCTCATGCCGACGATGGCGACGGGCTCGTCGAAGCCCCCGGCGGGCGTGGCGGCCGGGGCGGCCGCCGCCCGCCCGGCGCCCAGGAGTTCGCCGCGCAGGAAGCGGGCGAGGGCCAGGGGCGTCGGGTAGTCGAAGGCCATGGTCGCGGGCAGGGCCAGGCCGGTGACGCCGGCCAGGCGCTTGCGCAGCTCGACGGCGGTCAGCGAGTCGAAGCCGGCGTCGCGGAAGGCCCGGCGCCCGTCGACGGCCTCGGCGGAGGCGTGGCCGAGGACGACGGCGGCCTCGGCGCGCACCAGGTCGGTGAGCAGCCGCTCCTGCGCGGCCTCGTCCAGGCCGCTCAGCCGCCCGGCGAACTCGGGCGCGGCGGTGTCGGCGGCCCGGTCCGGGGCGGACAGGGCGCGGACGTCGGGGAGTTCGTCGAAGAGGACGCTGGGGCGGACGGAGGTGAAGACGGGGTGGTAGCGCTCCCAGTCGATGTCGGCGACGGTCACCGTGACGTCCTGCTGGACGACGGCGCGGCGCAGCTCGGCGAGGGCGGCGGCGGGGTCCAGGAAGCGCAGGCCGCTCTGCCGGAGGCGGTCGGCGACGGCCTCGTGGGTGGCCATGCCGGCCTCGGCCCAGGGGCCCCAGGCGATGGAGGTGGCGGGCAGGCCGCGGGCCCACCGGTTCTCGGCGAGGGCGTCGAGGTAGGCGTTGGCGGCGCCGTAGGCGCTCTGCCCGGCGCTGCCCCACACTCCGGCGACGGAGGAGAAGAGGACGAAGAAGTCCAGGTCGTGCTCGGCGAGCAGGGCGTCCAGGTGGGCGGCGCCCAGGAGCTTCGCGGCCATGAGGGCGGTGGCGTCGGCCAGGGAGGTGGCCGTCAGGGGCGCGGCCTGGCCGACGCCGGCGGCGTGCACGACGCCGGTCAGGGGGTGCTCGTCCGGGACGGCGGCCAGCAGGTCGGCCAGCGCGTCGCGGTCGGCGATGTCGCAGGCGGCGAGGGTGACGCGGGCGCCCAGTTCCTCCAGTTCGGCGCGCAGGGCGTCGGCGCCGGGGGCGTCGGGGCCGCGGCGGCTGGTGAGCAGGAGGTGTCCGGCGCCGCTGCGGGCGAGCCAGCGGGCGACGTCGGCGCCGAGCGCGCCGGTGCCCCCGGTGACGAGGACGGTGCCCTCGGCGGTGAAGGCGTCGGCGGGCGGCAGGTCGGCCGCCGGGCGGCGGACGAGCCGCCGACCGAGCGTGCCGGTGGCGCGCAGGGCCAGCTGGTCCTCGCCGCCGCGCGCGGCGAGCGCGCTGACGAGCCGCTGGACCACGGGCGCGTCCAGGACGGGCGGCAGGTCGATCGTGCCGCTCCAGCGGCGCGGGTCCTCCAGGGCGGCCACCCGGCCCAGGCCCCAGGAGGCGGCCTGGAGGGGGGCGGCGAGCGGGTCGTCGGGGCCGGTGGTGACGGCGCCCCGGGTGAGGGTCCACACGGGCGCGGTCAGGGCGGCGTCGCCCAGCGCCTGGGTGAGGACGACGCCCAGGGCGAGGCCCGTGGGCAGCCGGTCGCCGAGGGGGCGGCCGGGCCGGTCGGCCAGCGGCAGGAGGGAGAGCACGCCGGAAATCTCGCCGGACTCGCGCAGGCGGTCGGCGAGGGCTTCCCGCTCCTCCCCCGCCGGGTCGAGGTCGAGGCGCTCGAACTGGGCGCCGTGGCCGCGCAGCGCGTCCACGATCTCGTCGGTGTCCACGCCGTCGGTGGTGACGACCAGCCAGGTGCCGTCCAGGACGGGGGCGGCGGCCGCCTGGACGGGCTGCCACTCGACGCGGTAGCGCGTGGCGTCCAGCAGCGCCTTCTCCTGGCGCTGCTGGCGCCAGGACGACAGGGCGGGCAGCAGGGCGTAGAGGGAGGCGTGCTGTTCGTCGCGCAGGCCGAGGAGCCCGGCGATCCCGGAGGCGTCGCCGCGTTCGACGGCGCCCCACAGTTCGGCGTCGGCCGGGTCGGCGGCCACGGCTGCCGCGAGGGCCTCGGGGGCGGCCTCGGGCCAGTAGCGCTCGTGCTGGAAGGCGTATGTGGGCAGGTCCACGGGCACGGCGGCGGGCGCGGTGGTGCCCGCGAGGACGGCGGTCCAGTCCACGGCGGCGCCACGGACGTGGAGGCGGGCCAGGGCGGTCGTGGCGGCCCGCTCCTCGTCCCGGCCGGCGCGCAGCAGCGGTACGACGTCGACGCCGGTGTCCGTCTCGTCGCCCAGGACGTCCTGGGCGAGGGCGGCCAGCACCCCGTCGGGGCCGACCTCCAGGAAGGTGGCCGCGCCCAGGGCGCGGGCGGCGCGGACGCCGTCGGCGAAGCGGACGGTCTCGCGGACGTGGCGGACCCAGTGGTCCGGGGAGCACAGCTCCTCGGCGGTCGCGGGACGGCCGGTCAGGTTGGAGACGACGGTGACGGCCGGGGCGCTGTAGGTGATCTCCGCGGCGATCCGCCGGAAGTCCTCCAGCATCGGCTCCATGAGCGGCGAGTGGAAGGCATGGCTCACCCGCAGCCGCCGGGTCTTGCGTCCCAGCGCGGCGAAGTGCCGCTCGACCGAGTGGACCGCCTCGGTGTCGCCGGCGATGACGACGGCCTCGGGACCGTTGACGGCGGCGAGGGACAGCTCGTGCTCGCGCCCGGCGAGCAGCGCGGCGACCTCGTCCTCGGCCGCCCGCAGGGAGACCATCGCGCCGCCTTCCGGCAGCGCCTCCATCAGGCGGGCGCGGGCGGCGACGAGCTTGCAGGCGTCCTCCAGGGAGAACACCCCGGCGGCGTGCGCCGCCGCGATCTCGCCGACGGAGTGGCCGAGCAGGACGTGCGGGCGTACGCCCCAGGAGCGCAGCAGCCGGTGGAGGGCGACTTCGAGGGCGAACAGGGCGGGCTGGGTCCAGCCGGTGCGCTCCAGCAGCTCCGCCTCGGGGCTGCCCTCCTCGGCGAAGAGGACGTCCCGCAGCGGGCGGTCCAGGTGCGGGTCCAGCGCGGCGGTGACCTCGTCCAGGGCGGCGGCGAAGGCGGGGAAACGGGCGTACAGCTCGCGGCCGGCGCCGGGGCGCTGGCTGCCCTGGCCGGAGAACAGCAGGGCGAGTTCGCCGGCGGAGCCGGTCTCGCCCTCGACGAGGGCGGCGTCGGGCCGGTCGGCGGCGAGCGCGGCGAGCGCGCGCAGCAGTTCGTCCCGGTCGCCGACGACGACGGCCCGCTGGTCGAAGGCGGAGCGGGTCGTGGTGAGCGCGAGGGCGGTCGCGGCCGGGTCCAGGGCGGGGTCGGCCTCGGCGAAGGCGTACAGGCGGGCGGCCTGTTCGCGCAGCGCGGCGCGGCTCTTGGCGGAGAGCGTCCACGGCACGACGGCCGGGGTGATGGCGGGGGCGACGGCGGGGTCCGGGGCGACAGCGGCCCCGGGGGCCTCTTCGAGGATGACGTGGGCGTTGGTGCCGCTGATGCCGAAGGACGACACGCCGGCGCGGCGGGCCCGGCCCGCGTCGGGCCAGGGCGTCTCCTCGGCGAGCAGCCGGACGGCGCCGGCCTCCCAGTCGACGTGCGTGGACGGCGTGTCGGCGTGGAGGGTGCGCGGCAGGACGCCGTGGCGCATCGCCATGACCATCTTGATGATGCCGGCCACGCCCGCGGCGGCCTGGGTGTGGCCGATGTTGGACTTCACCGAGCCCAGGAGCAGCGGCAGGTCCTCCGGCCGGTCCTGACCGTAGGTCGCGAGCAGGGCCTGCGCCTCGATGGGGTCGCCGAGGGTGGTGCCGGTGCCGTGACCCTCGACGGCGTCGACGTCGGCGGTGCCCAGACCGGCGCCGGCCAGGGCCTGGTGGATGACGCGCTGCTGGGACGGCCCGTTGGGTGCGGTCAGGCCGTTGGACGCGCCGTCCTGGTTGACGGCCGAGCCGCGGACGACCGCGAGGACGCGGTGGCCGTTGCGGCGGGCGTCGGAGAGCCGCTCCAGGACGAGCATGCCCACGCCCTCGGACCAGCCGACGCCGTCGGCCGCGTCCGAGTAGGCCTTGGAGCGGCCGTCCGGGGACAGGCCGCGCTGGCGGGAGAACTCGATGAGGGACGTAGGCGTGGACATCACCGTCACACCGCCGGCCAGCGCCAGCGAGCACTCCCCCGCCCGCAGGGCCTGCATGGCCCAGTGCATGGCCACCAGCGAGGACGAGCAGGCGGTGTCGACGGTGACGGCCGGGCCCTCCAGGCCCAGGACGTAGGACACACGGCCGGAGGCGATGCTCGGCGAGGTGCCGCTGCCCTGGAAGCCCTCGAAACGCTCGTCGGCGAGGTGGGCCGCGTAGTCGTTGTACATGACGCCCGCGAACACGCCGGTGCGGCTGCCGCGCAGCGCCACCGGATCGATGCCGGCGCGCTCGATCGCCTCCCAGGACGCCTCCAGGAGCAGCCGCTGCTGGGAGTCGGTGGCGAGGGCCTCGCGGGGGCTCATGCCGAAGAACGCCGGGTCGAAGTCGGCGGCGTCGTGCAGGAAGCCGCCGAAGCGGGTGTAGGTGGTGCCGAGGTGGTCGGGGTCGGGGTGGTAGAGGGCGTCGAGGTCCCAGCCGCGGTCGGTGGGCAGGCCCGAGATCGCGTCGGTGCCCTCGCTCACCAGCCGCCACAGGTCCTCGGGCGAGGCGACGCCGCCCGGGTAGCGGCAGCTCATGCCCACGATGACGATGGGGTCGTGGTCGGCGGCGGCCTTGGGGGCGGCCGCCGGGGCGGCGGTGTCCGCGCCCATGAGCTCGGCGAGGACGTGCCCGGTCAGCGCGGTGACGGTCGGGTAGTCGAAGACGACGGTGGCGGCGGTGCGCAGCCCGGTGACGGCGCCGAGGCGGTTGCGCATCTCGACGGCGGTGAGCGAGTCGAAGCCCAGCTCCTGGAACGGGCGGTCCGGGTCGACGTCGTGGGCGCTGTCGTGTCCGAGCACGGCGGCGACCTGCGTCCGGACGAGGTCGCGCACCAGCGCGGTACGGCCCTCCTCGTCGAGGACGGACAGCCGCTGGACGAGGCCCACGGCGGTCTCGGCGCCGGAGACCGCGGAGCGGCGCACGGGCGTGCGGATCAGGCCGCGCAGCAGCGGCGGCACGTCGCCCTGGAGGCGCAGCACGGACAGGTCGAGGCGGACGGGCAGGAGGACGGGCGTACGGGAGGAGAGCGCGGCGTCGAAGAGCGCGACGCCCTGCTCCTCGGTGAGCGCGGGCGTGCCCCGGCGGGCCATCCGCTCCAGCTCGGCGCCGGACAGGCCGCCGGTCATGCCGGCGGCGGGCGCCCACGGGCCCCACGCGAGGGACAGGGCGGGCAGGCCCTGGGCGTGGCGGAGCCGGGCGACGGCGTCGAGGAAGGCGTTGGCGGCGGCGTAGTTTCCCTGGCCGGGCGCGCCGACGGTGCCGGAGAGGGAGGAGAAGACGACGAAGGCGTCGAGGTCGAGGGCCTTCGTGGCTTCGTGGAGGTTCCAGACGGAGTCGGCCTTGGGCCGCAGGACCGCGTCGAGGCGCTCGGGGGTCAGCGACTCGATGACGCCGTCGTCGAGGGTGCCGGCGCTGTGCACGACGGCGGTGACGGGGTGCTCGGCGGGGACGGCGGCCAGCAGGCGTCCGACGGCGGCCGCGTCGGCGAGGTCGCAGGCCTCCAGGGTGACGTGGGCGCCGAGTCCGGCCAGTTCGGCGCGGAGCTCCTCGGCGCCGGGGGCGTCGGCGCCCCGGCGGCTGACCAGCAGCAGCCGGGTGACGCCGCGTTCGGCGACCAGGTGCCGGGCGAGGACGCGGCCCAGGCCGCCGGTGGCGCCGGTGAGGAGGACGGTGCCGTCGGGGTGCCAGGCGTTCTCCCGCGCGCGGGGTGCCTGGGCCCGGGCGAGCCGGGCGCCGAGGAGCGTACCGGCGCGGACGGCGGCCTGGGGCTCGGTGACACCGAGGGCGCCTTCGGGGAGCGGTTCGCTGCCGGTGGTGGGGTCGAGGTCGAGGAGCCCGAAGCGGCCGGGGTGCTCGGTCTGCGCGGAACGCACCAGGCCCCAGACGGCGGCGGCGGCCGGGTCGATGGCCTCCTGGCCGTCGGTGGCGACCGCGCCCCGGGTGACGAACACCAGGCGGGACTGCTCGTACCGCTCGTCCGCGAGCCACGTCTGGAGCAGCTTCAGGGCGGTCGCGGTGAGGGTGTGGGCGCCGGCGGCCGCGTCGTCGGGGTCGCCCACGACGGGCACGAGGACGAGCGCGGGGACGTCGTCGATGGCGTCCACCGAGGTGAGGCGCGTGGCGCCCGCGGCCTCGGCGAGGCCGAAGACGTCCGGCCCGAGGACGGCGACCGGCGCGGGCGCGGCGGCCGCCCGGTCCCGCAGCGGGGACCAGCGCAGCTCGAACAGCGCGTCGCGGACGATGGGCGCGGCGGTGGCCGACTGCTCGTCGGGCAGGGCGCGCAGGACGAGCGAGCCGACGGAGGCGACGGGGGCGCCCGTGGTGTCGGCGACGGCGATGGAGACGGCGTCGTCCCCGGCCCGGGACAGCCGGACGCGGACCGTGGTCGCGCCGGAGGCGTGCAGGGACACGTCCTGCCAGGAGAAGGGCAGGCCGCCGCGTCCCTGCTCGCCGAGGCCGAGGAAGGCGGAGGCGTGGAGGGCGGCGTCGAGCAGCGCGGGGTGGATGCCGAAGGAGCCGGCGTCGGCGCCGGAGTCCTCGGGCAGGGCCACCTCGGCGCAGATGTCGTCGCCCGTACGCCACGCGGCGCGCAGGCCCTGGAACAGCGGGCCGTAGCCGAAGCCGGTGGCGGCGAGTTCGTCGTAGAAGCCGTCGAGGTCCAGCGGCTGGGCGCCGGCGGGCGGCCAGGCGGTGGCGTCGAGGCCGGTCCGGTGCTCGTCGGGGGCGAGGACGCCGGTGGCGTGCTGGGTCCAGGGCAGTTCCTCGGCGCCGTCGGGGCGCGAGTGGAGGCTCAGTTCGCGGCGGCCGGTCGTGTCGGGGCTGCCGACCCACACCTGGACCTGGACGCCGCCCTGCTCGGGCAGGACCAGGGGCGCGGCCAGGGTGAGTTCCTCGACGCGCGCGCAGCCGACCTCGTCGCCCGCGCGGACGGCCAGCTCAAGGAAGGCGGTGCCGGGCAGCAGCACGGTGCCGCGCACGGCGTGTTCGGTCAGCCAGGGGTGTGACTGGAGGGAGAGCCGGCCGGTGAGCAGCAGTCCGTCGGAGTTGGCGATGGTCACGGCCGCGGCGAGCAGCGGGTGGTGGGCGGCGCCGAGCCCGGCGGCGCGGACGTCCCCGCCCTGGGTGACGCCCTTGGGCCAGTAGCGGCGGCGCTGGAAGGCGTATGTGGGCAGGTCGACGCGGCGGGCGCCGGTGCCGGTGAAGTAGCCCTCCCAGCGCAGGGCTACGCCCCGGACGTGGAGTTCGGCGGCGGCCGCGGTCACGGCCCGGGTCTCGGGGCGGCCGGCGCGCAGCAGCGCGACGGTGGCGGGCGCGGTGCCCTCGGCCCGCTCGTCGGTGTCGAGGCAGTCGCGGGCCATGGCGGACAGGACGCCGTCGGGGCCGAGTTCGAGGTAGGTGCCGGTGCCGTGGGCCTCCAGCCAGGCGATCGTGTCGGCGAAGCGGACGGTGTCGCGCGCGTGGCCGGCCCAGTGGTCGGGCGAGGTGAGCTGTTCGACGGTGGCGAGCGCGCCGGTCACGGAGGAGACGACGGGGATCACCGGCGCCTGCGGGTCGAGTCCGGCGACGACGGCGCGGAACTCCTCCAGCATCGGCCGCATCAGCGGCGAGTGGAAGGCGTGCGAGACGCGCAGTTCCTTGGCCTTGCGGCCTTGGGCGGTGAAGTGTTCGGCGACGGCGGCGACGGCGGCCGCCTCGCCCGCGACCACGACGGCGCGGGGGCCGTTGACGGCGGCGAGGGAGACGCTCTCGCTCCGGTCGGCGAGCAGCGGCAGGACCTCGTCCTCGCTCGCCTGGAGGGAGACCATCGCGCCGCCGGTGGGCAGGGCCTGCATCAGCCGGCCGCGCGCGAGGACCAGCGTCGCGGCGTCGGCCAGCGAGAACACTCCGGCCACGTGGGCGGCGGCGATCTCGCCGACGGAGTGCCCGGCGAGGAAGTCGGGCTTGACGCCCCACGATTCGGCCAGCCGGAACAGCGCGACCTCGAGGGCGAAGAGGGCGGGCTGCGCGTAGCCGGTCTCGTTGAGGAGCTCGGCCTCGGGGGTGCCCTCGGCGGCGAAGAGGAGCTCACGCAGGGGCCGGTCGAGGCCGGCGTCGAGGTGGGTGAGGACCTCGTCGAGGGCCTGGGCGAAGACGGGGAAACGGGTGTAGAGCTCGCGGCCCATGCCGGGGCGCTGGGAGCCCTGGCCGGTGAAGAGGAAGGCCAGCTTGCCGCGGCCGCTCTGGGTGGCGCCCTGGGTGAGGGCGGCGGCCGGTTCGCCGGCGGCCAGCGCGGTGAGCGCGGCGATCGCCTCGTCGCGGTTGGCGGCGGTCACCACGGCGCGGTGCTCGAAGCCGGAACGGGAGGTGGCCAGGGACCGGGCGACGTCGGCGGGGTCGAGGGCGGGGGCGGCGGCGAGGAAGGCGAGGAGACGGTCGGCCTGGGCGCGCAGGGCCTCACGGGTGCGGCCGGAGACGAGCCAGGGCAGGACGTCGACGTCGAGGCGGCTCTCTACGGCCTCTTCGGCGTACTCCGGCGCCTCTTCCAGGATCGTGTGGGCGTTGGTGCCGCTGAGGCCGAAGGAGGAGACGCCCGCGCGGCGCGGCTGGTCGCCCTTGGGCCAGGGGGTGGCCTCGGTGAGGAGCCGTACGGCGCCCTCCGTCCAGTCGACGTGCGAGGACGGTGCGTCGACGTGGAGGGTCTTGGGCAGCAGGCCGTGGCGCATGGCCATGACCATCTTGATGACGCCGGCCATGCCGGCGGCCGCCTGGGTGTGGCTGATGTTCGACTTGACCGACCCGAGCAGCAGCGGGCGGTCCTCGGGACGGCCCTGCCCGTAGGTGGCCAGGAGCGCCTGGGCCTCGACGGGGTCGCCGAGGGTGGTGCCGGTGCCGTGCGCCTCGACGACGTCGATCTCGTCGGCCGAGAGGCGGGCGCTGGTCAGGGCCTGCTCGATGACGCGCTGCTGGGAGGGCCCGTTGGGGGCGGTGAGGCCGTTGGAGGCGCCGTCCTGGTTGACGGCGGAGCCCCGGATGACGGCGAGCACCTGGTGCCCGTTGCGGCGGGCCTCGGACAGCCGCTCCAGGACGAGCACGCCGACGCCCTCGGACCAGCCGGTGCCGGCGGCGGAGTCGGCGAAGGAGCGGCAGCGGCCGTCGGCGGCGAGCCCGCCCTGGCGGCTGAACTCCACGAAGGTGGTGGGGCTGGACATCACCGTGACGCCCGCGGCCAGTGCCAGGGAGCACTCGCCCTGGCGCAGGGAGTGGGCGGCCAGGTGCAGCGCCACCAGGGACGACGAGCAGGCGGTGTCCACGGTCACCGCGGGCCCGACGGCCCCGAAGAAGTAGGACAGCCGGCCCGAGAGGATGCTGGTGGCGTTGCCCGTGAGGGTGAAGCCCTGCACATCGTCATCGGGGCCGGTGCGGTAGTCCTGGGGCATGGACCCGACGAACACACCGGTCCGGGTGCCCCGGACCGACGCCGGATCGATGCCGGCCCGTTCGAAGGCCTCCCAGGAGGACTCCAGCAGCACCCGTTGCTGGGGGTCCATGGAGAGGGCCTCGCGCGGCGAGATGCCGAAGAACCCGGCGTCGAACCGGGGCGCGTCGTGCAGGAATCCGCCGAAGAACTCCTCGGTGCCGTCGGTCATCAGCTCCCAGCCGCGGTCGCCGGGGAAGCCGGTGATGCCGTCCTCACCGGCCACGAGCATGGACCAGAGCTCCTCGGGGCTGGTCACGCCCCCGGGGAAGCGGCAGCTCATGCCCACGATCGCGATGGGCTCCCGGGCGGCCGCCTCCAGCTCGCCCACCCGCTGCCGCGTGCGCTTGAGATCCGCGCTCGCCCGCTTGAGGTAGTCCCGGAGCTTCTGTTCCTTGTCCATCTCAAATCAACCCATCTCAAGACCGGCGGACAGCAGAGGAATTCGCTGTGGGCATCCGGCACTCGGGATGGCTGATCCACAGTCGACGTGAGTCATCTGGGCGCCCCGCGTTCGACGGGGCGCCTGCTCGACTTCCCGCACGCCACGCGCTCAGTGTCGGCGGGCGTGGCCATGGAATTCCCTAGAGTCGGCCGACTCGGTCCGCTCCGGGCAGTGCGACGGGTGTGAGCAGGGGTGTTGGCGGGGTACTGGCGTTGAGCCCCGGCGGGCCTACCAGTTCGCCGCGGTGAGCAGATCGCCGTATTCGCGCTCGCGGCCGGCCTGGCGGACGTCGGACTCGACCATCATCCGCATCAGCTCGGGGAAGTCCACCGAGGGCTCCCAGCCCAGCTGTTCACGGGCGTTGCCGTGGTCGGCGCAGAGCGTCTCGACCTCGGCGGGCCGCACCAGCGCGGGGTCGACGACGACGTGTTCCTCCCAGTCCAGGCCCACGCACTCGAAGGCGATCCGTGCCGCCTCGCGCACGGAGTGCATCTGTCCGGTGCCGATGACGTAGTCGCCGGGCTCGTCCTGCTGGAGCATCAGGTGCATGGCGCGCACGTAGTCCCCGGCGAAGCCCCAGTCGCGTACGGCGTCGAGGTTGCCGAGCGACAGCTTGTCCTGGAGCCCGAGCTTGATCTGGGCGACGGCCAGCGAGATCTTCCGGGTGACGAATTCGGCGCCACGACGCGGCGATTCGTGGTTGAAGAGGATGCCGGAGACGCCGTACATCCCGAAGGACTCGCGGTAGTTCTGGGTGATGTAGTGCCCGTAGGTCTTGGCGACGCCGTAGGGGCTGCGGGGGTGGAAGGGGGTCCGCTCGTTCTGCGGGCTCTCGACGACCTTGCCGAACATCTCCGAGGAGGACGCCTGATAGAACCGGATCTGCCCGGACCCGTCCGTCCTCGCAGACGACCCGCTCAGCCCGCTGACCATCCTGATGGCCTCGAGCATCCGCAGCACGCCGGTGCCGTTGACCTCGGTGACGAGCTCGGCCTGCTGCCAGGACATGGGCACGAAGGAGATCGCGCCGAGGTTGTAGACCTCGTCGGGCTGGACGAGATCCACGGCGGACACCAGGCTGGCCTGGTCCATCAGGTCCCCGTGGACGAACTGGAGGTCCGGGATCAGCTTGCTCACCCGGTCCTTCCGGGGGTTGGCCTGCCCCCGGTTCAGCCCCCAGACCTGGTACCCCTCGGAGAGCAGGTGCTGGGCCAGATACGACCCGTCCTGCCCCGTGATTCCGGTTATCAGCGCGCGCTTGGACATGCAGTCCCCTTTCGCAGTGCTCGGCAGGGTCACGGAATCACGCATGGGGCTAAGGAATTTCCGAGACTTCGGGATGAGACTTCGGAACGGACCAGGGGCGGGCGGCCACCGGAAGTGATGGTGGCCGCCCGCCCCGAGCCATACGGTCCTGGTCATACGGTCCTGCGACGTCAGTCGCCGAGGACCTCCAGCGTGACCTCGGTGAGGCCCCGGTCCGTATCGGCGATCCGGGCGAAGGCCCCTCGCGTCAGGTCGATACAACGGCTGGTGTCCGTGGGGCCGCGGTCGTTGATTCTCACGGTGACGGACTCGCCGTTCTCGGCGTTGGTGACGCGGACCTCGGTGCCGAACGGCAGATCGCGGCTCGCGGCGGCCATCGCCTCGGAGTCGAAAGGCTCACCGCTGGCGGTGGGCCAGCCCGGCGGAATCTCGCCGGGCGCCCCGTACCAGGAGGCGGTGCAGGTCTGCGGCCCGCTGTCGGCGTGCGCCGGCACGGAGACGACGGTGGTGAGACCGGCGGCCAGCGCGGCGACGGCGAGCGTACGGCCGAACAGGGAGCGTACGGAAGCAGACATCGGAGTGTTCATCCCATCTGAGTGGTGGTTGTGATGACGGCGGGGAACGACTGGGCCCGGCCGACCGTCAGCCCAGGACGGCCGGACGGTCGTCGTAGTAGCCGTTGTTGGAGAGGTCCTCGAGAATCCGGCCCATGGCCTCGACGCTCTGGCTGCGGTCGTTCTCCTGCGAGCCGTCGTGCATGAGGATCACTCCGCCGCCCTGGAACGCCCGCTTGTAGTTCTCGAAGATCGCGTCGGCGCCGGGCCGCCGCCAGTCCTCGGTGTCGACCGACCAGCCGATCGGCTGCATGCCCTGGCTCGCGGCGTACTGCTTGGCGTCCTCCGTCCAGCCGCCCTCCGGCGCCCGGTAGAAGTCGATCGACGCACCCGGGGCGGCGGCGTGAATGGCGTCCGACGCCTCCTGGATGTCGGCCCGCTGCTGGTCCGGGCTCTGCGTCGTGGGGTTCACGTGGTGCATGGAGTGGTTGCAGAGGCTGTGCCCCTCGTCCACGATCCGCCGGATCAGGTCCGGGTACTGGCGCGCGTGGTCACCGATGACGCAGAAGGTGGCCTTCACCTCGCGCTCCTTGAGCAGGTCCAGGACCTGGTTGGTCCAGGTGGGGCTGGGGCCGTCGTCGATGGTCAGGGCGAACGAGCGGGTGCCCGCCCCGGTGGCGGTGGCGGTGACCACGTCGGTGGTCGCGGCCGACGCCGTGCCGGCCGCCGTCACGAACGCGGCGGTCATGGCGGTGGCGACCCAGGCACCCTTGAGTACGGTGCGCATCGTTGTCATGGTTCTCTTCCCTTTCGCTGCCGGCCGAGCTGGCCGGCGGAACGGGCGAGAGCATGGAAGCCTGCGATCGCCACACGCTAAACGTCCGATCAATCCCGGCTCAACAGCCTCATGGGGCATCGGCGCGCCCACAGGTCACATGGACGCGCTGCCGAAGGCAACCGGCTGGATAGCGACGGCGTCTCCACGTCTGTCCCCGGGCCGTGCGAGGCTGAGGGGCTCGGGATGGCTGGATCGCAGACAGGGGACGGCAGTGGACGACATACGCGGGTCGGCCGGGGCGACGAGTGCGGCACCGCACCGACCGCCCCGGCCGACGACAACCCCGCGAGGACTGATGGACCTACGGGGGCAGGACGGCACCCCGGTCACCCTGTCCTACCCGGCAGGCACCGTTCTGGTCGTCTCCGGTCTGCCCGGCAGCGGCAAGAGCACCCTGCTGCGGCGCCTGTCCGAGGCCGCCCCGGCCGTGGACCCGCGCACGGTCCACGAGGCGTGCGAGGCCGTGATGCCCGCCTGGCTGCCGTACGCCGTCTACCGGCCCTGGGCCCGTATCGAGTACTTCCGGTGGCTGCGCGCCGAGGTGCGCGGGGGCCGGCCGTTCCTGGTGCACGACTGCGGCAGCCGGGCGTGGATGCGCCGGTGGCTGGCGCGGGAGGCGGCACGGCAGGGGCACGAGCTGCATCTGATCCTGCTGGATGTGACCGCGACGGAGGCCCTGGCCGGGCAGGACGCCCGTGGCCGGTGGGCGCCCCGGCGCGTCTTCGACAAGCACCGCAGGGGACTGGCCCGTCTGCTGGGCGAGCTGTCCGGGGACTCGCTTCCGGAGGCGGCGTCGGTGGTGCTGCTGGACCGGGTGTCACGGGAGCGCGTGGCGACGGTGGAGTTCGCCCCGTAAGGGGCGCGGGGAACTGCGCGACCAGCCCCCACCGACCGGCAGCGACCGGATCACAGCTCGATCTCCATCCCGTCGGAGGGAACCTCCACTGACACCCCGCCCAGGGCGGCACGCTCAGGGGAAGCCGGATCGGCAAGCGGATTGGTGTTGTTGAGGTGCGTGTAGAGGCAGCGCAGGCCCGTGCGGCCCCGAAGCCGTACGAGCGTGCCGTCGGCCCCGCCGACGGGCAGGTGCCCCATCGCGCGGGCGCCGCCCATCTCGTCCTCACTCCAGAACGTGCCGTCGAGGATCAGGCAGCCCACCCCGGCGAGGGCATCATCGAGGGCACCCGGCCAGCAGGCGAGGGAGGGCGCGTAGACGGCGGCGCCGCCGGTGGCGGTGTCGTCGAACCGGTAGGCAACGGCCCAAGGGCCGGGGGCATCGCACCCGGAGGCGTACCGGGGCCGTTTGTCGCTGACGGGGACGGCGGTCACCCGTAGCCGCCCGCCGTCCAGGAGCAGAGGCCCGGAGCCCACCGCGTGCCAGCGGGCGGAGCCGTAGGGCGCGAGCAGGGTACGGAGCGGGAACGGCCCGTCCAGCGCGGCCAGGACGGCGGGCGGGGCGTACAGGTCGAGGGCGGCGCCCTCGCGCAGGGCCAGCAGGCCGGCGGTGTGGTCGAGCTCGCCGTCGGTGAGGAGGACGCCGCGCAGCGGGGTGTGCCGGGTGCCGTCGGGCGGGGCGAGGCCGGGGGCGGCGAGGATCTGGGCGCGGACGTCGGGTGAGGCGTTGACGAGGTACCAGGCGCCCGGGGAGACGGAGACGGCCAGGCATTCCTGGGTGCGCCAGGCGCGGGGCCCTGCGGCGCGGGCCCGGGAGCAGCCGGGGCAGGCACAGTTCCACTGCGGCAGACCGCCGCCCGCCGCAGTGCCCAGAATCCGCAGCTTCATGCCCGGTACGGAAGCGTGTCGGGGACGCTTTCGGCGTCCTGAAGGAGGGTGCGTACGAGCGCGTGGTGCGGGGAGAGCCGGCAGGCCGGGTCGGTGGCGGCGGGGTCGCCGGTGAGCTGGAAGGCCTGGCAGCGGCAGCCGCCGTGGTCGGTTTCCTTGAGCGGGCAGCTACGGCATGGCTCCGGCATCCATTCCGTGCCTCGGAAGCGGTTGAAGGCGGGGGAATGGAACCAGATGTCGGCGAGGGCCGCCCGCTGAACGTTGGGTACGTCCAGGCCGGGAATGCGCGCGGCGGCCGGGCAGGGCAGGACGTCGCCGCTGGGTGTGACGGTGAACTGGCGGCTGCCCCAGCCGTGCATACAGGGTTTGGGGACGCCGTCGTGGAGGTCGGACCGCACGTAGACGATCTCCGGTCGGCCGCCCGGACGGGCTTCGCGGACGAGGCGTTCCGCCGCGTCGAGCTGTGCCCGGGTGGGCAGCAGGGAGCGGAGGTTGAGCAGGGCGGAGCCGTAGTACTGGGCGTTGGCGAGTTCGAGCCAGTCGGCGCGCAGTTGTATGGCCAGGTCGATGAGTTCGCGGGTGTGGTCGATGTTGGCGCGGTGGAGAACGACGTTGCAATCGCCGGAACGAGTGACGGGCCGGGCGGCAGGGGGGCAGCCCGCCGGTACGAGCCTCCTCCTTGCCGTGGACACCCGCGGACGCGCCCCGGCCACCTCTGCGGAGATAAGGCGTACAGCTCCCGCCGGAACCGCCGTTACCTACGACGACGGCGAATCCGGCACACGATCCCCGAACGCCGGGACCAGCAGGCCCACCGGATTCCAGCCGGACCGGTACACACGCAGGAACGGAGTCGAGCGCACCGTGAACGCCCTCAAGAGCTTCCGTGCCGTAGCGACAAGGTTCGACAAACGGGCCTAGGGCCAATGCCACTTGCTTAAGAGCCCTAGTGCGTTGTTGACCTGCGGCGAAGCCGCCCCGGGAAGGCTCTGACGGGCGTCAAAGTAAGCGGTATTGGCCCTGGGCGAGCCTCGCCGCTTCAGGGCCCGTAGGCGTTCAGGACTGCGGCCTCCTGCCGTGGTTGGCGCCCTTCATACGGGCTTTCTTCTTCTTGCGGCGCCGATTCGAGGACATGGCGTCCCTCCTCTCCGGTGTGCTTCGGTCTCCTTGACCCTTCGGCCTCGGTACATGCGAACCCCATCACCCCTCGCAGGCCGCGGAACGCTGCCCCCCCCTTCAGTGATCCTCGTGCAATTCCGATCATTGAGCGGCCCTCCACCGGAATTTGCGGATGGATTTCTTGCATCAGGGGCCAGTTCAAGCCAACCGGCCTGCCGGATATCCGGGTTGGTGGGACGGTCTTCCCTTTCAGGTGACGCCGAGTAAGGGGGAACGGTATGGATCGGATGCCGGCACTGGGCGGGGTCGAGGACCTGGTGAGTGTGCTGGACACACTGGTGGGACGTCCCGTGGGCAAACGGGAGGTGCCCGCGCTCGTCTTCGAGGACGATGCCGGGTTGGGGACGGACTTCGTCACCGCCTACCGGGCCCGGCTGCGGGATGCCACCGGAGCCGGGCTGGTTCCGCACGCCATGGCCGATGATGCGCTGCTCGCGCAGGCCGAGGGTGCGGACGAGCCTGACGTCGTGCTGCTCGACGGTCTTGCCGCACAGCTGGAGCAGACCATGCCCGAGGGCGCCGGCGGGATGTCGCTGACCACGTACTGGATGTGCCGGAAGATCTTGGACATCAACGTGGGGGGCGGGTCGTCCGCGGCGCAGCGCAATGCCTTGGCCGAAGCACTGTGTGCGGCCTGGCAGAGCGACACCCCCGGGCTGAAGGGGCTGCGATCGTTCATCGATACCGGCGGGGCCGGCCAGATCAGCGCGCGCCTGGGCGGGATCGCAACAGTCCTGGTCGCTTGGCCCCTGGAGTGGGGTTACCGGGTGTGGCTGAACCGCACTCGGCGTCTGCGCTGGTACGCCCCCAAGGTCCGCAACGCGGGCCGGTCCGCCACGAGTTTCCTGGCCGCCGCGACGCATCTGAGTCTCAACGGTGCGTTGCGCCACAACACGGCCCTGCGCCAGTCCCTGCTCCTGGAAGCCTTGGGAACGGACCTGGTACGGGCCTGCCGCAGGGGCGTTCTCTTTCCCCGTCGGCGCCGCCGCGTCTGGCCGGTCGTCGTGCTCCTGCCGCACATCGGCAGCCCGGGAACGCCCGTCCGACGGCTGCTGGACGGCTTCGTCAAGCTGCGCCGTCGCGGGCTGCCGCTTCTGGTGCTGGCCGCCCGGACCCCGGACTCTCCGCCCGCAGACGGGCCGGACCGCCCTGAGAGAGCCCGCGCCCTCGCACCGGATCAGGCGGCTGCTGCCTTGCGACCGCTGCGGGAGCGCAGGCCCCGGCCCGCCCAGGCCGGCCACGACGACGGGCAGGTGGTCGTCGCCCTGGCCGGGCCGGCGCAATCGTCCGTGGGCGACTGGCTGGACACCAACGTGGCCGTGCGGCCGCGCCGGGTGCCCTGGCCGTCCGCCTATCTGGGCACGATCCTGGCCGTCGCCCTTGTCGCCGGAGCGGTCCCCGTGGTGACGTGGATCCGGCAGGACGCCTGCCACGACACCTGGGCGGCCGGAGGCGTCAACGTCGGCATCGACACCGCCTCGGCGGGCTGTTACTTCACCGGCGGCGGCAGCCAGGAGCTGCTGCGCACCCTCCAGGACCGCATCCGTTCCCAGAACGCTGCCGCCCAGCGGGGCGGCGCGTACCGGACCGTGGTGTTCCTCGCGCCACTGACCGCCGACCCCGCCGGCAGGGGCGAACAGCTCACCCCCGCCGGCGTCCTCCAGCTCCAGGGCGCAGCCGATGCCCAGCGGGTGTTCAACGAGCAGGTCGGCGTCAATGCCGAACGGCCCCGTCTGCGGCTGCTGATCGCCAACGTCGGCTACGCCTACGCCCAGGCGACCGGCGTGGTGGACCGGCTCAACACGCTGGCCAACGACGACACAAGCATCTCGGCGGTGATCGGCATCTCCCAGAGCCGCCAGACGTCCGTGGACGCGATCAACCGTCTCTCCCCCGACCTTCCCGTCATCGGAGCAGGCGTCACCGGCGACTTCATGACCGCCGAGGCACCCACCTACTTCCAGACCCAACCCGCCAACCGCCACCTCGCCCGTGCCATGGCCCACCGTGTGACCGACCTCAAACGCAAGAAGGCCCTGGTCCTCTACGACGACAAGGACCGTTACAGCACCAACCTCAAGCACGACCTCGACGCCGAACTCACAGGCCGCGGCATCGCCGTGGAGGAGCCATCCTTCGCCGTCATGCGCGAGGCGGACCAGGGGCAGCGCGGTGCGGTAAGTACCCTGCCCGACCTGGCCAAGGAAATCTGCACGCTGAGCCGGAACGACGGCATCGCCCTGTACGCGGCCCGCGGAAGCCAACTGCCCAAAATCCTCAACGAAGTCCAGGGCCAGTGCGGTGCCGCCGACAAGCCGCCCTTCCCGCTGCTGGCCTCCGACACCGACACCCTCGTCGAATACCCCGAGATCCCCGAGTTCGCCCATCTCGAACGCTACTCCGCGGTCGAGTTGTCCTACATCGCCTTCTCCCCCGACCACCACAGCGACCACGCCGTCGGCAGTGACGCCTTCCGTGCCGCTGCGGCCGCGGTCTATCGGGTATGGACCGGAACCAGCACCACTCGTGCCTCCAACGTCCTCCAGCAGCTGCGCTCGGATGTCGACGTCCGGGACACCGTCGCCACAGACCGTCCCTTCCATCTGCCCGCCGACGACCAGAGCCTCGCGCACCGGCCACTGTTCCTGTGCACCGTCCCCCACTCCCCGGGCACTCCTCCCGCCTGCCGGACCGCGGACGCAACGCCGTCCGGTTGAACGGTGCGCCGGCATCCACCTCCGGTCTCGATAGTGTCCCTAGGGCCAATACCGCTTGCTTAGACGCCCGTTAGAGCCTTCCCGGGGCGGCTTCGCCGCAGGTCAACAACGCACTAGGGCTCTTAAGCAAGTGGCATTGAGGCTAGGGCCTGTCCGGCAGGTGTGTACCGCTCTATTGGGCGGTATGACGGCGCGGCCAGCCTTCCAGTCTTGGGTGGTGGCGATCTTCAACGCCCCTCGCTAGGCTCCGTGTTGCTTATTCGAATCCGCAGAGCACTGGCGACGTGTCCGATGGGGGACAGTGCTCCTCTCGACAAGCAATGAGCACGATGAGTCTCTAATCGTCGCAGAGCCTCAGCAGGCCATCGCAATCGGTGGTCGAGCTGAGGCTGCCCGCCGACTGGTCGACCACCTTCGTGAAGGGATCGACTGGTGAGGCTGACTTTTTCCGTTCAGGTACTTCTCACGCTCTTGTCCTTCGTGTCATCGCTGCTGGTAGCGGTCGTGGCGGGGGCACTTTCGCATGAGGCCGGTGCGCCGGTAGCCGGTGCGGTGCTGTATGGCGGCAGCGCGTTCATCGGCTGGATGACGCTGTGTGTCACTGTGCTGACGGCGCTCGGCCTACTCGGGCATCAAAGTCATCCAGGCGAGTAAGGGATACCCGGCGATCACGAACGCAGCCACAGCCGGATCGCAGGGGCCTCCCCGTCGCGGCTTCCTGGCGGGGTCTACCAGCGCCCGGCGTAGGCGGTGACCTCGGCGGCGAGCTCGACCTCGGTGAACGCGGGCGGCGTCCAGGGCCGCGAGCCGACGGCAGGGCCCCCGCATCCTGCTGCGGGTCACCGCGTACACCCGTGACGGAGTCGGCGACGATCGACGATCGACGACACGACGATCTCCGGCATGGTCTCTCCCCCTGATCCGGGCCGGGACGACGCACCCGGCCGGTATTCCAGGTTCGGTCAACGACCGCACGCCCCGCCATCGCCGGAACGAGTGGCGGTGGCTCGCCCGCTCAGGGACCGATGTGGCGCGAGCGAGCGCAGCAGCTGCGCACCCAGAGCGGCCAGCTGAGATCGCCCGGGGAGACAAGGCACAATCCGGCTCAGCGCGTCGCTACCGGACCAGGCGGAGGTCCCAGCCGGGGATGTCGCCGTCCATGTCGGGGACCAGGTTCGCGGTGTAGGCGTCGGGACCGGGGCGGTCGACGTACTCCCAGGCGGCGAGCCAGCCTCGCAGCACGGTCAGGGATGCGGAGTCGGTCGCGTCAGCGATCACCGTGCCGTCCTGCTGGATCACGGCGGCCGTGTTGCGGGTCGAGTGCCCGAGGCCAATGACGTCGGGCTTCAGCTCGGTCATCGTCAGCCGGGCGCCGGTGGCGGCCAGCCACACGCGCAGGCTGGACCAGTCGATCTCCTCGCCCTTGTACTGCTCGGTGTGGCCGGGCTCCCGCAGCCGCTCGAGAACTCCCCGTGCCCCGGAGCTCTTCCAGTCGTCCTGCTCGCGCCAGGCGATCGATACCCACGAGGTGGCCGGGATGCGGCTTTCCCAGTCGACCCACCGGGCCGGCACGGAGAAGTCGCTGCGGGGGGATGAGCCGGTCTCGATGTCGGAGCCGGGGAAGACCGATTCGACGTACGGCTGGCCGCCGCGGACGCGGATCACCGCCCCTGCTGCCAGGTTGGGCACGGGCGCGACCGGCAGAGTGGCCACGATCAGCCCGTCCTCGGTGGTCTGGTCCACCCACGCCTTGGGCAGCAACGGCGGGCTGCACCAGCCCACCATGCGGTGGTAAGGGGCCTGGCCGGGGTAGTCGGCGGTGCCATCCACGGCGTAGCAGCGGACGTTGTTGACCCCGCGCTCAGCGTGGATGTGGTTGGCCCACCGTGTCAGGTAGGGGTCGATGTCGAGGCTGGTGACCATGCCGGTCGGTCCGACGAGTTCGGCGAGCAAGCCGCCGGACAGGCCCGAGCCTGTGCCGATCTCGGCGACGTTCATGCCGGGCACGACGTCGAGGGCCGTCAGCTCCCGGTGGATGAAGACTGGGTTCGTGCGGTGGATGGTCGCCCCTCGGGCCTCGTGGTGGGTGTAGTGCTGTTCGGGGACTCTCTTGGCTGCGGCAGCCACGGGGGTCATGTTCACTCCTTAGTGAAGAGTTGGGACGCGCTCCTCAACAGCTCCGAGTGGGTGAAGGACACGAGTCAACGAGGTGCCATGTTGACGAGTTCATTGACACGTTCAGATGACGAGCGCGGTGTAGTGGTGCCATCCGGCCTCGGTGTATTCGCCGACCGGGCCGCCGCCGGGGAGACCGGCCCAGGCGTGGTATTCGGTCGGTGGCGGGGAGAATCGCACCCCCAGGCACCAGTTCAGGCGGCATCCCAGGAGGGCGGCGGCCAGGACGGCCCCCAGTGAGATCTCGACGCAAGCGGCCCTCACTGGCCAGAGGCGGCCGGTGTGCCGGACGGCGGCGACCAGGGCCTCGGCCCGGTCGTGGCCGATGGGGCGGCGTCCGGCCCGGCGGGCGATGCGGGCAGCGCGGACGGTGAAACAGAAGGGCAGCCCCAGCAACGCCAGGGCCAGGGCGAGTCCCATGGCCGCCGCCAGGCGGTCGCGGAAGAGGCCGGTGCGGACGGTCGAGTACGACTCCATCGTCGTCACCGCCACCACCACCGTCGGCGGCGGGACGGCTCGGTCCGGGCGAGGCCCTGGTCGATGAGGGCGGCGGCGACCGCCCGAACGTCGGCGGCGGCCTGCTCGCGTTTCAGGCCGTACAGGATCGCGAACCGGACGATGGCCTGGTCTTCGTCGGTGCTGGAGACGAGGGACAGCACCGCCGAGGCAGCCGTCGGTGTCAGATACGTCCAGCGGCCGGTGTGCTCGCTGAGGATGGCCCCGCCCTCGTCGGTGAGGATGGGGTGGGAGCCCTCACGCAGCTGCCACACGGCCGGTCACCTCCCACCGAGCTCCTGCCTGTTCGAGCTGCCGCAGCCAGACCTCGGTCACGACCGCCACGTGCAGGGCGCCCTGGGCGGTGGCCTGCCCGGCCGCCGCGCGGGCGAGCATCTCCCCCACCGGCCCATCCGTCACCAAGCCCATGGCCCCCAGGCGCGACGACGGCCCCAGGAGGCGGCGGAGCACGGGCGCGTGCTGGACCAGCCCGGCTTAGGAGAGTGCGTTGAAGCCGCCTTTCGTCGCCCTGGCGAGGACGATGCCGGGCAGCACGTCGGTGCCGGCAAAGGCTTCGGCCAGCAAAGGCTCGTAGCGACCGGGGCCCCGCGCTGGTCGGCCGGCACGGCCAGGCAGGCCCGGCGGACCTCGTTGTCCAGGTAGGGGGCCGCGATCTCGATGCCGTGCTCGTCGAGGGCGAGCGTGCGCCAGCCGCTGGTGTCCGCACCGATGCGGGCGAGGTCCTGGCCGTCCGCCCAGGTCGCCAGGCGTGCGGGCGGCTCGGTCAGCTCGTCGGCGGCCGTGGTGAGCGCGTCGGCGAGCTGGTGCCGCATGTCCGGGGTCATCCAGTCGGCCGTGGCCAGCAGCGGCGTCCACGCGATCGGACGCCGGGCCTGAGGCATCCACGGCCTTGGGGGCTGGTTCAGCTCGGCGGCGGCCTGCCGCCAGCCGTCCACGAGGCCCGCGCGGGCAGCAAGCCGGGCCCGGCCGAGCACCGACCACACGGAGCTCTGCCGCAGCCTCGCGTGCCCCTGGGCGTGCTGCCAGGCCCGCGGCCGTTGCCGTTCCCGCAGCAGGTCGGCCAGGTACGACGAGGAGGCGGACAGCAGCCCGTCCCCGGCGACGCCCGTCAGGTGCACGCCCGGCGCTGTCTGGTGGGTGATCACGGCGTCGAGCACGGTCCGCTTGACCGCCGCCGAGACCACGAAGGCGTTCGGCGTGTCTGTGAACGACAGGGCGGAGACATCGTCCAGACCCGCGTAGTAGACCGTGCCCAGGGCGCCGGGCACCGCGTGGTGCCGCAGGCCAGGCACCACAGCGGCCGTCCGCTTCGCGTAGGCCAGGTCGTCGTCCCGCAGCCGCTCGTCGGCGAACGTCACCGCAGTGACCGGCCTGTGCCGGGCAGCCAGGCAGGCCAGGGTGGTGGAGTCCAGGCCCGCGAGATCCGCACTGACCGGTCGGCCGTCCATACGGACCGCCACGGCCTCGGAGAGCGCCGCCCGTACCATCGGCGCGGCCTCCCGCAGGTCCACGGCCTCGTACTCGGCCGGCTCATACCGCACCGTACGGGCGCCGTCGGGAGTGACCTGAAGCAGGTGCCCGGTAGGCACCCGGTGCACGACGCGGAACAAGCTCCGCCCAGCCAGCACGTCCGGCTGTCCGAAGGCCAGATGTGCCGCGAGCGCGACAGGGTCGATCGGTGCCCCGTCCAGGGCCGCGAGGGCGGTTGCCGACGTCGCCCACCATGCCCCGGCCGGTTCGCTCCGGTAGAAGACCGGGTGCTGACCCGACAAGTCCCCGATCACGGCCAGCACCGGGCCGCTGCGAGCGATCACCAGGTAGGACCCGGGCCACCGGGTCAGGGCCCGCCACTGCTGCGCCCGAACCACGGGCAGGGCCTCCTCAAGCTGTCGATCACTGGCCCCGCACGTCCCGACCACGGCCAGCGCCAGCGCGCCGGTCCCCGCAGTGCGGACCTGCCCTTCGGGCCAGCCCACCGACCACACCTCGCCCAACGCGGCCACCGGCCGCCCTGCCTCGGGCTGCCGACCGGCCGGGCCGCCCTCCCATCCCGTGCACCACCGCATTGTGAGCCTCCCGACTCCCTCGGCCTCAAGAGCACACCTGACCTGCAAAGGCCCGGGGCCGGGGGGGGGCGTCGCCCCCCCCCCCCCCCCCGGCCCCGGCAGGTGGATCAGGTGCCCGGCTTGTATTGGGTGTCGTCGACCGTGTCGAAGTTCTGGTTGCCCAGGGTCACCTCCACGACGTCACCGGCGTCCAGGACGACCGGCGCGGTGTAGGCCGGAGACTGGGTGGTCTCCATCGTTTCCTCCCTCGTCACTTCACCGCCCCCGTGCACTCCTCTGATGGGCACACGGCCAGCGGGTCGCGCCGCACTTCAACGGCCCTGACAGACCGCGTTCGGGGCGCGTCAAACAGTCAACTCCGGAGGCGAGTTGAGGGGTAGCGTGTGGGCGAGGCGAAGACGTATATCGCGTATACCGAGGCTGGCCATAACCAAGCGCACGCCGAACACCCAGCTCAAAGCCCTGATCGACGAGAAACGGCTGCCGTACGAGACCGTGGCCCACATGGTCCGGCTCGTCGCAGCCGAGTCCGGCGAGTCCTTACGCACCAACCGCTCGACCGTCGAACACTGGATCTCCGGCTCCCGGCCCGCCGGCAACACTCCCCGATACCTCGCCGAGGCTCTGTCCCGGCTGCTGGGACGGCTGGTGACGGTGGACCACTTGGGCCTTTCCGCATGCGGTGGGGAGGATGACAGCATCGGACTGTCCCTCGGTCCCGACCCGGTCGAGACCGTGACCTTGATCGGGAAGGCTGACGTGAACCGACGACGCTTCCTCGCCGCCTCGGCCTGCTCCGTGGCAGCCGCCGCCCTGCCGCTGGAGTACGTCCGCGACATGGCCGGCCGCGCTGCCGCCGCCCGCAGCGGCGCCATCGCCGGAGACGCCGAAGTCGCCGCCGTGCGCGACATGGTGCAGGTCTTCACCGCCATGGACGAACTCCACGGCGGGCAGCACGGCCGCTCAGCCCTGGTGCAGTACCTCATGTCCGACGTCGCCACCCTGTGCCGTGGCCGGTTCCGCAACGACGACGCGCGTCGCCAGATGCTCTCCGCTGCCGCATCAGGAGTGCACCTGGCCGGGTGGAAGAGCTACGACGCCGGGGAACAAGGGCTCGCACAGCGGTACTACCTACAGTCCTACGCGCTCGCCACGGAATCAGGCGTCCCCGGGCACGACGGCTTCGTCATGCGGACGATGTCCCAGCAGGGCATGAAGATCCACCGCGCCGAGCACTGCCTGGCTCTCGCCGAGACCGGCCTGGACCGCGTCAAAGGCCACGTCGATCCCGCGACCGAGGCCCTTTTCCACATCACCCAAGCCCACGCGCTGGCCAAAACCGGCCAGCGCCAACAGGCCGTGCGGGCAGTCGAGCGCGTCCGCGCCCGCCTCGACGCGGCCAAGGGCGACCCGACACCCTTCTGGGCACGCGCCTGGGGACCGGTCGAAGCCACCGTCCGCTCCCGCACTGCCAAGGTCTTCGCCACCCTCGGCGACCCGCACAACGCCGCCCAGCAATACGCCATGGCCGCCGCCAGCCGCCCGCCCGGCACCTACGCCCGCATCATCGCCCTCGACCTCGTCGCCCAGGCCGAGCTTCAAGCCGGACAAGGAGCTATCGAGCAGGCGTGCACCACCTGGGGCCGGGCGATGGACCACATGGACGGCGTCGCCTCCGTCCGCACCCGCAAAGCCGTCAAGAACATGCGCCGGGACCTGACCCGCTTCCGGGCCCGCGGCCTCCGGTGTGCGGCCGACCTGGACGAACGCGCACGCGATTTCCTCACCGCCCACCGCTGAACGTCAAACGTCCAGATCTTCCCGTCCGCGTGACGGCCTGTCCGGAGTCATAACCGAGTTGCGCGTTTTCTTCCCTGGCCGTTTCCGGCCGAGGGCGTGGCGCCGCGGGTGCGCAGTTCTTCGTTGACGCGCTGGGTGTGGGTGGCCGACTGCCTCCCGTCCGCAGGGAACAGCCGCGTTCGGGCCAGGCTTTGAGCGTATGCATGCGGTCGAAGTGGCGGGACCAGGGCTTTACACGTGGGCGGAGCGGCCCGCTGAATCGTCCTTGAAGGGCGGTGCGCCGTGGGCGCCATGTGCCACGCGGCAGACGCCGATCTCGTGACTCTTCTGGAGGCCGCAATGGACTGGCAGCGTCACCCTCGCTCCAACCGTCCCGGCCGGCGCAGACGGCCCACCGTGGTGGCCCTTGCCGCGGCTGCCCTCGCGGGTTCCCTCGTGGGCGTCTGCCCGGGCCCGGCCACCGCGGCAGTCGCTCCCGCTTCGCCTCTGTGCCCCACCGGGAACCTCTGCCTCAGTGGCGCCGGAATCGGCATTCCCGAGCCGACGCCGATTCCCGAGTGCAAGGTGATGGACTTCAACCCGTACTTCGCTGTGAGCAAGGTCGAGAACAACACCATCCGGCCCGCGCGGATCGTGTACAGGGGCGGATCACTCATCCTGATGCCCGGTACGGGCATCACCTCCGTCCCGGCCCTGGAGATCACCTCCGCCGGGACCCTCTGCTAGGCGGTGGCGGCAGCGGGGCGGTCCCAGCCGAGCCGGACCAACAGGCTCGCTTCTCCCCCGCCTCCGCCAGCACGCCGATCAGCCGCCCGGACTTCACCGAGAGGGTCAGCCCGAACTCCACCTCGAAGGAAGACGGATCACCACACCTCGCCGCGGTGTCCTTCGCCCACTGGCCAACGGCCTGGATGGTCGCGCGCACCTCGTTGAAGGTGTGCTGCGCGGCGACGGAGACAGCACCGGCATCACCGGAGTCGCAGCGCGGTCGGCTGCCTCGGACCACCGCGTGAAGGACCGCGCCGTCGCCCAAGTCGATCTCGATCGTCTCGGCGGTGTTGCCGATGGGGTCAGCCACGCACGTCACGCCCCCGAGAGGTCGATCGTACGATGCACAACAGCCAAGCCCACTAAGCCTGCTGCTAAGCGAGTCGTATGAAGTTGGCTGTGGACTGGGCAGAGGTATCGGGTGGGAGGGACGCCATGCCGAAGAGCCTCCGCGTCGACCTGACCGACGATCAGCGCCGTGACCTGCACACCCTGCTGAAGCAGCGGAACCTGACCCACTACACCCGGCAGCGCGCGGAGTGCGCCCGTCTGCTGGACCGCGGCAGGACCGTGACCGAGGTCGCTGAGCTGCTGGAGTGCAACCCGGTCACGGTCCGCGCTGCCGTCCACCGCTTCGACGTGCGAGGCATCGCGGGGCTGCCCGACGCGGTGCACCCCGGCCGCCCTGCGAAGGCGTTTCGGGCCGGGGACCGCGCCGCGCTGGCCGAACTACTGCCGCTGAGTTGCCATGTTGGATGGTCGCTGCCCCGCCACGCCCGACCGTGAGAATTGGACACTTGTCGCGATCGCATGTTCACGGCAAGTGACTGCACCTAGGGTGTGAAGCCAGCCAGCCACTCCGGTCAGGGGAGGAGATCGTCATGGCAGAAGGCATGCGATACGGGAAGCTGGAGATCGCTGTTACGTCCCGTTTCAACTGGATCTACAGCGATCAGGGATCAGGGGCCAACAGGGCCGTGGCGTTCTACACGCCCGCCCTGTCGTCGGTCGACGTGCAGCAGGGCTGGAAGGTCCTCGCCCACGTTGGCCGACCGAACTGGACCACGATCGACCGGGAGAGCAAGGTAATCATCGCCCGGGGGGTCAACACCTCCGATGAGATGCTCAAGCCGCCGACGCGGTTCGATCTGATCTGGCGTGACACGGGCTCAGGCGGCAAGTACGGCTGCGCGGTGTGGCGGCCTATCCCGCCGACCGGCTACGTCTCGCTGGGGGATGTGGTCACCGCCGGCGACCCTCCGCCCGCCGCCGTCGTTGCCTGCGTTCGGAAGACTGTGGTGGACGGGCGAAGCTACGTCCGCGAGGCCGAGATCGGTAAATCGATCTGGAGTGACCAGGGATCCGGAACGACGTTCGGGGACGTGGAGGTGTGGAAGATCGAACCCCCGACGTATCCGGACGACAGCATTGAGCGGCTCCTCCTGGGCGCTGATGCCTTCGTCGCTGGGACCAGGTACGGCGTGAAGCCGGACCGCACCGTCCATGTGCTTGACCTGCCGGCACTCATCGTCAAGAAGCCTGAGCCGACGCGCCCGGTCATGACCTCCCACAGTGTGCCGGAGCAGGAGACGCTGAAGGTCGTCGACCGCGCCGTCACCGTGCCGTGCACCGTGATCAAGGACCCGGGCAAGACGGCCGACTGGCAGGTCACCAACTCGCCCTTCTACACCTTGGAACGGCGGGTCAACTACTACCGGCAGATGTTCTACGACAACTCCGGCGGTAGCGTGGACCAGCCCAACTCCCAGAGCATCACCACGGGCGTCTCCACCACGGAGAGCGAGGAGTTCAGCAAGCGCACCAGCGTCACCGTCAGCGCCTCCGTCGGCGTCGAGATCAAGGCGTTCACGGCGTCCGTCGAGACCAGCGTGACCACCGAGCTCGGCTACACCAGCCGGTATGACGTCACGGTGCTGAAGCAGAAGACGGACACCTGGTCCATGGTCACGCCTGCAAGGCACTCGACAGCCCTGTGGTCACCGCGGCACGAAATCGTGCCCATCCGCAAGAACGGCGATGTCGTCGGGGGCCAAGGGGGGCTCAAGTTCGACACCGATGTGCGGGTCTTCACCCAGTTCCCGCCTGCACCCGGGGCGTCCAGTGCCAGGGTCCTCGTCAACGGTGTCGAGGAACAGGAAGATCCGAAGGTCCAGCCGTTCGGTGAGTCCGAATCGACCATTCCGGAAGCCCTGAGCAGCATCATCGCTTCCTAATCTCGATCTCGCATGAGGGCCTGTCAGCAAGCTGACGGGCCCTTTTTGCGAGGTGTCGGTTCCGGCTGTGGGCGTGGCGGCGGCCGGGTCGTCGCGGTGGGTGAGTGTCGGGTTCCACGGATCCGGAAGTGAGTGCTGCTGGTCGGGATGAACCGTCACCGTGGTCGGCCCCACTTCTGGCCCGTACCGCAGGCCATCTGGTCAGGGACTGCCGCAGCGTACTGAGCAGTACCTAGATTGCGCCACCGCGTCCGCGGCCAGCGCATCAAAGCACCTATCCTCGCGTAATCTCCACATCCTGCTACTGAATGGGGAACACCGCTTCTGCCGGCGTGGGAGCACGTCGAACTCTGTAGCGAGACGGCCAGGGTCAGCCCCGCTCTCCAGAAGCGCCCGAGTCCCCGACGCCGACCAGGACCAGGACCAGGCCCTGACCCGCCACTTGCACACCGGCTCGGGATCGTGGCTGCACCTGCGCCGCACCACGGCTACCCCCCCCAACGAGGCCCGCTGGCCCTGTCCGGCGCCGGCCAGGGCCCAGCATCAGCAGTCCCGGCCCAGCCAGCCGCTCAAACGCCCAGGGCCTCCCGCAGCGAGCGCGTGGAGACCTTTTGTCGTCCTGCTCGACGTTGGCGCCGGAGGACCACCACCCGGCCCGAGCTTCGAATCGGCAAATGGAATGAGGTTGCCGACCCGGTTGCCCGGTTCGATACTGAAACAGGGGGCATTCAGACAGCAGCAGGGGTGACAGAATGTCCGTCCCCATCCCCGCACCCGTAACCGGATCTCCCGAGGCGCTCCTTGCCGACCGGCTCCTCGACAGCATCACGGTCCTCCACAACGCGGACCAGGCTTCACCAGGAAAATGGGTGAACCTCTCCGTGGTTCCGCAGCTGGTACAACAACCCCTGGGTTTTGCGAGCCGGATATCCGGCACGGTGACAGGGCTCGCACCTGGCATCGGAAACCTGACAGCAGACCTTTCACCACTCCTCCAGACCGCCCGCTTGAACGTTGGGTTCGAGGTGACCCTCGACGACATGCCTGTGGAGGGAAGGGACTTCATCTCCATACCCGAAATGGTGAGCCAGACCCCGGTTGAGAAACTTACCGAAGCGAGTTTCCTGCTGCGGCCCCCCGTAGCAGACAGCTGCTGGCCGATGGAGTCGTTCCATTACAAGATAGTGGTCTCTGTCTCGGCAAGTGTCCAGATCGGAACAAATCCGCTCCTCACGACCGACCCTCCCAGACGAATAGAGATACCGGTGGACATGCCTCCATTGGACATCCCGGCCGTGCTGCTCCTGTGCAATCGCCCCGACTTCTCTCCGGACGCCGATCCACGCGGCATGGCCGTGTCCGTTGTCGTACGCAGCGGCTCAGAACTGCTCGATCTGGGCGCCGTGACGCAAGCCCTGAGGACGGTCAACTCGACCTTGCGGGCCCTGAACACCATTCTTGATGTCGGGAGCACCTTCTTTGAGACGCTCGATATCGCCGTTCAGGCCATAAGCAACGCCCCGCTCGTCTACCTCCATCAGGCAAGCGATCGGAACACTGCGGACGACAAGATGGTGCGCAGCGATTTTCTCTTCTTCCACAGAGATCTGGATGACGATGTCGGCGGTGTCATTCTCATCGGCGCGACCGGCACGACAGCGCGAATGTACAATGAAACAGACTTTGAAGATTTCAAGCGCGACGTAGTGGCCAAAGAAATGGGGAATTTCAGCCTGGTTGGACTCGAACGCAAACTGTTCACAAGTGACGATGATCGCGGCACCGAATCAGTGCTCCTCCTGCCATCAGGCCCTCCGGCGGCGACTACCCCGGGCCAAGCGGACATTTCCTTGTCGATGCGGCCGGATCAAGGCCCCGCCGTTCGGATCGACGTAACGAACAACGGCCCCGACCCCGCAACCGGCGTAGTGGCCGACATCAGTCTGCGCAACCTGCGGGTACCCCCGGCATCAGCCAACACGGTGAGACCGAGCACAGGAAAGGTCACGGTTTCGGCTTCCGGCAGCTCGCTCCGCTGGGCCATCGGGAACCTCAGCCCCCACACCGGCGCCAACCTGACACTGACATATCAGAGCCTGGGCAACGCACTTATCAAGGCCTTCGCACGAGCGCGCCAGTTCGATCCAAATATCTTCAACAACGGCGCGAGTCTTTCCATCCCGGCCTGATGCCACACCACTTGTACACCCTAGGTGTCCAGGCGGTGGAATCCGGCCGCCCGGGATTCTTTCTCCGGCCTATTTATGCGGCGCCCTGCTGGTGGGCCATGTACTGCTCATTGCCGCGCTCACCCCGGACCGCAGCTCGTAGACACAGGTCCTGGACGCGGTCCGGCTGGGGCCTGTCGATGATGCCGCGGCCGTCACCGCCGACCAGCTGCGGGCCGTGGTCGAGCGACTGGTCACGGCCGGTCAGTGGCAGTGCGGCGACCGGGACATCCTGATCGTGATGGACGTCGGCTACGACGTGATGCGCTTGGCCTGGGTCCTGCGCGACCTACCCGTCGAGGTGGTCGGACGCCTGCGCTCCGACCGCGCCCTGCGGCTTCCGGCACCTTCCCGTGAGGAGTTCACCCTGGCCCACCCCCGCGGCGGCCGGCCGCCCAAGCACGGCAAGGAGTTCAGCCTTGCCAGGCCGCGGACCTGGACAGAGCCGTCGGTGGTGACGGTGAACGACACACCCCGCTACGGCAAGGCCGAAGCCAGGGCCTGGGATCGGCTCCACCCCGAACTCCAGCAACGCTCCGCCTGGATCGACCACGACAGCGAACTCCCCATCATCGAGGGCACACTGATTCGGCTGGAAGTGGACCACCTGCCCCGTGACCGCGATACACCACCAGTCTGGCTGTGGTCCTCGGCCACCGGCGCCACCCCGTCCGATGTCGACTTCGCCTGGTCGAGTTACCTGCGCAGATTCGACCTGGGGCACACATTTCGCCTGTTCAAGCAGTCCCTGGGCTGGGCCCGACCGCGCATACGTGATCCTCACGCGGCGGATCGCTGGACCTGGATCGTCGTCATCGCACACACCCAGCTCCGGCTTGCCGCCCCGCTGACCGCCGACCAGCGCAAGCCCTGGGAAAAGGTCACCCGTCCCGGCACGGTCCTCACGCCGACCCGGGTCCGACGTGGGTTCCGACACCTCCGACCCCACCTCGCCTGCCCGGCCCGGGACGCCCGCCCGACTCCAAGAACAGGCACCCCGCCACCCACCAGGACATGGGCAAAACCGTCAAACGCCCCGCGACACTCACCGAATGTGAAGCCCGATGTTAAAGATCAAGCTCAGAAGCCGTTGTGCATCTCCACCGTGAGTTATCTGTGCTGGTGGATTTCTTGATCACAGCCATGCAAGGGGGCGTGGTTGGACTGCCTGTTCACTGCGGTTCAGTATCGCCAGCGGCCTGGTAGTCGGTCAGTCTCAACAGCTGCTGGACGGCGACGACTTTGGCCAGGGCAGGGTCGCCGTAGGCGTGCTCGACAGCTTCGTGGAGGACGGCGCGGGAGGCGGTCAGGGTGAATGCGGCTCCGTGGATGCCGTGGACCTGGACGTCGCGGACACGGAGCAGGGCATACCCGCGGCGGAGGGGCGGGCACTGCCGAAGGGCCAGGCGGCTACAGGGCTGGCAGATGGGCGGGTACGTGGTGATGATCCCGTCGCCGTCGTCTTCGGGAGGCCGGCCGGGCAGGGTCGGCAGGAGCCACAGGACGCCGTCGGGGTTTTCGTCGGGTTCCTGGGCGCAGATCTGGCACAGCAGGTGCAGTACGGCATGGCGCTGGCGTGCCGAGTGGATCTTCCCGTATTGGGGTACTCCCTGGTCGGGCGCGTGAACCTGACGCATCCACAGTACGCCGCAAGCGTCACGGTCGGCCGGTGTTTCATCCGGGTATGCGACGTGGCCGTCCCGGACGATCACATCCTCCATGCTCGGGAGGGGCTCGCAGTCCGTCCGTGCGATGAACGGGCGAGCCAGTGGCGCCCCTCCCGACACGAACATCAGCCCGTGCCTACCTCAGCCCCGGTGTCCGGGCCCGCAGAGAAGCTCGGTGGCGGCGGGGGGACCGGAGCGGCAGGGGCGACGGGGGCGCAGTATGTCTCGGGGCGGCCAAGACTGGTGTCGGTGAGGCGCGAGACACCGATTCCGAGTTTCCCGACTGCGTGGGTGTTGGCGGCCGCAGGTTTCCTGTAGTCGCCGAGAATGCCCCTGATGAGGCCCCCGGCGTTATACGAAATTGCCGTAACCAGGCTGCCCGGCCCCACGGTAGAACAGATCGCCGCGCTTGGAGCGGGCGCCGGTGCGGCGGCTGCGGCAGGGGCTTGGGTGGCCGCCAGGCTCATCGCCCCCAGAACCGGCAGAGCCATCTGTGCGGCCAGCCTGGCCCGCATCGCCTTCGTACGGTCCATGCGCACTCCTTCATCGTGCTGCTGCACGGCCTCATCCCTGCCATCTGTCCCGCGCGGGCCCCAGCCCGCCCAGGCGCCGATCCAGGGCCGGTATGTAATGTCGTATGACTAACGCTGCTCCGCTTCCCGGGACACGCACGGCGAGCGTCTTGACGCTCTAGCCGCACGAGGTGTTCAACTCGCTCGGAGCGGGGTGTTGAAGCGAGAAGGCGGGCGCCCGGGCGCTGTCGTCTACTCCAACGTGGACTGCGTTGTGGTCGCTGACCTACGCCAAGAAGTTCAGACGCAGCCTCTCTGCTTGTTCCTTAACCTCCGGCATCACGACGCGTGATGCCGGAGGTTAAGGAACAAGCTGAAAAGGCACTTCGCCGTTACGGCAACGTCCACCGGTGCGGGCAGCCTCTGACCGACATACCGGTTATTCCCGTTACCGACCTGCGGTTGCTGGAAATCCAGCAGTGGATCAACTTCGGATTCGGGGAAGGCCCGCGCCCGGGCGGGAGAGCAGCCCACCACCTGTTCCTCTTTCCCGCGCTCATCAAGATGATCCTTCAGCTCCACACGCCGGAGATGTTCCGCGACAGCGACCCTGTGGTAAGAGCTGCCCACGCCCGCAGTGCAGCGGAACTGCCATTCGATGGCCCGCTGGCTGACGACGCAAGCCGCCCCCTCCTCATGGCTGGCGCCCTGCATCTGGCCGACCAGCTCATCAGCGGCAAGCGTCGCAGGGCCAAGGCGGTGGAATTCGCTGATCTCGCACGCGCAGAACTGGACAGGCAACGCGACCGCTGGCCCGTGCCCATCACCGCGCCCAGCCGATAAAAATACTTCGCCCCGCCGCACCTCTACCGGATCATGTACGACAAGACGCTTGTCGCCCGGGCCCCGTAGCTGACGGCTCCGCTGCATCAGAACGTCAGCGCACGGTGGGCCTGCGGCGTTCGATGAGGACCCCCTGATTCCTGCCGATGGCGACATCGGTCTGCAGTCTCACTGGGATCCGGCTTCGGTAGCCGCGGAGCCGGAGCCGGCGTCATGTCTCGCACAGCGCGCCGTGGCAGAGCGTCGCGCGCCCTGTCTGTTCAGCGGCAGGCGCCGGCTCCGTGCTGCGCCCGGTCGGGGGCGGGTCAGACTATGACGGCCTTCTTGATGACTATGTCATCAAGGGAGACATCCTGATGGGATCCCACGGTGCCTGTCTTGACGGCCTTGATCTTGTCGAGGACGTCCTGGCCTTCGACGACCTTGCCGAAGACGGCGTAGCCCCAGCCCTGGGGGGTCGGGGAGGAGTGGTTAAGGAAGCCGTTGTCGTTGATGAAGAACTGGGCGGTGGCCGAGTTCGGGTCGTTCGTACGGGCCATGGTCACGGTGTATGTGTTGTTGCGCAGCCCGTTGTTCGCCTCGTTGTCGATGGGCGCACCGACCGGCTTCTGCCGCATGCCGGGCTCGAAGCCGCCGCCCTGGATCACGAAGCCGTTGATCACCCGGTGGAAGATCGTGCCGTTGCAGTGCCCGTCCTGACATAGTTAAGGAAGTTTTGGACCGTCTTGAGGGATTCGTCGGCGAACAGTGCGATCTTGATGACGCCGTGGTTGGTGTGCAGTTCGATCATGCTTCACTCCTTCGCTGGGCAGCTCTGTCGGTGATCGGCCTGCCACAAGCATGATCACCTAGTTGATGAATCGTCAGCACTGCCCTGCTTCCGAGACGGACCAGACTTCGCGTCCGAGTCGTCGCCACTTCACCACGACTACCTGGCGTCGGCCATCGACGCCGCAGTGAGCGTCGAATTGGGAGTTATATAGCCGAAACCCCACCGATTACGCCACCGATGAGAATCACAACGGTCCCCCACGCCACGAGGAACCTTCCCAACGGGTAGTCGCGTAGCGCCTCTGCAAGCTCTGCTAGGGCGCCGATCGTCTCCCCTAGGCCGAGTTCTTCCTGTTCGGGGCCCTTCTTGCGTCGCTGAGTACGCAAGTCGGAGAGAGAAACCACGATGCCGCAAATTATCATGAGGACACCGAGTCCCATTATGACAAATGCCGCTATAGCCATTACTAATCACCTATGATGGACCCATGCATTTTGCGGGCGCAGCACTTCCCTCTCGATACAGGAGAGATCCTGTACATAGAAAGCTGCAATGGTCGGCGAATTAGGCATCCGGTGCCCACCCACCATTACCCCGAGCGCATGACCACCTTCCTCAAGTATGACAGGTGCTCCGGAATCTCCGTTTGCCGCAATGCCGCTGGGTATCAGGATCCAACTGTTTCGCCATGGCGGATTATCTCCATACTCCATGAGTGCACCGCAGATCATACCGGTCGAGATTCCGCTGATTGCCCCGAACATTCGAACCTGAATCGGGGAATGCAGAGCGGCAGGCAGGTCCACTATCCCTTTTCCGTTAAGGTACCCCAATGGCTGATCACTATCAACCACTGCCACGTCATAACCGCTATAACAGTGCTCGCACATCTCGCCGCCGCAATCTTCCTCGGGAATTCTTACCACCCCTGCCGGCTCCCAGTGAAACGGCCCTGTCTGTCGCTCGACAATGCACCCTGCCCCACATGCTGCAACATGCCGCGCAGTCAAAAATCCCCTCACCTCGTTGCCCCCACTACCAAGGCGCTTCACTGAAAACCCTGGCGTTCCTCGAATCCTCTTTTTGTAGCACCTAATGCGATGCATGCCCGGCTTTTTCCTCCTATCACTCAACCGCCATCCTATCGGGCTTCTCCATAGAGGCTCCGGTGGGCCTGATGGCAGTACTACCGATTCCCCTACGGGGAATATCCGGCCAAGTCGCTCCTGTAGCCTGTGGGACAGAAATTGTGCAGGAAGAAGGGATTCCGCAAACTCCGACGGCGTATCGGGCGGAATGAGGCGCATTTCAAAAATTTGATCCAGCGCCTTGACGTCGATGAGAGTGAGGGGACGCGCTCCCAGCGGTGTCCAGGCAGCACCAATTCCATGTACCCCCATATCCCGCAAGCCCAATTCGTCTAGAGGGCGCCATGCGCGTTGTTCTTCGTAAGCGCGCGCAAAATGAGAGATTTCCGGGCCGTTTTCTTCACTCAGCCATTCCATCGCAGGCCCTCCGTAATGACTGCAATGCGAACCTGGGCTACCTTTTTGCCCAGCCTAACCAGGCAAGAGACTCGTCAAGGTAGCTGCTCTTGTAGGCTGTTCCAGACCTGTGATCCATAGAGGCGCACTCTAATTGTGTTGCAAGCGCGCAACGGATCAACGGAGTGCTGCCGCTCCACTTAGTGTCACTCAATCTCACTTGTCGCGCATCCCGGCTTGTAACGCGATGGCTCGCGATAATCTTATTGTTCGCGAAGCCTGCTTATGCGTCTGCCAGCGCGGGCAAAGTAAGTACGTTGGAAGCGTTTGTGAACAGTGAGCTTCTTCGAGGTGGCCACCGATCTGGTGACGGTCGGCGAGGCCGCAACGGGCAAGGCCCCCGGGCTGTTGATCGAGATGTCTGACGTCTCAATCACGCGGCTCGGGAGCCTTGTTGGTCATCTATCCTGCCGCACTCGACCTGCCCCATGCGCTCGTGGAGTGGGTCACCATACTCATCGTCACCCGTGAGGGCGACCGGCGCTGCAAGCTCCCCCCGTCCCAGCGTGCGATGGTGGCACTGGTGTACCTGCGCGAACACGTAACCCTGGCGAAGATCGCTGCCGGGTTCGGGATCAGCGAGTCCACCGCCCACGCCTACACCAGCGCGGTCATCCACCTGCTCGCCGGGCGAGCGCCGGGTCTGCTGAAGACCCTGCGCGAAGCCGACCCCGACTTCGTCCTGCTGGACGGCACCCTTGCCGAGTGCGACCGGGTCGGCGACTCACGCGCGGACCACTCCCACAAGCATCGCCGGCACGGAGTGAACGTGCAGGTGGTCACCGATCCGGACGGCCGACTGCTGTGGCTTTCACCCGCGCTGCCGGGCCGGTCTCACGACCTGACCGCTGCCCGCACCCACCAGATCATCCGTATCTGCGAGCGCCAGGGCATCCCCATCCTGGCCGATCTCGCCTACCAGGGCGGCGGCCCCTGGCTGACCACGGGCGTCAAGCGCAGGCCCCTGCAGGAACTCACCCCCACCGAGAAGACTGTCAACCGGGCCCTGGCCGCGGCACGGGCACCGGTCGAACGCGGCGTCGCCCGCTTGAAGTCCTGGCGGATCTTCCGCAGATCCCGATGCAGTCCGAACCGCATGACGTCAATCGCCAAAGCCGTCCTCACCCTGGAACGCCAGCGCTGAAGAAGCTCAGTGGACCGGGCGTCGAACCCCTTCGGCACCTCCCGCCATTGCCCGCGCGCTCGGGCCAGTTGGATGAGTTGGTTCATGCTTGGCAACTCCATCATGTGCCCATGGACCTCACCCTGATGGCGGACGCCTTCGCAACTAAGGTGCGCGAGGCGACAGGCGGCCACCCGTACTCGTACGGACCTGTCGGCCCTGCGTACCGTGAGTTCAACCTGGAACAGCAAACGCAGATCGTTCAGGACTGGTTCGCTGGAAGACAGCCTGCAGGAACTCCCGGCGAGCCGTGCGACGCAAACAACCCGTACTTCCGGTACGTCAACGAGAACATCCGGACAGGTAGCTACTGATGTCCGGCCTGTGCTTCGGGTTGACTTCCTGGCGGGGCCTACCTGCCAGGAAGTGAGCCATAGTCTCCTCCGCCGGCGATCGTCGCCAGGCGCCCGGGACAGTTCGTTCAACCTACAACGGCTAACAGAATGAGGCTGGTTGGTGCTGGTGGCTGTGTCTGACTGGCGAGTTGAGCGTTGTCCAGCTTGTGGGGGCGTCGCCGTGGATCGTGTCGGACGGGCTGTGGGAGCGGATCGAGCCGCTGCTGCCGCGCAAAGAGCGCCGGTTCCGGCATCCGGGCCGCAAGCCGCTGCCGGACCGGCAGGTGCTGTGCGGGATCATGTACGTGCTGCACACCGGCATCCAGTGGGAGTACCTGCCCGGCGAGCTGGGCTTCGGCTCGGGCATGACCTGCTGGCGGCGGCTGCGGGACTGGAACGAGGCCGACGTGTGGCAGCGGCTGCACGAAGTGCTGCTGGCCGAGCTGAATGCGGCAGCCAAGCTCGACTGGTCCCGTGCGGTCATCGACTCCAGCCACGTCAGAGCCCTAAAAGGGGGCTCGCGACGGGCCCGTCGCCGGTCGACCGGGGCCGGGCCTGCTCCAAGCACCACCTGATCACCGACGGCCGCGGCACTCCGCTCGCGGTCATCCTCACCGTCGGCAACCGCAACGACGTCACCCAGCTGCTGCCCCTGCTCGACGCGATCCCGCCCGTGCGGGGACGCGTCGGCCGACCTCGCCGCAAGCCGGACTCGCTCTTCGCCGACCGGGGCTACGACCACGACATCTACCGCGACTACGTGCGGGCCCGGGGAATCGTGCCCGCCATCGCCCGGCGCGGCACCGGACTGGGCACCTATAGATGGATAGTTGAGCGCAGTTTCGCCTGGCTGCACGGCTTCAAACGCCTCCGCATCCGCTGGGAAAGACGAGCTGACATCCACGAGGCGTTCCTCCACCTCGCCTGCTGCCTCATCACCCTCAGACAGATCAACTCATTCTGTTAGCCGTTGTAAGGGCCCCTGCGCCCACCCCCCGTCAATCGTGGCCGGCAGGAACTCCCCGCGCGCCATCAAGCTTCGCCCCCTTCAACCGGGCTCCATCGAGCTTCGCGCCCCGCAGATCGGCACCTTCTAGGTTGCAGTGACTGAAGTCGACTTCCCGCAGGTCAGCGCCTCTGAGGTCGGCATGGCTGAAGTCCGTGCGTTTGAGGACCGTGTCATTAACGGTTTCCCCCGCCTCCTTCGACTGAATGGTGCTCAGTTCGGCGCCGCGAAGGTTAGCCGATGTGAAAATTGCATCGGTTAGATCAGCTCCAGAAAGGTCTGCTTTCTGGAGCGGGACTTGACTGAGGTTAGCTTGTGTGAGATTAGCTTGATGGAGGATGGCCTGGCTTAGATTGCAGCCTTTTTCTTCAGTCACGTATTCATTATAGTCGAAGTTCGTTCCAATTAGATCCGCTTTAGTGAAATCTGCTCCAGTGAAGTCAGCGCCGTGACATTGTGCCGCATTTATCTCGGCGTAGCTGAAATTACTTCCTTTGAAAGCGGTGTAATAAAACTCGGAGTTTGACAGTCGCGCTCTCCCTATGTTCGCCCCGGTGAAATCGACTCTGCCGATTACCGCTCCCCTCATATCGGTAGAGCGGAAGAAGGATTTGCGGAAGTTTCTCGAATTTTTATTGAGCGTGAGGAGCTGGCTGGAGTCCAGGCCGCGCAAAGTCGTTTCGCTCAGATTGATCAATGGGCCAGAATCGCTTCCCTCTGGGCGATCCGAGATCACGGCGAGGGCGGCTACCAAATCGGCAGTGAGCGGGTGAGTGCTTGCCGAGGAGTCTTTAGGGAGAAGTGGAGAGCTCTTACGCACGTACTCGGATAGAACGGACACCACTGCAGGCTCATCGCGAGGTGAGTCCTGCATGATCCTATCCAGTGCGTAGATTCCGCCCAGCCGTATGTGGGGGTTGGCTGAAGCCAGGTTCTGGATAGCCGTGTTGTATCGATTGGTGACCTCGCCGTGCTCGGCAACCCGAACTTCCTTACTGTTCTGGCTCACCTGCATCCAGGTGAAGAACAGAGCAACCAACGCGGCCACACCAGGCAAAGTCGAGGCCGCCAGCATCGTCATCTGCGAGCGCGTCATAGGTTCCCGCCGCTGCTTGTCGGAGCGGGGTCTGGACCGGTTCGCTTTGGCTCTCCGGAGACGCAGAGGCAGCCGCTTACGGAGAGCCAACCGTGGTCTGTTCACCCCTCCATGGCACACCCGCACGACTCACCGCGCTACGCGAGCCCCTAGCGGCGCCTCGAGCTGCGCGTTCCACACCCACGCCCCCGCTCCCCGAGCCGTGCCACCCACGGCCGGCGCGCCCGTCTAACAACGACGGCTAACAGAATGAGCTCTTTCAGCGTTGCCGCTCCAGGGTGAGGACAGCTGCGGCGATGGACGACATTCGATTCAGGCTGCACCGGGCTTTGCGGAAGATCCGCCAGGACTTCAGGAGCTCGACGACGGCTGCGGTGTAGGCGTGGGCCGTGCCGATAGAGATGCCGAATCCGGCGGCGAGTTGGGCGAAGGTGTCGTGCCGGCGCAGGTACACCAGCCCGACCAGGGCACGTTGGTGCGGCGGGAGCTTGCAGCGGCGGTCACCTTCACGGGTGACGATGAGCATCGTGCCCCACTCGACCAGCGCGTGAGGCAGGTCGAGTGCGGCAGAATACGAAACCAATGGGGCTCCTATACCGATGGGTTGAGACTTCGAACACCTCCCCCAACGGCACGGGAGCCTCGTGTGTTGCGGACACCGACGCCCTCACCCGATCAGTGTCCACCGAAAAAGCTCAGTGATTCCTGGGCGGCTTGTGCTTCAGCATTCGTATGGCTGATCGGAGTGCCGAACATGCTGAAGACGCCATTCTCGATCATCACGAACTCCTGGTTGGGACCAGGGCTGCCACATGCTGTCTTGGCCAGGCGTGCCCCTGGAATTCAAACGGCATGCTACGGGAGCGCCCTGACGGGGATACGGGTAAGGATTTGCCGAACGCCCTGGCCCAGACCGGATACCGCCTGGCTCCCTATCCACTCCGCCACGGGGCCTAGGACCACGGCCGCGATCGCCAGCACGGCCAGGGCCGCCGCGACGCTGGCTTCGTAGTCCTGTTCGGTAGCGGTGGTGATCCTCAGCTGCACCTGGAGGTCGCCGGACACCTGTGCCTCGCCCTCCGTGACGGTCTGCGACTTGAAGACGTGAATACTGGCGGTGTAGATGACGGCCCGCTCCACCGGGTCGAAGTCGACACGGAGAAACGCAGTTTCGTCACCGATTGTTCCCCCGATCCTGGGGGTCCCGTCGGGGCCCCCGCTGATACTGACGGCCGCGAACAGATTCCCGATCGCGCTACGAGATTCCGACCGCAGCCTGGTGCACAGTTGGTCCAGGGCGACACCGCCGATGGTCCGGGCGCTGCCGGAGGCGACGGCCTTGTCCAAAGCCTCGAAGTCGGGGGAGACCTCGCAGCCTAGGTCGTAGGCCTGCTTGGTCCAGGCGACCTTCAGCGGGCCGTTCGCCCAGAGCTCCATGTGAATGCCAGCGCCGTCCCATTCCGCGACCTTTCCGCGGAGCGTGTACACCAGGGACGGCCAGGGGGCGACGCTTTGTGGCAGTTCGGTGACCTCGTAGTCGGAGACGGTGAGCAGTAGCGGAACGGCTTCTCCGGCGGGGGCGCTGCCGGGCTGGACAAGGTCCATCAGGCGGGTCCAGGTGGCCCCGCCTACGTCCACCCGCGCGTCGGCGGTCAGGCCCTCCTGGACTGACTGGAAGTTCCGGATTGCCGTGCAGAGCTGGTCCGAAGCCTCGCCCTCCCCGATCGGTGGAAGCTCATCCAATGAAGTTCCGCCAGCGGGCGAGCCGACGGCGTCTAGCAGTTCGGCGACCTGCTGTTGGTCCGATGCGTTGTTGGGACACTGGGTGCCCTCGTCCGTGAGGCCTACGGCCTCGCGCAGTCCCCAGGCCATGGCCGACTCCTTCCTCACCGTGTCCTGTGCAGGGGGCCCACGATGGGATCAAAAGCGGCATGGCGCTGGGCGGCCGGTACAGGCCGCTGATCGAAGAGGCGCTTCCCCTGCTCGTGGAAGTTTCAAGAACGCGGTGGCGCACAGAACGTCTACAGCGAGTTCATGGCATCGCTCTTTAGTGCCCTAACTCGAGGCGGGTGCACACAGGCGCATTTCCACCATACGATGTGCGTGCCGTGCCGTCATCTCGGCCTTTCCGTACTCACATCGGCACTATGAGCTGTGCTGGCGGTGGGTGGGCAAGCAGCAGGCGAGCCTGAGGAACGGGCGCGCGTTGAACCAGCGTCAGCTGAAGATGCGTAATGGTGAGCAGGGTAGATCACCATTGATCAGGTGGGTCACCTACTGGGGTCCGCGGCAGCCCTTTCCACAGACCAACAGGCCGTCAACCGAACTGCGGTGTCGCCGTACGCAGGTCCTCCCCAGCCTGGTACGGAGCGCCCGGGATCGTGAGCGTTTCCCCAGGGAAGATCCAGTCTCCGTGGTCACTCGTCCCGAAAACAGGGGGGCCAGGGTGCTCCCGCGCGACACTTTCGATCAGTGAGCTTTTTCAGTGGACACTGATCGAGTGAGGGCGTCGGTGTCCGCAACACACGAGGCTCCCGTGCCGTTGGGGGAGGTGTTCGAAGTCTCAACCCATCGGTATAGGAGCCCCATTGGTTTCGTATTCTGCCGCACTCGACCTGCCTCACGCGCTGGTCGAGTGGGGCACGATGCTCATCGTCACCCGTGAAGGTGACCGCCGCTGCAAGCTCCCGCCGCACCAACGTGCCCTGGTCGGGCTGGTGTACCTGCGCCGGCACGACACCTTCGCCCAACTCGCCGCCGGATTCGGCATCTCTATCGGCACGGCCCACGCCTACACCGCAGCCGTCGTCGAGCTCCTCGCCAGCCGCGCACCCGGTCTGCTGCGCGCCCTGCGCCAGGCCGCCCCCGAGTACGTCCTGCTTGACGGCACCCTCGCGGAGTGCGACCGCATCGGCGACAGCCGGGCCGACTACTCCCACAAGCACCGCCGGCACGGTGTGAACGTGCAGGTCGTCACCGATCCGGACGGCCGGCTGCTGTGGATCTCACCCGCGCTGCCCGGCCATGCCCACGACCTGACCGCCGCCCGCACCCACCGCATCATCCGGATCTGCGAGCGCCAGGGCATCCCCGTGCTCGCCGACCGCGCCTACCTGGGCGCCGGCCCATGGGTGACGACATCGGCCAGGCGCCCGCCGGGCGGCGAACTGTCGCCGACCCAGCGCACGGTCAACCGCGCGCTCTCCGCAGCACGGGCACCCGTGGAGCGTGGCGTTGCCCGCCTGAAATCCTGGCGGATCTTCCACAAAGCCCGGTGCAGCCCGAATCGAATGTCGTCCATCGCCGCAGCTGTCCTCACCCTGGAGCGGCAACGCTGAAAGAGCTCATTCAGTTTATTGGCCACCGGCTTGTCGATGTCGGAGTCGTCGAGGTGCACCTGTGCCGGACCCGCAGCGGTCTTGATACGGGGCCATTCGGCTGTGATTTCGGCATCGCTCGCAGGGGTGCCGTCGCCGCGCAGCAACTGCGAACCCAAAGCGGACAGGTTGAGCGCATCACCCACCGGGGCGATCTTGTTGCCAATGGCTATCGTGACGAGACCCAAACGGTCCAGATACATATGATCCACTCTGCCTTCGAGTCTGGCAGAGAAAGCAACGAAATTATCGCGCACCGAATCCCGCATCTCGCATCCCTTCTCAGTTGATCGACGCTCGCTCCAAACGCACCCTGATCCGTGTGGCGCACCCGGCTGGAAGTCCCGAGATTTCACATGGACGATGAGACCTCCACGATCCGCTCCTGGTCGATTGGGGTTCGCATGCCTGGGCATCTCGCTTCGCCGGCGACCCTGGGAGTGACGTCGTCATCCGTTTGGGCGATCCTCGGATGCGTGGCCGCGGCGGGCGCGGTAGGAGGCGTCGTCAATGCCCTGCTGAGTGACAGTGAACTGGTCCTCCCGAGGGAGAAAGCGGGGATCCTGCAGCCGGGTTTCCTGGGCAACGCGCTGCTGGGGTCCTTCGCAGCAATGATCACCTGGGGTCTGTACGGTCCCCTCAAGGAGGCCGTGCTCCTGGGGTCGCACCCGGTGGGCGAGCCTCCGGTGAACATGACGGTCACCGCCCTGGTGGGCGCGGCTCTGGCGGGAGTCGGCGGTGCGAGGGTCGTTTCCGCCGAGGTGGACAAGCGGTATCTCAGAAGCGCGGGCGCCAACGCGGCGATCACCCCGGCGGACCCGCAGCTCGCCACGGCGCTGAGGACTGCCTCACCGTCCGACGCCGCCCGAACGGCCTCGGAAAAACTACGGATGGCGGCGAACGGCTCTCGCGCCCGAACCGGACTCGACGACCCGCCCGGCGGCCTGACGCCCTCAGTCGGCGATCCGTCGTAGGCGGTCCTGTCGTCGGCCGTCCTGCGGGCTGCGGCCGTACCGGGTGGCCGTTCCGGCCTCCAGCTCCGTGGGGACGTGATCGCCTCACTCATGATGGTCATCGCGGACGCCCGGCCCATGGTGGTCGTCGTGGTCACCATGGCCGTCGTGGTCACCATGGCCGTCGTGGTCACCATGCCCGTCGTGGTCACCATGCCCGTCGTGGTCATCGTGTGGGCCCTCACCTGGGCCGTCCTGCAGTGGTGGGAGGTCGACAGTGTCGCAGTAGACCACCGGCCCCGGGGTCGTAGGCCCGGTGGGGCCATGGCCATCGGCCGGGAGGCCCTCGGTCTCGACGACCAGCAAGCGCAACGGCACCCCGCGCAGCCCGGGCGGTACCGGGACCTGGCCTGTGTAGAAGGGTCGGTGGGAGGACTCGGCGTCGACCGACTTGAGCTCGATTGCCGTGTCCTCGAGCGTGACCCAGCCGAGGTCTTTGTCCGTGACGACGTCGTGCCGACGCTGGAGCGTGGCTGTGATGCGCGGCGGGGACGAGCCGGTGGGGTCCCACGAGGGGCCGTTGACACTGACTGACACCATCTCGCCGGGCCTGACTGTCAGCTCCCGGTCGGGCAGGGTGCGCACCAGGTCGGCGAGAACGACCGGTGAGATTTCGGCTCCGCGGATCGAATCCGGCTGGAAGCGGACCAGGGCGAGCCGGACGAACGGGAGGCAGGCGTCCCCGGTGTTCAGGTCCAGGTCGCAGAACCAGCGGCCGCCCTTCTCGCTCTTGTCGTCCCTTTCGAACTGTGGGGTGAAGCCCACGACGGTGACGGCGAGCGGGACGGGGGGTGTGGGCAGGGTGAGCTTCCCGGGCGGCCGCACGGCGTTGGTGAACACGTCCGGCGTCGGGGCGACGACGGGCGCGGAATGGTGGATGGGGTCTCGGCCCATCAAAGTGACCCAGGCGTCCCGGGTGGAGTCCGGGTCTCCTCCCGGTGGCTCGCCGAGGACCACGCCGAGCAGTTCGCCGTCTCCGGAGGAGTACCAGGGACGGTCCAGGTACACCCGGATACCGCCGCCGCGGCGGCGTTGGACGATGGTACCGGGCGGTCCGTCGAGGGTCTCCAGGGCGAGGGTGGGGACGCAGTACAACAGCCGCGGCGCCGTGGGCGGCGCACTGCTCGGCACCGAGTGCTCCTTGGACTCGCCCTGAACGGTGAGCATGTTCCTGCCGGGCTCTGCGAACTGCGGAGGGAAATAGTCGCTGAACTTGCTGCCGGCCACCGGGCTGTAGCTCACCATGCGGTGTTTGGTGTCGCCGAACTCGTGCTTCTCGGGTACGGGCGGGATCTTGCCCTGGCTCGCTTTCGACTTGCCCTCGGCCGCCTTGGTGCTGAAGGTCAGGGTGCCGTTCTGGAGGACGGCGGGTTCGGCGCCGGGCACGCCTTGCCGGTCCACCCTCGCCGTCAGCAGGCCGAACACCGGGACGATCACCTTCCGGGCGTCGCGGCCCGTGGGGCCGGCGTCCGTCACCTCTGTCCACTCCGCGACCAGGTCGATCCGGTCCGTACTCGCCTCGTCCAGCGCGATCTTGCCCACGAGGTGCTCGGCCGTCTCGTTGGGGCCGCGTAGGGATCCCAGGGCCGACAGGTCCAGCACTGGTGTCCTCAGCGGCCTTTGCACCGCGTGGACGAGCGTCAGTTCCTGCCAGGGTGTGAACATCCAGTGCCGCCCGGCGGCAGCCAGTTCCAGCGCGCGGTCGGTTCTTCCCAGCTCTTCCGCCCTCCTCGCCGTCGCGTCCGCCACCGTCTCCGTCGCGAGCTGTGGTGTCGACTCCGCCGCTTCCCGGCACCACGAGGCCATGCCCATGATCTTCTCGTCGAAGTCGATGCCGGAGCACAGCCGTACGGTCACCACGGCACCCTTCGGCAGCGATACCGTCAGCACCCGGGACGCCTCGTCGAAGCGGGGCGGCGCGGTTCCCTCAGCCAGCCTCAGCCTGAAGGACCTGGGTCGGTGCCAGACTTCGCCACCCCAAGGGACGGTGAAGGGCTGCCCGGCAGGCATTCCCGGAAGGTCCAGGAAGACGGCTGCCGTGGCGAGAGGGTCGCGAAGGTAGGGCAGTTCGATCGTCTCGCCCATGTGCAGGGCGGTCACCGCCGGGTTCCTGGGGTCCGTCGCCGGTGAGTCGACAGGCACCAGTCGCACATCCGGCTGGGACGGGTCGTTCAGCGAGCCGCTCTCCCGTTTGGCCAGCTCGTAGACCTCGTCCTGGGCGTGCTGATCGGTGGAGCCGATGGCTCCGTCCAGCAGTCCGTGCCACTCGACGCACCGCAGCGACGCCTTCGGCGCCACCACATGACGCTCGTCCACCCCTTGGTACGGGACGTGTCCTTCCGTGGTCACCAGCGGGGACCGGTTGAAGTCCGCCACGTACTGCTCGGCTGTCACGCCCGGCGCGGGACAGTCGATGACGGTGAAGCCGCTCTTGCGGCCCAGCTCAGTCAGGGACGTACAGCCTGGCTTGCCGTCCGCGTCAGGTCCTGAAAAGCCCTGGTCGCGTTGTTCTTCGGCGTAGGCGTCCTTGGTCTCCTGGCCGAAGATTCCGTCCGCGCCATGCGGGAGCTGGTGGCCGCGGGCGATGAGAGCCTTCTGGACGACGCGGACGTCCTCGTTGGTCTTGCCGAACTGGGCATTGGCCAGGGCAATCTTCACCACGTTCCCCGCGGGACCGGGAGGACCGGCTGCGGGCGGCCGGTCCCCCGGGCTGCTCCGGATCACCAGCCGGAAGGCCGAGGCGCCTTCCCCGAAGGGCAGTCTGGGTGCTACGGCGGGTGCCAGGACGGGCTCGAACCGCTGGAAGACCAGCAGCCCCTCGCTGGGAAGCGCCAGGGCCTTGCCGTCCATCAGGGCATCGGCTTCCGCCAGCCCGGGGCCGTTGCCCGCGAGGTCGACGGTACGCAACCGCACCCTGTACTCGTGACCGAACCGCAGCCTGGCCAACGAGCCGGCCCGTACCTTGGCCGTGATCTCCAGGGGGAGTGCCGTCTTCGCCCTGTTGCTCACCTCCACCGGTCGGTTGGGAGGCCTGTTGTCCTCGACCGATCCCTCGTCGATGTCCAGCACCAGGCCCGGGCGGGGCGCGGACAGTGACCATCCGTCCCAGGTGACAAGTTGTTCGGGTACGTAGAGGTGGGTGTCCAGGGCCTCGGGCGGTGGTGAGACCAGGTTGGCCTGGAAGAAGCCCTCGTCGGAAATCGACAGCAGTACGGGGCCGTCATGGGGCTGCCGGTACTCCACATCACGCTCGTGCAACGAGAACCACCGCTGCCGTTCCTCGTCCCAGATGTCCAACCGGTGGCCGCGTACCAGGTCCTCGGCCACCAGCTCGGGGCTGCTCGCGGCGCCCTGGCCATCCGGCGTGGCGGCTGCCGCGGACGCCGGGTCCGGCACCTGGACCGAGGCTCCGTCCCAGGCAAGGGCTCGGGTGAAGGCGTTCTCGTGCTCGGCCGCCCTGTCGAACTCATCCTTGAGACTGCCCAGGCGGTCCTCCCTGACCACCGAAATCCCATGGGTCCGTACCGGGGACAGTCCCTTGGCGTCCGCCGGCACCGACATCATCTTGAGCGCGGCGCCGTCGATGTCGGCCTGCTCGACGTGGAACTTTCCCTGCAACGCGACCACGCCACGGGACGGCGGCGCCAGAGGATCGGCGGCCGTGAGGGACCGGGCGCCGGGCACGAAGACCCGCCGGTCCGGGAGGAAGACGTACCGCGTGCGCGGGGACACGTCATGCGAGGCATCCCCCAGTGCGGGCTTCCAGTCGGGGGTGACCGTCAGGAACCGCTCACCCGAGGAGACGGGGAGCCGGTCGGCCGGCAGGAAGAAGTCCAGGACCAGCCCGAGGCGCCGGAGCAGTTGAGGATGGTCGCCCAGCGAGGTGAGCATCTGGTGGAAGTCAGGACGCGGCAACTCCGGCGGTGGCGGCGGGGGAGGCTTTACGCCGGCGACCATGGGAGCGCCCCTCACCGAGTGGAAGTCGTCCAGCGCGACCAGCGCGGGGTGCATGGCACCGTCATCCGAGGAAGTTCCGCCGGCCGCCGTGAGCCCGGCCTCGGAGCCCGGTCCGACAGCGTTCACCGCGCGCAGCACATCCCTTGTCCCAGGCGGTCTCTCGGGAGACGTCTTGGCCGCCTCGGCATAGGTGTCCCTGGTGAGGTCGTGGACTTCCTTGGCCGAATAGGTGCGGAAGGCCCGCTGCCCGGCGTCCTGGAAGAAGCCATGAGGATCCAGTGGGATCTCCTTGTCGAAGAGGTTCCTCCACAACTCCGTGTCAGGTGCTGGCCCTTGCGGTACGAGTGGGCCGGTGAAGGATACGGAAGACGTGGAGGAGCGGTCCCCGGTACCGAACTCGAAGGTGGCCGCCTTGATCCTTTCCGGCCAGGTGAGGAAGTCGGGAAAGCCTTCCAGCGTGGCACCATTCCCGGCGGGTGCTCCTGGCGGGTCACCATTCCCGGCGGGTGCTTGCAGGCGCGGGGCGATGAACACCGATACCCGGGCCTGGGTGCCGTCGTCCGAGAGCCCGGCGGGAAGAACGGTCCAGTTGATGTGCTGTTCGAACGTCATCTCGTCTCCCACGGGCTCACGGGGCGAAGGCCAGGCAGTACTCGTGCCAGTGGCGTGGCTGGACGCATTCGGCGAAGGACGGATCACCGGGTGCGCCGGAGAAGCTCCGCTCGAGGGTGAGCTCGACGGACTTGCTGAAGAAGGCGATCCGTACGGCGACGGTGAGGGTGCCCCTGCCGCGGACCATCGACTCGTGACCGTGCTTCTCATAGGTGAGCTGCAGATAGAACTCGGCGGTCACCGTGATGATGCCCAGCACCGTCAGATTGCCGTTGCAGCGTAGATATCCGCCCAGCGTGACACGGTCGGGGTCGTGGGAGAAGCGGATACCGGCCATGATCGACACCCCGCCGCTGGCCACCCCGAGATTCAGTGCCGCGGCGCCGCCGAACTCTATGGCGCCCTCGACCTGCTGCACACCTTGTGCGTCGATCAGCATGGAGAAGTAACCGCCGCCGCCGAGCGCGGAGACGGTGACGTTGAAGGGGTGTTCCCGCTCGGAAACCGAGAAGCGGAACGAAACCGGCCTGTCCTCGAAGGACACATCCAGCTCCGCCCCCAGCGAGAGGTTCGACAGGGTCATGGCACCGAGCCCGATGGCGGGAAGCGCGAGTCTGTAGCCCGCACGGATGCCGGACGGCTGAACGTCCAGGAACGAGCCGGGGCCGAACGCGTCGGCGGGCAGGGCGCTGCGGAGGGAGTTGATGAACTCCAGATCATTGCTGAACTTCAGTTCCAGGCCGCTGGCCGTCACGTCGGGCTTCTTCCCCGGGCTCGCCGTGAACTTGAGCTCGGCGAACTCAAGCTGGGCGATGCCTTCGAAGTCCAGCGCGAAGTGGCTCAGGGTGCCCTCCACGGTGGACTGGTCGATGGCGTCCTTCGAGCGGCGGGTCCGGGCGTCCAGGGTCAATGTGGCTTTGGACACGTCGAGGAGGTGCGCGGGTCCGGACTTCGGCCGCTCCAACGGGGGCTTCCAGACATAGCGCAGTTCCTTGCCCTGCCCGTCCACCAGGTCACGGATCCGCAGCACGGGCGCCGGCAAGAGGCCGTCGGAAGCCCACAGGATGGCCTCGATCTGGTCGTCGCCCAGTTGCCGCAGAGCGTCGAGGTTGTCCTTGGTGACGCTCTTCAGGATGTCGCCGAGGGTGATGAAGCCGAGTATCTTCGCCCCGTTGAAAACGGACTTGATGTCTTTCGCGTCGACGACTTGCCCGGCGTCGTCCGTCTTGAACATGTCGGGGACGACGCCCGCCTGGCTGGTGATCACCTTGACCGCGCCGTTGGGACTGGCGACTCCCCCGGCCTTCTCCGCCCCGAAGACGAGCGGGACCGCTTCCCTCAGATCCAGGTACCCGCCGGCGGGATGCTTCTCCATGCTCTGCCGGAGATAGGTCGTGTTGAACTCGACCTCGCGATGGCCGCCATCCGAGGTGAACTGCTCGATGGCAGGGACCCGTACATTCGCGAGGAACACATAGGGCATACCGACCACGGGCCGGACGTTGGATTGGTCTCGGTCCTGGTCGTCGGGGATCCCGAACCGGAAGCTCAGGCTCCCGACCGCGTGGCTGGTGCTGCCGGGAGCACCGGGGGGCGGTTGCGCCATGGCCATCACCTGGCCGCCCATCGACCGGTTCAGGCGGTCGTCCAGCCTTGGCTCCTTCGTCCGGTCGTACAGGTCGTTCAACCGCCCTTGAGGCACTCCGTCGGCCACGAACGCCAGCGGCATGGTGAAGCTGACCTTCCGGCCTTCGCAATCCGTGCCGATCAAAGTGAACTCGTGGTCCTTCCCGGAATCCCGGAGAATCACCCAGAATGCGTCGGGTCCGGACTGGGGCGCTTGAATCACCGGGGTGACGCGGTCGGTGATGCGCAGTGCGCGGAATGGCATTTCGCGCCCCTCGTGCTTGTAACGGGTGTCCGGGCCGTACTCGACCTCCGGCCGTTTGATGACGACCCGGTCCTGCTGCTGCAGGTAGGCGACGATTCCATCATTCGGGCGCGCGACGAACACCCGCCGGAATTCCCTCAAGTGCACGGCCTCGTGGCCGGTGCTCATGCGTCCGTGTGTGGCGGTGCGTACGAACTGGTCACGGCCCAGGCCCGTGATGTGGTCGTACAGCACCAGGTTCGGCGGGCGTCTCCCCGCCTGTGTGAACCGGTCCTGGGCCGGTTGCGACAACGGCTCCCAGGCGCCGTGCAGGTGGGCCGAGGATCCCAGGGGCGTCACGATGAACTGCTCGGCGTGCAGCGGCGCGCTGTGGATCTCGAGGGGCGGGCCGCCACCCGGGCCGGGTAGCTCGACCCGGCTCGTGAGCGTGACGATGTCCTCCAGATTCTCGGTGGAGAGCGGGGTGGGCACGGGCAGGACGCCCCGGCCCCCCACTGTCGCGAAGGCCCGCAGCAACACCTCGTGGTCCTGCGAGCCGCGCAGCCGGGCGTGCCACAGCGCGTTCGGGCCATCCGCCTCCGGGGGCTCCGACGGGACCGCCCAGCCCACCGGCTCGTCGTAGGTGACCAGCAGCCGGGTGGGGAACTCGAGGACGCTTCTGGGGACGCCCTGGAAGACCGCCGATCCCGGCGCGTCCGGGCCCTGCGGACCCACCGGCACCGTGATCGGCACCAGGCGTGCCCAGTCGAGCAACGACGCCAGCGACAGGTCCAGGCCGTCCATGGTGGCCGGCACCGAGAAGGCCAGGTGAGTCGAACCGGCGGTGAAAGCCTTCATGGGGCCCAGGGCGGTGGTGACGGTGCTCAGCAGCGGCGGGACCTCCTCCATCACATGCTGTGGCGGCAGCCCGACGACCACGAACGCCGGCTCACCCGGATCCCTCCGCACGAGGCGGTGACCGTCGAACCGCAGATTCACCAGGTTGATGTCGACGACGAGCAGGTCCGCCGGCCGCACCACCCGGAACGGCCCTTCCGCGACGTCCGCGTCGTGGGGCCCGGGTTCCGGGGGGCCGTCGGGGTGGGGGTGCGGGCCGGAAGGCTGGCCCGGACCGTGCCCTCCGCCGAAGCCGTCATGATGGTCACCATCGTGATCGTCATCGGGGTGGTTCCGCGCCTCCAGCCAGAGTCTCAGGGCGGCGGGACGGGCAGTGTTGAACGGCATGACGAATCCCCATCCGAGTCAAGAAGGTGTGGGGTACGCGGCGGCTTCGCTCACCGTTTTCCATGCTCACTCCGATGGCGTATCCCCGCCACTGGGCGTCGGCACGGCGGCTGCGGGCGCCGGTCCGGCGATCCGCGCAGGGCCATCCCGGTGAGCCGTGCGCGGCCGCCGGTCTTCCAGCCGCCTGCGCAACGCGGCGAGCCACGCGGACAGTTCGAGCTCGTGTTCACTGTGACAAGTCTGTGACATGGAGCGAACTGGTCCGCCACGCAAGTCCACATAGATTCACTCATGCACCACTAAGCCACCCCGGATCACGCCGGATGAGGGCGGTCGGTGCCGAAACCCTCTTTCTTCGCTCGTTTCTCTGCTCGCACTTTCACATGCAGGAGTTGCCATGCGTCGTCGCGCCCTCCGTACCGGCTTAGCCGTCGCCGCCCTCGCCGGTTCCGCCCTCGCTCCGACCGCCGCATTCGCGGCCGATTCTCACAGCACCCGCACCGCGTCGTCGGCCGATCCCTCGACCGCCCGGTGCACGGTGGTCAAGGAGGACAGCATCGGCGCGGGCATCGGCGTCCGGATGACGATGAGGCCCCAGGGCCCGTCGGTCGGCTTCCTCGACCCGGTCGACGGCCCGATCACCAGACTCGGCACGCTCGACCGCAGCCGTCCCGCGCTGCCGCAGGGCGCGGGCATCGACGTGGAGATCCTCAACCCGTACGGCTCGACTCCCCAGCTGCTCGCCAAGACCAACGGCGGCAACGACGGCCTGTACGGCCTCGTCGACTTCCCCCGGCTGCCCAAGGGCTGCTCGGTGGACAAGGCACTGGTCATCAAGCAGTGCACCGTGGTCAAGAGCCAGGACATCGGCGCGGGCACCGAGGCCCGGATGACGACGAGCCCGCAGGGCCCGTCCGTGGACTTCTACGACTGGGCCGACGGCACCCGGATCGCACGCCTGGGCACACTCGACCGCGCCCACCCCAAGCTCCCCGACTCCGCGGGGATCTACGAGGAGATCGTGGAGCCGAACAGCTGGAACCCGCGACTGAAGTCGAAGACAGAGGGCGGCCGGACCGAGTACGCGTTCTTCGACTTCGCCAAGATGCCCAAGGGATGCCCGCTGCGCTGACCCGCTCCGCACCACGTCAGCCATCCCCGTTTCCGGCCGGGAGCCACCACCACAGGTTGCTCCCGGCCGGAAGCCGTACAGCGAGCCGTCCCAGGCCATCCTCGCCGCGGCCAGAGGGCCGCGTCGTTCATGGCCGCGAGATGCCGCAGTCGCCGTGTCGTCACCTCCAACCGGCGCGAGGACGATCAACACCCGGACGCACCGGGCGCGGGGCGGCCTCAGCGGTCGCCCCCGGCACCGCGATGGGGTGCACTCATGTCCCCCGTCGCAGGAGTGCCGTCGGCGAGCCTGTAGCGCAGGTACACGGTGCCCTTCGGGCTGGCTACCGGGGGTTCGAGGAGCGTGACGTTGGTGGGCACCGCGCCACCGTCGAACACCTTCTTCCCGACGCCGAGCACGATCGGGTGCAGCCAGAGATCGAGACGGTCGAAGAGCTTCTCGCGCAAGAGGGTCTGCACGAGGTTCAGGCTCCCGACGACCTTCACCTGCTCGTGCCGGTCACGGATCTCGCGCACCGCGTCGGCGAGGTCCGGGCCGAGTCGCGTGGACCCGGCCCACGAGAGGTCGGGCCTGCTGCGAGAGGCCACGTACTTCGGGACGCGGTTGAAGAGCGTGGCGATCTCGTTGTCCTCACCGCCCTCCTGGTGAGGCCAGTAGGCGGCGAACATGTCGTACGTCCGCCGGCCGAGCAGGAGGGCATCCGTACCCTCGTACGCGGCACCGACCTGCGCCCCGGCGACCTCGTCCAGCAGGGGCGCCTGCCAGCCGCCGAACGGGAACCCCACCGGGTCTTCGTCAGGGCCGCCGGGCGCCTGCCCGACGAGGTCGAGGGTCGCGAACAACTCGATGTGGATGAGGCCCATGGCTTACTCCTGATGAGTCGGTTTCCTCCGTCAAGAGGTAGACCCACGGGTACTCGCAGACTCACCGCCACGCCGGAACCCGACTGCCCACGTGACCGCCCTCCCAACGGGAACTCGGCCCCGGTCGCGGCCTGTCCATCGAAGGCATAGCGGGGACACTTTCCAGCATTCACACCGTGGATACGAAATGAAACGGAACATTACGATTCACCCAGATGGCCCAGCTGGGCAGTGTGCCAGGTCCCGCCTCGCCGCACCGTGAGAGGCGAGTGCGGTAAGTGCAGCCATCGGCAGTTGGCCTGTTCCGTACACGATCACAATCGACGGCGCACGGCTGAAGGTCACCATGGACGTAGCGCCCTCGGGGTCCGGCAGGCCCAGGCCGAAGGACCGGTGGCCGCCTGAGCCGGCCAGGACACAGAGCTGCCGGCAGGGCCGCGGGGAGTCGCTTCACTCGATCGTTTGGGGACCTGACCATTCCTCGGGGATTCCAGGAGGCGCCATCCCCGAATCTCCGATTCCCGGAGGCGGACATGCCACTCAACAGCGCCCGGTTCGCCGGGGTCGACAGGTTGGAACGGTGTCTGGCAGGAGAGTTCGCGGCTCGCCTGGACCAGGGCACAACGGGGGACTTCGTTGCGCTTGTGCAGCAGGCACTGATGGACCTCGGGGAATCCCTGCCGGCCTTCGGCGCGGACGGGGTGTACGGGCAGGAGACCGTCGATGCTGTGCTGAGTTACAAGACCGCCCACGACCTGCGGAGTCCGGACGGGTCGATCGACGGGGTCATCGGGCCGCTGACGATGGCCGCGCTCGACGAAGAGTGCACGGCGCTCGACGAGGCCTTCGGTGGGTGTCCGCCGGACTCGGACGGGCCGGTTGTCGATCTCGGCGGCGCCGACGAACAGCTCGTCAACGTGGTACTCGCCCACACAGCGGCCGCTATCGCCATGGGCGTCGACGGCGATGGCGCGACCCGCCTGGTGAACTCGGGGGCCGAGGTCCCCACGGACCTGGCGGCTGGTCTGGTCGGCGCGGCGGCCCGGATGCTCGGCGACGACGGCGCGGCGGCGTCCGAGGATCTCGTGAATGCGCTCGGTGAGCTGGCGGCCCTGTTTACCGATGCCGGGGAGGTGGAGACCGCCAAGGCGGTGACCGACGGGGCGCAATGGCCGCCGACGGTGGATCCGGGGCCGGCGCTGGCGGCGCTGATCGCGGAGGAGCTGACGCAGCACATCATCGGCGGGGGGACGCTGGTACGCGACCACAGCAAGGAATCGGCCCTGATCGAGGCGGTTCAGCACGTCGATCTGGGACGGATATCCCTCGCACCGGCTCCTACCCCGGCACCGGACGGCTCGATCCAAATGCCGGACCCCCGAGCGAAGTTCACCATTTCGCCCACGGTCGCCGGGGTCGAATTCAAGTTCACGAAGGGCGGCGACAAGCGACTGCCGAGTTACCAGCCGGCCGCCGCGGCGTTGGAAGGGCTCGACATCCGGCACGTGGTCGGCCTGGTCCGCCTTGCGCTGCACCTGTCGTCGACGTGGGGTGTGACCGAGGTACATCATTCCGGCATCAGCGGTGACGCGACCCGGAACGACTGCCATGGCAACGGCAGAGCGATCGACTTCGTCGGCGTCAAGGGTTCCCGGCTCGGGACGCCATTCCATCTGACAGTCTTCAACGACTGGAAGAACCACAGCGTGCCGGATTTGGACGACCCGGCCAAGCCCCGCCGACCGGACTGGCCGCCGGTGACACGCCGGCTGGCGTTCCGCCTGCTCAGTCTCCCAGGTGTGGACCCGCTCGCTCGCGACTTCTTCGCCGACCTCTACGCCTGGGTGGCCGGCGAGTACCAGGACAAGACCGAGGGCCCGCGCCAGATCGCTCCTCCGTCGGTGATCGGCGAGGAGAGCAGGATCATGACACCCGACCATCCAACCTCCAAGCCCGGCACCCCGAACGGCCGGGAGGCCCACCACTCCCACATGCACTGGCAGGTCGGGCCGACCGGAACGCAGGCGCCGTGAAAGCGGTCTGACGCCGAGCCGCACAACCCGTAGCAGTCCCACTGGTTGACGGCGGTGCCGTTGGCGTGGCTCCATACGGCGTCCAGGGCCGCGAACCGACGGCAGCAGCCCGCAGCACATCCTGGTACGGGGCACCGGGGACGCCCGTGACAGGCTCACTGACGGTCGACGGCACGATCTCCGGCATGACCTCTCCCCCTGCTCCTCCGACTGGGCTGCCCCGGCCGGGGACCGGCGGGCCGGATCAGCTCCGAGGAACCAGCTCCCCCACCGGACGGCCGGGCCGCGCCCAAGCCCACACGGCCGGCCCTGGGCAGCGGTGACCTCGGCGGCGACTGGTACAGCGCCCCGGATAAGACCGGTCTCACCTCAAGGGCTTCGGTTCGCATACGTTCATCTCAACCACCATTCCCCCGAACTGAAAACCTCAGTCGCTGCTGACGAGGTCACTCCGGGGAGATTCCGGAGCTCATCCACCGCGGCCTGCAAGAACTCGTTTCCGAAGCCTCCGCTCCATGGCCGTCGACGGCGAGAACCATGCCGTGCTGCTCTTCCCTCTGGACGGCCCGCGCAGCGTCCGCCCGCCGGTCTTCGCCGCAGTCACTTACCGGCCGGTACCGGCCCACCTGCCCGCGCTACTCGCCGACGCCGCATCGGCCCGCGGACACGATGCCGTCCGACAACCGGCATGCCGGGACCGTCCACTCACTCGACGGACTCCTGACACGGCCGGCCGCGGTGTCATGGGCCCGCCGGCAGCTCGGCCCGATCCGGGCGCGACCTTCCTCGGACGAACTCGACCGGACACTGACCGCCTACATGTGCAACGACGGGCGACTCGGCCCGACCGCCGCCCGCGCTCGCCCTCGCGACCACCGCCACCCGCAAGCGGCTCGCACGCATCGAGGCGCTCCTCGAGCGGTCCCTGCTCCGCTCCCCCGGTGTGCGTTACGACCTGTGGCTGGCGCGACGTGCCGTAACGCTCACGGAAGGTGCGTGAACGACGCGCCTCTCGGACGAGGCGCGGAAGGTGATCGAGCTGTTCCCGCCGAAGGGTGGCCTTACCCCGGGCGGCGGCAACGTCCGCCACCGTGCGAAACTGCCGCCCACCGACATCCCGCCCTTGCTTCACCTATCGAATCTCGATAGATTTCCATCGCGATGCGATGGAAGGATGGGTCATGGGAAAGCTGACCGTGCGTGCGCTGCGCGCCGTGCTCGTGGTGATGCTCGCCGGCGCCGTGTTCGTGCAGGCAGGGATGGTGTGGACACTGGTCAGCGGGAGCGACCCGGAGGACGGGTCGCTCCCGCTGACCGCGCTGCGCCTGATCACGATCCTGGGCATGGTCTCGGTCCAGGTCGCCCTGGTCTGCGTATGGCGGCTGGTGACGATGGTGCGACGCGGAACCGTGTTCTCCCACGCCGCCTTCCGGTACGTGGACGGCGTGATGGGCGCGATCGTGGCGGCTGCCCTCGTGTGGTTCGCGGTCACGGCCGTCAATGCGCCGGGCCAGCGGGACGACCCGGGCGTCACCGTCATCATGGGCGGGGTTGGCGTGGCCATCCTGGGGGTCGCGCTCATCGTGCTCGTGCTGCGGATGCTGCTCACCCAGGCCGTCGCACGCGACGTCGAAGCGGCGCGGATGCAGGCCGAGTTGGACGAGGTGATCTGATGCCGATCGCCGTCGACATCGACGTGATGCTGGCCAGGCGGAAGATGTCCGTGGGCGAGCTCGCGGACCGCGTAGGCATCACGCCCGCCAACCTGGCGGTACTCAAGAACGGCCGCGCCAAGGCGGTGCGTTTCGCGACGCTCGCCGCGCTCTGCGAGGTGCTCAAGTGCCAGCCGGGCGACCTGCTGCGCTGGGAGGCCGAGGACGCCGCAGACGAATGACGCACCCTTCCAAGATCATGGAGTTCTCGACACCCCATGATCCGAGTGGAAGACCGCGCCTGCCGACGCATCCCGCCGATCCCGCCTGCCTTTGACCAACTCCGCGAGCATCCCGGGGCCGTACCCGAGGAGATCCCGGGCCTGCTGGAGCGACCACGGCGGCACCGCCATCGAGGTGCCCATCGGCATCGCCGCCGCCCTGGCCCTCATCCACCCCAAGGACCCCGAGGGCCCCGACCTCGCTCAACAGATCCTCGCCCAGGACGACGCCCAGCTGATCCAGATATACCGCCAGATCTGGGCACGGCACTGGAAACAGCGCCCGGACCTCATCGACCCTGCCCGCATCCTCCACGAGTGGATCAACGACGACGAGCACGACAAGCACCGCCTGTACGTCACCCGCTTCCGCGCCGCAACCGATGTCCTGTCACCCGTCATGGCCCTCACACGCTCCTCCGGAGCCCAGGCCGGCCTCGGCGAGTTCCACATCCCGTGGGGCGTTGCGGAGACCATGGGCAACATCCTGATGGCCGAGTGCAGCCTGGCTGCCAAAGGCAACGTGACTCCCGGAGAGCACGTCCACGATCCGGCGTGCGGCAGCGGCGGACTCCTGCGTGCTGCCGCTCAGAGCATGCGCGAAACGCGGCATCGACCCGGCCTCGATGCGCTGGTCGGGCGTCGACATCGACGAGATCGCCGCTGCTTGCACGGCCGTCAACGCAACCATCTGGAACCTCGGCCCCAACGTGACCATCGCCCGAGCGACATCCTCACCCACCCCTTTTCCGGCCGTAGACAGAGCTGTTCGTGACGTTCGCGGTGGCGGTGACCGCGGGCACCCCGTTCTCGTTTGTCGACCGGCGTCGTGGTGTTCGCCATGTCGCTGTTGGTCGGCACGGAGGGCACGTGGCACGCAGACTGCTACTGGGACAGCCACGAGTTCAGGAGATCTATCACCGCGATGGCCGATGGTCGTACACGGTCGTCCAGCCCGGCGGAGCCGTGCATCCGGCCGCAGACCGCTACCTGGTGAAGTTCGAAGGCCAGGGCACCGACCGCACGTACGCGTACTACCTGGTGGATCACCTGCGCCGGCTGGAGCACGAGGTGTGGGGTTCAGGAACTTCGCTGCACGGACGCGCGCCGGCGGCAGTGGCGATGTCAGGCACTGCGCGATCGGCTGACGGCTTGGTCGGCCAGCGTCCATAGCGCCCGGGCCTTCGGAGAATCCTCAATCAGATCCTCCACGCGTTCCCACTCACACCGCAGCCTCGTGAACGCCTCGGTACGGCTTGCCTCCAACGCCCCGCACCCGCGCAGCACCTGCGCCGCTTTGGCAACCCGCCGTCTGCCCGCGCGGCCATCGCGCAGGCCGTTCCACAGTCGCGTCATGCGGGCCTGGGGGAGCAGGTCGACCGCGTGGGCCATCGGCATAGTGACCTTCCCGTTGAACAGGTCCTCTCCGGCCCGCTTGGTCGCCGTCCCCCCTCGTACGACGCCGTCCATGTCCAGGACGTCGTCGATGATCTGGTAGGAGACCCCCACGGCCTCCCCGAACGCTCCGAGTGCGGCCTGCACGTCCGCGCCGGCGCCGGCGAGCAGCGCCGCGGTCTCCATACACGCACGCACCGGTGCGCCCGACTTCAACCGGTGGGTCAGCCGCACGAGGTGCTGGACCTCACGGCCACAGCCGGCCGCCACCGCGGCGTCCATCTCCGCGCGGTGGCCTTCCAGATCCAGGCCCTGGCCGGCGTGAGCCGAGCGCAGCACACCCAGGCACGTTTCGGTGACGGCGGCGCGCAGTGCGGCATCCTCGGGCAGCGTGGACCGAAGGGCATGGTCGAAGGTGAAGTAAGCGGCCGTACCGGCATTCAGGGCAGTGGCCTGCCCGAAGACAGCGTGCGAAGGTGCCCGGCCGCGCCGCAGAGTCGCCCCGTCCTGGACGTCGTCGACAATGAGCGAACCGGTGTGCATCAGTTCCATCGCCGCCGCGAGGGGGCCGTATCGGGCGGCGTCCCCACCGAGGAGGTCGATCGCGGCCAAGAGCAACCGCGGGCGCAGCCGTGCGCCACCGGCCTCGACGAGATACCGCACGGGCCGGACGAGCGCATCGTGGAGGCGGCGATCCGCCCGCTCGGCGGCCTCTGCCGGCATGTCCCCCAACTTCGTCAGCGCACACAAACGCGCCGTCATGGTTGCTTGCGGGCACGGGGCATACAGGTCGTCCAGCGCCTCTTGCACAAGCGTTGCCCACGGAGGCTCCATGCTGCCCGGCAACGCGCCGGCCTCAGGCTCCTTCCTTCGCGGAGGACCCATCACGGGCACGGACATCGCACCGACGACGTTGCTCACCCTCGACCTTCCCGCTGCATGAACCTGCGTGGAACCTGCGTGGAACCTGCGTGGAACCTGCGTGGAACCTGCGTGGAACCTGCGTGAGGCGACTGGGCGTTCTCCGGGAACTCGTCGAACTCGGCCACGGTCGACCTGTCACCACAACGAGCCCTCTCCTGGAAAGAAACGACACCGCTTTGTGCGGATCGTCATCGCTCACCAGATCAAGTGACGCCCCATGGGTCACCGCCACGTTCTGCCCGGTCGTCCGTTGCAACTCGTATGGCTTCTTTGCGTGAGGTGACGTATGCCGGGGGGTGACTTCGTACTGCGCGTGCGCAACGTGCACAAGAGATATGGACGACGCTCCGTGCTCCGCGGCACGAGCCTTGATCTGTCCGCCGGCCGACTCGTGGGGATCGTCGGCGAGAACGGTGCGGGCAAAAGCACTCTCCTGCGGATCCTCGTCGGCGATCTGACGATGGACAGCGGAACGGTGGAACACAAGGGACGGGTGGGTTACTGCCCGCAGAAGACTGTCCTGCACGAAGCATTCACCGTCGACCAGCACCTGCGCTACTTCCAGGCCGCCTACGACCTGGACCGTATCGATCGGGCGCTGGAACTGCTGGAGACGCTCAACTTCGCCGAGTACCGCCATCAGCGCGTTCACACCCTCAGCGGCGGCACCCGTCAGAAGCTGAATCTCACTCTCGCGCTCATGCACAATCCTCGGCTGCTGCTCCTGGACGAGCCCTACCAGGGCTTCGACTGGGAAACATACCTGCGGTTCTGGGAGGTCGCCCAAGCGCTGCGGGAGAGCGGCTGTTCGGTCCTGGTGGTCTCTCACCTCGCCTACGACACCGACCGCCTCGATACCGTGTACCACCTGACGGACGGAGCCTTGCTGCACGCCGGCCGGCTTGCCGACAACACGCGCGGGGGCGTGGCATGAGCCGGGTATGGCTGTGCTTCGTCACCGCGGTCCGCTTCGCCGTCCTTGCACAGCTGCGCAATCGCCTGGCGCTGGCGCTGGTCGTCTTCTTCATCCCCCTGTGGCTCTCCCTCGCCTACACCGTGAGCGCCAAGACCGCGGTTCCCTTCTTCCTGCGCGCGGCCAACCGGACGATCACCGTGGACGGCAACATCCTCATTCAGCTAACAGGGGCGCTGCACTCCCTCGCGCTGATCATCGGCTTCATGATGTTCCTCGCCACCTCCCAGTCCGCGGAGTTCGACAGCCGCCTGGTGATGGCCGGCTACCCGCGCCTATGTCTGGTAGTGGCCAAGTACGCCACACTCCTGCTGACCGCGGCCCCCGTCGTCCTCTACGCCACCTTCTGGGTCCGGGTGTTCTGGGCTCCCGAACGGCTGGAGCTGCTGGCTGCCGCGCTGTTCGTCGGCGGCCTCATCTACGGAGGGGCCGGCATCATGCTGGCCGCCGTCCTGCGCAGCGAACTCGCCGGGACCCTCCTGGTCATCATGGTCAGCTTCCTCGATGTGGGATTGCAGAACCCGATCGCCAACCCAGCGGCCGACAGCCCCGTGATTCGGCTCCTGCCCACCTATGGCGCCATGCAGTCCGCCACCAGCGCGGCACGCCTCGGCACGCTTCCCTGGGCTTACCTGGCCATAGGGCTGTGCTGGGCCCTTGGCATGACGGCGATCGGCATGACGACATTCGCCCTGCGAAACCGACACCGCTCCTTGGGCAACTCCCGGCCGGCTCTCCCCTCTCCGCGGAGACGCCACGACGCGATCGAACCACTCCCCGAGACAGAACGTTCACGGTGAACAACAACAGCGCGCACTTCCACCCCACCACCTGCGAGCCTGCACCGGCCCACACACCCCAAGGGCCGACTGTGCTGCCGAGTCGCTGGGGAACCGGCGGCCGCCCCGGCGACTCTCAAACCGCCAAACGATCCGTACCCACGGCCCGGAAAGCGGCACCGACTCCACCCACCACGCCGGCACCGCGCCCCAGGCCACCCGTCTCAGAGACGGGCCCCCTGATGCGATTCCTGAACCAGATCGCCACCAGCCGCTGGGCCGGCGGCCCGATGCGAGCGATGGTGCCCTTGGACGCAGCACTACAGCGCCGCACCAAGGGACGCCTCAGCATCGGACGGGCAGTCGGCCTCCACTCGCTCTTGCTCAATACCACCGGTGCCCGCACCGGACAGCCCCGGCAGGTCCCGCTGTTCCACGTGCCGTATGAGCATGGCTTCGCCGTCATCGGCTCGAACCTCGGCGGAGACAACCACCCCGCCTGGAGCAGCAACCTTCTCAAATACCCGTACGCCACCGTCATCACTCGCGGGAAGCAGTTCCGTGTCCTCGCCCGTGAGACCCACGGCCCCGAACGTGAGGAGATCTGGCTGACGATCCTCACCGTTTCACCCGGCTACGCGGCCTACGACGCACGCTGCAGCCGCAGCCTGCGGATCTTCGTCCTGCAACCTGTACCTGATGAGGCAGACGCCCTGCCTCACTGAACTCCTTCCCTCGGTGACAAGTAGCTCCGTCGCGGAGCCGGCTCCGCGCCATGGATCTGGACCCGTGCGCGACGGGCGGACCTGGCGTGCGTTTCGGCCACGTCCGCTCCACGTCGCGAACATGTCCGCTACGCGCACCTGCAGGTCACCCCCGCCCACCGCATCGCAAGGGAGCCGGTCACCGCCGCCATGCGCGCGGACGGCGAGGTGGTGCTGCTGCGCAGCAGCACCGGAGCCTGCCCGGTCCCCAGGACTGCCGGCGGGCGGCCATGCGTTGGGGCGTGGCGAGTTGACCAAACGACGCAAGGCTCTCCTGAACCGCGGTGCGGCGGACGGGCCTGGTTCACGGTGCCGGCCCGGCCGCCGGGACAACGTCTGCCGTCGCGGGTCAGGTCGCGGCCACAGCGGTGCTCAGCTCGGGCAGATCGGTCTCGAAACGCCGTTACGACGTGGCGCCGCGGGCGCGCAGTTCTTCGTTGATGCGCTGGGCTTCTTCGAGCTGGTCTTCGAGAATGATGATGCGGCAGGCGGCTTCGATGGGGGTGCCGGAGTCGACGAGTTCGCGGGCGCGGGCGGCGATGCGCAGCTGGTAGCGGGAGTAGCGGCGGTGGCCGCCTTCGGAGCGCAGCGGGGTGATCAGGCGGTGCTCACCAAGGGCGCGGAGAAAGGCGGGGGTGGTGCCGAGCATCTCGGCGGCCCGGCCCATGGTGTAGGCGGGGTAATCGTCGTCGTCGAACTTGTCGGCGGGGCGGGAACTGCGAGGGGGCATAGACCTCTTCTTTCGGGGACGCGTCGAGGGGCCCGAGTGCCGTACTGGCACCCGGGCCCCGAGCTTTCAACACCATCTACCGGCTGACTGCGCCGGCTCTCTTGTTCCGCTGATCCGCCTGGGAGGGCGGAGGCGCGGGGATCGCGAATGCGTGACCGGGGACCACCTTCCAATCCGGGGCCTGCGGTACCCGAGCGGTGTTCTTCCTCGCCCGGGCGATCCTGATGGTGTCTGCTCCTTACCTCGTTCGGTTGCTCGGTTGTACTGCTGGGTATCGCGGGTACTCTATGCGGCCCCTGGGGCCGCTCGGCCCGGCAGCCAGCGAAGGAACCCACCATTTCCGGCCCCGCCACTCCACTGCCGTTCCGCACCCTGCCTGACCTGCTCGCACGGCAGTTCATCTCTGCCGTGCCCTCTTCGACTTCTTGGGTACAAGGAAACACTAACCCCCGCACACACCCATGTCTACTCTCGGCGTGACAGATTTTCTCAACAGCCAGTGAGTGGGCTTCTGCCTCATGCACGCCCGGAAGACTGCCATCCGGCTTGAAGACCGGCCCGGCGGCACAACCGCCGCCCCAGGCGGGGCGTGAGCACACGCCCGCGGCGTCGCCCACTCACCAACGCCCTGCGCCACGGAGGCGGCCACTACACCCTCGGACTCGGCGCAACCTCCGATGCAGCGCAGCGGCCCTCAGTTTCCGCAGGTCAGCGGGCTGGATACTGACAGCTCGTCAGCCTTCCGACCCCGTAATGCCCGCATTCCAATAGCGGCAGCCTGCGACAGGGCATATGTCGATGAGTCGCGGAGCAACACCAAAACGCCCTGATACCCGTCACCCCGAAACCGTCCAGCGGGTCATATCCGGGAGTACTCTGAAATTACCGAGGACATTTCGCATAAGAGTCTCTGAGCTCCTGGCGTTCTCGGCGATTCACAACACCGGGCCGGTGTACACCGGCCCGGGGACAGGTCCGCGTCATGACCGCGACCATTTGGACGGTGCCTGGTGGCCCCCGCTCCCCCGCGACCTGGCGATGGAACTTCCTGCGTTGACCGCGGTGCTGGATCCCCATTGGGGCGTATCACGCATGCCACGGTGAACCCGGCCCTGTGGCCGGTCATCCCACGGAAGGTGCCCGTTGATGGGCATGTGGTGAGCGTCGGCTGGTTCAAGGCCGAGCAAGACTCCCACAGACTGCTGCTGCTCTCCTACACCGTCGGCCGCTGGGACCTGCTGTCCGCCGCAGACGGATCCGGCCATCGCCGCCTGGCTGATGACCGCTCGGCATGAATCCCGAAACGGCCCCGGTGAAACCGCCGGGGCCGTCCTTTCAGGCGCAACACGTGAGAGTGCGCAACCCACAATCCACGTTACACCTGCAGGTAGTTTCCGACGCGATTCCATAGGCTGACGCGAAGCATGAGCACATTCTGCTCGGATATCAAGCGCCGACGACCGGGCTCAGCAGCCGGCAGCGCCCGGCCGCCGGCAGAGTTCTTGCTATTCCGGATTACCGTGCCACTGCCCCTGGACGCGGAACCAGAGTCCCGGAGCGTAGATCGAATCGACGACAGCGGCTTCGCCTTTGGTCACCTTGAGGATCCGCAATGCGCCGCTCGGAAGCAGGTCGTACTCGTACGTGGCGGGCGACTCACCTTCGGTGATGTCGTCGTAGGAGATGTCAGCAGCCGCCAGCTCCGCGTATTCCTTGGGGGGCCGGTTCTCCACCAGCTTGATGCACACGCTCATACCTTGACGATAGATCGCTCGCGGATTTCTCGCGTGACACGCCGCCTGCGGAGCAATGGCTCAGGCAGATCCGACCTGGCAAGGGGGCGGCGATGGCAGGAGTCGAACGCTGGTCCCGGACAGGGGGCCCGGGCCGGTCGGAGGCGTTCGGGGAGCACATTGGGTGAGGGCCCTCCCAGCACTGTCACGGCCAGGGATCCTTGCGCTCTTCCGGCCGCTGAGTCGGCAGCTGCGGGGCGGACTCTTTGCCCACAGCGGTCCGGTCAGGCTCGGGCCGGGTGCCCCAGCAAGGCCGACGCCGTCTCCAGCGGTGTGAGACCGGTCGGTGGCACGAGAGCGGCAGCCGGGCGGCACACGAAGCCGAGGCTGCTCAGGGCTCGGGTCACTTCACAGGCGGAGAAGTCACGGCGATCCTGCCGGGTGATGATCTCCCCGACCTGCTTGACGGGGTAATGGCGACGACCGATGAGCACGGACTCACCCGTGACGGGTTCGGCTTTGATGCCCTTCATCGCATCCTGCACCTCGGACTTGAGCAGGTCGAAAGGAAAGCGGGCGATGACGACGCGCATCGTGCCTCCATAAGGTCGAAGAGAAGCCGGAGACGGATCGCCGGCCCGGACGGAGAGGGATCAACGGGTGAGAACGACGACGCCCAGGGCGTGCCCGTCCTCACCGATCACGGGTGAGGCCCACAGCGCGCGTTGACGCATGGCGCGTTCCGCGTCGTGTGCAGACATCACGGGCGAAGTGAAGGGCCCACGGTCGTAGATGAGGTCCCGCAACCGGGTCTCCTCGGTGTACCAGGAGCCTTGGAGATGGTCTGCCATCTGGGAACGGGTGACCAGGCCCGTACACCGCCCGTCCTCGTCACGGACGAGGAGATGGTCGGCACCGGCCCCGATGAGGACGGACAGAGCCTCGTCGATGATCATGTCGTCGCCGACCTGTGGTCCCGGCGACGACATGACGTCGCCGGCTGTCTTGCCGGGGAAGTCCCTCTGGGGGTAGCTCTGCGGCAGCAACGAAAGCCTCCGTGACGATGGTGATCCGACAGGCCGAGCGTGATCGTCCTGGCCGGCCTAGGCGGCCGGGGCCGAGGAGGTCCGCCGCGCGGTCGGTGTCCCGGTACGGGCTGATCCGGCGGCACGACGGGCCTGGGCGGGGCGGCTGCGGCGGCCTCGCGTGGTGGAGCCGCTGCGCTTGGCACGTTCGACAACTGGTGCGGCGATGGTGACCGGGGTGCCGGAGGGTGCCTGGGCGCCGGTGATGCGGCTCAGTTCGGCCTCGCCGGAACGGACCTGGGTGGTCTGCGGGGTGATGCCCGCGTCCGCCATCAGGCGGTTCATGGTGCGGCGCTGGTTGGGCAGGACGAGGGTGACGACGCTGCCGGACTCGCCGGCGCGCGCGGTACGGCCACCGCGGTGCAGGTAGTCCTTGTGGTCGCTGGGCGGGTCGACGTTGACGACGAGATCGAGGTTGTCGACGTGGATGCCGCGGGCGGCGACGTTGGTGGCCACCAGGACGGTGACATGGCCGGTCTTGAACTGGGCCAGGGTGCGGGTGCGCTGGGACTGGGACTTGCCACCGTGCAGGGCCGCGGCGCGGACACCGCTGTTCAGCAGGTGTTTGGTGAGGTTGTCCACGGCGTGCTTGGTATCCAGGAACATGATCGACCGGCCTTCGCGGGCGGCGATCTCGGTGGTGGTGGCGTACTTGTCGGCGCCGTGGACGTGCAGCACGTGGTGCTCCATCGTCGTGACCGCGCCCGCCGAAGGATCGACGGAGTGGACCACCGGGTCCGTCAGGTAGCGCCGGACCAGGAGGTCGACGTTGCGGTCCAGGGTGGCCGAGAAGAGCATCCGCTGCCCCTCGGGCCGAACCTGGTCGAGCAGCGCGGTGACCTGGGGCATGAAGCCCATGTCGGCCATCTGGTCCGCCTCGTCCAGCACGGTGATGGCGACCTGGTTCAGCCTGCAGTCACCGCGCTCGATGAGGTCCTTGAGCCGTCCCGGCGTGGCGACGACCACCTCGACCCCGCCGCGCAGTGCGCTGGACTGGCGGCCGATCGACATTCCGCCGACGACGGTGGCCAGCCGCAGCTTGAGTGACCGGCCATAGGGGGTGAGGGCGTCGGTGACCTGCTGGGCCAGTTCCCGGGTCGGGACCAGGACCAGTGCCAGCGGCCGGCGGGGCTCCGCGCGCTGCCCGGCGGTACGGGCCAGCAGGGCCAGACCGAAGGCCAGCGTCTTGCCCGATCCGGTGCGACCGCGGCCGAGAACATCGCGCCCGGCCAGCGAGTTCGGCAGCGTGGCGGCCTGGATGGGGAACGGGGCGGACATGCCTTCCGCTCTGAGGGCCGCCAGCAGCGGCGACGGCATGTCCAGCTCGGCGAAAGCCTCGGCCGGGGGCAGGGCGGGAGTGTGGGTGACGGGCAGGGCGAACTCTCCCTGCAGTGTCGCGGGACGCCGTCCGGTGCCCCCGGAACGACCCGTGCCCGAGCGGTTCGGCCGACCGGAGGGGTAGCCGCCGCGGTCCGAGCCGGACGAGCGGGCAGAGCGGGAGTAGCGGTCATTCGTGCGAGCTGTGCGGTTCATGGAGAACCTTCCTCGATGCGGTGCGTCGAGGAATTCCCGGCGACAATGAGCCGCACACAGAGAATCGCAGGAACGAACCGATGAAATGAGATGGAACGAAGCGGGGCGGGAATATGTCGCCCCTGCACGCCGAAGCGGGACCGGCAACGCCGCAAAGAAGAGCGACCGGCTGCCCGCACGCCACGTGTGCGGCCGTTGTGGGGCACGCGGGAAACACCGAAAAGCAACGAGCTGGGGCCCGCACCCCAAGGTGCGGGCCCCAGCTACAGTGTTACGCGTCAGCGTCAGGCGGGAACGATGTTCTCGGCCTGCGGGCCCTTCTGGCCCTGCGTGACGTCGAAGCTCACCTTCTGGCCTTCCTGCAGCTCGCGGAAGCCCTGGGCGGCGATGTTCGAGTAGTGGGCGAAGACGTCGGCGCCGCCGCCCTCCTGCTCGATGAAGCCGAAACCCTTTTCCGCGTTGAACCACTTCACGGTGCCAGTAGCCATGTCATATCTCCTTCGGGGCAGTGCCCGGAGCCCGCACCGTGCGAGCTCCGTATCGCTGCGTTGTTTGCCCGTCCGGAAATAAACACCGGCAATACGAAAGCGCTCCGCCATGTACGACGGCGAGCACGCTTGAAGTCTTGGGAACCACAACTGCAACTGAGATCGAAGGTAGCACGGTACTGGCGTCCATGCGCGGCAGATGATCCCGAAGTTTTCGAGAGCGTAAAAAACCCTTACCGCGCCGGTGGCCATTTCTGTAGTTGCGGCATGAGATATTCAGGATCGGCGCTCGCCCGTATATGAGCGGAAATACGTCGACCTCTTCGGCCACCACCCGGGCTCCGCAGGCACGAGCCGGGCCCCAACCACGCCTGGCCGACCCAGGACAGCGGAGCCGGCCTGGAACGCGGCGCTCGGCCATTGCGGGCAGTCTTGATCCTGTTGCTGCAGCGGAGGAAAAACTACACCGCCAGCAATAGATACTCATAGTTCATCGACTAGTTCATCGACGAAGCCCGACTCATCGTCCCGCTACGCCCCGAAGGCGGCCAGGCCGTCCAAGGTGAGGTCGAGTAGGCGTTCGGCCTGCTTTCGCTGTTCGGGTTGCGCCGACGTGAGGGCGATGCCCGCGAGGGCGGCGACCATGTCGGACGGGCTGATGTCGGTGCGGATCGCCCCGGCGGCCGCGCATGCGTCCATCAGGTCCGTAAGGGCGGCCTGGATCATCTCCCGGCTGTTGCCATAGGGGCTCTCTCCCGTGGCGGCGATGGTGCGCAGGGCATCGATCATGCCGAGTTTGGCAGTGACGTAGTCCAGGAAGAGGCGTGTCCAAGCACGCAGTGCTTCGAACGGCGGCTTTGTCGACAGAAGGCCGGGGACCGCGTCGCACAACTGGGCCACTTCGTTGCGGTAGACCGCCTCGATCAGGGCTTCGCGGGTGGGGAAGTTGCGATACAGGGTCGCGCTGCCCACGCCCGCCGCCTTGGCGATGCGCTCCAGATGCGCGTCCAGCCCCTCCTCGGCGAACACGTTCACCGCAGCCGTGAGGATCTTGTCCCTGTTTCGTCGCGCGTCAGCTCGCAACGGGCGTTGCTCGTCTCCGACCATCGGTGGCCGCGCCCTCCTCTCCGGTCTTCTTTCCAGTTGCTAAACGGAGGAGCCCCCACTTAGTCTCCAAATAAGCGGGGATGCCCCCACTTCCACTGTAGGTCATGGTCTGACCTGCGCGCATTCCTCCCGTAAGGACTCTTGATCATGTCGGGAATCGCAGGCAAGGCAGTAGCGATCACGGGTGCCAGCAGCGGCATCGGAGCCGCGACGGCGACGTACCTCGCGGAGAAAGGGGCCCGGCTCGTACTGGGAGCCCGACGGGAGGACCGGCTGAACGCGGTGGTGGACCGGATCACCGCGCAGGGCGGCGAGGTCGTCGGAGCCGTCATCGACGTGACACGCCGGGAAGACCTGAAACTCCTCACGGACATGTCGGTCGACCGGTTCGGCCGGCTCGACGTCCTGGTCTCCAACGCCGGCACGATGGCGGTGTCACCGCTCGACGAGCTGCGCCAGGACGACTGGGACGCGATGGTCGCGACGCACATCACCGGCCTGCTGAACGGGATCGGAGCGGCACTGCCCGTCTTCCGGCGGCAGCGTTCCGGCCAGTTCGTCAATGTCGCCTCCACCGCGGCCTACATCGTGAAATCACCGCAGAGCGTGTACGCGGCCACCAAGACGGCGGTCAAAGTACTGACCGAGGGGCTACGGCAGGAGGCCGGCCCCGACCTGCGCGTCACCCTCGTCTCACCCGGATTCACCAACACCGAAGGGGTCGGCAAGGGAGCGAGCCCCGAGGCGGCAGCGGCGATGGTCCGTCAGCGCGACGAGATCGCCATCCCGCCCTCCGCCATCGCATCCGCGATCGGTTTCGCGATCGAGCAGCCCATCGGCGTCGACATCAGCGAGATCGTCGTCCGGCCCACCGCGCAAGCCTGACCACCAGCAGAGACAACCACGCACCTCCTCATAGGGTCCTGTCACCGGTACCGCAGGAAGGGGAAACCCATGGAGCGGCAGGAGACTTACGAGCCGCCCGTCGTGGAGGAGGTGGGCGCCTTCGCCGAGCTGACGCGGGGCGAGCGTGAAGGCACCTTCTTCGAGGGGGGCTACGCTCCCTGGTATGTCCGGCCGCAGTCAAACGCCGAGGAACTCACCGCCCGGCTGCGACGGATACGGGAACTCGACGATACCGAACAGGTGGTCGCGGGGATCAGCTCACCCCGCCCCACCACCAGCGCGAACTGGCCGCCGCCATCCACCGAGCCGACTATCTCCAAGTACCCGGCGGCCACGGCCTGCCGTTCGAGGACCCGGCGCGGTTCTTCTCGATCATCACCGAGTACGTGGACGAGCGCCGGGCCGAAACGCACTCCTGAGGCTACGCGTCGAGGCGCTCGAGGAAGGTCAGCGTTTCCTCCCAGGTGCCGAGGTGGATCGGCAGGGCGGAGAGCAAGGCATACGCCGCGTGAAGCCGCTGCGGGGACGCGGGACGGGTGTGCCAGTTGACGATCGAGGTAAGCGCCCTACCCCGCATGTGCGCCGCAGGCCGCGGGTGGTCCGGAGGCTGCGCCAGCACCCCCGAGACGGGCGTGCGTCGCGGGGTCCCGGTCGACGACGGGTGGACGAGGACGGGCGCGCCGACCCGGTCCGCCTCCAGGAGTACGAACGGGTCGGGAGACGGTCGCCAGCCGGACCGCGCCAGCAGGGAGGACCGTTCGACGAAGTACGTGAGCCGGCTCCGAGGGAAAAGCATGGCTCGCCCCTGGGTGTGAACGAGCACCCCGCACAGCAACCGCGTCTGGTGGGCCTCCGGCGGGCCGAACCCGGCGACGACCCGTTCCAGCAGTGACAGGGCCTCTTCTTCGCTGCGGGACCGGGCTGCCAGTTCACCACCGCGGAAGATCAACCACAGGTTCCGGGGGCGCTCCACGCGCAAGGTGACGGGTACGTATCCGGTGTGCCCGTTCGGGGCGGGTTCCCCGGCCACCAGGCCAGCCACTTCCACGGCCTCGGCTCCTCGCGCGGCGATCCCCACGGACCTCCCCCGGGCGCGCGCCGTCACCAGCGCGTCAACGGGGCCGGCGCCCACGGCGACCGAGCAGGACGTGGGCGTCTCGCAGACCGTCCTTCCGGGCTCTTCCCGACCGAGTTCGATCAAAGCCATGGTCACGGCGTCGAAGCCGCGCAGGAGCCGAGGGCTGCCATCGGGGGTCAGCAGCACGGCCGAGGGTGTGCCCAGCTCTGCCATGTCCACTCGGATATCGGCCAGTTCCTCGACCTGCCCCGGGGCCGGCCGGACACCCCACACCTCGGGGCAGCCGTCACCCGTGATGAGTACTGAGGCGTCCATACGGGCGACAGCTTTACGGTTGGCTTCGAGATCGGCTCGCAGGTGCCGGCAGTATCCGCAGCCAGGAGATGACGCGATGACCAGAACGGGACGGCCGACGGTCAGGTGGAGTCGTCTCTTTCCCGCTTCAGGAAGAGAGGCGTTCTGCCGGACTTCGCCCTCCTGAAGGCCGGCCGAACGCCAAGCCGCCAGACACCGCGCGTACGCCGCTTCATGCTCGGCCGGTACCGTCGCACCCCGGGCCGCCCAGTTCATCACCGCCGGGGGAACGTAGGCGGCGATGGGCGCGTGGCAGCTCAGCAGCATTCCGTCGCCGCCGCCTGTTTCGAGCAGGATGGTGCCGGACGTCAGCCGCAGGGCGGCGGTCTCGGTAAACAGCCGCACTGCCGGGGTGCCTGCTCCTGTCATCCGTGGCAGTGCGCCGTCACCTCGCCGGGGGCCTTGAAGCAGAACCCCGAGCAGCAGACATCGATGCCGGGCAGGCATTCGGCCCCCTCCGGCAGGCAGAACGCCACGGGGGCCGGACAAGCGGCCGGAGCGATGCAGAGGTCGGTGAAGACATCGTCGGAGCCGATCTCACAGGCGGCAAGCGTCTCCATGGGTCCTAGTGAACCCGCCCCGCCCCCGCACCGTCCCGGGCGCGCGGAGCGCACACCCACCGCGCACGGAGGCACACCGAGGGAGGGCCGGCCGGCACCGTCGTCAGACCGCGACGCCGCTGTACAGCGCCTCGCCCATCGGGGAGCCCTCCCCGGTGACATGGGCGCGGATCGACGCGATGTAGTCGTCCCGGTTGACGCGTCCGTCACCATCGGCGTCCAGCGCCGCGAACGCCGCTTCGGCATTGTGGGCCGGGTTGTTGAGTGCGGTGCGGAGCGCCGTGAACTCGGGCAGGCCGAGAGTCCCGTCCCGGTCGGCGTCGGCGAGGTCGAAGAGCGCGCCGAGGACGGGTGCGCAGACGGTGTCGAACGCTTCGGCGCCCGCCCAGGCCGCGTACTCGTCGAAGGTCATCTTTCCGTCGCCGTCGGCGTCCATCACTGCCCACGCCTGCCCACCGAGTGCGCGTGCGGTGACGACCAGTGGGTCGTCCTCCTTGCGTCCCGTCGCCAGTGCGACATTCGTGGTGCGTGCCATGTATTCGTCCTGGGAGACGATCCCGTCTCCATCGGCGTCCAGCATGGTGAAGATGAGCCTCTGCGCGGTCGTCCGATCCATCAATGATCCCTTGGTGGTGAGGGCTGCCTTCCGGTTCGGCTGTCCTACCCAGCGTTCCGGACGTCAAGACACCCCCTACGGGTGCACGTGATGGCACCTGCGTACGCGCCGGCGCGCGACGCGCAGGGCTCAGTGCCGCACCGCCCTGGCGACTTCGGCCCGTACGTCACCGGACAGCTTGCGGTTGCTGCGCGCCGTGGCCGTGCCGGACTTGCCGGCGGGGACATCCGGTACGTTCACGACCGCGGTGTCCAGGAGGTTGCCTCCCGGATCCGTGAAGTTGACCTGGACGGCGAACGATTTGGCCGAGCTCGCCTTGTTGTCGGCGGTCAGTTGGGCCGAGGCACGTCCTTCGCCGTCGGTGGTCACGGTTCCGGGCTTCACGTCGCCTTTGACGTCGACTCCGCCCTTGATCTCGTCCAGCTTCCGCTTCGCTTCCGCGCTGGCCGACGCGAGGGCGCCGGAAGCCTGCGAAGCGAGGGACGACACCGCCGCGGAAGCCTGGGAGGCGACGGAGGCGGCTTTGCTCCCCGGGCCGGACGGACTGCTCGGATTGTTGGAGCAGCCGACGCCCGTGAGTGTGATGAGACCGGCCAATGCCACTCCCGTCGCGTGCGTCCAGCGTCGAGTCATTTTTCCTCCAGTCGCGCTCTCGGTGACGTGCTCCCCCAGTCAAGGGCTCGCCCCCTCTCGGCGCACGCCGAGAGCCCTGCCCGGCCAGGCCGGGTCAGGTCGGATCAGGCTTGCGAGCAGTGGCGGTGGGCGCTGGGCGGTAAAATATAAAGGGCCCGAATGGTCCAATATTTCCCTCGAATGCTTCGGCTTTCACCTGCGAATCACAGGAGCGCCACCCCATCGCTTCAGCACCCGAAGGCCGGGGCGTGGGCTTGTGTGACGAACGATGGCGTCGGATGACAAGCGCAGAGAAGGCGAGCGCAGAGAAAGAGGAGCCCCCGGTCGGCATCCAGCGCCCCAGTGGGTGCCGCGATCGTCGAGCCGACCGGGCGGGCTGCTGACCTGCGCCGGGGACGACGGTTCGGTCCGGTGGCGGGACGGCGAGCGACTGGAGCATCTGTTCGAAGAACAGTGCGACCGGCTGCGGGCCCAAGGGCGGGGAAATCACCTCGCGGTCGACACCGGTGACGTCACGCTGACCTACACGCAGCTGGACGACAGGGCGAACCAGCTCGCCCGCTTCCTGCTGGACCGGGGCACACGCCCCGGCGACCGCGTCGGGCTGCTGCTCGACGACGCGGTGGACGCTTACACCAGCATGCTGGGGGTGCTCAAGGCGCACGCCGTGTACGTCCCGCTGGACGCCGGCTACCCGGCGGACCGGCTGTCGTACATGGTCACCGACGCCGCCGTGCGGACGGTCCTGACGCTCTCCCGGCTCCACGACCGGGCGGACCGTCTTTCGGGTGGACGGGATGGACCGGATGGACCCGAGCCCCCCTATGGACCCGAGCTCCCCGATGGACCCGAGGTGTTGTACCTGGACCGGATGCGCGCCGACATAGCGAAGCGGTCCCACCGCCGCCTCGGCACCATCACCACGGCACAGCCGCCCGACGACCTCTGCTACGTCATCTACACCTCCGGCTCCACCGGCCGCCCCAAGGGGGTGGCCATCGGTCACCCGGCCATCTGCAACTTCGTACACGTGGCCGCGGAGGTCTACGGCATCACCGCCGAGGACCGGGTGTACCAGGGAATGACCCTCGCCTTCGACTTCTCCGTCGAGGAGACATGGGTGCCTTGGGCGGCCGGTGCGACGCTGGTGCCCCGGCCGACCGGCCCCGGCCTGCTCGGGGCCGAGCTGGACGCCTTCCTGCGGGACCGGCGGGTCACCGCCCTGTGTTGCGTTCCCACATTGCTGGCCACGCTGGACGCGGGCTTGTCCCGGCTGCGGTTCCTGCTGGTGTCCGGGGAGTCCTGCCCGCAGGACCTCATCCGCCGCTGGCACCGGCCCGGCCGCCGGTTCCTCAACGTCTACGGCCCGACCGAGGCGACCGTCACCGCGACCTGGACCCTGCTGGACCCGGACCGTCCGGTGACGATCGGCGTCCCACTGCCGACGTACGCGGTGCTCCTGCTCGACCCCGGGGCGAACACCACCCCGCCACCCGGCACCATGGGCGAGATCGCCATCGCCGGCATGGGGCTCGCCAGCGGCTACCTCAACAGGCCGGACCTGACCGAACGCGCTTTCGTCCCGGACTTCATCGGCATTCCCGGCAACCCGTCCGGCAGGATCTACCGCACCGGGGATCTGGGCAGGATCAACGCCCACGGCGAGATCGAGCACCACGGCCGCATCGACACCCAGGTCAAGATCCGCGGCTACCGTGTGGAACTGGCCGAGATCGAATCGGTGTTGCTCCACGTCCCCGGAATCGCCCAGGCCGTGGTGACCCGGCACGAGCCCGCCCCGGACGCCGTGGAGCTGTGCGCGTTCTACACCACCCGCGAAGGCGCCGTCGTGGACCCCGACCACGTCGTCGTACAGCTGCGAGAGCGGTTGCCGGCCTACATGGTCCCCGCCTATCTGGAACCCATCGCATCGATACCGGTACTGCCCAGCGGCAAGGCCGACCGCGGCCGCCTGCCCGCGCCGACCGGACCCCGCCGCATCACGGCGCGGCGCGACTTCGCGGCGCCGACGACCGCCACCGAACGGACGCTGGCCGAGCTGCTGGCCCGCACCCTGCGGGTCGAACGGGTCTCCGCGGACAGCCACTTCTTCGACGAACTCGGCGCCAACTCCCTGCTGATGGCGCACTTCAACGCGGCGGTCCGCGAACTCCCGGGCCTGCCCAATGTGTCGATGAAGGACGTCTACCTCCACCCCACCGTACGGGCCCTCGCCGCGGCCCTGGACCGGACGGCGCCCGCCGTGCCACACACCGCACCCACACGGCGTCCGGTACCGACGCGGAGGGTGAGCGCTCCCCGGTACGCTCTGTGCGCGGCGATGCAACTCCTGGTGTTCCTGGCCTACGTGTGCCTGGCCTCGGTGGCAATGGACACCGGGACAGCCTGGGTGACGCAGGGCAGCGGGTGGCCCGCCGTCTATGGGCGCGCGGTCGTCTTCGCCGCCGCGATGCTGGGCGGGACGGGTCTGGTGCCGATCGCCGCGAAGTGGGTTCTCGTCGGCCGGTGGTCGGAGCGGCGCATCCCCCTGTGGAGCATGGCCTACGTCCGCTTCTGGTGCGTCAAGACCCTGGTCACCACCAACCCGCTCGCCCTGCTGACCGTCGGTACACCGCTGTACACGCTCTATCTGAGGGCGCTGGGCGCCAGGATCGGGCCCCGCGCCCTGATCCTCACCCTTCGGATACCGGTGTGCACCGACCTGCTCACCGTCGGGGCCGACAGCGTGATCCGCAAGGACACCTATCTCAACGGCTACCGGGCCCACGACGGTGTCATCGAGACCGGACGCGTCACCATCGGTGACGGCTCCTTCGTCGGCGAGCACAGCACCCTCGACATCGGCGTACGCCTCGGGGAGGCCGCCCAGCTCGGCCATGCCTCCTCGCTGCACTCCGGCCAGTCCGTACCGGCCGGGCAGTGCTGGCACGGCTCACCGGCCGTACCGGCGCCGGCCGGCTGCCAGTACCTCACGGTCCCGCCGGCCCGTTGCGGCATTGTCCGCCGCGTCTGCCACAGCATCGCCCGGCTGCTGACCGCGGTGGCCATCACCGGAGTGGGCGGGGTGGCCGTCGCCGCGCTGCTGGCGTCCCGGCCCCCACTGCTGGCCGGTACGGTCACCGGGGCGGTCGGCCCGGACAGCTGGGCGTACTACGCCGACGGCTTGAAGATCTCCGTGGCCGCGGTGCTCGGCCTCGCCGTCCTCGGGCCGGCCCTGACCGCACTCCTGTCACGGTCGCTGTGCCGCCTGATCAGGCCGAACGTGGTCCACCCGCTCTACGGCGTACAGTTCGCGCTGCAACGCGCCACCGCCCGGCTCACCAACATCGGCTTCTACAACGCCTTGTTCGGCGACAGCTCGGCCGTCGTGCGCTACCTGAGCGCCCTCGGCTACCGGCTGAAACCGGTCGAGCAGACCGGGTCCAACTTCGGCATGGTCGTCAAACACGAAGTCCCCGCCCTCAGCCGCGTCGGCACCGGGACCATGGTCTCGGACGGGCTGTCCTTCATGAACGCCGAATTCTCCAGCACCTCCTTCCGTGCCGTCCCGGCCGTCATCGGCCGGGACAACTTCCTGGGCAACAACATCGCCTACCCCGCCGGCGGCAGGACCGGCGACGGCTGTCTGCTGGCGACCAAGACCATGATCCCGGTCAGCGGCCCGGTCAAGGAGGCCACGGGGCTGCTGGGCTCGCCGCCCTTCGAGATCCCTCGCTCGGTCGAACGCGACCGCCGCTTCGACCGCCTGGGCGCAGGATCCGAACGCCGGAGGAGACTCGCGGCCAAGAACCGCCACAATGCCGTCACCATCGCCCTGTTCCTGACCGTCCGGTGTCTGTACGTCTTCGGCCTGGTACTGATCGCCATGCTCCCCTTGGGAGACGACGACGTGTCGTACTGGCTGGGCACGGCATGCTCCACCCTGCTCGGACTCGCCTTCACCGTCGGCTGGTTCGCGTTGGTGGAACGGGCCGTGGTGGGCCCGCACGGACTGCGGCCCCGCTTCTGCTCCATCTACGAGAAGGACTTCTGGAGACACGAGCGGTACTGGAAGGTACCGCCTGTGGTCTACCTCGCCCTCTTCAACGGAACCCCGCTCAAGCCGGTCGTCTGGCGGCTCCTCGGTGTCCACATCGGCCACCGGGTCCTCGACGACGGATGCCACATCATTGAGCGCACCCTCACCCGCGTCGGCGACGACTGCGCCCTCAACGCGGGCAGCACCCTCCAGGCCCACTCCCTGGAGGACGGCGTCTTCAAGTCCCGCCACATCACGATCGGCGCCGACTGCGCCATCGGCACCAGCGCGTTCGTCCACTACGGCGTCGTCATCGACGACGGCGCCCACGTCGATGCCGACTCCTTCCTGATGAAGGGCGAACACGTACCGGCTCGTACACGCTGGCGGGGAAACCCGGCGGCCGAACTGCCGGCCGACCGCGGCGCGACGTGAGGCACTTCCTTCCGGAAAGACCGCCGACGGCCGCCGGCCATGCGTCACGGAGTCGTGGTGCGTCCCGCGAGGATCACGCGACCACCGACCGGGTCGGCGTCGGGGACGGGTCCGTCGATGTACCGGGCGATCAGTTCCCTGCCGACGAGGTCGTCGACGCGGTCCAACCCCATCGCACGCAGTTCGTCGGCGATGTCCTCCGGGGTGAAGCAGGTGAGCCAGGGCTCGCCGAGCTCGGCGACCAGCTTCGCCGCGGCCTCGCGCACGGCGCGCAGCCGTGGGGACAGCGTCGACGGCGCTTCGCCGTAGTAGTCGAACACCACCTGTACCGGCCCGGAGTGGCCGGCCATGAAACGCAAGGTGGCGAGGACGGCGTCCCGTGTGAGATAGGGCGTGACCCCGAGCCAGAAGAAGAACACCGGCCGGTCGCGGTCCAGCCCGGCCGAGGCCATTGCCCCGGCCAGGGAGTCGCGTTCGAAATCGACGGGGGCGAAGGTCACCGACGACGGGATGCCGACCCCGGCCGCCGCCAACTGCTGACGCTTCCACACCTGGGTCGCGGGATGATCCACCTCGAACACCCTCAGTCCGGCATGGGGGTTGCGGTACGCGAAGGTGTCCAGGCCGGCGCCGAGGACCACGAGCTGCCGGGTGCCGGTGGCCACCGCGGCGGCGAGCACGTCCTCGGCGAAACGGCTGCGCGCGGCGAGGAACCGGATGCCGTACAGATCCGTCGGATCGTCTGGCAACGGCGGCAGATCACCGGAATCGAGACGCAGGATCTTCGGCGCCAGCGGGTCGGTGAGGATCCGCCGGGGATCGTTCTGGTGACGGGCGCGGCTGTGTGCCGCGCGCATCGCGGTGAGACTGGGCCGACCGGCTTCCATCTGGCCTCCTGGGCAGTGTCGGGACGCCGTTCAGGATCGGGCTGGAGCCGGTGGGGGGACAGGGCAGGTTCTGCACTGTCCCCCCACCGGCTCCACTCGTCACCATGCTGTGGTCGGCACCGCGGCCTCACGGAAAATAGCCGGATGAACCGCAAGACCGCGCTGCGTGACTTCCTCATGTTCCACCGCTCACGACTGAGCCCCGGCCCCATGGGACTGCGCGTCCATGGCCCACGCCGGGTCGCGGGCCTGCGCCGCGAAGAGGTGGCCGCACTGGCCTCGGTCAGCGTCGACCAGTACATCCGACTGGAGCGCGGCCATACCTCTCTCGTCTCGGACACGGTTGTCGAGGCGGTCGCCGGTGCGCTGAGGCTCACCCCGGGCGAGCGGCGCTACCTGCGCGCCCTGGCACAGCGTCCCCTGACGGCCGACGCCTCGGCCCGGCCGTGCGACGAGGGAGTACGGGACGGCCGGCAGCGGATCCTCGACTCCCTGCGCGATTCCCCCGCCTATGTGGTCGGCCGCGACGGCGCCATCGTGGCGTGGAACCGGCCGGCCGCACGAGTCTTCTTCGACTTCTCCCGGATCGCGCCGCGCGACCGCTCCCTCGGCCGGCTGATGTTCACCCATCCCCGCGCCCGCTCGCTGTTCCTCGACTGGGAGGGGTCGGCGCGCGAGATCGTGGCGTACCTGCGCACGGAGACGGTACGACGGCCGCGCGACGGCGAACTCGCGGCGCACGTGGGCGGGCTGCTGGCGGAGAGCCCCGACTTCCGGCGACTATGGACCACGCAGTTCGCCTTCGACAGTACCCGTAAACCCTCCAGGCTGGCCTGCCCCACGCTCGGCACCACTCTCCAACTCACCTCGGAGGCGTTCGAGCCGACGGACGCCTCCGGTACATGGATGGTCATCTATACCGCCGACGAGGACTCACCATCAGCCGATGCCCTGCGCAGGATGGCGGCCGGCCCGCGCTGAACCAACGGTCACGCCTGGCCGGCTCCGATCCGGCGCGGTGATGCCGCACCCTCCCCCACAGGCCGCGGGTGGGCGGCCAGCCAGTGCTGGAGTTCCTGGTGGCGGAACTGGTAGGCGGGGCCGGACAGCCGCATCAGTCCTGCCTCGCAGGCCCAGTCGAGGAAGGCACCCGGCCGCGAGGGCAGGGTCTTCTCCCAGCGGGCGCAGAGGAGGAGGACGAGGTACCTCCGGCCCGCTCCGCCGCTGATCGTCAAGCCGCCCACGAGACCCATGGACAGGCCCACCGGTGTGCCGAACATCGTCCCGAACGGGATCCCCAGCATCAGCCCGTAAGCGACCCCTTGCACAGACCGTGCGGCCAGGTCGTCGAAGACGAGGTCACCGGGGCGCGCGGCCCTTGAGGGCGTACGAGTCATCGCGCCCGACAGCAAGTACAGGACGACCAGTGACGCCCCGGACGCGAGGCCGGCCGGAAGCCCGTAGTAGGCCGTGAAGAAAGCCCCCGACCCGATCCCGCAGACGAGGCTCAGCCCGAGGACCCAGGCGAGGGTGCGCCTTCCGGACCGGCCGCGCAGGCCCCGTATATGCAATCGATTCGGCGCGCCGACCTTCTTGCCCGTCGCCCCGCACCACACGAGGTATGCCCCGAAGGCGACGGGGACGGAGATGTCCACCCGGCACGGCAGGTTCAGGATCAGGGGAACGAAGAGCAGGTAGACGCTCGTGGTCAGGAAGCCGTCGAGTCGGCGGACCCGTTCGACGCCGCCCATGGGCCACAGCCGGTGGAGGGCGATGTCCGTCCTGTCGCGCGCGGTCCGTTCGCGGCTCGCCTCGCCGTCCGGGTTCTCCAGGTGTCGCGCGAGCCGGTGGAGCCAGTGGTGGACCCGCTCGGGCGTGTACTCCGGGTGTTCCGGGTGCTCCGGGTGGAGAAGCGCCGACGCCGGTACGAAGCGGGCGAGCAGGTCCGCGTCGAGTTGTTCGGGGGTGGGGTGGTCGAGCAGCTCCGACGGGTCCCCGGACGTACGGTAGACGGTCGCGACCAGGCAGAGCCGCCAGGGCGTCGAGAGGGTTCGGGCCAGGGTCCCGTCCGGTTCCCGCTCCAGGTTCTCCAGCAGGCCCCGCCAGCGGTCGGGGTCCGTGGTGCGGTCCTTCAGATATGCGTGGGCGTCGGCCGCGGGTACGGGGTCGACCTCGATGCGGGCCGCGTCCAGCAACTGACCGCCGTCCGCGCCGGTACGCGCGCCGAACGCCTCGTAGTGGTCGGTGCGGCAGGTCAGGACGACCGGGCCGAGCCGGCTCCCTTCCCTGCCCCGGTATGTGTTCAGCGCGGCCAGGACGGACCGGGCCCTGGGTGCTCCGGGGTCGGGCGTGCCGTCCTCCCGAAGCGGGTCGAGCTCGTCCAGTCCGTCGAGCACCGGCAGCACCAGTCTTCGACGGACCAGCTGCGCGGCCTCCTTCGGCGCCATGTTGTACGTCTCGGAGAGCTGTTCCGTCAGGTATCCGTCCAGACCGGTGTCCGTGTTCCAGCGGGAGAGCGAAAGGCGCACGGGCACCGGTTCGTCCGCCTCGGACCGTTCGAGGAGTTCGGTGACGAGCCCGAGGGCCAGCGTGGTCTTGCCCGCGCCGGGCGGCCCTGTGATCAGCAGCCGGCGGGGGTCGATACGGCGGAAGTAGCCGACGACGTCGGGTGTCTCCGTGTCACCGGCGTCGCTCTCGTGGGCGGCGTGGCCGGGGCCGGCGCCGAGCAGTCGTCCGGCCGTCGCCGCACCGGCGGCCATCCGGCCGGCCGTGGGGTGCCGGGTGTAGGAGAGGTCGATGCGCTTGATGTCGCTGCCGACCAGCCGCTGCCACTGCTCGCATTCGCTGTCGTGCACCGCGTCCGCCAGTGTGGCCAGCCGCTCCCGGACCGGGTCACGTGGCATCGTCACGTACTGGACGACCTTGCCGATCGCCCGGGCCATCACGGAGCCTTGCAGGTGAACGGCGGAACGCGCCGATTCTTCCCCGGGGTCGGTCAGTGCCGGACCGGCCCCGGGTCCGTAGGGTTTCCCAGGTTCACCGTGCCCGAGATGTCACGGGCGATGAGCGAACCGTTGTCCGCGCGCACCTCGACGTTCCCGCCCGCCGCGATGAAACCGTCGCTCACCGGGGCGCCTCCCGCGGCCTTCCGGTGGCGTTCGAGCTCGTCGACGAGGCGGTTCAGCCGGTCGGCGAAGTCCTCGTCGGTCTCCATGGCCTCTTCCAGGGCCAGTTCCATGTGCCGGCGGGTCCGCTCGGTGGGTTCCTCGCGGCCCGCTTCGGCCTCCGCCGCCATCCGCCGGACGGAGGAGTCCTCTCCCAGCCGGGCACTTACCAGTTCGTGTACCCGCGCCATGCCGGCGTCCAGCACCCGGTCGGCTTCCGCGTCCGCCGCGCCGGCCACCCGCCGTACCTTGCGGAACGCCCACGCGGCGAAGTACCCGACCGCTATCTCCACACCCGTCATCGAACCCCCAGAGCCAGGAACCGTATGTGGAGGTGCATTCAAGCGGCTTGTGGGGTGGCAGTGCGGCGGTTTGGCCGAATCCGGGGGAAGGCGAGATGCAGAAAGGTTTCTGCACCGCACGGCCCCGCACCGCGCAGGTCAATCGGCATCCTCGACGGTTCCGAGCTTCTCGACGACCGTCTCGTCCGGGCCGACCGGGCGACCGTCGCCGGCGCGGATCTCCAGCGGGCTCAGCGGACGCCCGGTCCGGCGGTCCAGGAGCCGCGAGTGCGCCTCCTCGGGCTCGAAGCAGTGACTCTCGCCCCACTGGCGCAGCGCGACGATGACGGGGAAGAGGGCGCGCCCCTTTTCCGTGAGCACGTACTCCCGGTAGGGGCTGCCATCTGAGGCGGGTGCTGTTCTCATCACCCCGGCCTGCTCCAGAACGCGCAGCCGGGTGGTGAGGATGTTCTTGGCGACGCCCAGGCTGCGCTGGAATTCCCCGAAGCGGCGGCTGCCGTCGAAGGCGTCGCGCACGATCAGCAGCGACCACCAGTCGCCGATGGCGTCGACCGACCGGGCGACGGGGCAGGGATCGGCGTCAAATCGCGTACGGGCGACCATCGGGCCCGCCTCCTTCACAACACACCCGGCAACACATCTGACAGCGCATCTGGCAACACACCTGGTTGCAACATGCTACCAGGGACCCTAGAGTCCCCGGCAGGTAGCAAGTTGCAACCACCATCGGGAGGATGGCGCATGCCCAACGACTGCTCGACGGCGAAAAGCCGAACGACGACCGCGGCGCACACCGCACTCGCACCGGCCGGGCCGCCACCCACCCGCCTGGTCCTGCTCTTCGCCGTCGCCTGCGGCAACGCGGTGGCCAACGTCTATTTCGCCCAGCCCCTGCTGGTCACGCTCGGCGAGCGGTTCTCGCTCGGTTCCGGCATGCTCGGCGCCATCGTCACTGTCACCCAACTCGGTTACGCGGCGGGACTGTTACTCCTCGTCCCGCTCGGCGACCTGGTCGACCGGCGGAAGCTGATCACGCTCCAGCTCGGCCTGCTCGCCGCCGCGCTGCTGGCCGTCGCGTCGGCGCCCGGGGCCGCTGCCCTGTTCGCCGCCCTCGCGGCGGTCGGCGCGCTCGCCGTCGTCGCCCAGACGATGGTCGCCGCGGCGGCCTCTCTCACCGCTCCGGCCTTTCGGGGGCGAGTCGTCGGAGCGGTCACCAGCGGGGTGATCACCGGCATCCTGCTGGCCCGCACGGTGGCGGGCATACTGGCCGACCTGGCCGGGTGGCGCGCCGTCTATCTCTGCTCGGCCGTAGTGACCGCCACCCTCACCGTGCTCCTGCGTCGCACCCTGCCGGCGAGCCGCCCGCCGACGGCCGATCTGCCGTACCGGCGCCTGCTGGTATCCACCATCAGTCTGTTCGCCCGCCATCCCCTGCTCCGGATACGCGGCACGCTGGCACTTCTGGTCTTCGCGGCCTTCAGCACCCTGTGGAGCAGCGTCGTCCAACCCCTCAGCAGCCCGCCGTGGTCGCTGACGCACACCGCCATCGGCGCGTTCGGGCTCGCCGGAGCGGCCGGGGCGCTGGCCGCGGGAAAGGCCGGCCGCTGGAACGACCGCGGCCTCGCGCAACGGACCACTGGTGCCGCCCTGGTTCTGCTGGCGGTGTCGTGGCTCCCCCTGGCGCTCACCCGGCAGTCGCTGTGGGCGCTGGCGGTCGGAGCGGTCCTCCTGGACTTCGCCGTCCAAGCCGTGCACGTCACCAACCAGTCCCTCATCTACGCGGTGCGCCCGGACGCGGGAAGCAGGATCATCGGCGGCTACATGGTCTTCTACTCGGCCGGCAGCGCCCTCGGCGCCGCCGGCTCCTCACTGGCGTACGCGGCGGCCGGATGGACAGGGGTGTCCGTCCTGGGGGCGGCGTTCAGCTGCGCCGCCCTCGCACTGTGGGTGACCACGCGGGACGTGCACAGCCGGGCCGCCTCGTGCCGGGCGACCGCCGAACACGGCTCGCCGCGGTAGTCCCGGCCGGCGTCGTCAGCCCATCACGCCATTGCCGGCGCAGAGGATGCCGCCGGCGGTCCCACAGGCTGCCACGTCAGCGGCTCAACGCTGGTGGGCACGGACGGTGGGCCGGTCGTCGGTGCGGCAGAGGAAGGTCATAGGGTGCTCGCTCGTGATTGAACCTTCCCCGTACCTCCGTACGACGGCGGACGCCTACGACGCCGTCGCCGTCCGCTATGCCGAATTCGTCCGTGGTTCGCTCGACGCCCTCCCGCTGGACCGCGCGGTGCTCGCCGCGTTCGCCGAGCTCGTGCGGACCTCCGCCGCCGGGCCCGTCGCCGAGCTGGGGTGCGGTCCCGGTCATATGACCGCGCATCTGCGGGACCTGGGGCTGGACGCCTTCGGCATCGACCTGTCGCCGGTGATGATCGATCTGGCCCGTGAGGCCCACCCGGATCTGCGGTTCGAAGTCGGTTCCATGGATGCCCTGGACCTGGCCGACGGCGAGCTGAACGGCGTCGTCTCTTGGTATTCGGTCATTCACACCCCGCCGCAGGCCATTCCCTCGTACTTCGCGGAGTTCCGGCGGGTGCTCGCACCCGGTGGCCATCTCCTGCTCGCTTTCTTCGAGTCGGAGGGCGAGCCGGTCACGGCGTTCGATCACAAGGTGACGACAGCCTATCGGTGGCCGATCGACGAACTGGCGGGGCTGGCCGGGGAAGCCGGGTTCGTCGAAGTCGGCCGGATGCTTCGTGAGCCGCGCGAGGACGAACGATTCCGGCGGGGGCATCTGCTGATGCGCATGAGCGAGTAGCGACTACCGCGCACACGTCCTCCGGGGGTGGGTACTGGCGCGACCAGAGCGAGCCGGCGATCTCACGCGTCGAGACGTCGTCGACTCAAAGCGGCGGCCTTGTCGGCGCGTCGCGCCAAGACGTCCTCGCGGCGGTCGTCCATCTGCCGCAAGGCGTCCTTGCGGTCCCGCTTGGAGAGCCGGTCGAGATAGGTGTGGCCGACGAGATGATCGGTCTCGTGTTGCAGACACCGGGCGAAGTATCCCGTCCCCTCGATGACGAGAGGGTTGCCGTCCTTGTCGAATCCGCGGGCGACGGCACGATCGGTGCGGGGAACCGTCATGACGGCGCCGGGTACGGAGAGGCAGCCCTCGGTGTCGTCGACGAGCCGGCGCTCCCCCGGTCCGGGCAGGTCCAGAACCGGGTTGATGATGTGGCCGACATGCCGGACCCCATGGTCGTCCGGGCAGTCATAGACGAACAGGCGCAGATCGACGCCGACCTGGTTCGTGGCCAGGCCGGCGCCGTCGGCCACATACATCGTCAAGAACATGTCGTCGATCAACGCCGCCAGTTCCGGCGTCCCGAACTCGGTCACCTCCCGGCACGGACGGCTCAGCACCTCCTCACCGACCACCGTGACCCGGCGCACCGAACCCCGCTCCGCCTCCGGCGGCAGAACCGGATACGCGTCGACAGGACGGCCCTGCACACGGACCCGCCGATCGGCGGTATGGGACGGAGCGTAATGAACGGACATATACATCTCCCCTTCTTGCCAACTTCTTTGCAAAGTAGCAGACTTTGCAAAGTGACTGAAGAAGATCTCACCACCCCATCCGGCCGGCCCGCCAGGGCGGGTGAGGGGTTGCGGGAGCACGAGGTCCGCGCGGCCCTCCTCGATCTGCTCGCCGAAGTCGGGACCCTCACGGCGACCGAAGCGGCCGCCCGGCTCGGCTACAGCTCCGGGCTCTGCTCGTTCCACCTGCGACAGCTCGCGCGCCACGGACGCATCGAAGAAGCCCCCCACAACGGCGGCCGGGCTCGCCCTTGGCGCCTGTGCCGACCCGCTCCGGCGGCTACGGGCGGCCCGTCCGCCGAGGGCTTCGGCGACCTCGCCCGCGGACTTGAGGACGAGAGCTGGCAGCGCTGGCTTAGCCGACGCGACCAGGCGCCGCCCGAATGGCGCCGGGACGAGGCCTTCAGCGCCGTCGCCTATCTGACGCCCGAGGAGTTGAGCCGGGTCGCGGAGACCATCCGGCGGGCGCTCGCCCCTTACCGGGACCGCGAGCAACGCCCACTGGCCCGCCCCGCCGACGCCGCCCCGGTGGCACTGATTACCAGGCTGTTCCCCTTGCTTCCCCACACGGCGAAAGAGGCGGACCAGCCCGGCGGAGCCGACGACTCCGCTTGAGGCGACACCGCGACGTCGCGCCTGCCCGGACCGGTCGTCACCGGTCCGGGCAGGCCTGCCGAATCGGGCCGGGGTATTGGCGGCTACCCGCGCAGGAAGCCGTCCCCATGTGTGGAGATGTGGGCTTCCAAGGCGGTGAGGGCGGCCTGCGTCGCGTCGGCCGTGCCTGATCCGCGCCTCTCCGCGTAGTAGGCCGCGCCGAGCTTCTTCAGCAGGTCGTTTCCGGCCCGTTGAGACTGCACCTCATCCACTTTTCCCTTCCCCTGCGCGAGAGCCTGCTGGGCCTGCTCCTTGGCCCTGTCCAGGAATCCGGCCATGTCTACCTCCACCTCGGTGTGCGGCCATCGCACCGGGCACGGCCGGACACGATGCGAACTCGGTCTGTCCCTGCCCGTTCGGCGGACGTGAGAACCAACACCGGACAGGGCGTCACACGCCTGGCCTGCGCTCCGCACGGGTTCGGGTCACGAAGGGGCGGGAAAAGACAGTAATCACGACGGACACTGCGGCCAGAACAGTGATCGTGGTCCCGGGAGTGAGGTACTGCGCGACGCCACCGGCAATGGCGGCCCCGATGCCCTGCCACGTCATCCGACCGGCGGACTCGACGCCTTGGACCTGGCCTCGGACCGCATCGGGGGTCGACGCGAGGAGCTGTTCCTGGAGCGGCAGGGTGGCCGCGAACCCGGCACTGGCGACGAACACCGCGGCCGTCACCACCGGCAGGGGCGGGTGGACGGCGAACAGCAGGTAGGGGACAGCGAGCAGCAACCGCAGGGCGAACGCACAGCGGCGTCGCCGGTCGGCGGTGAGCAACCGCCCCACGGTCAAGTCTCCGAGGAGCATGCCGGCCGATCCGGCGGCCAGAAGGGCGCTGGCGATGTGTGGGTCATAGGAGATGAACAGTGCCTCGCAACCGACGATCAGGCCGTTGGGAACCCACAGGTTCAGCAGCAGTGCCCGTTGGCCGGAGCGGGAGAAGAGCGCGATGTTCGTCGTCCAGGTCTGTCGCAGTCCGGGGCGACGGGTGAGCCGGATCGAGCGTTCCCGGATGGTCGCCGCCACGACGGCCAACCCGGTTCCGACCAGAGCTGTGGCGACGATGAACACTTCTCGTGGGCCCAGATGCCGCAGCAACACGGCGCCGATGGCGTAGCCGAGGACGGCCATGCCACCCGAGGTGATGTTCATCAGCGAACGTGCCGACGCGTACGCGGAGTTCGGTATCACTTCGGCGAGCAGTCCCATCCGCGTGCCGGTCTCCAGGGACTGGAAGAAACCCACGACCAGGAGCAGCGCGAACCGGGCGGCGAGCGGCAGCCCCGGAACCGCCTGCGTGGCGGCCCCCGCCAGTGAGACGCACTGGAGCGAGAGGAGGGTCCGGCGGGGGCGGCTCCCGTCCGCGACCGACATCAGTGTCAGTGCGCCGAGCACTGTGGCGAACGTGGCGCCGTACATGCTCACGGCCGTCAGAAACGGGGATCTGGTCTGGCGGTCGACCAGCGTGCCGAGCGCGAAGCCCGAGAGGGTGCTCGCGGCGACCGTCAGAGTGAGGCCGGCATACAAGCCGGCGAACTCACGGTTGCGCAGTAGGGCGCGGTAGCTGGTGTTGGTGGGGGTCTTGATGGGGGTGGATGTGTCGGTAGGCATGAAAAAAGCCTCCGCGCGCACCCAATTGGGGCGCCGAAGGCCAAGGCGTTCATTCTAGCAGTCGGCGCGGTCGGTCGACCTGGGGGGGCGATGCCGTCGGCCATCCGCACCGCCCCCGACGGCTCATGCCTTCCCGGCACGTCTCAGCGGCACAGAGCCGTGTCCACGACCTTCTCCACGCGCTTCATGGCCGCCTCGTCGGCCGGCTTGCTGGTCACCGCGATGTTGGCGGCGCGGCCGTCGTCGGTGGCACCGCCCCGGGTCTCGTATCCGGGGAGGTCACCGCCGTGACCCCAGTACACGCCGTCGCACGACAGCGGCCTGCTCACGATCCCCAGTCCGTACCGGGCGCCGGGGCCGAAGAGGCTTTCGGCGGGGACGGTGGTGCGCATCTGGGCGAGCTGGGCGTCCGGGAGGAGCCGCCCGCCCAGGAGCGCGGTGAAGAACCGGTTGAGGTCGGAGTTGGTGGAGATGATCCCGCCTGCCGCCCAGGCCCAGGAGGGCTCCGTTTCCGTGACGTCGCGCAGTGGTTCGCCCGCCGACTCCCGGTAGTAGCCCTTGGGGTGGGGTTCGCGGATGGTCGCGTCGCCGGGGGCGGGGAGGTAGGTGTGGCGTAGCCCGATGCGCTTGACGATGCGCTGGTCCATCTCCGTCGCGAGGGTGTGGCCGGTGACCTTCTGGATGATCAGGCCGGCCAGCAGGTAGTTCGTGTTGCTGTAGGCCCATTTCGTCCCGGGGGCGAAGTCGGCCTTGTGCTGGAGGGCGATGTCGAGGAGGTCGCGGGGCTCGTAGTAGCGGGGCTGGAGGTCGTACTTGGTGTAGTTGGGGAGTCCGCTGGTCTGCTGGAGGAGATGGCGGACGGTGATGTGGCGTCCGTCGATGTCCTCTCCGCGTACGAGGCCGGGAAGGTAGGTGTCGATCGGCTCGTCGAGGCCGATCTTTCCTTCGCCGACCAGTTGCAGCACGACCACGGCGGTGAACGTCTTGGTGTTGCTGCCGATCCGCACCTGACCGTCGACGGGCACCTTCGCGCCGGTGGCCAGGTCGCCGACCCCCGCGGTGTAGTTGCGGGTGCGGCCGTCGCGGTCCTTGACGCCCGCCAGCGCGGCGGGCATGCCGTCGGCCTTCACCAGCGCGTTCAGGCTCTGCTGGACGGTGTCCGGCCTGGTGGCGGCGGATGCCGCGGCCGGGGCCAGGGCACTGATCGTCATCACGCCGACGGCCACCGCGACCGCGGCCGGCACGGCTCTGCGCCGGCCACCACCGCCCCGCCGCGTGGATGAACGTGACGTGTTCCATGCCTGCTCGCGCATGAGTCAGCTCCTATGGAATGGACGGAATAGCGGGGAAAACAGCGGTACGCGCTGGACCCAACACTTCCGGATGCGGCGATCCGCGGCGATCCTGCTACCCGCCCCACCCCGAGTAGGGCTAACCCCCGGCACCGCTCTCCGCGCGCCGCGCGCTGCTTAAGCTTTCGCCGTGAACGACACCACGCATGACATACGGATCAGACCGGGCGGCCCGGCCGACGCACCGGCCATTCTGGACATGCTCGACTCCGCGGTGGCCTGGATGAACGATCGCGGCAACACCGAGCAGTGGGGCACGACACCGTATTCACGGAAGCCCGGCGGGGTGGCGCGGGTCGAGCGTTACGTGACCGAGAACGCCCCCTACATCGCGGAGCTGGACGGAACACCCGTCGGAGCCATGGTGCTGGACTCCGGGCCCAGCCCGCAGATGCCGATCGCACCGGCCGGGGGACCCGAGCGGTACGTCCGGCTGCTGGTCTCCGACCGGCGGTATGCCGGCCTGGGCATCGGGGCGGCGCTGCTGGACCGTGCCGTGGAGGAGACCCGGCGGGCCGGTGTCGAGTTGCTGCGGGTCGACTGCTGGGCGGGCGGCGGGGGTGAACTGGTCGCGTTCTACGAGCGCAACGGCTTCACTCCCACCGCCCGTTTTCTGTCCGGGTCCTGGCCGGGACAGGTGCTGGCCCGACAGGTCGGCTGACAGCGCGGGCACTGTAGGTTGGGGCCGTCCGGCGGGCTTCGCCCGGCGGTGACACGGGGCGAGGAGGCAGGCGTTGAGCGTCGTACTGTTGGCACTCGGAGGCACGATCTCGGTGCCGGGCCGTGGCCGGGGAGCGCGGCTGAGCGGGGCCGAGATCACCGCGGCCGTACCGGGCCTGGCGGAGCTGGGGGTCTCCCTGGACGTGCGGGACGTGCACGCCGTGCCCGGCGGAAGCCTCACCTTCGCGCAGGTCCTGGACGTCGTCGCCATCGCCTCGCGGGCCGTGGCCGAGGGCGCGGACGGCGTCGTCGTCACCCAGGGCACCGACACACTGGAGGAGACGGCCTTCCTGGCCGACCTGGTGTGGCCGCACGAGGCGCCGTTCGTACTGACCGGTGCGATGCGGCAGCCGGCCATGGCGGGGGCGGACGGGCCGGCCAACGTGCTCGCCGCCGTGCGCGTCGCCACGGCCCGCGAGGCGCGCGGCGCGGGTGCGCTGGTGGTCCTCAACGACGAGGTGCACGCGGCGCGGTGGGTGCGCAAGACGCACAGCACGAGCACCGCGACCTTCGCCTCGCCGAACACCGGCCCCCTCGGGCATGTCGTCGAGGGCCGGGTACGGATGCTCCTCACCCCGCCCCGGTACGAACCGCTGCCGGCCGGGCTCGACCGGGAACGGCTCGAGGACGCCCGCGTCGCCCTGCACGTGGTCACCCTGGACGACGACGGCGACCGGCTCCAGGGGTTGGAGACCACACACAGGGGCCTGGTCGTCGCCGGATTCGGCGTCGGTCACGTGCCGGGCGTGCTCGCGCCCCGGCTCGGCGCCCTGGCCGAGCACATGCCGGTCGTGCTGACATCGCGCACCGGGAGCGGTTCGGCCCTGCGGAACACCTACAGCGCGCCCGGCTCGGAGACGGACCTGCGGCGGCGCGGGCTGATCGACGGCGGCTTCCTCGACCCGTACAAGGCCCGGGTGCTGCTCCGGCTGCTGCTGGCGGCCGGCGCGGGGCGCGAGGACATCGTGGAAGCGTTCGCCCTGCGGGGCTGAGTCATCACCGAACCGGTCAGGCCGCCGCGAGGGCGACGACCGTGTTGTGGCCGCCGAAGCCGAGGGAATGGCTGACGGCCAGCTTCGGTCCCTGCTGACGCGGGCGTGCCACGACGAGGTCGATGCCCGCCGTGCCGGCGTCCGGCGCACGGAAGTTGGCGGTGGGAGGGACGGATCCGGTCAGGAGGGTCTGGACGGTGAGAGCCGCCTCGATGGCGCCGGCCGCGCCCATCGTGTGCCCCAGGGTCCCCTTGACCGAGGTGACGCTGGGGGCGGAGCGGCCGTACAGCTCGCGGATCACGGAGGCTTCCACCCGGTCGTTGAGCGGGGTACCCGTTCCGTGCGCGTTGACGTGGTGGACGTCGGTGACCGTCACCCCGGCCTGGCGCAGGGCCTGGGACACGGCCGCCCGCAGGCCGCGGCCCCGCGGGTCCGGGGCGACCGGATGATGGGCGTCGCCGGTCGCCGCGTGCCCGACGACGTGGGCGAGCGGGGGCGTCCCCCTGGCCCGGGCATGGGCGGCGCGTTCCAGAACCAGTACGGCCGCGCCTTCGCCGAGGACGAAACCGTCGCGATCCCTGTCGAACGGCCGCGAGGCCGCCGCCGGTTCGCCGGTGCGCCGGGACAGGGCGCCCATCCTGGCGAAGGCGGCCGCGCACAGCGGCGTGACCATGGCGTCGGTGCCACCGGCCAGGGCGATGTCGCAGGCACCGGCGGCCAGCAGCAGGCAGGCGGTGATGAGGGCGGTGGCCCCCGAGGCACAGGCCGTGGAGGTGTGCAGGGAGGGGCCGGTCACGCCGAGTTCGAGCGCGAGGTGCGCGGCCGCGGCCATGTTGGGCAGGAAGCCGGGGAGCGTGAGCGGCGACAGGCCGGCCGGGCCGTGCTCCAGGAACGTGCGGTGGGCGCTCTCGAAGGTCGTCACGCCACCGGCCGCGGAACCGATCACCACCGCCACGCGTGACGGCTCCCACTCCCCCGGGCGGATTCCGGCGTGCCTCAGGGACTCGTCCGCCGCGACGAGGAGCAGCCGGGTGCTGCGGTCCAGCCGCCACGGCATGCGGGCCGGCACCCGCGTACGGTCGAAAGCGGGCACCCGGCAGGCCAGCGGTACGGGGGCCGCCGCGAGCTCCGGGTCGTTGCGTGCGGTGGAGCCACCGCGGCACACCGTCCGCCATGTCGCGGTGAGTCCGACACCGCCGGGGGTGACCAGGCCCAGTCCCGTCACGACCGGTGCCTCAGACATCGGCGGCTCCCTCGTCGAGCAGAGCGGAGACGGTGACGACGAGGTCGTCGAGGGCGAGGTCCGGTGTGAAGGCGCTCTCGTCCAGGGAGATGTCCCAGTGCTCCTGCAAGGTGAGATGGAGTTCGACGGCTGCCAGGGAGTCGATGTTCAGGTCACCGAGGGTGGCTCCGGGCACGACCAGCTCGGCCGGAACCTCGAATTTGCCGGTGAGGACGTCCGCGATGCGATCGAATGCGGGGTTCATGGTCGGCTCCTGCCGGTGGGGAGGGGGTCGGACGGGGCGATGGTCTCGGCCCGGGGCTGCGCGGCCGGCCAGGTCAGCGCGGCCGACGCCCAGGTCAGCCCGCCGCCGAAGGCCGTGAGCAGGGCGCGGCTGCCGGGCTGGAGCGAGGAGCGGGCGAGGCCGTCGGCCAGCGCCAGCGGGACGGAGGCGGCCGCGGTGTTGCCCACCTCGTGGAGGTTGCCGTAGCGGTTCCCGGCCGCGATGCCGAGCCGCTCGGCGACCGAATCGAGGATGCGCTGATTGGCCTGGTGCCCGACGAAGGCCCGTACGGTCGGCGCCTCCCAGCCGGCCTCGCACAGCACTCGGCGGGCGCTGGCCGTCATGCGCCGGACCGCCTGGCCGTAGACGGCGCGCCCCTGCATGCGGAAGCAGTGGTCGCCGGGCCCGATGGCGCGCAGCGGGCCGCGGGGCCGGCGTGAACCCCCGTCGGGCACGACGATCAGCCGCTCCCCGCTGCCGTCGCTTCCCAGGTCCAGAGCTCTGAGCGCGCCCGGGGCGTCGGGAGGGCCGGCCCGCAGGACGACGGCGCCCGCCCCGTCGCCGAACAGCGGTGCCGTCCCGCGGTCGCGGGGGTCGATGATGGAGGAGTACGTCTCGGCCCCGATGACCAATGGCGTGGCGCAAGTGCCGGCCTTGACCAGCGCGGTGGCGACGGCGAGGGCGTAGACGAATCCCGAGCACACCGCGCCCAGGTCGAAGGCGGGCACCTCGTCCAGGCCGAGGCGGTAGGCGACGGCGGGCGCGGTGGCGGGGCAGGGGTGATCCGGTGTCGTCGTGGCCAGCAGGACGAAGTCCGGGCACGTGCCGGCGGACGCCATCGCCGCGCGCCCTGCGCCGACGGCGAGGTCACCGGTGCTGGTGCCCAAGGTCACGTACCGGCGCCGGGCGATGCCCGTGCGCCGCCGGATCCACTCGTCGGTGGTGTTCAGGGCCCCGCGCTCGATGATCTCGTGGTTGTCGAGCACGCGGTCCGGCAGGCAGGAACCCACACCGACGATCGCGGCGGTGGTGTCGTCCAGGCGCATGGCGCGTCCTTGTCGGGTACGGCCGTCACGGCGCACCGTGACGGCCCGTCACGGTGTGGTGAAAGGGGAAGAGGGCTTGGGGATTCCGGCCAGACCGCCGTCGGGGACACTGACCCCGCCGTCGAGGACGAGGACATGACCGGTGAGGAGGGAAGCGGCGGGCGAGGCGAGGAAGAGCACGGCGCGGGCCACTTCCTCCGGCTCGCCCCAACGGCCCATCGGGACATGACTCGTCAGCCAGTCCGACACGGCCGCGGTCCCGCTGGCGTGCCGGGTCATGGCGGTCCGGATCCAGCCCGGGCTGACCGCGTTGACCCGCACGCCCTGGCGGGCCCAGGCCACGGCCAGGCTGCGGGCCAGCGAGATCTGCCCGGCCTTGGAGGCGGCGTATGCCTCCATCATGGGCGCGGCCATCACTCCCGCCACGGAGGACATGAGGATCAGGGACGCGCGGCGCGAGGCGATCAGGTGCCGGTGGGCGGCGCGGCACAGCTCTGCCGTGGCATTGAGGTTGAGGGAGACGACCTGGTCCCAGTGCGTCCGGTCGGAGCGGTGGAAGGGCACCATGACCGGTGTGTCCCCGGAGGTGGGGAGCGTACCGGCGTTGTGCACCACGATGTCCAGACCGCCCAGGGCGTCGGCGGCGAGGTCGATGAGGTGCCCGGCCGCGGTGGGCGCGCTCAGGTCCGCGGGGACGACGACGGCCCTGCGGCCCCGTTGTTCGACGGTGGCCGCGGTGTCGATGAGCGCGGCGGTGGTGCGGGCCGATACGGCGAGGTCGCAGCCCGCGTCCGCCAGGGCCTCCGCACAGGCCCGTCCGATGCCTCTGGAAGCCCCGGTCACCAGGGCGCGCGCGCCGTCCAGGCGGAACGCCGCCAGATGGTCGGGGAACTGCGGGGCCGCGGATCGCGGGGCCGCGGGTACGGGGTTGCTCATGTCCGTGCGACCTCCGGTAGCGGGGCGGTGGCGGGTGCCACGCGGATGGTGGGGGCGCCTGTCCAGCGCAGGAGCGCACTGCCCCAGGTCATGCCGGCGCCGAAGACGACGACGAGGGCGCGGTGTCCGGGGCGGAGGGCGCCCCGCGCGGCCGCGGAGGCCAGGGCGTAGGGCGTGCTGGCGGCGCCGATGTTGCCCACCTCGTCGCCGACGATGACGAGCCGGTCCCCGCCCAGCCCGAGCTCCTCGCCCAGCCCGCGCAGCAGGAGGGGGTTGGGCTGGTGGGTGATGACGCAGTCGATGTCGTCGAGGGTGAGGCGGTTGCGGGTCAGGGCCTCTTGGACGAGGCGGGGGAACCACTCCCGGATGAAGCGGCTGACGACCCGGCCGTCCATGTGGATGTAATGGCCGCCCTGTCCGAGGGTCTGCGCGCTGGCCGGACGGCGGCTGCCCCCTCCGGGGATCAGGACGCGGTCGGCCAGCACACCGTCGGAACCGAGCCGGAAGTCGGTGAACCCGCCGGGCGGGGCCACCGGGCTCAGAACGGCGGCGGCGGCGCCGTCGGCGAAGAGGACGGACGTCCCCCTGTCCCCGGGGTCGAGGAACTTCGTGTAGGCCTCGACCCCCACCACCGCGGCGTGGCCGGGATGGCGTTCCTGGCGGAGCCAGTCGTGGGCGACCTTGGCCGCGAAGAGCCAGCCGGAGCACGCGGCGGAGACGTCCAGGGCCACGGCGTGGCGGGCGCCCAGTCGCGCCTGGATACGGCAGGCCGTGGACGGGCCGAGTTCGTCCGGGGTGGACGTCGCGCAGACCAGCAGGTCGAGGTCGGTGATGTCGATGTTGGCGGCGGCGACGGCGGATTTCACGGCGTGCGCGGCGAGGTCGGAGGCGGCCTCGTCGGGAGCCGCCATGTGCCGTTTGCGGATTCCCGTGCGTTCGACGATCCACTCGGGTGTCACGCCGAGGGCGGCGGCCACCTCCTCGTTGGTGCGGATCCTGGTGGGCAGGTAGGTGCCCATGCCGGTGATGCCGATGGGACGTCCGTCGGCGGGCGTGGCGGAGGTCATGTCGTATCTCCCCGGTGCGAGGGGGCGAGCGGGTGCGGGAGGGCCGGGAGGGCGCCCCAGGGGGTGCCCGCCACGTCGTCGGGGAATCCGAAGTGCTCCTCCAGTGCCGGAAGGTGCGGGAGCACCCGGTCGTGGAGGCAGTCGGCCAGGCCGGTCAGCGCGTCCATGTCGCGAGGGCGCAGCGTGCGCGAGTGCAGGAGGGCGCCGGCCCGGCGCGTGGCCGCCCGTACGCCGCTCAGCGCGGCCAGGGCCTCCAGGCCCGCACGCGGAGGGACTCCGGCCCGTGGGAGGTAACGGTCCAGGGCCCAGGGGACGTCGGTGGCGGCGAGGCGTGCCGCGTGTGTCTCGCCCAGTTCCCCGGCCGCGTGGAGCAGGGGGTTCCACAGCTCGAACTCGTCGTCGTACCGCCGGGCGCGATGGTCGCGGGCCAGCCGCAGCCGTGCGTGGAGCATGGCTTCGTGGGCCCTCAGGACGGTGGGCCACCAGCGGGGGTCCGCCGGGTCGCGGGGCGGGATGACGGCCCGGCCGGGTGCGTCGGCCGGACCGTCCAGGAGGCCGCGTCCGATGTCGTACAGGATGAGCGTGCTGTCTCCGCCGGCCGGGCCGAAGGCACGGAGGAAGCCGTGGTACCCCGGCAGCCGGTTCGTGTCGAGGAGTCCCGGCCAGCCGCAGCGGCGCTGGCAGTCGGCGACGACGCGCCGGGCGGTGCCGACGCTGTGTGCCTTGTAGGCGGACAGGGGACCGCTGACGGCCGACCAGGGAGCGAAGCCCATCGACCGGTCCGGGCCGGCCGTGTCGGCGGCCGTCAGGGCGTCCCGGAGCAGCTCGCGGGCGCGGGCCGCCGCACAGGACAGCGCGAACGCGTCGGCCAGGGCTCCGACGAGCGCGCGTTGGTGGCCCCGGTAGGCGAAGAGGGGGGCTCCGGGCGCGAGGCGGGCCTGGGTCGGCCGGGCGCGCGCGTGCCGCAGGGCGAGGCACGCGGCCTGCCGTGCGGTGGCGGCGGCCGCGGACGGCAGGGCTCCCCAGAGGCCGGTCCCCACGGTCAGCGACCGGCGCAGCCGTTCGTCCGGGCCGCCCAGCGGATCGTGGAGGACGGCGTGCTCGTCGATGGACGCCCCGTCGCGGAGCCATCGCCCGTAGGGCACGCGGACCCCGTGAAAGCTCACCGTCCGGTAGGTGAGGGGGAGGTCGCTCAGCTCCAGGGGTGGGGAGAGGGCCACGCCCGGCAGGGTTCCGCGCGCGTCGGCCAGGTCGACGAGGAACGGGAAGACACCGTGATCGCTTCCGGCGACGACGGTGCGGGCCAGGACGACCGCCGAGCGCGGGCCCTCGCCCGCCGGGACGGATCCGAACTTGGCCGCGGCGGCGTCCGGGGAGTCCAGCACGAAATCGCGGCGGCGGGGGTCGAAGACGGCCCGGGTGCGGGTGGCGAGGTGGCTGTTGGCCCGGCCGCCCTCGGTGACGAGGTAGCTCCCTCTCGCCTCGGCGCCTTCGAGTGCCGTGAAGGCCGCCTCCAGGGCGCCGTGGTCCGGGCCGAGGTGGGTCATGGATCCCAGGCACAGGACCGTGTGGGTGATGACCGTCATGCACAGACGGGGGTCCGCCACCGCGGTCCACGCCAGCAGTGCGGAGAGCCGGTCCGCGTCGCGCAGCAGGTGTCGTGCGGGTGGCAGCGCTCGGCACAGGTCCCGCAGGCGCGTCGCGAGGTAGTCCTCGCGTTCGCCCGCGGTGGCGGCGGTCCGGAAGTCGTGCCGCGCGAGCGCAGCGTGCAGCGTCGTGAGGTACTCCGGGGAGCAGTCGCCGTGGAAGAGCCGGTCCAGCGGACGGTTCGCGTCCACGGGGGCGGGGTCCGGGGCGGGACTCATGAGCGCGGTCCCGACTCCGCGGGCGGTACGGGCGCGACCGGTGGAAGGGGTGGTGCGGTGGGCTCCCCGTTCTCCGGCCGTGCGGTGCCGGGGCGGGGGCGGGGCGCGGCGAGGGGGGAGGAGAAGGTCGCGCGGCCGAAGGGCATGGCGCGGCACGCGCTACGGGTGAGGGCCGTGCCGGGGCCGGCTTCGTAGAACGAGGTGAAGCCGTCGGTCACGAGGCGGTCGAGGACGGCGGGCAGACGGGCCGGGCGGGTGAGGCAGTCGGACAGTCGTGCGCCCAGATCGTCGTGTGCCGTATAGGGGCCGCCCGCCACGGCCGAGTACACGGGGCAGCGGGGGGACGCCCTCAGCCGGGCGCGCACGGCTTCGGCGAACCGCCCGGCCTGCCGTTCCAGCGCCGGGTGGTGCGAACTGAACGGCAGCCGCAGCCGCGTCGCGGTCGTGCCGGTGCGCAGAGCGCGTCGCTCCACTCGTGCCAGCTCGGGCACGGGGCCGCTGACGACCGTCTCGGTGGCGTCGTTCACACAGGCCACGGTGACGCCCGCCGTGTCGTCGTGCGCGACGAGCGCGGCGGCGGTGCTCTCGTCACACGAGAGCAGGGTGAGACCTCCAGGGCAGGTGGTGAGGACGCGTGCCAGGTCGTGAGCGACGCGCGCGCCGTCCGCCACGGTCCACACCCCGGCCGAGGTGAGCGCGGCGATCTCGCCGAAGCTGACCCCCAGAACCCCGGCCGGTTCGCCGAAGCGGGAGGCCAGGGCCTCGTGCGCGCTCACGGTGGCCCCGTAGAGGGCGAGTTGTTCGGCCCCGGTGGCCGCTCGGGCGAGTTCCCTCGTGCTCGGCGGGGAGGAGCCCAGCAGCCAGGGCGCCAGGGCGGGAAGACCCCTGCCGGCCACTGCCGCGTCGACGGCTTCGAACACCTCGGCGGCCGCTCGGCGCAATACGTCGTCGGCGTCCAGGGCGGCGGACAACGCGGCGACCGAAAAGTCCCCTTGACCCGGAAACACATGGATTGACAACCGCATGACATCTCCAGTTGAATGACACAGGATTGTCCGGTGTATTCCGGATTCGGGTACCGAGCCGAAGGGCCACACCGGTCCTGCGATCCACCTGTCCAGAATGCGCGTGCTTCATCGCCGCGCCGGCCCGGCATCATGTTGAACCCCGCACCATGTTGAATCCCCCGGACATCTTGTAGGACCTGAGGCCGGCCGAGAGTCCGCTCCTTCGGCGCCCCTTCGCCCCCGCCGGCGTGAGGAGGGTCCATGCCACGCCCCTGGCGTACGCCCAACCAACTACTGAGATCCCTCCTGCGGGAAGCAGGCTGGAGCGGTGCCCGATTGGCCCGGGAGGTCAACGCGCTGGCGGCCGAGCAGCACCGGAGCCTCCACTACGACCGCAGTGCGGTGAGTCACTGGCTGTCGGGCACCCGCCCCAGAGGCCCGACCGCGGACCTCGTCGCCGAGGCCTTCACCCGTCGGCTGGGGCGCCGGATCGACGCGACGGACACCGGGCTGACCGACAGGGTCCGGACAGCGGGCCCTCCCACGGGAGCGAGTACCGCGACCGCGTCGCCGGCGCTCCGGCTCCTGCGGCTCGGCACGACGGCCGCCGGCACCGGTGTCTACTCGCCGTCCGTGTCCCTGATGTGCCACTGGGAGCGCGGGCTCCCGGCACTGGACGACGTGGGCACTCCCCCGCCCGCCCCCGGACACCCCGACCTGGCGGCCGTTCGCACGATGCTCGGACTCTTCTCCCGCCACGAAGCCTGTTTCGGAGGGGGGAGCACCCGCCCCGCCCTGCGCGCGTACCTGACGAACCACGTCGCCGGGTGGCTGGGGCAGGATCTCCGGCCGACCGTGCGACGCGAGCTTCTGACCAGCGCCGGGCAACTGGCGTACCTGTGCGCGTTCACCCACTTCGACTGCGAACTGCACGCCGCGGCCCAGGACTACTACCTGGCGGCGGCGGAACTGGCCCGGTGGGCCGACGACCGCCTCGGTCACGCCACCGCGCTCAGGGGCCTCAGCGTCCAGGCGCTGGCGCTCGGGCACACCAGGGAGGCGGACCTCCTGGCGGCCCGGGCCGCGCGAACCGGACCGGCGCGCGACAGCACGCCCGGCCGGCGCGCGTTCTTCCTCGGACAGCTGGCACTGACCAGGGCCGCCGTAGGAGAACAGCGCCAAGCCGACATGTACTTCGCCACGGCCGCCGCACACCTGCACGAGGAGGAGGGCCGTCCCGGACCGGCCCCGGCACCCACCCCGGTGGGGGCGTTCCACCTGGGATCACTGGCCCTTCAGCAGGCCTGTGCCGCCCGGATGCGCGGAGACGGCCGGCGAGAGGTGGCACATCTCGGCGCCTCACTTCGCCAACGTCCCCGGGGGGAGCTGCGCGGCCGTGCCCTCGGCCTCGCCGCCCTGGCCGAGGCGCAACTCGGCATCGGGCACCTCGACCAGGCCTGCGCGACCTGGCTGTCCTTCCTGGACCTCTGCCCGCACGTCGAGAGCGCCCGGGTCACCGACCGGCTGCGCACTCTCCTGGCACGGCTGCGTCCGCACACCGCCAACCACGGCGCGGCGGACGTCCACGAGCGTGCCCAGGAACTGCGCATACGTCTCCTCCGCCGTCGGGACACCGCCGGCTGACGGGCGACGCAGCGACTCTCCCCGGAGGACCCTCATGAACCGAAGCGTCCTGTTGGACGAACTCACCGGCGTCCGGTTGCCCGGCCGGACCCTGACCGTGGCCGCCTCGTGGGTCCATCCCCGTCGCGGTGTCGTCACCAGCCCCGCTCACCCCTTGCTGGCCCACGCCGTCCGCCGCTTCCGCCCGGTCGTGGTCCGGGACATGGCCGCCGGTGGCTGTCCCGAAGGCGGGGAGGGGGTGCTTACCACCCTGTCCTACGTCGACGTCTCCGGCTCGGTACGGGGCCTGGCGATCGGAGCGCCGACGGACGACGTCGAGGCCGTCGGTTTCATCCGTCGCGAACTGCGCGCCTGGCGGTCCCTCCTGCGCACCCGCCGTCTTCTCGTGGTGCCCGCCTCCATGGCGGACGCGGAAACCCGGACGGGCCGTACGGCGGCGGCGTACGCGCCACGCGCCACGAACGGCGGCGCGTGGGAGCGCTGCGGCTGCCCGGCGGACGCGCGCTGCCCGGCGGTCGCCGACGCGGTGGCCGCCGTACGCCGGTACCGGGCCGACGGGGACCACATCCTCCTCGTCGGCTCCCCGCCGGCCGGCCCCCCTCCCCTCAGCCCACCGGCCGGAGCCGCCCACGGGGTCACCGTCGTGCCCACCGTCGACGAGGCGCTGACCGTCGAGGTGGCCGACCCGGCCGCCCTGGCGTGTGTGGTGGCTCCCGGAGCGGCGATCCCGCAGGCCGGTACCGTACTGAAGGCGTTGCGCGCCCGCTTCGGCCCCCTGAGAACACAGCACCCCGATCAGTGGTGTTACACGATGACCGACCTCCACCTCGCCGTCACCGGAACACTCCGCGAGTGCGACCGGCTGCTGATCGGCACGACCGACCGCAGCCCTGCGGCCCGGCTCGCCCGGAGCCGCGCGCGGGAGGCGGCGGTCCCCGTACACACGATCGCCCGCTCGGCCGACCTGCGACCCGAGCAGGTCGACGCATCAGTCCTCATGCTGCTGGACTCCACTCCGGACACCCGCCTCGGCACGGCCGTGGCCGGGCTCCTGGCCGGCCTCGGCCCCTGCGCCACCGTCCACCGCACGGTGCGCTCCCGTACACGCCCGGCGGAGGCGAGGCGCCTGGGGACGTCCTCGCCGGACGCCGCCTGATCTCGACACCGGTGCCGGTGACAGCGCGTACGTGACCGAGGGGTGCGTCGCGCCGGGGGGCGGACCACCGACCGGGGCCGGCCGTCAGCCGCGGGAACGGGGGCGGCGGGCCGGCGGCGCGATGCGTACGGGCTCCTCGACGGGGGCGTTCTCCAAGTCGTCGAGCTGGGCGGTGATCGTGTCGCGCAGGTCGTCGTAGCTCTCGAAGCGGTGGTCGTGGAAGAGCGTGTGGCCCGTCCACATGAGGTTCGCGCAGACCCGGGCCGGCACACGGCCGGTCTGGGCGCCCATGCCGACCAGCGCCACCGACGCGATGCTGCCCGGCGCCTCCTCGTTCTGCCGGTGTATCGCCTGGAACGCGGCGGCGCACGCGAGGGCCACATTCAGGGTCTCGCTCACGTTCTGTGCCGAATGCTCCATCGTCGGCGTCGAGATCAGGAACTTCGGGTTGACGGCTCCGGACGGTACGCACACCGCGCTCCCCACCGGCAGGTCTCCCGCGAACCGGTCGCGGATCGCCCGCTGCACGCGCAGCTGGATGCCCGCGCCGAGGTATCGCTTGATGGCCGCGTCGACCCCGCCGTCCATCCGGCCCCGGGAGTTGGTCGGGGTGACCCAGGCGTCGGCCTTCTCGTCGAGGATCGAGCCCTTGCGGATCTCGATCCCGGGGGTGTCGGCGAACGCCGCCCGCCACGCCTCCACCACCGACGCGTTGATGTCGGTCAGCACCACCTTCAGCGGCGACTGCGTACGGTCCATGGTCATGCTCCACTCCGATCGGGGATACGGGATACGGCCCTCGGTCGTTCACGACGCTACCGCGCCCCACTGACAAGGCGGTTCCGGTCCCGGCGCCGTTGTCGGACCCCCTCGGTATAACAGTGGGGTCCCGCACAGCTGTGGGGTCCGCCTGCCATCCGACGGACTCCCACGAACACCGGAGTCCCAGCACCATGAGCGACGCCCACTCCCCCACCATGCCCGGTCCGAACGACCCGCTGGCCCTCGCCGAGCTCTTCGAGGGCGGTGGCGAACCGTGGCTTCCGCTGCTGAAGCCGGTGATCGAGGCGCAGCCGGACGCGGCCGCCTTCATCGGCCCCGGCCGTGGCCCGGAGGTCGTCCCCGTCCGTGAGCTGACCTTCCAGGCGCTCAAGCCCAATCCGCCGCACAAATGGAAGGTCGTCGTCTTCGGCCAGAACCCTTACCCGCGGCCGGAGAGCGCCACCGGCATCGCCATGTTCGACAACACCTTCCACGACTGGAAGGACAGTCAGTTCGGACGGGTCGTCAGTATCCGCTGCATCATCAAGGCGGCGGCGATGTGGAAGTACGGCATACCGAAGAAGACCCCTATCGCCGATATCCGCGCGCTTTTGAAGGAGCAGGACACCGTCCAGCCGCCTGAGTGGTTCCAGGCGATGCTGACACAGGGTGTGCTGCTGCTGAACGCGGCGCTCACGGCCGGCAGTGACGGGTCGAGGGGGCCCGACCGGCACACCGTGTTCTGGCGTCCGGTCGCCGAGCGGATCGTCGAGGAGATCCTCAAGGCCAAGCAGAGCGCCGACGAGGAGGACCGCGGTGTCGTCTTCGCGTGGTGGGGGGCTCACGCGCGCAACCTCAAGAAGATCGTCCTCCAGCTCCAGGAGAAGTACCCGGAGGTCGAGGTCCGGCACATCGACCACTCCAATCCCGCCGCGCAGGGCGACATATTCTGCGAGGGCGACCATTTCGCGGTGGTGAACGATGCCCTCGCGTCGCTGGGCATGGATGAGATCGACTGGTTGCCGAACAAGGGGTGGAACGAGGCGGCGGCGGAGGCCGGCGGGGCGGACGGCGGCATCGCCGAACGCATGGGCGCGTTCATCGCGTCCACCATGGAGCTGCACCAGCTGTATCTGGAACGGCTCGCCGGCGTCAAGGACGAGGGCCTGGCCCTCCCCGAGATCACCGGTGTGTTCGACACCCCGCTGATGGAGTTCCACGACGCCGTCGCCCCCGTCGCCGATCTGCTGTCCGGTCTCAACCGGCATGTCGACCTGTCGCACGAATTCGGCAAGAGGCGGGCGGACGAAGCGGTCGGCGGCCTGTCCGCCGACGCGATCGCCGCTCTCTACCTCTACACCTGCGAGTCCGCGTTCTACCGCGAGATCAACGCCATTCTGCGTGCCCCGGACCGGAGCAAGCTCGTCCCGTACCTCCCTTATCTGCGGCTGCTGTTCTCGGCGGTGTCAGGGCTTCCCGCGCGCACGGAACCGCTGTGGCGCGGGGTGTCACTGGACCTGCGTGGGCAGTACCCCGTCGGCCGGACCGTCACCTGGTGGGGTGTTTCCTCGTGCACGTCCAAGCTCGGCGTGGCACGGTCGTTCCTCGGGAGCCGCGGCAAGCGGACGCTCTTCGAGGTGCGGCCGGTCCGGGCCGTGGGTATCCAGAATTTCTCCGCTTTCACGGGTGAGGAGGAATTCATCCTCCCGCCGGGCACCCAGCTCAAGGTGACGGACGTGAAGACCGAACGCGGTGGCTTGTGCACCGTAAAGCTGACCGAGCTGGAGGAGCAGACCCTGGTGTCCTGAACGGGTTCCGTCAGTCGGTCGCGGTGGTGGCGCAGGCGAGGTGTCCCCAGCCGTCGGGGTTCTTCGCGATCGTCTCGCCCTTCGCGTACGGCTTTCCGCAGCGGCAGCGCCCGGGGAACCTCGCCTTGAGCGATCCCCTCGTCCGGCCGCTCGACGGGCGCCGCGTCCCCGCCCCCGTCCCCGTCCCCGGCTCCGAGGAGGGCTTCCGGGCGCGGCCGCCGGCCCGGGGTCCGGCCGAGGCCCCGGCCTCCGGTTCGGGCAGGGCGGAGCCGAAGGAGGTGCCGGCCTCCCGCTGGGTACGGGCGGTGTGGCTCGCGGCCGCGTCGGCGACGGCGTTGAGGGGGTCGCCGTCGACCTGGTGGGCCGGTACGTACACGAACTCGACGGCGCGGCCGGTCAGCAGCTCGTCGATCCGCATCACGAGCGCCTGATTGGCCACCGGGGTGCCGGAGGCCGTCTTCCACCCCTTTCTCTTCCAGCCCGGCAGCCATGTCGTCACGGCCTTCATGGCGTACTGGGAGTCCATCCGTACCTGCAGGGGAACGGCCGGGTCGGTGGACTCCAACAGCTCCTGAAGCGCGGTGAGTTCGGCGACGTTGTTCGTCGCGGTGCCCAGCGGTCCGGCCTGCCAGCGGTGTACCTCGCCGGTGGCGTCCCCGATGACCCATGCCCAGGCGGCGGGCCCGGGGTTTCCCTTCGACGCGCCGTCGCACGCGGCGGTGATCTGTTCGTGCATCCCACCATGGTGCCAGCCGTTCGCCATCAGTCGCTCCCGGCCGGAACCACCTGCCCCTGCCGACCCATCTGTTTGATCAACGGGGACTCGGCAATGCGCATCAGCACATCAGTGCACACATCAGCGCACACGCACACGCACACGCACCAAAGGGGCAGGGATCGGCATGGCCATCAACAGGCGCACACTCCTGGCAGCGGGTACCGGACTGGCGGCGACAGCCGCCTGGGGCGCCACGACGACGACCGGCTCGGCGACGGCCGGCACGAAGAGGGCCAGCGAAACGTGGGCCGCGTCCAGGGCGGCCGCCGTCGCGGGGAGCGACTGGACCGCCCTCGGCAAGAGTCTCACCGGCGGCCTCGTACGCCCCGACGACGCCGACTACACCGCCGCCCGTCAGCTCTACAACACGCGCTTCGACGCCCTCCGCCCTGCCGCGATCGCCTACGTCGCCGGCACCCCGGACATCACCGAGGCCCTGGCCTTCGCCCGCCGCTTCTCCATACCCGTCTCCATCCGCAACGGCGGCCACAGCTACGCGGGCTGGTCCAGCGGCAACGGCCGGCTCGTCATCGACGTCTCACGGCTCAAGAGCATCCGCACGCCGTCCGCGTCCACCGCCGTCATCGGCGCCGGCGCCAAGCTCATCGACGTCTATACGAGCCTGGCCGCGCACGGCGTGACCATCCCGGCGGGGTCCTGCCCGACCGTCGGGGTCTCCGGGCTCACCCTGGGCGGCGGACACGGCGTCCTCTCCCGCGCCTACGGTCTCACCTGCGACAACCTCACCGGCGCCACCCTCGTCACCGCCGACGGCAAGACCGTCGACTGCGACGCCACCCGCGACGCCGACCTGTTCTGGGCCCTGCGCGGGGCGGGCAACGGCAACTTCGGCGTCGTCACCGAGCTCCGCTTCCGCACCCACGCGGTCGGCGAGGGAGTGACGGGATACCTCTCCTTCCCCTGGTCCAAGGCCGCGGCCGTCGTCCAGGCGTGGCAGGAGTGGGGACCGGGCAGGCCGGACGAGATCTGGTCCGCCTGCGACCTGTCGGCCGCGGCGGGCGGCACCCCCCGGATATCCGTCGCCGCGTTCTCGATCGGCTCGTACGGGGACCTGGAGAACGCCTACGACGAGCTGATCGGCAAGGTGGCCAAGGCGAGCGGCGGCAGCAGCGGCATCGGAACCGTCAGTCTGCGCCGCCACGCCTACCTCGACACCGTCCGCGCCTACGCCGGCTGCGGCGACAAGTCCACCGAGCAGTGCCACCTCCCGGGCGCCACGCCCGGCCGCGAGTCCTCCGGGAAGCTGGAGCGCGAGACGTACGCGGCGCGCTCGGACTTCTTCGACCGCTCGCTGGACGACGCGGGCACCCGGACGCTCCTCGACCAGCTGGAACACTTCGGGCGCGGCGTCAAGGGCGGTGGCGCCTCGGTGCAGCTGACGGCCCTGGGCGGCGCGGTCAACCGCGTCAAGCCTCTGGACACGGCCTTCGTGCACCGGAGCTCGCGCATGCTGGCCCAGTACCTGACGTCGTGGGCGGCGGGCGGTCCGGGCACCGCGCAGACCGCCTGGCTGGAGGAGGCGCACACGGCGATGCGCCGCCACGCCTCGGGTGCGGCCTACCAGAACTACACGGACCCGAGTCTGACGGACTGGCGGAAGGCCTACTACGGGGACGCGGCGGACCGGCTGGCGAAGCTGAAGGGGCAGTACGACCCGAAGCGAGTCTTCGACTTCCCGCAGGCGCTGTAACGCACGGGCAGGCGCCGGGCCCGGGCAGCGTCGAGGTGGTCACCTTCGGTGCCGACCACCCCGGCGCCGCCGCCAGTGGTGCGCGTGTCTTCTACGAGCGTCTCGGTTTCACCCCGGCCGAGGGGTCGGGGCGCGTCGCGTCAGGCCGCCACGGCCGCCTCGACGATCGACACCGCCGTCCCGGTCGGCACCACACGTACCAGCCGCAGCCCCGCCTCCGCGAACAGCCGGCGGAATTCCTCCTCACCGCGCTCCTGGCCGTTCAGCGCGGTCATCATCAGCACGTCGAGGACCTTCCCGGGGTGCGGGGTGTTGTCCTGCGGGATGACGGCGTCGACGGCGAGCAGCCTGCTGTCGGCGGTCATTCCGGCGCGGCACGTGCGCAGGATGCGGACACACTCCTCGTCCGGCCAGTCGTGCAGGATCCGCTTGAGGAGGTAGACGTCGGCACCGGCCGGGACCGAGGTGAAGAAGTCGCCGGGCCGGATCTCCCAGCGCCCGGCCAGCTCGGGTACGTCGAGCGAGTGCCCGCGCAGCACGGCGTCCCGGTCGTACAGGATGCCCGTGAGCCCCGGGTTGCGTACGAGTGCCCGGCCGAGCAGCCCGCCGCGCCCGCCGCCGACGTCGACGACGGTGCCCTTCGCGGGGAAGGCGTACGCGGCGGCGACCCCGTCGTCCTCGCCGGTGGAGACGCTGGCCATGCCCCGGTCGAACGCCTCACCCGCACTGGGCTCGCGGGACAGGTACTCGAAGAAGGGGGCGCCGTAGATCTCGTCGAAGACGGAGCGTCCGGTGCGCACGGTGTCCTCCAGCCGCGCGGCGGGCCGCGTGAAGGAGTCGTCCGTGGCCATGAGAACGGCCTCGCGTAACGAGGACGGGGTGTCGGAGCGCAGGCGTTCGGCCAGGGGCGTGAGCCGGAAGGCGCCCTTGTCGTCCTCGTGGAAGACGTCCTTGGTGGCGAGCAGCCGCAGGATCCGGCGCAGATGCCCTTCGGAGGTGCCCGTCAGCGCGGCGAGCTCGCCCACGCCGCGGGGGCCGTCGGCGAGGTGGTCGGCCACGCCGATGCGTGCCGCCGCGCGCAGGGCGGCGGAGTGCAGGTAGCTCAGCGCGTAGTCGGTGAGGTGTGCGGCGAGGGGATCGGGGGCGGAGGGGGTGGTGTGGTCCATCGGGGCTGCCTCCAGAAGCGGGTCCGAAGTGCCGGCCGGTCGGCATGTGCCGGGCCGCCGTATACCGGGCCGTACGACACCACGATGGCCGTAGCGCCCGCTCGGCCGCCAGGGCATCTCACGCCACTTCGTGCCCATTTCAACGACGAGTTCGACGGCGAGTTCAACCGAGTTCAACGGCGGGGCCCGGCCTTGGCGCGCCCGTCGTTCAGGGGGTGGAGGACAGCGCTTCGACAGCGCGGATCCTGACCGTGAAGGAGAGTTTCTGCCCGGTCGGCGCTGTGCAACGGACGACTACGTCGCCGTTCGACGCCACGAGGGCGGGCGGCGCCCAGCCGGCCGGAGGCGCTCCGCCGTCGGAGCCGAAGGCGGCGGTGACGCGGGGCTGGTCGGCCCAGGCCGAGACGGTCGTCCCTCCGGCCGCCCTGGAGAAGCCCTGTTCGAGGATCCATCGGGCCGCCCTGCCGAGCGGGCCGGTGGCGATGACCTCGGCGCGGACGAGCGTGGTTCCCGTGGCGAGGGGCATCGCGCCCAGCTCGGTTGTGCCGCCCGCAGGTGGCGAGCCCGTGGCCCGGGATTCGTGCTCGCGGGCCGTGACCAGGCCGGTTGCCCCGTCGTAGGCGAAGATCCAGTCCTTGGTGCCCTGCCACTGCGTCAGCCCGCCGTCCGTCGTGGAAACGGCGCCGCCGATGAACGACACGTAAGGGGCATGCTGCGGCAGCGTCCAGGGAATCTCATGGCCGGTCTCCGGCGTGGTCTTCCTGCCGCCGATGATCCGCACCGGGTGGGGCAGGGACTCGCCGGACAGGAGGAAGACGGAGTGCGCGTCACGGCTGGGCTGGAAGTCGCAGTTGACGAAGGTGTAGTTGCCGTCCGCCGAGAGGGCCGCGGGGCTGTCGATGATGACGCAGGGACACTGTGTGGTGTCGCTGAAGGACGTCTGGAGGGTCGAACTCTCCAGCAGCAGTCCGGTCAGGCAGGACGTCATCACCGCCGCCTGCCACCTCCGCTCCCCCGGCGGCATGCGCCCGACGTCCTCCGAGGAGATGACGATTCCGATGCCGTGGAAGGAGCCGTAGGACGCGGCTGACGTCAGCATGACGGGCACCAACGAGATCCCCGTGCCGATCAGCCAGTCCCGGGCAACGACACCGATCGCTCCGGTGGACACGAAGTCGTACTGGGCCGACGCGACGTGGAGCCGTTTGACGTTCACCAGCGCCGTGTCGCCGGACAGCACCAGCCCCAGGCGGCTGACGGCGATGTCGATGTTCTCGAACCCCGAGGTGGCGGAGACGTCGCGGAACCGGATCCCGTCCCGCGCGGCCGACACGCTGACCTGCTCGATCACGGTCCCCCACGCCAGCTGCGCCTGGATGCCCGCGCCGCCGGAGGACTGGAAGGCGAGGCGCCGGACGACCGGCGACGTGTTGTCGTTGGGCAGGCCCTCGCGGTAGTGGAACGAATACACCAGGACCGGGTCCAGACCGGGCCGTCCCTTCCAGGTGAGGCCCACGGTGAAGACATCAACGTCCCGGTCGAAGTTGACGAGCAGCAGGGTGTGGTGATTGCTCGCGTTGTCGGTGGGGAACTTGGCGGTCGGCGCGGTGAACGGCGCGATCCGGGTGGCCTGGTCGGAGATGCGGATGGAGTCGACGCGGCCGGGGAACTGCTTGTGCACCGGGTGGTATTCGGGCCAGTAGGCCCCGCTGTACACCCCGAGGTGGACGCCCTCCTCCACGGCTTGGCCCAGTCGCCCGGTGGCCGGGACCTCCCGCATGTCCGTCTGCGCGCCCGGCCTCCCGGCGAACAGCCTCAGCCGGCTGCCATCGTAGGTGAGCGCGATGTGCGTGGTGACCCCCACGGGCACGCGCAGGGACTGGCCCGAGGGCGGTACGGTCACGTCCCGGCCGCCGATGCGTACGGTGGCGGAGAGCGCGAGCCCTCCGGTCCCAGCAGCCTCACCGGCCCCGTCGGCCACCAGGAACACGACGAACGCGGCGTTCTGCGGATCCCGTGCGTTCCGCCGCCCGGAGCTGGTGATGACCGCCATTGTCGTGCCGACGACGGGCGGCATCCGGTCGGCCTGGACCGTGCACTCGACCGAGAAGGCGGCCAGGCCGTCCATGTCGAGCGCGGGGCTGTCGCGGAAGTTGAGCGTGTTGGCACCGTCCAGCCTGAGCGCCCCGGCCTTGCCCGGCCCCGACAGCAGGGCGTCGCCGGTGGGGAAGTGCCCTACGGTGTCGGGGGTGATGCACAGCGCCGGGCCGTGGTTGGCCAGGAGGCGGATCACGCTGCTGTGCGGGCTCTGCCCGCGCAGTTCGATGCCGGGGGATCCGTTGACGACGAGCGGGCGGGTGATCCAGTAGGTGCCCGGCGGGAAGTACACCGTGCCGGTGCCCGTGGCGGGCTCGAGGGACTCCATGGCCGCGGTGATGGCGGCCCAGTCGTCCGTACTGCCGTCGCCTTTGGCGCCGAAGTCCCTGACGTCGGCGAACTCGTGCCGCGGCGCCAGGGTCAGGACACCCTGCGCGTCGCACGGACCGAGCACCCACGCGCCGGCCGCCGGCTGCGACCGGCGCACGGCGCGCGCCGACTCGTCGACCACGACGGCGGTCGGCAGCCCCGGCCCCAGCCCCGACATCGCCGCGGGCACCGCCTCGGACGCCGCGAAGTAGGTCACCGTGGCCCCGGCCGCCGCCGATTGGGCGGCCAGGCCCGCCGGCCTCGCACCGGTGGCGAGCGCGGCGGGCGTGGCCTTCGTCAGCTTGCTCGGGTCGGCGGGGTCCTTGGCGGGGCACAGGACATCCCCTGCGGAGACGTTCACCGCGACGACTGCTGTGGGCATCGCACGCTCCTGCTCTCACGGCCGTCCCGGCTGTTCCGTTCCCACCGGATGGTCCCCATGGAGCAGGTCGTTCACTCGGAAGTTCACTCAAGTGGGCATCGCGTCCTTCGGGCGCCACGACCCTTGTCACCGCGGAACCGTTGCGGAGAGACATGGGCCGGGCCCACGATGCCAGGATGCGGTTCTCGGTGAACGTACCCAACTTCGGCGACTTCGCCGACGCCAGGAATGTGGCGACCCTGGCCGTGGCCGCCGAGGAGGCGGGGTGGGACGCCCTGTTCCTGTGGGATCACGTCGTCCACCACAAGGGCTCCCCCCGACCCGTCGGCGACCCGTGGATGCTCCTCACGGCGGCGGCGCTGGCCACCACGCGGATCAAGCTGGGCACGCTGGTCACGCCGGTGCCCCGGCGGCGGCCGCACCAACTGGCGCGGCAGGTCGCGACGCTGGACCGGATCAGCGGCGGCCGGGTGATCTTCGCGGCGGGCCTGGGCGGGCCGGTCGAGGACGAGTACGGCAGCTTCGGCGAACCCACCGACGAAGTCCTGCTCGCCGAGCGCCTGGACGAGGGGCTGGGCCTCCTGGAGCGGTACTGGACCGGTGAGCCGGTCACCCATCACGGCCGCCACTTCCACGCGGACGACGTGGCACTGCTGCCGGCGCCCGTGCAGCGCCCACGCCCGCCGGTGTGGATCGCCGGTTTCTGGCCGCACCGCAGGCCCATGCGGCGCGCGGCCCGCTGGGACGGCGCGGTGCCCCTGTTCGACTCGGCGGGGCACGGCAGCACCCCTCCGGTGGACGAGCTGCGCGACCTGGTGACCTACGCCCGCCGGCACCGGCCCGACGACCGCCGTGACGCGCCCTTCGAGGTGGTCGTCGGAGGTGTGTCCCCCGCGAACGACACGGCCGCCGCGCGGGACGTCATCGGGCCCCTCCTCGACGCGGGCGCCACCTGGTGGGACGAACGGCTCCCCATCCGCGACCCGCGACTCTCCCACCTCGGCACGGTCCTCCGCCGCGCCGAACAGGGACCGCCCCGGCTCTGACCGCCACGGCCCGGCGGCCCGGGAAGAGGTGTCAGTGAGTGCCGTGGATACAGAAGGGCTGACCGGACGGGTCGAGCAGGACGGTCCAGTGCCCGCCGCCGGGCTGGTGGGCGGGCTTGGTGGCGCCCATCTCCAGCAGCCGTTTCTCGGCCTCCGCGACGTCGGGGAAGGAGAAGTCCATGTGGAAGGGCAGTTCCTCCTCCGGCCACCGGGGCGCCGTGAAGGATTCGGACGTGTAGCAGAGGTACATCGCCCCGTTGACGTAGAAGGCGAAGGCGACCTCGTCACCGTTCTCGTCGGGGTAGGTCTCGGAGACCGCGGTGCCGAGCGCGGTGGCGTAGAAGCCGGCCAGCGCGCGGCCGTCCCGGGCCCACATCGCGTGGCACATGATCCGGCCCTTCAGAGTGCTGCCGGGCCCACCGGTCTCCGTGGCCATGGTCAGCGGACCACCTTGATGCCGAAGTGGCCGCCGAACTCGTGGCCGAGTCCGAAGCCGATGGCGGAGTGCATATGGGCATACATCTCCATGCCGCGGGCGCAGACGAGGGGGCCGAGGTCGAGGACGTCGGTCCAGCCGTAGGCCTTGAGGAGGTCCGTGGCCCGCTGCTTGGCGTCGGCGTCCTCGCCCGCGACGAACATGGTGTGGTCGCCGTTGCCGACGGCCTTCGGGTTGACGACGGTGGTCTGCTCCTGGGTGACGAACGACTTGACGACCTTGGTCCGGGGCAGGGCGCGCTGGATCTGCTCGCCGAGGCTGTCGGTGTCGACCGGCTCCAGCTTCGGCATGATCCCCCACGGTGTGGGCCAGGGGTGCTCGGGCTCGTGCCGGTAGACGAACGGCACGGCGTAGTCGATCAGCGTCTTGCCGGCGAGCCGGTCGGCGATGGCGGACAGGGCCGCGACGGCGTTGTGGCCGTCGATGCCGTTGATCACCAGGCCGTCGGAGGCGGCCGCGGCGTCACCGAACGTATGCAGTTCGACACCGGGGTGCTGGGCGAGGAAGTCCTTGAACGGCGGGGACCCCATCATGTCGGGCTCCGTGCGGGCCAGCGTGGCCTGCGGGTCGCGGGTGCCGACATGGACATCGTGGCCGAGTTCGGCGAGCTTGGCGATATGGGCGCGGGCACCGCCACCGGTACCGAGAACAGCGATTTTCATGGGAAACCTCCCGTTTTGCTCCGTGCGGACAGGTCCACCGTAGGGCCCTTTCAGGACAGAAGGTGTCCTCTAAACGCGGCATCATGGAATTCATGACGAGCGACATGACCGCCCGGATGCTGCGGCTGCTGTCCCTGTTGCAGACCCGCCGGGAGCGGTCCGGCTCCGACCTCGCCGAACGCCTCGGCGTGACCGTCCGCACCGTCCGCCGCGACATCGACCGGCTGCGCGAGCTGGGCTACCCCGTCGACAGCGCCCGGGGACACGCCGGCGGCTACCGCCTCGCCTCCGGCACCGACCTGCCGCCCCTGCTCCTCGATGACGACGAAGCCGTGGCCATCACCGTCGCCCTGCGCACCGCCGCCGGCGGCCTGGCCGGGATCGAGGAGAGCGCCCTGCGGGCCCTCGCCAAGCTGGAGCAGGTCCTTCCGCAGCGGCTGCGGGGACAGGTCACCGCTCTTCAGTCCTCCCTCGCCGGCATCGTCTGGGAGGAACGGGGGCCGCGCGCCGATCCGGCGCTTCTGGCCACCCTTGCCGTGGCCTGCCGCGACCACGAGATCGTCACCTTCGACTACACCGCCCGTCACGGCGCCACCACCCCGCGCCGGGCGGAGCCCTGCCACCTGGTCGACTCCGGCGGCCTGTGGTACCTCCTGGCACACGATTCCGGCAAGGACGACTGGCGCCTCTTCCGCCTCGACCGCATCACGGACGCCAGACCCACGGGCCGGCGCGTCCCGCCCCGTCCCGTGCCCGGCGACGACCCCGCCGCGTTCGTGGCCGGCCGGCTCTCCTCCGCCCCCACCCGCTACCGCGCCGTCGCCACCGTCCACGCCCCCGCCGGCCACGTCCGCACCCGCGGCCTGGCCACCCGCCTGAAGCCCATCGACGACGCCACCTGCCGTGTCGACGCCTCGGACGACTACCTGCCCCGTATCGCCCAGACCCTGGCCGGCCTCGACACCGATTACACCCTCGACGCCGACCCGGCCGTCCTCGACCACCTCCGCCGGGCCGCCGACCGCGCCCACCGGGCCCTGCGCGCCGCCGCCTGACCCCGGCGCGTCAGACGGTGAGGGGGCAGACGCTCAGAGGGGCAGACGGCCAGGCGGTCAGACGGTCGAACCCAGCAGTGTGCCGACCCCATAGGTCACCGCCATGGCCAGCGCCCCGCCGATCACATTGCGCAGCACTGCCGGGCCGATGGTGGCGCCGCCGAGCCGGGCACCGGCCCAGCCGGTGGCGACGAGGGCGGCGAGGACGGACAGGACGGTCACCGGCAGCCGCCAGTCGGCCGGCGGCAGCACGATCAGCAACAGGGGAAGCAGAGCACCGGCGGTGAAGGAGAGGAAGCTGGCCAGGGCCGCGGCCCATGGATTGGTGAGGTCGTCCGGGTCGATGCCGAGCTCCACGCGCGCGTGGGCCCGCAACGCGTCGTTCCTGCTGAGTTCCCCGGCGGCGGCGTGGGCCACGCCATGGCTCAGGCCGCGCCGCTCCAGCGCGGCGGTCAGCGCCGCGAACCCGGCCCGGGGGTGCGCGCGCAGCTCCTTCTCCTCCTGCTCCAGCGCGGCCCGCTGCGCGTCGCGCTGGGCACAGACCGACACGTACTCGCCCGCCGCCATCGAGAGCGAACCGGCCAGCAGTCCCGCCATTCCGGCGGTCAGCAGGGTGCCCCGCTCCTCGGTCGCGCCGGCGATGCCGACGACGAGGCCGGCGGTGGACACCACTCCGTCGTTGGCGCCGAGGACCGCGGCGCGCAGCCAGTTGAGCCGCCCTTCGGTGGCCTGGACGGTCCCTCCGTGGTGCGGCGAGTCCTGATCGCTCACGGGGCAAGGATCCCGTCGGGCCGGGCGGGACCGGTGCGCGGCGCGCCGGAGCCGTTGGCACACGCACTCACCGTGTGCCATAAAAGGCGACATGGCGGATACGTTCAGGAACGCCGAGGCCGAAATCAAGATCATCCTCGCCGGTGGGACGGCGGAGGACGCGTGCCGGTCCCTGGGGCTCGAGCCCGGGGACGGAAAACACCTCAGCGTCTACTTCTGGGACGCCCCGTGGGCGGACGGCGACGGGATCCGCCTCCCGCTGGCGGAGGCCGGGGCCATCGTCCGGCTGCGCAGGCCGGACAGGGGCGGCGGCAAGGGCGACAAGGGCAACAGGAGCGACCTCACCGCGAAACTCCGGCCGTGCGACCCGGCGGCGCTGCCCGCGAAATGGCGTGAGAACCGCGGCGGGAAAGGCTGGGAGTTCAAGGTCGAGGAGGACTGGAGCGGCAGCGATCGCGTCTGGTCGGCCTCACTCAAGGTGGACGGGAACTACGAGCCGCCCGTCGCCGGCGAGGGGCACGGGCCCGCCGCCTGCTGGCCGCCCCCGCTCACCCCCGGCCAGCGCGACCTGCTGGCGCACGCCGGGGTCACCGACGACGGCCTGCGGGACGCCGTCGCTCTCGGCCCGGTCAGGGCCGTCAGGTGGAAGCTCTCACGCCAGGACCTGGACCGGCCGCTCACCGCCGAGTTCTGGAGCGTCGACTACGACGGTCCGTGCTTCCTCGAACTGTCCCTGCGCGCCCCGCACGCCGATGCCCCGGGCGCCCAGGAGCTCCTGGAGCGCACCGTGCTGGAGCGGGGCCTCCGGCCAGCCCCGCGGCAGGCGTCGAAGACGCAGACGGTCATGACCGAGCTCGCCCGGAACCATCTGCGCCGGGCGGTGTGACACGTCCGGCGGCCGCGAGGCGACCGCCGGACGCCGGATCGACGTCGTCAGTGGCCCGTCAGTGAGCCGTCCTGGTGTTCCAGATCGCCTGGCTGCCGTCGTAGATCACGACATTGCCGTCGTCCTGCACGGCCAGGCGCGAACCGGGGTGACCGGCGGTGCCCGACCACCAGACGGCCTTGCCCGAGCGGGTGTAGACCACGAAGTTGCCGTCTTCCTGGAACACCGCCCGCCAGCCGCTGTTGACGGTCCGGGAGTCCCACCGGGCCCGGCCGAACTCGTCGTAGACGACGAGGTTGCCGTCGGTCTGCATGACCAACTGGGCGGTGTCGGACGTCACCGACTGGCCTCTCTCAAGGACGAACGGGGCGTAGAGCACCTGTGACGCCTTGGTTCTAGCGCCGCTCGCCCCGGTCGCGGAGGTCGCTGAGGTCGCTGAGGTCCCGGAGGAGGTGTGGCCGAGGGTGGCCGCGCTCGCCTGGCCGGTGAGGGTGATGGCCATCAGGGCGGCGGCCGCGAGTGTCGTGGCAGTCTTCTTCCCCACGAAAGGGTCCCTTCGTCGAGTCGTTCTTCCACGGGTGCCCCCAGGTGAGGGGGCCGAAGACGGACTCTCGCAGCTTCCCCCGCCGCGCAGGACCACTCCGTTCGCCCATGACGGGTTCGCACTGTTCTTTGGCCAAGGATTGAGCGTCCGATGAGCCGCCATGGGTGAAAAGCCAGGCGAGGCGGCGGAATCAGGAGCGGTACGGTCCTGAAATGCTCGATGGGGACGGCTACTTCGGAGAGAACGTCGCGAACTCCTACGACGAGACGGAGGCGGACATGTTCCGCCCCGAGGCGGTGGACCCGGCAGTCGACATGCTGGCCGAGCTCGCCGGCGACGGCCCGGCGCTCGAACTCGGCATCGGCGTGACGATCGGCGACTTCGCGACGGCACGGGTCGCGGGCACGTTCGCGGTCGTCTATCTCGTCTTCAACACGATCAACAATCTGACGACACAGGACGCCCAGGTGGCCTGCTTTCGCAACGCCGCGGCCCATCTTCGGCCCGGCGGCCGCTTCGTCGTCGAGGTGGGAGTGCCGGATCGCCGACGGGCGCGCCGAGCACTCGTTCACTCCGTTCCGCTACGTGTGGCCCGCCGAGCTGGACCTGATGGCCCGGCTCGCGGGGCTGCGGCTGCGCGACCGGTGGGAGGGCTGGTCGCGGGCGCCGTTCACGGGCGAGAGCCGCCGGCACGTCTCGGTCTGGGAGAAGAGCGTCGCCTGACCTCGAACGACAGCGGTGTTCGCGGTCAATCCCGGTATGCCGGGCCGGAACGCATGAAATGGACGACGGCGTAAACGGCGAGCGCCACCGGCACGGCCTGGAGGACCTCGCCGGGGACAGCACCATACGCCGCCAGGAGGACCAGGACCGGAACGGTCAGCACGGTGGGGAACGTCGCGATCAGTGCGAGTCGGATACGGGTACGGCGGTGGCTCACGGCCGGGCTCCTGGGTGGAAGAGGAAGAGGAAGTGGAAGAGGAAGAGGACAGCGGTGGCGGGGCTCAAGCGGCCGACCCTCACGTGACCGGGTCGCGACGCGCGGCGTCCAGGTAGTCGGCCAGCTCCCGCCAGTCGTCGGCCGGGGCGTCGGGGTCGCCGGACATCGCGGCCGGGTCGTCACGCCACGCGTCCCGTACGCCGGTGGAGATCCCCGCGTCGCCGCCGGAGAACAGCGTGCTCAGCTCGTCCATCCGCGCCACCAGACGCCGGACCTTCGGGTCGGTGGGAGGGGTCCCGGCCGTACGGAGCCGGTCGGCCCGGCGGTAGAGCTCCGGCCATTCGACCTCCAGCAGGTAGTGCATCGCGGGCCCCAGGGCGGCGGCGCGCGTCTCCAGAACCCGCATCTGGTCGTCGTCCAGGTGGCGGCGCAGCGTGTGCTCGCCCTCCGGGCCGGTGCCGCCGATGGCGTGGAGGGCGTCGAGCAGCATGCCGGTCGTCGGGTACTGGTCGGCCGTCAGCCTGTCGCCGAGGCGGTTCAGCCGTTGCCGCAGGACGTCGAGCGCGGCGATGGAGGCCTCCACCTTGGCCAGGTGGTCCCGGACCAGTCGCGCGGGGTCCACCCCGGCGTCGAGGCAGACGGCGATGGTCTCCAGGCCCAGCCCCAGGCCGCGCAGCGCGAGCACCTGGTAGAGCCGGACGACATCGCCCTCGGTGTACTCCCGGTGTCCTCCGGCGGTGCGCCGGGAGGGGCTGAGCAGGCCGATGGTGTCCCAGTGGTGCAGTGTCCGGACGGTCAGCCCGCTGGCCTCGGCGAGCGGACCGACCTTCCAGGTCGTGGAAGCGGTCATGGGACAACGATGCATCCTCACGTCACGTGAGGTTCAAGTCGGGGCCGGCGGACCCCGCTCCCCCGCTCCCCGCCCCGGCGCCGCGGTGGTGCACCACCGCGGCGACCGGATCGCGATTCCGGCGGAGCGTTCAGTACCGCAGCACCGCCGCCAGCCGGTCCTCCTCCGCGAGTGTGTCGTCCCGGACGAACTCGACGTCCGCCCCGTTGTTCAGCGCCGCCTCGACGATCTCGTCGACGACGTCCTCACGGATGGCGGGATCCGCCGTCAGCGTCTCGGCGGGCTCGTCCAGGCGCACCGGGGAGCCGCCGTTGCCGTCGACGCGGGCGGTGATCTGGTAGTGGTCCTCGACCGCGAGGAGCGCCACCCGGCCCTGGCGGACGGTCTGCCAGATCTCGTCCAGCCCGGAGGTGAAGCGCTTCTGGCCGCGTGCGTCGCTGAGGCGGCGCAGCACCTCTCCCTGCCGTGCGGCGCGGCGCTCCTCGAACGCCGGGCGCAGCACCTCGGCCAGCGCGTGCGCGGACAGGCCGATCGCGCCGCCCTGCTCGGTGCGGGAGGTGATCGCGCCGGGCCTGGGGCAGAGCTTCTCGAGGAGGGCGATCTGCTCGCGCAGCCCGACGACGTACAACGGCCGGGGTTCGCGGTCCAGTACGGGCATGAGGGCGCCGACGACCGTGCGCGCGTACTGGCGTTCGCGCTCGACGTGGGCCTCCCCGCGCGCGGTCAGGGAGTGGTTGCCGACCTTGTCGAAGTTCGCGCCGGGCAGGGCGTCCTCGTGGTCGGGGAGGGAGGGGCGGACGGGGAAGCCGTTGGCGATGGTCTCGACGAGGTGGTCTCCCGCGCCGTCCCACAGCCTGGTCTCGGCCTCGGAGAGCACCAGTACCCAGTACGGCTCCTCGGAGAGGCGGGCCGCGACCAGGTTGCGGGTGAGGAAGGTGTCCGAGACCACCACGCGCTGGGGCACGGCGCGGGGCAGGTACCAGACCTGGTGCTCGCCCGGGGCGGCCAGGATGAGCAGGCCGTCGTCGGCGTGGGCGAGGTCCACCTCCTTGAGGGCGGCGTCGATCTGCGCCTCGACGTCCGTCCGCGCGGTCCGGGTGACCCTCGGGTCCTCGGCGAGCCGTCGTTTGGCCTCCGTCACCGTGTTGCGCAGCCTGACCTGGTCCTCGGTGCTGGTGCCGGCGCGCCGTGTGGTCGGCAGGAGCAGTGAAACGGCCGGGTACGGGCGCTCACGGCGCAGGTCGCGGAGCGTCTCGTCGGTCAGCTCGCCGATGTCCATCAAGGTCCTCCTCGGGCCTGCGGGGTGTCTTCCAGCTCACCAGAGGCATGGCCGAACGGCCAATCGAGCGGGTCCACCCGGTGCACGGGTGCTGCGCTCCTACCCGTGCGGAGGCTTCCTACCCGTACGGATGACTTCCCCCGCTCATCCGATGAGCGGATGGGGGACTGCGGTAGCGAAGAGTCATGACGAAGCGCACCGTCCGCGGCGTTCTGCTGTCCCTGCTCACCGCCGTGGCGCTGACCGGCGGCACGTCCGGCGCCCTGGGCGCCCTACCGGCCGGCACATCGTCGTCGGCCGTCCCGTCGGACCGCCGGGCGCACGAGCGGACCCGGGCGGCCATGGAGGCGCTCGTACGGGCCGGGATGCCCGGCGTCGTCGGCCAGGCGCGCGAGGGGCGCGACGGGCGCCGCGTCTGGGACGGGGCCGCGGGGACGGCCGACCTCGGGCGGCCACGGGCGCCGCGGGCGCGCGACCGGTTCCGGATCGGCAGCAACACCAAGACGTTCGTCGCCACCGTGATGCTGCAGCTGGAGGCCGAGCACCGGCTCCGGCTCACGGACACCGTGGAGCGCCGGCTCCCGGGCGTGGTGCGCGGCCACGGCAACGACGGGCGTGCCGTCACCCTCCGCCAACTCCTCGACCACACCAGCGGGATCTTCGACTACGCGGCGGACCCCGCCCTCCACAAGCGGCTCTTCGAACGGGACTTCCTCCACCACCGCTTCGACACCTACACGCCACGGCAGTTGGTGCGCACGGCCGTGTCCCATCCGCCGCTCTTCGCCCCCGGCAAGGGCTGGAGCTACTCCAACACCAACTACGTGCTGGCCGGAATGGTCATCGAGAAGGTCACCGGCCACCCCTACGGCCGGGAGATCCGCGACCGCGTCCTGCGGCCCCTGGGCCTGCGCGCCACCTCCGTACCCGGCCGGTCGGCCGCCCTCCCCCGGCCCGGCGGACGCGGCTACATCCGCTTCCCGGACGAGCCGGGGGCCCCGTTCCATGACGTCACCGACATCAACCCGACGGAGGCCTGGGCCGCCGGCGAGATGATCTCCACCGTCGGCGACCTCAACACCTTCTACCGGGCGCTGCTGCGCGGCCGGCTTCTGCCCGCCCGCCAGCTCGCGGAGATGCTGACCACGGTGGACACCGGGCTGCGCCCGGCGGCGCGGTACGGACTGGGAATCGGCGCGCGGATGCTGTCCTGCGGGGTGACGGTGTGGGGGCACGACGGCGGGATCCAGGGGGCGGTCTCCACGGTGAGCAGCGTCCGGGACGCCTCGCACACGGCCGCGTTCGGCGGCAACGCCCTCGGGGTGCCCTTCGACACGCTCGCCCTGGTGGAGGCCGAGTTCTGCGGGAGGGCGCGCTGAGCGTCCCGAATATCAAGTGCCCTGGGTGAAGGCCGGCCAGGACCCGGGATCCACATGGGTGTTCTCGGGCACCTGCGCGTGGGCGTACCAGCCGCCCTGGGTCTCCCAGACGCTCTCGGAGCGATGGGAGGTGAAATCCACGGGGTGTCCCATGGGCCAGTAATCCGGAACCTCCCAGGATCGCACCCATGCGTTGAGTTCCCGCCACCCTTTGCACGGGGTGTCGGCCAGCTGCCGGAAGACCTTGCCGTTGACGCGGCAGAACGGGAAGAACAGCGCCTCGATCTGAAGGACGACCTTTCCGGCGCGGTCGGTCCGTGTACCTCCGGGCAGGTCGTGCACCGACTTGCTCCGGGACGTCGCGGGGAAGAACTGGGCGAAGGCGCCGGCGAACGGGTCCCAGAGGATGTGGGGTGCCTTTTCCTTCCCGTCGTGGGTGAAGAAATGCTGGAGACTGGTGAAGGGAACGAGGTCCATCGGATTCTCCGCCGTGGCCTCGCGGTCCGCCGTGATGTGCGCGATGGCCTTCGGAGGGAAACCCGGGTCGTAAGGGGCGTGGTCGCCGACGTCCATGTTGATGGCCTGCGGCATCCATATCTCGGCCATGGTCCGACTCCTGACATCGACTGTTTCAAGTCTCATCCCGGATTCCCAGCCGCGCACATCAGTCGCGCACGCGGCATCGCCGTACGAGCCGTCCCAGGCCGGCGAAGCCGTAGCCGTGGGCGCGGGCGGCGGCGATGATCCGCGGCAGGGCGTCGGCGTCCAGCACGGAGTGGCGCGCGTCCGTGGAGCCCACGTGCATCTGGATGATCGCCCCCGGTGAGAACGCCCGCTCCGCCCGCCCGACGACCATGTCCACCGTCACGCCCCCGTCGGGCCCGCGCCAGCCCGCCGTGTCGTCCACCCACTCGACGACGGGATACCCCAGGGCGTTGACGTCGCGGACATTCTGCTCGGTGAACTCGCCGTAGGGGAAACGGAAGGCCACGGGCGTACGGCCCGTGGCCCGGCGGATGGCCCGCGCGGCCAGGACGGCCTCCCGGCGCTCCTCACGGAAGGACAGCCCGGGGAACCGCGGATGGCTGTAGGAGTGGCTGCCCACGGGGTGGCGGGCCGCCAGCGCGCGGGCCGCCCTCGGGTGGCGGTCGGCGAAGTCCCCCGTCAGGAAGAACATGGCCGACACCCGCTCCTTCCGGAGCACGGCCAGGACCCGGGCGATACCGTCCTCGTTCCACGCCGCGTTGAAGGTCAGCGCGATGACCTTCCGGTCCGTGGGGACGCGCCGGAGCGCCGTCCCGGTGCACCCCGGCCGCCCGGAAACGGAATCGGAACCGGGAACGGAACCGGGAACGGGCTCCCCCGCCGCGCCCGGAGCCGCCACGGCCAGCAGCAGGGCGGCAGCCGCGACCGTCGTCCATCGACAGGGCCAGGACGGTCGACGGGGACAGGACATGTGCGTGCTCCTCCCGCGCGGGAAACCCGGGACGATCTCACGCGATCCGGTGCCCTCCACTCGTACGCCGTGCCGAGAGAACGTTTTCCCTTCCCCCGTAAGGGCGATACGGCGCGTGCCCTGACAGCCCCGGGGGCAGACCCCGTACGTCCAAGCCGATGACCGGATAAGAGGTACTTCATGCGCCGCACCCCTGTCATGACCCTTGGCACCGCCGCCGTACTCGGCCTCCTGCCCGGCTCGCCCGGGGTCACCGACAGCGGCACCCCCACCTCCACCGCGTGCCGGCTCCCCGCGCCCGCGCGGGCGGGCAACCGGTTGCGCGGCACCGCCCCGGTGGCACGCTTGACCTATGGCCCGGCCCAATGACGAGGTCGAGGCGCTGCTCCAGGAGTACGCCGATCTCGTCGCGATCACCGGTGGCGACGCCTTCAAGGCACGTGCCTACGAGAAGGCCGCCCGTGCGATCGGCGGCTTCCCCACCGACGTCTCCACCCTCGACGCCGAGGGCCTGCGGGAGATCCCGAACGTGGGGAAGCCGCCGATCGCACGGGGTCCGGGAGCTCGTCGCCGTCCCGACGCTGGGCCCCAGGAAGGCCATGACGCTCTACGAGGAGCTGGGCGTCTCCTCCGTGGAACAACTCCTCGACGCCATCCACGACGAGAAGTTGCGCGACCTCAAGGGCTTCGGGCCCCGGACCGAGGAGAACATCCTCCACGGCATCGCCCTCATGCAGAAGGCCGGCGGCTCCGGCGGCCGCATCCTCCTCAACGCCGCCATGGACGTGGCGGAACAGATCGTCGCCGAGCTCTCGGGGCTGGACGGCTGCGAGGGGTGCGCGTACGCCGGGTCGCTGCGCCGTATGCGGGAGACCATCGGGGACATCGACATCCTCGTCGCCGCCACCCGCTCGGGCCCGTTCATGGAGGCGATCGCCGCCCTCCCGTACACCGCCGAAGTCATCGCGCACGGCGAGAAGAAGACCTCGATCCGCACCACCAAGGGCCTCCAGGTCGACCTGCGCGTCCTGCCGCCCGGCTCCTGGGGTGCCGGGCTGCTGTATTTCACCGGCTCCAAGGCGCACAACATCCGCGTCCGTGAACTCGCCGTCCGCCACGGATACAAGCTGTCCGAGTACGGGCTGTTCCACGCCAAGAGCGGACGGCGGATCACCTCGGCGACGGAGGAGGACGTCTACGCCCGGCTGGGCCTGCCCTGGATCCCGCCCACCCTGCGCGAGGACCGCGGCGAGATCGCGGCAGGGCTGCGCGACGAGTTGCCCGAACTCGTCGAGGACGGCGACATCCGCGGCGATCTGCACACCCACACCGACCTCACGGACGGGCTGGCCTCTTTGGAGGACATGGTCACCGCCGCCGCGCGGCGCGGCTACTCCTACTACGCCGTCACCGACCACGCCCCCGACCTGTACATGCAGCGGATGACGGACGCCAAGATCCTCGCGCAGCGCGAGCGGGTGCGGGAACTCGACGGGAAACACCGGCGGATGCGGCTGCTGCACGGTGCCGAGCTGAACATCGGGCCGGACGGGGAGGTGGACTGGCCCGATGAGTTCCTGGCGGGCTTCGACCTGTGCGTGGCGTCCGTCCACTCGCACTTCAACCAGAGCCGGGCGGAGCTGACACGGCGGCTGGTGCGCGCCTGCGAGAACCCCCATGTGTCGGTCATCGGGCATCCCACCACCCGGCTCCTCGGCAAACGGCCCGGAATCGACGCCGACTTCGACGCCGTATTCGAGGCCTGCGCGCGGTCGGGCACCGCTCTGGAGATCAACGCCCATCCGGAGCGGATCGATCTGTGCGACGAGGACATTCTGCGGGCCGGGCGCCACGGGGTGAAGTTCGCGGTGAACACCGACGCGCACTCCACCACGCATCTTCCGTATATGCGCTATGGCGTGGGAACGGCGCAGCGGGGCTGGCTGACCAAGGACGACATCATCAACACCTGGCCGCTGCAAAGGCTGCGCCGTTTCCTGTCCCCGAAATGACGGGGGTCCGGACTCAGGAGACCGCAGTGGCCTCTTCCGCCGCGGCGGCAGCGGCCTCAGCGCGGCCCTTGGCGCGGGAGCGCTTGGAATAGGTGATCGTCCAGGCGATCAGGAGGGCGGGCACGCCATAGGCCAGAACGGAATTCATGGCGACCATGGCGCCGGTCGGCAGCACGTAGGACAGTCCGACGCGGGCGATCGCCTCGACGACATAACCGATGCCCCACACCATGGTGATCCGGGTCATCGACCGCCGGAAACTCTCATGCTTCCAGAGGCCGTTCCACTGGGCGATGCCGTTCGCGGAGCCGTCGGTGCCGAATTTCCGGCCCAGGTAGAACATCATCGGGCGCGGGGCGGCCAGGCTGATCAGACAGACCACGCCGAAGAGGCCCGTGATCAGGGAGTCCTTGACCAGGAGCAGGCGGGCCGAGTGCGGCCCGACGCCGGTGACGGCGAGGGTCAGCACCAGGAAGATCAGGGTCATCACGGCGAACTCGTCGACGCGCCGGTGCCAGATCAGATAGATCACCATGTCCACGGCGGGCCAGACGCCGGAGGCCACCAGGGCGGAGAAGTCGCTCCAGCCGGCGTCGGTGAGCTGGTTGTAGGTGACGAACGGCAGCACCACATTGCAGACGATGGACACGGCCCAGCTCAGCATGGCGCCGGGCCCGAAGCGCCGGGATGGCGCGGATGACGCGATGGTCATCGATTCCCCCAAGATCAAATGAGTAAAACGGGGGGACTGTAGGGGAAAGGCATCATCGACAGCAAGATCGTTAATCTCAACCCCGTATTTATTCACCATATTGGGCGGAAATCCTACTTTCCCTGGTCTCCTCGCCCACTCCCTGCCATAGCGTGCCCCCGATCGTCCCGTCCGCACCGGCACCCGCACCGAAAGGCCGCGCACGCGATGCCCAACCCCTTCGAGCTGCCCCGCTTCTACACACCGCACCCGGCCCGCCTCAATCCCCATCTCGAAGGCGCGCGACGGCATTCGAAGGATTGGGCGCGACGCATGGGCATGATCGAGGAATCGGGAATCTGGGACGAGGAGGATCTCGACTCCCACGACTACGCCTTGTTGTGCTCCTACACCCACCCCGACGCCCCGGGCCCTGAGCTGGACCTGGTCACCGACTGGTACGTGTGGGTGTTCTTCTTCGACGACGACTTCCTGGCCAGGTTCAAGCGCACGGGCGACACCCGCGGTGCCCGTGCCTATCTCGACCGCCTCCACGCCTTTATGCCGCTGGGCCCGGACGACCCGGCCCCGGAGCCCACCAACCAGGTCGAGGCGGGCCTGGCCGACCTGTGGGCGCGTACGGTCCCGGACATGTCGCCGGAGTGGCGGCGGCGCTTCCGGGAGAGCACCTGGCATCTGCTCGAGGAGTCGATGTGGGAGCTGTCGAACATCAACGAGGGCCGTGTCGCCAACCCCGTCGAGTACATCGAGATGCGCCGCAAGGTCGGCGGCGCCCCCTGGTCCGCGCATCTCGTCGAGTACGCGGCGGGCGCCGAGGTCCCCGACGCGGTGGCGGCCACCCGGCCCCTGCGCGTCCTGAAGGACACCTTCGCCGACTCGGTCCACCTGCGCAACGACCTCTTCTCCTACCAGCGCGAGACCGAGAGCGAGGGCGAACTCGCCAACGCCGTCCTCGTCTTCGAGCGCTTCCTGGGCTGCGACACCCAGCGGGCCGCCGACGCCGTGGGCGACCTCCTCACCTCCCGCCTCCAGCAGTTCGAGCACACCGCCCTCACCGAGGTCGCCCCCGTCCTGCTGGAACACGGCCTGGACGCGCAGGCCTACGCCGACGTCTTCGCCTACGTCAAGGGCCTCCAGGACTGGCAGGCCGGCGGCCACGAATGGCACCTGCGCTCCAGCCGCTATATGAAGAGCACCACCGGCACCCCCCGGGTGCCCGAGGCCCTGCTGGGCGGGCCGCTCGGGCTCGGCACCTCGGCGGCCCTGCTGGTGCCCTCGATCCTCGCGACGCTGCCCGCACGGCTACGAGGGTTCACACACGTCCCGTTCGAGAAGGTGGGCCCGCTGCCACGCCCCGACTTCGAGATGCCCTTCCAGACCCGGCACAACCCCCACCTCGAAGCCACCCGCCGGCACGGGGTCGACTGGGCCCGCCGGACGGGCCTCAGCGTCCCCAGCCCCACCGACCCCCTCGCAGGCCACTGGGACGACGGGAACCTCCACGACTTCGACCTGGGACTGTGCGCCGCCGGCATCAGCCCGGAGGCGAGCCCCGACGAACTGGACCTCGCCACGGACTGGCTCATCTGGGGCACCTACGCGGACGACGTCTACCCCGCGCACTTCGGGCCGCGCGCCGACGGCCTGGCGGCGGCGAAGGAGTGCACCGACCGGCTCAGGCTGTTCATGCCGCTGGACGCCGTCGTCACCGAGACGCCGCTGAACTGCCTGGAGCGGAGCCTTGCCGACATCTGGGTCCGGACGGTGACGCCCATGCCTCCCGCCGACCGTGAGGCGTTCCGGCGGGCGGTCGAAGGCATGCTGGACAGCTGGCAGTGGGAGCTGACCAATCAGCGCATGAACAAGATCCCCGAGCCGGTCGACTACATCGAGATGCGCCGGAACACCTTCGGCTCCCCGCTCACCATGACGCTCTCCCGGCTCCGCCACGGCAAGGCGCTGCCCCCGGAAGTCCTCGCGTCACGGCCCCTCCAGGCGCTGGAGAACGCCGCCTCGGACTACGCCACGCTCATGAACGACGTCTTCTCCTACCAGAAGGAGATCGAGTTCGAGGGCGAGGTCCACAACGCCGTCCTGGTCGTCCAGAACTTCTTCGACTGCGGGCGCGCCGAGGCCCTGGGCATCGTCGCCGACCTGCTGAGGTCCCGGATGCGGGAGTTCCTCCACATCGTCGCCACGCAGCTGCCCGCCCTCTGCGAGGAGTTCGGGCTCGATGTGAAGGCCCGTATCGCCCTGGACGGCTACGTCCAGGAGCTCAAGGACTGGCTGGCGGCCATTCTCACGTGGCACCGGGAGTGCCGGCGCTACGGCGAGGACGACCTGATCCGCCGCCGTGCCGCAGGCCCCCGTGCCGCGTCCGTCGCCCCGCCGGTGGGGGCGCCCCTGGGCGCCCCCACCGGCATCGGCACCTCGGGCGCCCGGATCGCGGCCCTCCTGCGCGGCTGATCCCTGAGGAGTACGGCGAAGGGCCTCCGCCGGCATCCCGCCGACGGAGGCCCCACCACGTACGAGGGGTCAGGGTCCCGGGCCCGGAGCCCGCACAAGCCCCCGGCAGCCACCCACTCCGAAGATCCTCAGTCGGGGCACGTCCCGCCGACGGGGGTGCCGACGGCGACGGTGGTGTTCTGTGCGAGCCGGCAGAAGTCGCCGCCCAGCGATGCGGGGGCTGCCTGAGCGGACGCGGCTGGGGCGATCACTCCCAGCACGGTGAGGACGGTGGCTGCTGCGAGGGCGAAAATGGTCCGGCGAGTGCGGCTCAAGGCGACTCCTTCGATGCGGCGGGATTGCCGTAAGCCTTTCCCGCCCACTGCATACGATTGCTCACGGGGCGGGGCGCAAGGAGGGCCGCGGGGGCGCGTTGGCTCACCTCCGCTCCAGCATGCGGTCGACCGGTGTCCTTCACGTGCGGCCCAGCCGCATACCCAGCCCCCGCACCCGGTAGATGCGGCGGCCGTCCACCCACAGCCAGCCGTCCGCGCGGGCGGTGCGCCCCCGCTCGTCCCGGCGGTCGTCGACGACGTCTACGCCGACGGTGACCAGACCGTCGGTCGGCACCACCTGACCCCGGTAGCGCCAGGTGAACTCCGCGTCCGTCAGGGGTTCGAGGGTGCCCGCAGCGGTCTCCTGACCGGGTGTCGTACTCAGCAAGTGGTACTGGAGCAGCTGGGCCATCGCCTCCACGCCCAGGGAGCCGGGCTGGACCGGGTCCCTGAAGAAGTGCGCCTTGAAGTACCAGGCCCCGGGGTCGACCGGCTTCTCGGCCCGCAGCCGGGCCGGGCCCGCCGGGCCGCCGTCCGGCCAGTGCCCGGTGACCCGGTCCAGCATCCGCAGCATGGGGCCGGGCAACCGCGCACCCCCGGCCGGGCGTTCGGCGGTGAGGTCGGCGCCGAGGTCGCAGGGCGCGGCCCACCGGGCGCTCTCCTCGGCGTCGGCCGGGATGCCGACCTGCCGGTCGAGCGCGGAGCCGGGGAAGAAGCCGAAGGACGAGGTCGCGCTCAGCAGGGGCGCGCCATCGGCGGTGCAGTCGATGGTGAAGGAGACGATCGTGATGTTTCCGTGCCGGGCGGAGCCGGTGAGTTCCACCCGCGTGCGCAGGGTCCGTACCCCCGGCCGCACCTGCCGGCGCAGCCGGGCCGTGCCGTCGAGGTTGCGGAAGACGAGCCGGGGGCCGGTGGCGATGGCAGGGTCGGCGGTGCGGACGGCGAGCCAGCCGCAGGGTTGCAGCGCGACCTCCATCAGCACGGCCCAGGGCATCACGGCGGTGCCGTTCTGCTCGAAGTACCAGACCTCCGGCGGGACGTCGTACTCGGCGACGACCGCACTGCCCGCCCTCGGTTCGCTCGCGGGCGCCTCCAGGGACACGATCCGGCTCATGAAGTGGTAGGGCGGGCCCGGCAGGTGGATGGTGGTCTCCGCCCGGTCCAGGACGGCGGCGTCCGGTCCGAAGGCCTGGCCGGGGCGTCCCCAGGCGCAGGCGAGCAGCGAGGGGTAGCCGAAGGCGAAGCCGTTCTCGGTGGCGACCGGCCGGGGCTCGCGATGGCCCACCAGACCACCCAGGGAGCGGAGTTCGAGCGGCGCGCCGGTGGTCTGTTCCCGGCGCGGGCCCAGTTCCCGCCAGTGGTCCAGCGGGGCGTCCCGTACCAGCCGTAGCGCGAGGTTCCGGCAGTGGAAGGCGTTGACGCCGTCCACGGCGACCATGGCCTCCGCGTACAGCACGGGCTCCGGGCCGGCGCTCAGGCCGCCGACGTGGATCTCGTAGACGACGTGCCGGCTGTCCGGGGTCGCCTGGCTGCGGCAGCGGGACACGGCGGTGACGCCGGGCACGGGTTCGAAGCAGGCCGCGTCCCGGTCGATGGTCAGCCCGAGGGCTGCCAGGTGGAAGGCCATGGCCTGGTGCACGCCGTGACTCATCAGGGAGCCGGCGAGGACGGGATCGTTCTTGAAGTGGCCGTCGAAGTACCAGCCGTCGGGGCGCAGCCACGTCTCGGCGCGCAGGTAGCCGCGGCCGAGCGCCCCTCCGGCCGGTTCGAAGGCGGTGACCTCGTCGATCAACAGGAGCCGTCCGCTGTCGATGCGTGGTGTCCGCACATGGGCGCGGGTGGTGTTCCAGGCGGGTCCGAAGCAGTCGTACGGCCGCCCCTCGGCGAAGGCCCGGACGGCCTCGGCGTCGAAGCGCGTGGCGGTGGGCGGCGGCGTGACGGGGTCGAAGGGCAGGTCATGGGAGAGGGCCTCGCCGGGGGTCCACCGGATGCCTCCGGCCGCGGCGAGTTCGGCGTCGGTGAAGAATCCGGCCTGGGCGTTGGCGATGCTGACGACGGGCTCGTCACCGGCGAAGCAGTCGTAGCGGAAGAAGAACAGCCGGGTGCCCCTGTGCTCCGCGTGGCCGTCGATGTGGATCTCGTAGCGCAGGGTCTGGCCGACGCGGGGAGCACCGCCGTGGTAGGTGGCCTCGCAGCCGAGGAGGCGGTAGACGCGCTCGCCGCGGTTGAGGAGGTCGACGCCGAGCCAGCTGATGAGGAGCAGGTCGGCCTGGCCCGCCTCGACCAGGAGTCCGGCGGGGATGTGCCCGGTGTGGTCGAGGTACCAGGCGTCGGGGCGCAGGTCGGTCTCGGTCCAGATGGTGCCCGTGCCCATGGAGGCCGGTTCGGCGTCGATGCCCGTGACGCGGTCCACCAGCAGCAGCGGCGGGCCGGGGAGCCGGGTCTGGCGGTGGTGGCCGTCCTGGGCGGCGAACAGCGGGCCGAAGAGCTCGGAGACCGGCCCGTCCGCGAGCCGTTCCAGCTGGGCCCGGTCGAACTTCGGGCCGGGCAGGGCGGGTTGTCGCGCAAAGGGCGACTGCTCCGGGAGCCGGAGGGACGGTACGCGGGGCAGGGCGTCCCTCATCGTCCGCTCCCCGCGCAGGTACCGCAGGTGGAGGGCGGTCTGTTCCGTCAGGTACTGCCGGTGGAGGGCGGTGACCCGGTCTCGGTGCCGGGCGATGGCGGCCGTACGGCCCGTCAGGGGCGGTTCGGGCGGGCGCGCGGCCGGGACGACGGTCGGCCGCTCGTGCGTGGGGGATACGGGGAGCGTGGTGGGCAGGGCGGGCGCGGGAGCCATCACGGTGGCGAGCCGGTCCGGCACGGGCAGCCGGACGGCGGGAGAGTGGGCCGGTACGCGCAGCACCCGCCGGGTCCTCGACGTGTCGGTGTCCGCCTTGTCCAGCAGGCGTGACAGGAGGAGCGGGTCGCACAGTCCGGCCGCCGCCAGCTTTTCCACGGACTGGCGCAGCCGGCGCAGCGCGCGTCCGCCGGGTTCGTCGAGCGCCACCGCCAGGTGGGGCCGGCCGGCCAGGATGCGGGTGATCCAGTCGGTGCACAGGGAGCCGGGGCCGTGTTCGACGAAGACGCGGACGCCGTCGGCGTAGGCCCGCTCGATCACCGCCGGGAAGTCGATCGTCCTCGTGGCCCCTCCCGTGATGGAGTCGGCGGCGCTCTCCTCGGTCGGCAGGTACGACTCCGCGGTGTCGCCCCGGTAGAAGCGGACGCCCGGTACGGGCACGGTGCGCCGGCGGTGCAGCCGGTACCAGTCCTCGCGGACCTCCGCCAGCTCGGGGACGTGGGCGGCGATGTCGTAGTCGAGCCGGACCGCCGCGTGGGGGAAGCGGTCGCGCACCAGGGCCGCGCAGGCGCTCTCCTCGCCGCCGACGACGCAGACGCCGGGGGCGTTGACCGCCATCAGGTGCACGGCGGGCTGATCGGCGACGGCTTCCCGGACCCGTTCCGCCGGCGCGGTGACCAGGTAGTTCCGCCAGCGCCGACCGGTGATGCCCCTGGCTCGCCAGTACCGGCGGATCGCCCGGTACTCGCCCGTCACATCGTGGGTGAACAGCCCGCCGCCGCGGGCGTCCTCGGCCAGGGCCGCCGCGTCGGGCCATGCCTCCAGGGCGACGAGCGCGGAGGTCTCACCGGAGGAGTAGCCGATGGCCGCGTCGGGGCGCAGGCCGAGGGCGTACCGCGTGATCAGGGTGTGCAGGGCCGCGAGCCGGGTGGCGGCCCAGATCCTGCCGAGCACGCCGGTGTCGGCGAAGTCCGGTGGCGGCCAGGGCGCGTCCCCGCTGTCGCAGCGCTGCCGGACGGCCTCGGCGAGGTCGGGCAGGGCGTCGGTCAGCTCGCGGCCCATGTGCGGGTAGGCGGCCGAGCCGTTGGTGTACACGAAGGCGACCTGGCCGTCGCGCCGTGCGGCGGTGGCGGTGGCGGTCGTGGGAGCCGCCCGCAGCCTGACGTGCCGTTCCGGGCCTTCCAGGACCGGGACGACGACCTCGGCCGTGCGCAGCCGCGTGCCGGCTTCGGCGAACCGCCCGGGCCGGGGCCTGATGTCGTGGCGCAGGGCGGTGACGGCGGTCGCGACGGCGAGCAGGCCGGCGGCGGCGTGCGGGGTGCCGAACAGCGAGGAGTTGTCGAGGCCGTCCGGCGCGCCGTCCAGGGGAACGGTGCTCACCCGCAGGTCCGGCGGATCGTCTCGGGCGCCGTCTTCGTCGAGGACCGCCAGGACGCGCTCCCCGGCCCGCTCGGCGTCGGGCAGGCGTTTGAGGACGAGGACGACGGCGGCGTCCCCGGATTCGCGGGCCACGCCGAGGTCGCGCAGGGCCGCCTGGTGCACGGGGTCGTGCGCGAGGTCGGTCGCCCCGACGAGCACGGCGTCCATCTCGTGCGACCTCAGGAAGCGGGCGGCCAGGGCCAGGGCCGCGGTACCGGAGTCCTCCTCGGCCGACACGGTGAAACCGGGCCCGGTCAGGTCGAGCTGGCTGTTGATCCGGTTGGCGACGATGTTCATCATGGTGCCCAAGGCCGCCGCCGCGGTGCCCGGGGGCGCGACGGCGTCCCTGAGCCCGGTCGGCGGTCCCGGGGGCCGGGGCAGTCCGGCCCGCTGCCAGAGGCCGTCGATGCGCCGCCGCGCGACGTGGCGGCCCACCTGCGGGTCGACGCCCGCCCCGACGACCACGGCCGTACGCGCCGGCGGGAGAGTCACCTCCTTTGCCACCTCTCGCGCGGCGTCGAGGACCAGGAGTTGCTGGGGCAGGGCCTCCCGCAGGTCCAGCGGCGGGAAACGCAGGCCTTCCAGAGCGAGTTCCACATGCTCACGCGGCTCACGATGGGGCCGTCCGGAGCACAGCGCGGCGACGAATTCGTCCGTGCCGCCGTCCCGGCCGGTCCGCACGGCGAGCGCGACCACGGCGAGCGGCGGGTCCGTCGGGCGGAGCGCCGGAGAGGACGGCGGCGGCACGTGCGCGTCCCCGGCGTCGAGGACGAGGTGGGCGTTGGTACCGCCGAAGCCGAACGCGCTCACCGCGGCGCGGCGCGGTCCGGACCAGTCCTCGTGCTCCGTGAGGAGCCGCAGCGGCCGCTCCAGTGTGGTGGGGGTGCCGTCGTGCGGGGGCGCCGGGCGGACTCCGGCGTCGAGCGCGCCGATCACCTTGAGCAGGGCCGCCGCGCCCGAGGTCGTCAGCAGATGGCCTACGTTGGCCTTCACCGAGCCGGCCGGAAGGGCCCGGTGGGCGGCGAAGACCCGGCTGGCCGAACGGACCTCCACGGCGTCCCCGACGGTCGTACCCGTGGCGTGGCACTCCAGCAGGCCCACGGACTCCGGGGACACCCCGGCCGAGACGTAGGCCGCGCGCATCGCGCGTTCCTGGCCCGCGGCGTCGGGAACCATCAGCCCGGCGGCCCGGCCGTCGTTGCCGAGGCCGACGCCGCGCACCACCGCGAACACCCGCCGCCCTTGGGCCCGGGCGTCGCTCAACCGCATCAGAGCGAGCACGACGGCGCCCTCCCCCGGCACCAGGCCGTCGGCGTCGCGGTGGAACGGCCGGCTGCGCCCGGTCGGGCTGATCGCGCCCATGAGCGCGAAACCGCCGTGGACGAACAGGGCATCGGCACGGTTCACCGCGCCCGCCAGCATCAGGTCGGCCGACCCGTCCTGGAGGCGGTCGCAGGCGAGCTTGACCGCGTACAGCGATGTGGCACAGGCCGCGTCCAGGGCGTACGCGCCACCGTCGAGGCCCAGTGCGCGGGCCGTGAGCAGGGCGGGCAGGCCGGAGGAGAAGCGGTTGTGGGCGTGGGGCCGGGGGGAGGGCGACGAAGCCAGCAGGGCGTCCCGGACCGTGGGTTCCTGGGCCGAGAGCCACACCTGCTCGGTGTGCCGGACGGCGGCGGTGGAGGGATACGACAGGTTGCCGAGCACCAGACCTGTGCGTGGTGGGGCGGCGGGGTGCCCGGCCTCGGCCAGGGCCTGGCGTCCGGTGTACAGGGGCCATTGGAAGAGCGGATCGAGCCGCAGGATCTCCTCGGGGGGCAGGGCGTATCCGGTGGGGTCGAAGGCGGCTTCGAAGCCGCGGACGAATCCGCCGATGCCGCTGAACACGTGGTCCGGCACGCCGAGCCCGGCCGTGTCGGTGCCGGGCGGCAGCCTCCAGCGGTCCCGCGGGGCCGGTGCGAGGCTGACGCGGCGGTCGAGGACGTTCCGCCAGAACGCCTCCGGGCTCAGCGCGTCCGGCAGGACGCAGCCCCGCCCCACGACGGCGATGGGTTCGCTGATCACCGGTGTCTCACTTCCCGCCGTTCTCGTCACTCTGCCGTGCGGGCGGCTTGTCGGGTCGCTGGATCATCTCGACGTCGAGCAGTTCGGCGAACGGGGCGCCGTCCCGGCCGGTCAGCCACAGGTGGCAGACGGCGCGGGTGCCCTCGGTCCGTACGGCCAGGAGCGTGCAGGTGACAGGACCCCGCGCCGGTCCGCTGTGGTGGATCCGGATCGTCCCGACGGCCATCGGGAGCGCGGGGCGACCGAGAACCTCGCGCGCCCAGAGCAGGGCGAGTTGCAGGGCGCCGTCGAGGACGGCCGGGTCCGTCTGCCAGGTGTCGCCGGGCCAGCCCAGGGCGGTCAGGCCGGTGAGGGTGCCTCGCGCTCCGGCCGGCCCCATCCCCTCGATGCCCGTCAGCGCGTGCCACAGCGGGCCGTGGAAGAGGACATGTCCGTCGTAGATCTCTCCGTGTTCCCAAGGGGGCAGGGCGAGGTCCGTCGTCGGCGAGGCGTGCCCGCTTCCTTCCTCCGGGCCGTCGGGCGGGCCGACGAGCGCCACGCAGTGCACACGGTCCGGCGCCGAGCGCAGTTCCACCGACAGCGGCCCGGAGCCTCCGGGGGCGCACGTGCCGTGGAGAGTGAACTCCCGTTCCTCCACCTCCCTCCCGTCCCAGACAGCCGGCAGCATGACGCGGACCTCACGCAGTGTCGGGGCGGCGCTCCCCGGGTTCCAGTCCCGGGCGGCCGCGAGGATCCACTCCAGGGACTGGGCCAGCGGCAGGACCACCCTCCCCCGGATGACGTGGTGGGCCAGGTACGGATGCGTATCCGGTGTGACGCGCGCCCCGGCGGTCCGGGGGTGCCGCAGACCGGTCGGCGGCAGGGCGGCGGGGGGCTCCTGCCGCACGTCCGACGCCGTGAGGAGCACCTGGCTGTCCGGGCCCTCGTGGGCCATCTCCTCGATGAAGGCCCGGGCGCCGGCCCGGACGTCCAGCAGGGGCACGCCGGCCGCTGTGAAGCGGTCGGCCAGCGCCGGGGTGACCATGCCGCCCTGCCAGGGCCCCCACGCGAGGGCACGGACCCGGCAGCCGGGCCGGGCGGCCGCCTCGGCCGCGGCCACCTGGTCGAGCGTCGCGTTGGCCATCGCGTAGTCGCTCTGCCCCGGGTTCCCGAAGGCGCCCGCCACAGACGAGAACACGCAGAGCGTGCGCAGCGGGTCTGCGGCCGTCGCCTCCAGCAGGGTGCGCAGCCCGGTGGTCTTGGTGCCGAAGACCTCGTCGAACTGCTCGTCGGTCTTGTCGGCGATCCGCCTGTCCGCCAGCACTCCGGCGCCGTGCACGATGCCGGTCACCGGTCCCAACTCGGCGCGGACGGTGTCGAGGGCGGCGCGTACGGCGGCGGGGTCGCGCGTGTCGGCGGGGATGTAGCGCACGGGCGCGCCCGTCTCCTCGACGGCCGCGAGGGTGGCCCGGATCTCGCGGACGGCCAGGACGTGGCGGGCCCGCCGGGCGAGTTCGGCGGGCGCGGCGTCCGGGTGCCGCGCGGCGAGGGCGCGTACGAGGGCGGGCTCGTCGGACTCTGCGGGCAGCCCCGGGGGTTCGTCGGCCAATTCGGTGCGGCCGAGGAGCGCCAGGCGCGGCCGCCGGGCCCGGGCGAGCGCCGTCACCGCGGCGGCGGTCACCCCTCGGGCGCCTCCGGTGACGACGAGGACGTCGTCGGGGCCCGGCCCGCCGTCCCCGTCTCCCGGCGGGGCCGGGACGGCCAGCACCGTGATCCGGCTTCCGTCCGGGGGCAGGCCCGCCTCCAGCAGGGGGCCGCCGTGGAGCAGTTCGGCGACGAGGGCGTCGGCGACGGCCTGGGGCGTACGGCCCGAGCGCGCGCAGTCGACGGCCTTGACCGCCGCCTTGGGCCACTCCCCCGCGAGGGTGCGGACGAGTCCCGCCAGGCCGCCGAGCCAGGCGCGTTCCCCTTGCGTTCCCCCGGTGCCGAAGTCGCCGCCGGTGTCCTGGGCCGTGACGAACACACCGCCCTCGTCCGTGAAGCGCGGGGCCACCAGGCGCGCCGCCGCGAAGGCCGCGCGCTGCGCGTCCAGCATGGCGTCGACGGTCAGGCCTTCGGCCAGGCCGCCGAGCAGCAGCACCGCTCGCGTCTCCGCGGTCGGGGCCGTGACCGGCTCGGCCCGCACTCCCCGCGCCTCCAGCCGCTCGGCCACGAGGGTGGCCAGGCCCGATCCCCCGTCGACCACGTGCAGGGTGTGCTCCCGCAGTCCGGGGAGCGACAGCCCGGTCGGCGGGGCCGGGACGGCGCGCGGCGCGTACCGGCCGATGCCGGGGAAGGACGGCGCGGGCGGCGCCTCCGTGCCGTCCGCCATCGAGCGGAGCTTGTCGGCGACCTGCCGGAGCGTCCGCAGGGAGACCAGTTCCGCCGGGTCGCCGTGGAGTTCGGGCAGCTCCCCCACGCGCTGGTTGAGGAGGGAGAGGATCTCGACGCGTTTGATGGAGTCGATGCCCAGCTCCGACTCCAGTTCCATGTCCAGGCCGAGCATCTCGACCGGATAGCCCGTCCGTTCGGCGACCACGGCCAGCAGCGTCTCCTCCAGTCGCTCGGGGTCGAGATTGAGGGCGGCCGCGGCCGGTTGGCCGGCGGCCGGTTCGGCGGACGGCGGTGCGGGTTCGGTTTCCTCGCTCGGCCCCGGCCCCGGCACCGGCCCCGGCACCGGCATCGCGGGCACCACGGCGGGAAGGGCCGTTCCGGGGGCGGGCCGGGGGCCGGGGAACGCGTCGTCGGGTTCACCGGACCGGTCCGGGGGGACGACGTCGGGCGACCCCACCAGCGCCGCGAAGGACGTCTCGGACATCTTCAGGAAGGCCTGATGCGCCTCGCTCATACAGCGCAGGAAGACGGCGTGGGCGTCGGCGGTCTGGCGCTGGGCGTCCTCGATCAGGGCCACCCGCTCCTCCTCCCCGGCCGCCGGAGCGGCTGCCTGCGAGGGCACGGCGGGCGTCATGGGCCCGGCCGACGGGACCGGCCCGGCTGACGGCACCGGCGCCCGCACGCCGGACGGCGCGGGGACAGGAGGCGCCACGGGGACGGCCGGCGGTGTCGGTGCGGCCGGCGAGGTGGCGACGGCCGGCGGCGTCCCGACGACCTGCGGCGCGGGCGCGGAGCGCGCGGCCGGGACACCGGGCAGCCGGGGCGCGGCGGGCAGCGTGAACGGGGCGGTCGCCCCGGGCCCGTCCGCCGGGGCCGGGGGCGCGCTCGCCCCGGCCGCTTCCTGCGGCGGGTAGCGCCGGCCGAGGTTGCCTCCGTCGATGGGTACGGTCATCCTCGGCTTCCGTCCCTGGGCGGCGGCGGGCGGCCGGGTGTAGTGCCGCCAGTAGGGCGCGAAGTCCATGGGGGTGCCGTGGACGGCGAGCCGGGCCAGGGCGTCCTGGAAGGCGGTCACGCCGTGGGTGTCGCGGCGGTCGAGCGGTACGGCCAGGTGGGGCCGGTCGCCGAGGATCTGTCCGACCAGCGCGGTGAGCACCGTGCCCGGGCCCGCTTCGACGAAGGTCCGTACCCCGGCCGCGTACATGGCCTCGATCTGCTCCATGAAGCGCACGGGTTCGGCCAGGTGCCCGGCGAGGCGGGCGCGGATCCGTTCCGGGTCGGGCGGGTAGGGGGCGGCGTCGGTGTTGGAGAGGACGTCCAGGGCCGGGGGCGTGATGGCGGCGCCCGCCAGGGCTTCGGCGAAGGGGGCCCGGGCGGCCGCGACGAGCGGGCTGTGGAAGGCGGCGGGGGCGGCCAGCGGCACGGTGCCGATGCCGGACTCCCGCATCCGTCCGGTCACCGCCGCGATGGCCTCGGCCGTGCCCGAGACGACGGTCTGCCGGGGGGCGTTGTGGTTGGCGATCCATACGTCCCGCGCTCCGTGACGGTCCAGTGCCTCGCGGGTGTCGTGGGGGCCGGCGCGGATCACCAGCATCGTGCCCGGGGTGGCGGCCGCCGCGTCGCGCACGGCCTCGCCCCGGGCGCGGGCCAGCCGCAGGAGCGTGTCCGCGTCGTAGGCGCCCGCCGCGTGCAGGGCGATGAGCTCGCCGAGGCTGTGGCCCGCGACGCAGTCGGGCCGGAGCCCGAACTCCGCCAGCAGGGCCAGCAGCGCCAGGCTGTGCGCGGCGAGGGCGGGTTGCGCCCACTCGGTGGCCGTGAGCGGCTCCTGCCGAGCGGCACGCCGCTCCTCGGGTACGGGCGGGGGGAAGACCACGCGGTGCAGCGGCGTGCCGTCGGGGCCCGTGCCGCCGGCCGCGTCCCAGACCGCGAGCGCCCCGGGGTGGTGGGCCGCGAGGTCGCCCCCCATCCCCACGTACTGGGCGCCCTGGCCGGGGAACAGCCAGGCGGTGCGGCCCGGCTCGCGCGGCCCGGCGCCCCAGTGCAGGGCGAGCGGCTGGGAGGGGCTCTTCCCGGCGTCGAGGGCCGCCGCGGCCCGGTCGAGGCGTTCGACGAGCTGGGCGCCGTCGGCGGCCAGCACGGCGAGCCGTCGTCCGGCGTCGGCCCGGAACTCCTCCTGGCTGCGGCGCGCCAGGCCGGCGAGGCCGTGTCCCTTCCCCGCGTCGCTCTCCGTCGCGGCCCGGCGCAGTGCGGCGACGCGGTCGCGCAGGTCCTCGGCGGAGTCGGCGCCGAGCAGGAGGAGTTCGGTCGGCGCGGTCCGCAGGCGCGGCCGGCCGCCGGCCGGGGCGCGGTGTTCCTCCAGGGTGACGTGGAAGTTGGTGCCGCCGAACCCGAAGCTGGATACGGACGCGCGGCGGGGCCCGCCGTCGGGCCGGATCCAGGGGCGGGCGCGGGTGTTGAGGTAGAAGGGGCTGGATTCCATGTGCAGGCCGGGGTGGGGGCGTTCGGCGTTGATGGTGGGCGGCAGCACCTTGTGGTGGAGGGCGAGGACGGCCTTGAGCAGGCCGGCCGCTCCCGCCGCGCACTTGGTGTGGCCGATCTGGGACTTGACCGATCCCAGGGCGCACCATTGCGGGTCGGTGCGGCCGGACGACTCGAACACTTCGCGCAGGGCGGCGAACTCCGCCTGGTCGCCTGCCACGGTGCCGGTGCCGTGGGCCTCGACGAGTTCCACGGTGCCGGGCGTGTAGCCCGCCTCGTGGTAGGCCCGGCGCAGGGCGAGGGCCTGGCCCCGCGGGCGGGGCGCGTAGATCGCGGCGCCTCGTCCGTCGGAGGAGCTGCCCATGCCGCGGATGACCGCGTACACGCCGTCTCCGTCGCGTTCGGCGTCGGCCAGCCGTTTGAGCGCGAACATCACCACCGCCTCGCCGAGCATGGTCCCGTCGGCGTCCTCCGCGAACGGCCGGCACCGCTGGGTCGGGGACAGTGCCGGGGTGGTGGTGAAGCAGAAGTACATGCCGATGTCGTTGGACACATCGACGCCGCCGCTGATCACCAGGTCGGCGCGGCCCAGGGAGAGTTCGTCCAGGGCGGTGGAGAGGGCGGCCAATGAGCTGGCGCACGCGGCGTCCGTGGTGTGGTTGGTGCCGTGGAGGTCGAAGCGGTTGGCGATGCGTCCGGCGACGACGTTGCCGAGCAGGCCGGGGAAGGTGTCCTCGGTGGGCTCCGGGTAGTACGTCAGGACGCGGTCGCACACCGCCCGGGCCTCCGTCTCGGACAGGCCGTGTTCGCGCAGGGCCCTGAGCGTCAGCGGCAGCTGGGTGGGGGCGTTGGCCTCCGTGAGCAGGCCCAGCGCGGCCGCGCCGAGCACCACGGCGACGCGGTCGCCGTCCGGCCGGGCGACGCCTCCGTCCTCGGCGTCCCGCAGGAGCTGGTCTGCGACCACGAGGGCGAGCAGTTGCGCGGTGTCCGTGGAGGCGAGGCTCTGCGGTGGGATGCCGTAGGCCAGGGGGGCGAAGTCCACGGTGGGGACGAAGGCGCCGCGCCGTACGTAGACCTTCCTCGGGGTGCCGGGGACGGGGTGGTAGTAGTCGTCGGTCAGCCACCGGGTCGGCGGGACGTCCTTCATGAGGTCGCGGCGGCCGAGGATCAGCCGCCAGCTCTGCTCGACGTCGTGGGCGTCCGGCAGCAGGGCACCGAGGCCGACGACGGCGACGGGGACCCGGCCCGGGAGGTGTTCGTCCGGCATGGTGTGTCCTCGTGGTGCGGAGCGGGTCGGGGTCGGGGCGCGTGAGCCCGCCGGGTGAGCTAGGCGAGCCGCCGGGGACGGAAGGCGAAGGCGGTGGCCGGCACGGCGACGCCGTGGCCGCGCAGTTGGTGGGCCCGGGTGATGACGGCGGCGCCTTCCAGGAGGTTCAGCGCGATCTGGACCACGTCGCGCCGGGCCGGGTCGGCGAGGAAGCTGCCGGCCGCCCAGCGGTTGAAGGCGCCCATGGCCGGGCCGCACCAGATCTGGTAGTCCGCGCGGCGTTCGGTGTGCCCGGAGACCGCCCAGCGGCTCGACATGCCCAGGTACCAGCGGAAGGCGAGGGCGAGGCGGTGCCGGGGGTCCCGCTCGGCCCGCTGGACCTGGGCCGGGTCCCGGTCCTGCCAGAAGCGCCGGGTCTCGGCCCAGATCTCGGCGAACGGCGCCTTGAGGATGTCCTGTTCGACCCGGTCGCGCTGCCGGGGCGGGATGTCCTCCCAGCTCTCGTGGTCGCGGTAGAGCTCGTAGAGCCGGCCGGCGCGCGCGGCGAAGAGCGTTCCCCGGCGCAGCACCTGGAGTCGGACGCCGAGCTCGAACATGTCCGCCGCCGGGGCCATGGTCACATCGGCCATGTCGGCGCGGGCCAGCATGTCCTTCGCGTCGTCGGACAGCCCGGCTTCGCGGGTGGCCTGGTTGACGGAGCCGGTGAGCACGTACGCGGCGCCCAGGGCGAAGGCGCCGGCCACCGCGGCGGGGGTGCCCAGGCCGCCCGCGGCCCCGACCCTGATACCGCGGTCGTAGCCGTGGGCGGCGGTGAGTTCGTCCCGCAGGGCGAGCATGGCCGGGAGGAGGACGGCGAGGGGCCGGTTGTCGGTGTGCCCGCCGCTGTCCGCCTCGACGGTGACGTCCTCCGCGACCGGCACCCGGGCGGCCAGCTCGGCCTCGGCCTCGGTCAGTTGTCCCCGGTCCACGAGGGCGCGCAGCAGCGGGCCGGGGGCGGGTGTCATGAAGGGGCCCGCGACCTCGGGCCGGGACACCTTGGCGAACAGGCGTGTGCCGCGCAGTACACGCCCTTGGGGGCCGCGGCGCAGCCCGTGAGCGGCGATCCTGATCACGGCGGGGGTGAGCGACATGAACGCGGAGGCGGAGACGGCGGGCACGCGGTGGCGCAGCGCGATCCCGGCGATCCGGTCCTCCAGCGCCGGGTCGCCGGGGGAATGGATGAGATTGACGCCCCAGTTCGGCCTTCCCGCGAGCTCGGCGGCCAGCTCGGCCGTGGCCTGTTCGACGCGCTCCGGGTGCAGTCCGGCGGCGCCGAAGAAGCCGAGCATGCCCGCCCGGGCCATGGCGGAGACCATGGCCACGGTCGCGATGCCGCCGGCCATCTCCCCGGCGACGTAGGGGAAGCGGACGCCGTGCGCCTCGCCGAAGGAGCGGTCGCCGAGCCACTCCGGGTACAGCGGCGGCAGGGTGCCCAGCAGGGGCAGGCCCTGCCGGCCGGGTGCGGGAGGGGCTGTGGCGCCGCCGACGGCGAGGCCGATGGCTCCTGTGGGGGCGGCCACGAGATGCACGGGTTCTCTGATGACGGCCGCCGCGCCGAGGATCTCCTGTGGTGCGAAGGCGGCCGGGTGCTCGCCCGGGTACCACTGGAGGGGTGCGGTGGGGGCCGGAGCGGCGGCCGTGGTGCTGGGGCCTGTCATGGCCGGTCCGGGCGCCGGCCGGCCGTGAACCGCAGTGATGTGTGGTCGGCGGTGCGGGGCAGGGGCCGTGCGGGGCCGAGCCGGAGCGAGGAGGCCATGTGCCAGTCGCGGCGGAGCAGTTCGGCGAGGAACGCGGCGCTGGTGAGGAGGACGATGTCCCTGCCGGGGCAGCGGGCCGGGCCCCTGCTGAACGGCGCGATCGACCACTCCGCCTCGGCCCGGCCGTCGAGCCAGACCTCGGGCTCGAACCGGTCGGCGTAGGGGATGTGCCGGGCGTCGCGGTGGAAGTACGAGCTGGGGAAGACGATCGCCGTGCCCGCGGGCAGCGACCAGCCGCCGGGCCAGCGCGTCTCGGTCGTGGTGTCGCGCAGGATGCCCAGGGTGGTGGGCCACAGCCGCTGGGACTCCAGGACGCAGGCCCTGAGGTACGTTTCGTCGGCTCGGGCCCTGGCTTCCTGCTCGGGGTGGCAGGCGAGGAGGCCGAGGGCGAGGTAGGCGCCGATGGGGGCGGCGTCGAAGGCGAAGAACCAGTGCTGCGTCTGGGCCACGGGATCGACGTCGGCCGCGGCGGGGGTGGCGCGTACCGCGCGGGCCAGGCCGCCCGGCTCGGGCAGGTCGAGATAGCGCCGGGTGCGGTCGAACAACTCGGCGCGCAGCCGGTGGCGTTTGCGGTGGAGCATGAACCAGTTGCCGTCGCCGCGCAGCTTGTCCCGCAGCTCGGTGATCCGCTCGTCGGCGCGGGCGGTGTCACCGAGGACGACCCGGCGCACGACGCGCTGATAGGCGCCGTGGAACCGTTTCCAGGTGAGTTCGTCCCGGGTCAGCAGGGGCAGCGCCTCCTCCCGGGCGGCCGTCCGGCACGCCTCGTGGAACCACGGTCCGGCCGCGCCGTGCCCCAGCGCGGCCTCGTTGAACCTTCGCCGCGCCGCCCTGGCGGCTCCACGGGTGATCAGTGCGCCGCCCGGCTCGAAGTGGGACAGGGCCGCCGTCTTCTCCCGGTTGGCGGCCGTGAACGACCCGTCGGTCTCGGCCAGGACGCGCCGGGCGTCGTCGGCCGAGAGGAGGACGAGCACCGTCCGGCCGGGGACGGTGACGAGCAGCGGTCCCGGGCCGTGGCGCTCCCGCAGCCCGTCGAGCACCCGGCAGCCCCAGGCGTTGGTGTCCAGCGCGGCTGCCAGCCTGACGGCGAGCGGGCGGCGGATGACGGGCCCCTGGGCGAGGGTGGGGAGTAGGCCGAGAAAGGACATCCGCGCGATGTCGGTCCAGCCGGCCCGGGCGGGTCCTGGAGAGCCTGATGGTCCTGACGCCATGACAGCGGCTCCTTCCGCTTCGCCCGGTCGGGCTTTAGGGAAGGCTGCCCGGCGTACAAATCACTACTCTGTGGGCGAAACGAGGTCAGCCGATCGGGCGAAATCCAGCAGAAGTACGCGCACGACGAAGGCCCCCACCATCCGGTGGGGGCCTTCGTGTTCGTTCAGTGCGCCACCAGGGACTCGAACCCCGGACCTGCTGATTAAGAGTCAGCCGCTCTAGCCAACTGAGCTAGCGGCGCGAAAGGAATACTACCCGATCGGGTGACATGCTTGGTGCCATCGGCCCATGGTTGCCCTCCCCGTCCCAGGGGCATGATCGCCCGGTTGGCTCCACCCCTTGCCCACGTCAGGAGATCCCATGCAGCGGATCGGTATCGCCGCCACCGCGGCGGCCGCCGCCCTCACGCTCGTCCAGTCGCCCGCCTCCACGCAGCCGCCCACCACCGCGGCCACCGGACCGGCTTCCTGGACGGCACCTTCCTGCACTCGTGTCACCGGTGACGGCTCCGTCACCTTCACCACCGACGACGGCAGAACCCTCGCGCCCACCACCGGCACCCTCAAGGCCACCGGCTACACCCACGGTCTGGTCGCGCTGGACACCCCCGGCACCCTGCTCGCCACCCACAACGACGCCCTGCTGCGCTCCACCGACGCCGGCTGCGGCTGGCAGCGCGTCGCCACGCTCGGCAGCGCGTCCGTGCGGCTGGCCGCGGCGCCCGGCGGCCGGGCCTTCGCCTGGCAGAAGAACGGCCGTTACCTCGCCCGTGTGGACGGCACCACCGTCACGCCCCTGAAGGCGCCGACCGCGCGCGTCAGCGGCCTGGGCACCGACCGGGCGCGGCCCGGCCATGTGCGTCTGGCGGGGAGCGACGGGCAGTTGTACGACTCCGTGGACGGCGGGGCCACCTGGCGCCGCGTCGGCACCCCGGCGTTCGGCGGCACGGCGAGCGTCTACGGCGTGGCCTTCGACCCGGCCGACCCCGATCACGCCGTCGCCGGCGGCATGGCGGCCGGTGGAGCCGTGACCACCGACGGGGGCGTCACCTGGCGGGCGGCGCGCGGGCTGTCGGCCGACGGCGGGCGGGCGAACCTCTTCGACGCCGCCGTCTCCCCCGCCGATCCTTCGGTCGTCTACGCCCTGGGCATCGACCTGGTGGAGGCCGCGCCGGGCTCGTCCTCCGAGGGGCGGCATCTGTACCGGTCGACCGACGGCGGCCTGACGTACGCCAAGGCCGTCGACGACTCCGCCGCGGTCAAGCTCACCAACGGCACGCTGCTGGCGCCGAGCCCGGTCGACGCCAAGGTCCTCCACTTCGCGTACGGCACGTACTTCCAGAACTACGGCACCGACCTGTTCCGCTACGACGCCTCGACGGGCCGGGTGACGGCGACGCACAACGCCTACGACGGCGTCTCCGCGATCGCCTTCAACCCGGCCCGGCCGGAGGTGATGTACCTGGGCGTGGAGGAGGTGCGGGTCGACTGACCCGCGCGTCACGTCACGCGCGCCCGCCCTGTTCGCGTGGGGAGTTCTTCAGCGTCACGGTGATGCCGGACCTCGCGTTGGCGACGGTCACCGCGTACGGCCCGAAGGCCCGCACCGGAGGCGGGAGATAGCCGGCGGGCACGGTGGTCTGGCGCAGGTAGTAGGCGCCCGGCGGCAGGCCCCGGAAGGCGCAGCGGCCCGCCCGGTCGGTGACGCATCCGGGGTCGGCCCGGCGGTCGGGGGCGGCGCCCGCGATCTGGAGCCCCGGGCGGCCGTTGGTCTCCCGCCACAGCTCGAAGCGGGCCCCGGGCAACGGCCGGCCGGTCCTGGTGTCCTTGGTCACCAGGTGGATCGAGCCGTAGGAGTCCGGCGCCGGGGTGTTGCCGACGGTGAGGGAGACGCCCTCGGGCGCGTTGACGGCGGTGAGCACGAGCGGCCCGAACACCGTGCGTTCGGGGAACCGGTAGCCGGGTGGGGGCTGGAGCTCCTGCCAGTAGTAGGCGCCGGGATCCACGATGGTGCGGCACTCGCCATGGGTGTCGGTGACGCATTCGTCGGCGGAGCGGGTGTCGGGGCGGTCGCCGGAGGTCTGGAGGCCCTGGACGCCGTTGGTCTCCCGCCAGAGCTGGAACCGGGCGCCCTGCAGGGGCCGGCCGTCCTGGGCGTCCCGCTGCACCACCGTGACCTCGCCGGTGGGCCGGGGCGGGGGCGCGCAGTCGGGGAGGTCGCCGGTGAAGGGGTAGGCGTGGAACTGCTGGCCGCCGGCGCCGCCCGTGGCGGAGGTGTGGGTGAGCGAACCGGCGGTGAAGAAGCGGCCGTTCATGCCCGGCAGGGTGACCGTGGTCTCGCTGGTGGGGTCGCCGACGAGGACGCTGCCCTGGAACTGGCCGGTGCCCAGGAAGTCGGCGCGCCGGGCGTCGGGGAGGTTCCACAGCAGGTGCTCGCGGAGCCGGTTGAGGGGGTTGTCGTCGGTGGTGCCGCCGCTGAAGGTGTTGACGACGCGGGAGCGGCCTTCGAGGTTGACGAGGACGGTGGCGCCGGTGGGGATGCCGGTGAAGCGGATGGCCTGCTGGCCGCCGTCGCGGCCGACGAGGTCGAAGCCGACGTGGAACACCTGGAGCCGGGAGGTGCCGTCGCCGGTGAACACGGTCTCCGTGCCGGTGTTGCGCGCGGTGCCGGTGGCCGGGCGGGCCTGCCCGTCCGCGCCGCGGGCGTAGCAGCGGCCGGCGACGGCGAGTTGCTCGCGCAGCCCGGCGTAGGGCCGGGCGGCGTCCGCAGCCGCGGCGTCGCCGCCGATGACCAGGCCGGAGACGTCGCCCGCGTGCCGGACGACGCCGCGCCCGGCGTCCAGCCGCTGGCCGGGGGCGACGAGGACGTCCCCGTCGGCGGTCAGGAAGTCGGCGCCGTCGGACGGGGGGACGCGGGAGCCGACGCCGACGACACCCACGTTGTAGAGGGCGCCGCCGGAGGACTTGTTCACATCGAAGTCGCCGAGGGTCACGACCCGGCCCTCGGCCCCGGCGGCGCCGCCGCGTACCCGGAAGTCACCGCCGGTGAAGACGTTGATGTTGTCGTCGCGGCCCGTGAACGGCCTGTTGTTGAGGGCGGGATAGGTCCGGGGGCAGCTGCCCGGCAGACAGGGGCCGAGGCCGCCGGGCAGCGGGGCCGCCAGGGCGGGCAGGGCCAGGCCGCCGAGTGCGGCGGCCGCGGTGGCGGCGCCCGCGGCCGTGCGCCGCAGCCATGCCGTGCACCGGGCGCGGAAGCGGGTCCGGGGATCGTCGGGAGGCCTGGCCGTGGCTGCGTTCACTATGTCTCCGCCTGGTCTAATCGCTTTGTCGACGTTTTCGTCACACGATCCCGACTATGGCTTTGACCATCTCTTCAGATATTCCGACGCGCCGGGTCGTGCCCCGAACAGCCCCGTCCCCGGCGCGCCCGGCCGGACGGCCTCACTGGCGCGGCGACACCTCGGCCATCGCCGACCAGCCGGTGCCCGGCGTCTCGACGTGGATGATCTCCGGCGTGCTCGCGACGACGTCGGGCATCCAGGCCATGGCGGTCTTGAAGTGCTCGGAGGCAACGTGCACCTCGCCCGCCTCGCCGTCCTTGAACGCCTCCAGCAGGACGAACTGGTGGGGGTTGTCGACGCTCTTGGACCACTCGTAGAAGACGTTGCCCTCCTCCGCGCGGGTGGCCTCGGTGAAGTCCTTGACCAGGTCCAGCCACTCGGCGCTGCGCTCGGGGCGGATGGTGAACTTGACGGCGATGAAGATCATGCGTGCTCCCGGGGGATGCGTACGACGGAATCGAACACCATCGTGCCCCGGCCCCGCGCGGCCCGCGAACGCCGGTGCCGCCGATTCCGGCCCTGCCGGAAAACGGGCCGCGGTGACCACGGGCCGCGGTGGCCTCAGGCCGCAGTTGCCCCGGATCGCCGCCCGGCTCACGCCGTGAGGGCTGCCGCCCGGTCGCGCAGCTCCGACAGCGCCAGCCTCAGCAGGGGGTGCCCCTCGCTGCCCCGGCGGACCGCGGTGAAGACCCGGCGCGTGGGGCCCGGACCGCGCAGCGGGCGGACGGCGGGGGTGAGCGCCGGGCGGATGCCGTGGAGGGCCGAGCGCGGTACGAGCGCGACGCCCGCCCCGACGGCCACCAGCGCGCAGACCGCCGAGAAGTCGTCCGAGAGGCACTCCACGCGGGGCCGGAACCGGGCCTCCTCGCAGGCCCGCACCACGGCCTCGTGGACGGGGTTGCCCGGCCAGGGGGTGATCCACGGGTCGTCCCGCAGGTCCGTGAGGTCCACCTCCGGCTTGTCGGCCAGCCGGTGGCCGGGCGGCAGGACGGCGTCGAAGGGCTCCTCGTAGAGCGGGGCGTGCAGCAGCCGCCCGGCGTCGGACGCCAGGGCGTCGCGGTGCTCGACGGCCACGGCGATGTCGGCCTCGCCGTCCAGCAGCAGCCGGGCGCTGGCGTGTCCCTCGGCGTCCTTGACCCGCACCCGGACCTGGGGCGCCCGCCGGCCGAGGCCGGCCACGGCGGGGGCGACGACCTCGGTGATGGACGTGGCGAAGGCCGCGACGGTCACCTCGCCCACCAGGCCGGTGGAGCACCGGGCCAGGTCGGCCTCGGCCCGCTCCAGCTGGGCGGCGACCTCCACCGCGTGCCCGGCCAGAACGCTGCCGGCCGCCGTGAGCCGCACCGTACGGCCGCGCCGTTCCAGCAGGGCGTGCCCGGTCTCCGCCTCCAGGGCGGCGAGCTGCTGGGAGACCGCCGAGGGCGAGAGGTACAGGGCGTGGGCGGCCGCGGTCACGGTGCCGTGGTCGGCGAGGGCACTCAGCACCCTGAGCCGGCGGGGGTCGATCATTTGTCCACTATCGCATCCATGAAGCAGAGCTTCACAGGTGTCACCGCATAACGTTGATGGACTTCACAGTCCACAGCCGCCACAGTGATCCCTCATGAGGGCATTGGTGAAGACCGCGGCCGGGCCGGGTCTCGAACTGACCGAGGTACCGACCCCCGAGGCCGGTCCCGGGCAGGTACTGATCAAGGTGCTGCGCACCGGCATCTGCGGCACGGACCTGCATATCGACAGCTGGGACGACTGGGCGGCCCGCGTGGTCCGCGCGCCCCTCGTCGTCGGTCACGAGTTCGCGGGCGAGGTCGTCGAGACCGGCCCCGGCGTGACCACCGTGAGCACCGGCGACATCGTCAGCGGCGAGGGCCACCTCGTCTGCGGCACCTGCCGCAACTGCATGGCCGGCCGCCGCCACCTGTGCATCCGCACCATCGGCCTGGGCGTCCACACCGACGGCGCGTTCGCCGAGTACGTGGTCCTGCCCGAGTCGAACGTCTGGGTCCACCGGCACGAGATCGACATCGACGTCGCCGCGATCTTCGACCCGTTCGGCAACGCCGTGCACACCGCGCTGTCCTTCCCGGTGCTCAACGAGGACGTCCTCATCACCGGCGCAGGCCCGATCGGCATGATGGCCGCGGCCGTGGCGGGCCACGCCGGGGCCCGCTCCACCGTGATCACCGATGTGAGCCCCTACCGGCTCGCGCTGGCGGAGAAGATGGGCGCCACCGTCGCCCTCGACGTCAGCGAGCGGCGCATCGCCGACGTCATGCCGGAGCTCGGCATGACCGAGGGCTTCGACATCGGCATGGAGATGTCCGGCCGCGCCGACGCCCTCCAGGACATGATCGCGACCATGTCCCCCGGCGGCCGGATCGCCGCCCTGGGCCTGCCCACCGGCGATGTGGCCATCGACATGGCCACCGTCGTCACCCGCATGCTGACGCTGCGCGGCATCTACGGCCGCGAGATGTTCGAGACCTGGTACGCGATGTCCGTGCTGCTGCGCAGCGGCCTCGACATCTCGCCGGTGATAACGCACCGCTTCGGTTTCGAGCAGTACGCCGAGGCGTTCGCCACGGCCCGCTCCGGCCAGTGCGGGAAGATCGTCATCGACTGGACCCGGCCCACCCTGCCCTGACCCGGTCCCGCCCCCGACGCCGGTCATCCCCTGGCGTACGACCACACCACGAGGAGTCCCCCCGTGTTCGACAACATGCGCGAGCACCTGCGCAAGGAGCTTCAGGGCATCCGTGACGCCGGGCTGTACAAGTCCGAGCGCGTGATCACCAGCCCGCAGTCCGCGGCCATCAGCGTGGGCGACGGCAAGGTCCTGAACTTCTGCGCCAACAACTACCTCGACCTCGCCGACCACCCCGAGGTCATCGCCGCCGCGAAGCAGGCCCTGGACGACTGGGGCTTCGGCATGGCCTCCGTCCGCTTCATCTGCGGCACCCAGGCGCCGCACAAGGAGCTCGAGGAGAAGATCTCCCGGTTCCTCGGCATGGAGGACACGATCCTCTACAGTTCCTGCTTCGACGCCAACGGCGGTGTCTTCGAGACGCTGCTGTCGGCCGAGGACGCGGTGATCTCCGACGAGCTCAACCACGCGAGCATCATCGACGGCATCCGCCTGTCGAAGGCGGCCCGCTTCCGCTACCGCAACCGCGACATGGCCGACCTGGAGCGCTGCCTCAAGGAGGCCGAGGGCGCCCGCCACAAGCTGATCGTCACCGACGGCGTCTTCTCCATGGACGGCTACATCGCCCCCCTGGACGAGATCTGCGACCTGGCCGAGCGCTACGGCGCCCTCGTCATGGTCGACGACTCGCACGCCGTCGGCTTCGTCGGCGAGGAGGGCCGCGGCACCCCCGAGCTGTTCGGGGTGACCGAGCGGGTCGACATCATCACCGGCACCCTCGGCAAGGCCCTCGGCGGGGCCAGCGGCGGCTACGTCGCCGCGCGCGCCGAGATCGTGGAGCTGCTGCGCCAGCGCTCGCGCCCGTACCTCTTCTCGAACTCCCTCGCGCCGTCCATCGTCGGCGCCTCGCTGCGGGTGCTCGACCTGCTGACCGAGTCCGGTGACCGCCGGGCCCGGCTGCGGGAGAACACCAAGCTCTTCCGCGCGGAGATGACCGCCGCGGGCTTCGACATCCTGCCGGGCGAGCACGCGATCGCCCCGGTGATGATCGGTGACGCCGCGCTGGCCGGTCAGATGGCCGCGGCGCTGCTGGAGAAGGGCATCTACGTGATCGCCTTCTCCTACCCCGTCGTGCCCAACGGCAAGGCGCGCATCCGCGTCCAGCTGTCCGCCGCGCACTCCCGCGAGGACGTGCTGCGCACGGTCGCCGCGTTCCGCGAGGTCCGCGACGCGCTGGTCGCCTCGGCCTGAGCGAGCCGACGCCCGCGGGGCCCGTCCCGGATCACCGGGGCGGGCCCTGCGGCGTGTACGGGCGGCCGTCCGCCCTACTCGGCGAGACCGGCGACGCCCGCCTTCGCGTACTTCTCGTCGAGGTCGCCGCTGGGCGCGCCCGCCACGCCGATGCCCGCGACCGGGGCGCCCTTGTCCTGGACGGGGGCGCCGCCGGGCAGGAAGAGGGTGCCGGGGATGTCCTTGAGGTTCGGCGTCTGCTGGAGCCGCTTGACCAGCTCCGAGGTCGGGGCGTTCCAGGAGACGGCGGTGAACGCCTTGCGACCGGCGGACTCGTAGGACTGCGGGCCCGCGCCGTCGCCGCGCAGGGTCACCACGGTGTTGCCGTTGCGGTCGACGACGGCGACGGACACCTTCTGCCCGTCCTTCCTCGCGGCGGCGAGCGCGGCCTGCGCGGCCTTGGTCGCCGCGTCCACCGACAGGCGGTTCACCTGGACCAGGCCCTTGGCGGACGGGGCCGGGGCGCCGGCGGGGGCGGGGGCCGCCGTGGCGGCGACGGCGCCGAAGGTGGCGGCACCGGCGACGGCCACCGCCACGCTGCCGGTGATGACACGGGCGCGGACGGAGAACTTCTGGCTCTTCATGGGGAACTCCTGCTGGAACTGATCGGAGCCGATCGGGACATCACCATCCTCGAAGCGATCACAGCCCCTTCCGGTCGTCGGTCCGGCGGGCATCGGCGAGCGGTTCGGACGACACGGGGTCGACCGATCGGATGATGCGAGGGGACCCGGCACGGGTTAGGACAGGAGACGGCACCCTTTTCGTTCTCGTAAGGAACAGACGTACGTGACCGGCACCGCCCCACCGCTCCCCGACCGCGACCCCGACGCACGGTGGTTCGCCGTCGTCCGGCACACCGCCTTCTTCCTCCTCCTCGGCGCGTCCCTCGTCCGCTTCCTGATCCGCCACCCCGGCCAGCCGGACACCCCGTGGATCATCGCCCTGAGCACCCTGCTCGGCATCCTCTACGTGCTCGGCGCGGGCCTCGACGACGCCGCCCCGGCGCGGCGGCGGCTGTGGCTCGGCGCGGTCGTCGGGGTGTGGGTGGTGCTGGTCGTCGCGGCCCCGAGCTTCGCCTGGTGCGCCGTCCCGCTCGTCTACACCGCCCTGCGCACCCTGCCCGTCCGCGCCTCCCTCGCGCTGATCGCGGTGCTGACGGTCTTCGTCGTGGCAGCGCAGATCAGCCTCTTCGGCTTCGACCCCAACCTCGTCGTCGCCCCGCCCACCGTCGCCGCGCTGGCCACCGCCGCCTTCGTGCACATGGAGCGGCAGCGGGCCCGGCAGGACGCCCTGATCGGCGATCTGCTGCGCACGCGCCGCGAGCTGGCCGCGACCGAGCGCCGGGAGGGCGCGCTCGCCGAGCGGCAGCGGCTGTCCATGGAGATCCACGACACCCTGGCCCAGGGCCTGTCCAGCCAGCAGATGCTGCTCCAGGCCGCCGACCGGATCTGGGCGGCCGACCCGGGCACGGCCCGTCACCACGTCCGCGCCGCGGCGGACGTCGCCGCCCGCGGGCTGGCCGAGGCCCGCCGCTTCGTCCAGGACCTGGCCCCCGCCGACCTGGCGGGCGGGGTGCCCCTGGAGGAGGCGCTGCGCGCCCTGGCCGAGCGGGAGCCGGTGCCCGGGCTCACGGTGCGCTTCCACCTGGAGGGGACGCCCGTCGCCCTGCCGGAGAACGCGGAGTCGGCGCTGCTGCGGATCGCGCAGGGCGCGCTCGCCAACGTCCGCGAGCACGCGGGGGCGAGCACCGTCGCCCTCACCCTCACCTGGCTCGACGACCAGGTCGTCCTCGACGTCGCCGACGACGGGCGGGGCTTCGACGCCTCCGCCGCCCCGGCGGCCGGCCCGGGGCGCGGCCACGGGCTGCCCGCGATGCGGGCCCGCGCGGGCCGGCTGGGCGGCCGGCTGAGCGTGGAGTCCGTGCCCGGCGAGGGCACGGTCGTCTCCGCCGCCCTCCCCCTCGTCTCCCCCGAATCCCCGGAGCTGCCATGACCGCCGCCACGACCGTCCGCCTGCTGCTGTGCGACGACCACGCCGTCGTCCGCGCCGGGCTGCGCGCCCTGTTCGCCAGCGAGCCCGGCATCGAGGTCGTCGGCGAGGCGGGCACCGGTGAGGAGGCCGTCGCCATGGCGGCGAAGCTGCGGCCGGACGTCGTCCTGATGGACCTCCAGCTGGGCCCCGGCATCGGCGGGGTGGAGGCCACGCGCCGTATCACCGCCGAGCCGGGCGGGGTACGGGTGCTAGTGCTCACCACGTACGACACGGACGCCGACGTCACCCGCGCCCTGGAGGCCGGGGCCACCGGCTATCTGCTGAAGGCCGAGCGGCCCGAGGAGCTCTTCGCGGCCGTCCGGGCCGCCGCCCAGGGCCGTACGGCGCTCTCCCCGCCGGTGGCCGGCCGGGTCATGGCCCGGCTGCGCGGCACCCGGCCCGCCACCGGCACGCTCACCGACCGCGAGCGCGACATCCTGGGCCAGCTCGCGCGCGGCCTCGGCAACCGCGACATCGCCCGGGCGCTGTTCATCAGCGAGGCCACGGTCAAGACCCACCTGGGCCGCATCTACGCCAAGCTGGGCGTGGACACCCGGGCGGGGGCGGTGGCCGTGGCGAAGGAGCAGCGGCTGCTGCCCGAGTGATGTCAGTGGTGGAACGCCGTCGCCACCCGCTCCGGCCGGTCCAGCGGAGCCTCCTGCCGGCGCAGCTCGGGCAGCAGGGTCCCCAGGTCGTCGACGAAGAGGTCCGCGAGGTCCTGCGAGAACCCGTTGCGGCACACGATCCGCAGCACCGACAGGTCCTGGCGGTTGGGCGGAAACGTATAGGCGGGGACGAGCCAGCCGCGCTCCCGGAGCCTGCGTGAGACGTCGAAGACGTCGAAGCCGGTGATGCCGTCGGCCGTGGTGAACGCGAAGACCGGCAATTCGTCGCCGTGCGTCAGCAGCCGGAAGTCGCCGAACTCCCCGATCCGCCGCGCGAGGCCGCTCGCGACCTTGCGGGTGTTGCGCTGGACGGCCCGGTATCCCTCGCGGCCCAGCCGCAGGAACGTGTAGTACTGGGCGGCGACCTGCGCGCCCGGGCGGGAGAAATTGAGGGCGAAGGTGGGCATGTCGCCGCCCAGGTAGTTGACGCGGAAGACCAGTTCCTCGGGGAGCGCCGTCCGGTCCCGCCACAGGGCCCAGCCGACGCCGGGGTAGACCAGGCCGTACTTGTGGCCGGAGGTGTTGATGGACGCCACGCGCGGCAGCCGGAAGTCCCACACCAGGTCCTCGTCGAGGAAGGGGGCGATCATCGCGCCGGACGCACCGTCGACGTGGACGGGAACGTCCAGGCCGGTACGTTCCCGGAGGGCGTCCAGCGCGGCGCAGACCTCGGCGACCGGCTCGTAGGAGCCGTCGAAGGTGGAGCCGAGCACGGCGACGACGCCGATGGTGTTCTCGTCGCACAGTTCGGCGGCGGCCTGCGGGTCGATGTGGAAGCGGTCGCCCTCCATGGGCACCTGGCGGGCCTCGACCTCCCAGAAGTTGCAGAACTTGTCCCAGCAGACCTGGACGTTGGAGCCCATCACCAGATTGGGCCGGGCCCCGCCGCCCGGGTAGCGGTCCGGGTTGGCGAGGGCCCAGCGGCGTTTGAAGGCGAGGCCGGCGAGCATGCAGGCCTCGCTGGAGCCGGTGGTGGAGCAGCCGACGGTGGCGGCCGGGTCGGGGGCGTGCCACAGGTCGGCGAGCATGGCCACGCAGCGCCGCTCCAGCTCGGCGGTGCGCGGGTACTCGTCCTTGTCGATCATGTTCTTGTCGCGGCACTCCGCCAGCAGCACCCCGGCCTGGGGCTCCATCCAGGTGGTGACGAAGGTGGCCAGGTTGAGCCGGGAATTGCCGTCGAGCATCAGTTCGTCGTGGACGAACTGATAGGCGGCGCTCGGCGTCGTCGGCCCGTCGGGCAGCCGGTGCCGGGGCGGCTCCAGCGCCATGGAGGAGACCGGGTCCGCCTCCCCGTAGAAGGGGTTGACCGCGTAGCCGCGGGCGGCGTGCCGGTCGTCCCTGCCCCTGTGGAGTGCCATCCGCGGGTCAGCCCTCGCCGCCCTCCGCGGGCTGCTCCGCCTCGCCCTCCTCGGCCGGGGCGGCGGCCTCGGCGCCCTCCTCCGCCTCCTCTTCCTCCTCGGGGAGTTCCTCCGCCTGCGCGGCGACGACCTGGAGCAGGGCCGTGCTCCCGTCGACGGCCAGGGAGCTGCCGCGCGGCAGCTCGATGTCCTCGGCGCGGATGGTGTGACCGGCTTCCAGGCCCTCGACGGAGACGGTGAACGACTCCGGGATGTGCGTGGCCTCGGCCTCGATCGGCAGCGCGTCCAGCATGTGCTCCAGCAGGTTTCCGCCGGGTGCCAGCTCGCCCTCGGTGAGCACCGGGACCTCCACGGTGACCTTCTCGCCCTTCTTCACGGCCAGGAGGTCCACGTGGATCAGGAATCCCTTGAGCGGATCGCGCTGGATGGCCTTGGGGAGCACCAGCTCGCTCTTGCCCCCCTGGATGTCGAGCCGGATGAGCACGTTCGGCGTCTTCAGGGCCATCCACAGCGCGTGGCCGTCGAGCGCGACGTGCTTCGGGTCGGCGCCGTGGCCGTAGACGACGGCGGGGACCCTGTTGTCGCGGCGGATACGCCGGGCGGCACCCTTGCCGAAGTCGGTACGCGGTGTGGCGGCAAGCTTCACTTCGGCCATGGGGGCACTCCTCGGAATTCGAGTCTCTCCGGCCGCCGAGTTTATTCCGGGTTCATCCGGGCGGAGCGCCCGGGAAATTCCTGATTGCTCCGTTCGGCCGAGAAACCCATTTCCCGACGCCGTACGACGGCCGTGTCGCCGGGGCCGGGCGGACGGGGCGAACCACCCGTCCGTGCGCCCTCTCCGCACGCCGGAGCACAGCCGGGCGGTCGCGCTTCGGCCCATGGGCCGTCACCTGTGAATCACCGGTGACGGCCGGAAAGCACGGTGAAATCATCGTGGCGCGCAGCATTCCGCATCCGGTCGCCGCCGGGTGCCGCTCGGCTGCGCGAACGCGAGGAAAGGGTGGCCCATGCCAGAAATCCGCCTCGAACCACCGCCGGACCGACCGGGCCTCCCGGAATTCCCGGCCGTCGTGGAGCCCGCCGTCCGCGACATTCCCGCTCCGCCGCCGGCCCCCGGCCCCGCCGAGCCGGTGGCCTGGGAGCGTACCGCGACTCCTTCCGGCGAGGAGCTGCTGGAGCGCGCCGCCCCGGCGGTGCTCGCGGACCCGAGGGCGCGGGCCGCGCTCGACGGACACCGCTACGCCTTCCTGGGCGCCGGTCTGCTCGCCGACGACAAGGACCGTGCGACGGCGCCCGCGATTCTGGTGCTCGTCTACGACTACACCGACGACCGCACGCTGGAGTTCACCCTCGACGACGGCGAGCCGCCGGTGCTCACCGGCGTGACCGCGGGTCCCGCGCAGCCCGCCCTCTCGGACGCGGAGATCGAACGGGCCGTCGCGATCGCCCGCGCCCAGTCCGAGGCCGCACGCCGGGCCCCTGCCGACGCCGTGCCCATGGTGCTGCTCACCAGTGACGTCCACGAGGGCGACGAGCACCACGGCCGGCGGCGCGCCTATGTCGCCTTCGGTTCCCCCGACCGGCGCATGCCCCAGGTGCGCGTCCTGGTCGACCTCGGGGAGGAGCGGGTGGTCGACGCGGGGAGGAGGGAGGGGGATGAGTGAGTCGGGCCGGATCGGCTGGCCCGCCGAGCAGCCGGTGTGGACCTTCGACTGGCGGCTGGCGGACGCCCCCGACGAGGAGGGCATCGTCATCCTCAACGCCGCCTACCGGGGGCACCAGGTCTTCGCCAAGGCCAGCCTGCCGTCGCTGCGGGTGCGGTACGAGGGGCCGTGCGGCCCGTACAAGGACCCGCTCAACTACAACAACTCGCACCCCACCTCCCGCTGCCCGGGGAGCAGGGTGTGCGTCTACGCCTACTCCAGCGGGGGCCTGCGCGCCCTGAGCGTGGAGTCGTACCACACCATCAGCGCCTACCGGCTCACCCACCGCTGGGTGTTCTGGGAGAACGGCGTGGTCATGCCCCGGCTCTTCAGCGCGGGCATCCAGTGCCCCTTCGACCACCGCCACCACGTCTACTGGCGGCTGGACTTCGACATCGACGGCGCGCGGCGGGATCTGGCTCTGGAGTACAACACCTATACGGGCGAGGAGGGTTGGGGCTCCGGCTGGCATCCCTTCCGCACCGAGACCAAGCGGCTGAAGAACCCGACCTCGCGGCGCAGCTGGGCCGTCGTCGACCTGGACAGCCACCGTGGCTACCACGTGCTGCCCGGGCCGAACGACGGTAGCGCGGACGCCTTCTCCGCCTCCGACCTGTGGCTGCTGCGCTACCGCGCGAGCGAGGACCGCTACGGACGGCAGGGCGGCGCGGCCGACGACGGGCTCGGCGCCTATCTGAACGACGAGAGCACCGACGGGCAGGACCTGGTCGTCTGGTACGCCGCGCACCTCTTCCACCGTGTCGCCCAGGGAGGCGACGACTGGCACGGCGTGGGCCCGGACCTCGTCCCGTTCGGGCCGTGGTGACGGACGGGCGCCGGCGCGGTCGCCCGCCCCGGCGCCCCGGACCCCACCTCGTGCCGCGCGTCAGACCAGCAGGCCGCGCACCAGTCCGCTGATCAGGTCGTTGACACCGCCCACCACGCTGCCGAGCGTGTTGACGAGCCCGCTCAGCAGGCCCTGCACGGCGGGGACCAGCCCGGCGCCGTCGACCCTGCCGCCGTCGCGCGCGGCCCGTTCCTTCGCGAGCCGTACGGTCGCGGCGACCGCGTCGGTCGTGGCGAACGTGACGGCGCGAAGGTCCGGACGTCCGGTGCCCGCCTGCCGCTCCAGGCCCGCCCGGGCCCGGCCGAGCGCGTCGAGGTTCTCCCGGATCACTCCGCAGTGCCCGGCGCGGGACCGCTCCGGGCCGAGGGCCGCGCAGCCCGCGGCCTCCTCGGCCGCCTCCTTGCCGGCGGCGTTCTCGTCGATGGCCCGCATCGCCTGGCCCGCGGCCTTGCGCACGGCGTCGGGCGACGGGGCCTGGACGTGGGCGGTGACGCCGGGCGCGCCGGCCGGCGCGGACACCGTGCCGGCCGTGGTGGGGGCCGCGGTGCCGAGGAGGAGCGCACCGCTCACGGTGGCGGACACCAGCAGGCCGGATCTTCGGGGGACACCCATGGAGGTAACTCCTTCGAACAGAAGGGGATCTTCACGAAGACCCTCCGTCGGGTGCGCCGCCCCCGCAAATCGGGCCACCCCTAACAGCCCAGCAACCGCCCGGCCGGAGGGTGTACTTCGGGCGTGGCGCCGTTGACATGCCGCGCCGGGTGTGACACCGGCGCGGTGCGGTCGTCAAGTCGCCAAAACGCCTCAGACCTCCAGCTCGGACTCGATGCGCCGGAGCTGGTGCCGGGCCATCGCGAGGTTGGCGCGCTTGCCGTCGAGAACCAGGTACAGGAACAGACCGTTGCCGCCCCGGCCCGTCAGCAGCCGGATCAAGTGGTACTGCGCGCCGAGGGTGATGAGGATGTCCTCGATGCTGTCCTGGATGTTGAGCATCTCCATGGCGCGCAGCTTGGCCCGGACGACGTCCGTGTTGCCCGCGGCCGCGACGTTGAGGTCGAGCGTCGCGGAGCCGCCCAGGGTGCCCAGCGCCATGCCGCTGCCGTAGTCGACGAGGGCCACGCCCAGCGCGCCGTCGATCGAGTTCATCGCGTCCTTGAGGGCCGTTTCGGTGTTCGCCATGGGAAATCCATTTCTTTGTCGATGAATTGCCGGCACTGAGATGTGCGCGCATCGGATGCGCATGGGGAAATTTATGGACAAATATGCAATCGGCTACGTCTGGCGCTGTCGCTCCAGCGCGCCGTCGACGAGCTCCGCGATACGGGCGCCCGTCCTGCGGGCCTCCAGATTCAGCCGCCCCACATTGGCGTCGGCCGAGGCCAGCAGTGTCAGTACGCTCGCGGCGCCGGCCGCGTACGTGGCCACGTAGCCGACTTCGCCGCTGACGACGAGCTCGCGGAACCCCCCGTGGCCCACGGCGTCCGAGAGCCGCGCGCCGACCCCCAGGGCCGCGGCGGTCAGCGCGGCCAGTCCGTCCGGTTCGGTGCCGGTGACGAGATGCGCGATCACCAGCCCGTCCGTGCTCGCCACCATGGCACCGGTCAGATGCGGTACCCGGACACGTAACCCCTGGAGCTCGGCGAGCACCTCGGGTGCGGCGGTCATCGGTTGCCTCCTTACGACGAATTGCCTCAACGCTCGCCTCATCATGGAATCGTCGGAACCCGGCCGGCACCCGGCACGGTCGCGGAGCGTCTCAGGGTCACAAGGCCTCCAAAGCGTCGCGGATCCGCCTGAGCAGGGAGATCTCCGGGGCGTCGGCGGGAACCCGCGCGGCGGGCGCCGGGCCGGCCTCCGGCGTACCGGGCGCCGGGGTCCGTACCAGCCCCGCCGCCGCCAGCCGCCGGACGTCGAGGAGAGTGGCGAAGGCGGAGCGGCCCAGCGCCCCGGCGATCTGCGTCGGCGTCCGCACCCCGTCGGCCGCGGCCAGCACCGCGCCGGGGCGGGCGCGGCGGACGGCTCCGGGGACGGGGACGACCGGGGACACATCGACCTCCGGGCAGGGCCAGGCCCGCTCCAGCAGGCCCCGGCGACGGCGCACTTCGCGTTGCACGGCCGCCACGGGAACGGGACGGACGGGCCCGAACCAGTGCCGGGCCTCCCGCAGGAAACGGTCGGGGGCCCGCTGGGAGCCGTCGAGCGGGAACAGCACGAAATAGGCCGCGTCGAACAGGGCGCTGAGATGGCACAGTTCGAGCTCGCCCCGGCTCAGCCGGCCCCGTTCGACGAGCAGACTCCCCGCGCGGTGGCCCGGCCCGCCCTCGGCCACCGCCTCCTCCCAGCTCGACCTCGACAGCCGGCCGCCCGCCGTCAGCCGCCACCCCACGTCCGGCACGACCGGACTCTCGGCGTGCACCAGGGCGCCGTCGGCGAGATAGAGCGCCCCGGCCCGGCCGTGCAGCGCCCCCGTCGCCCGCTCCCGGACGAGCCGGTCCAGCGTGGCCGTTACGACGGCCCCGCCCGCCCGCGAGCCCGGGTCCGCGGCCGCCCTCTCCACTTCCGCCACTCCCGCCGCTCCCGCCGCTCCCACGAACGCCGTCATGCCGACACCAGCCGGGCGGCCAGGTCCTTCATCCGGAACAGCGCCACCGCGAGATTGGCCTCCGTACGGTCCAGCCAGACGTAGAGGAAGACACTGCTGTCGAACGAGGTCGCCACGTACCGGAACAGGTGGTAGCTCCCCCGGGCCGTGACGATCAGCTCCTCGACCGGGCCGTCACAACGCACACCGCCGCCCGTGAACGCACCGTTCTCGACGGCGAGCCGGGCCAGTTCGGCGGCCTCCGCCGCCGACGCCTCGTGATCGCCGTCCGGCCCGTCGCCCACCGCCCCCAGGGTGAGCCCGCTCGTCCAGTCCACCAGGCTTGCGCCCCGCGCCCCGGGGATGTCCATGGCCTCCGTCAGGCACCCGTCTATTCCGGTCACACGATCCTCTCCAGCCGCGCGACGGCATCAAGGAGCGCCGCGTCTCGGTACAAGGGGGGTGATCACCAGGGGACGTGACCCATGCGACGGAAGGTAACCGATAACGGTGGTGGAGGGTGAGGGTTTTGGCATTTTCTCTCGGCACATGTACGGAGGTGCTATACGGCCGGTCCTCGGGAGGAGCGGCGCTACATCGAAGGATGTAGCGAGGGTTCATCACCGCCTACGAGGTCCGCCGTCCGGCACCCGTCGAGGATGAGGAAAACGACGATTCCGGGGGCTTCCATGACGGAGACCGTACGATCCACCACGCCCGTACCGGCGCCGGCTGCCGGGGGCGCCGGTGTCGGCGGCGGGCCACCGGGGCGGCTGCCGCTCCTCGACGTGCTGCGCGGCGCGGCCATCCTGGGCACGCTGATGACCAACGTGTGGCTGTTCACCGGACCTGCTGCGGAGTGGGGCGTCCTCAGCGGCGGCACGGGCGGCGACGGGGCCACGCTGCACGGCCTGCTCTCCGGGCCGTCCCTGTCCGCGGCGGCCGAGAGCGTCTTCCGCTTCCTCGCCGACGGCAAGTTCCTGTCCATGCTGACCATGCTGTTCGGCGTGGGTCTGGCCATCCAGTTCGCTTCCGCGACCAAGCGGGGACAGCCCTGGCCCGGACGCTACCGACGGCGAGCGCTGTTCCTCTTCGCCGAGGGGACCGTGCACTTCGTGCTCGTCTTCGCCTGGGACGTGCTCATGGGGTACGCGGTCACCGCCCTGCTCGTGGCCCGGCTGCTCGCCCGCTCCGAACGCGTCCGCCGCACGGCGATGTGGGTGGCGGGCGGGCTCCACCTCACCCTGATGGCGCTGCTCACCCTCGGCACGATGGCGGCCGGCGCGGGCGACGACGGCGGCGGCCCCAGCCCCCGCGTCGTCGACCTCTACGCCCACGGCGACTACCTCGACCAGGTCGCCTTCCGGCTCCAGAACGCGATCGCGCTGCGCATGGAGCCTGTGCTCTCCTTCGGGCTGCTGGTCTTCCTCTTCCTCCTCGGCGTACGGCTGTTCCGCGCGGGAGCCTTCGCCGACGACGAGGCGGGGCGGCGCCTGCGGGTCCGTATGCTCCGCTGGGGCCTGGGCGTCGGGCTGCCGCTCAACGCGGCGGCGTCCCTGGGCGGCACGGACTTCTTCCTGCTGGGCCGCTACGTCGCCGCCCCCGTGGTGGCCATCGGGTACCTCGGCCTGATCGGTGCGCTGCTGGACCGTCGACGGAACCGTGGGCACGGACGTGGCCGTAGCCGGGTGGCGGCGGGGCTGGGATCGGTGGGGAGGATGGCGCTGACCTGCTACGTCGCCCAGAACGTGCTGTGCGTCCTGGCCTGCTACGGCATCGGCCTGGGGCTCGCGGACCGGTTCGCGGGCACCGGGCCGTGGTGGGTCATGGGGCTCTGGGCGGCGGTGGGCCTGGTGCTCGTGGCCGGATCGACGCTGTGGCTGCGGAGGTTCGCGCACGGCCCGCTGGAGTCGGTGCAGAAATGGGCCCTGCGGCGCTGACGGGGCGGATCACCCGTGCGGGGCGTTAGGGTGAGCGCTGCCGGTCCCCCCACGTTCGGCGGCGATACCGCCTGCCCGCCCGTACCGATCGTGGAGTTCCGCCTTGGCCATAGCCACCGTGTCCCGTCCCGCCTTCCGCCGGCGCCTCGCCGCCGCGTGCGGGCTCGCCCTCGCGACCGCGCTGACCCTCACCGGGTGCACGGGGGACGACAAGTCGTCGACGCGCCCGTCCGCCACGGCATCGGCGTCCGCGTCGGCGTCTGCCTCGACGTCACCGTCGCCGTCGCCGAGTCCCACGGAGAGCGCGACACACGCCCCCACGCCGTCCCCCGAGCCGTCGACCCACGCGCCGAAGGCGCCGCCCAAGACGCGCGGGCCGCAGACCGAGCCACCGGCACCCGGCGCGGAGCGCCCGGCGGGCGCGAACGGGTCGTCGGCGTCGAAGTCGTCCTGTGAGATCCGCTCCAACGCCGGGAACTGCTACAAGGCGGGCCAGTACTGCCGCGACGGCGACGTGGGTGCCAACACCCACGCCGCCAATGGCCGCCTCATCACCTGTGGTGGCGACGGCGGCCGCCCGCGCTGGCACTACTGAGTTCTTCCGCGACTTACGCGACTTACGTGACTTACGCGGGATACCAGGCGCCGTTGTACCACTGCTCGTTGGCGCTGTCGTTGTGGTGATCCATGTTGAAGTCTTCGGGGTAGTTGTCGACGTGGTTCTTCGGGTAGGTCCAAATGCCGGCGGACTCGTCGCAGACGTAGTCCCAGTGGCAGATCGTCTTGACCGGAACGTTCCCGAAGAACTTGTCGGCGCCGGCGAGCGGAGCACCGATGATGCCGCCGAACGGCACGGCCCCGCCGTTGGCGCCGGGAGGGCCCTGACGCTTGGGGTCGGCGATGAGAATGGCGTTGACGTTGTCGAACGTCTGCCAGTTCTCGGTGACCCAGATGTGCACCACCGCGGCGCCCAAGGAGTACCCGGCCATCTTGACGTGCTGGGACGGGCACGCGGCACGCTGGTCGCGGACCAGCCGGTTCAGCTCATTGACGCCCGCCCGGGCGCTGGCGCCGTTGGGGATCGTGGTGGGGTACCCGACGTGCTGCTGGATGTTGCCGTAGAAGCGGTCGTTGTTCCACGAGCTGCCCGTGCCCCCGACAACGATCGTGTAGGTGCCCTCGCACGGAGCCGTCGCTTGCGCTGCGGACGCCTGCCCCATCGAAGAAAGCCCGGCTGTCAGCAGAAAAGCGGCCAATACGGCCGCGATCCTTCTTGTTCGCATTCGATTCTCCCCACGGAGTCGGTTCACGCCTCTGCCTGCCGTGGGCATTTCACGGCAGGCCAAGGTCAACCGGACGACAGTGGCAGCGGTCGATGAAATTCCGCTGAAACGGGTGGGGTTTGACCGGACCGGACCGGACTTGCGCCGGTACCCGGGCGGAGGACCGGGGTGGCCGCCGCCCGCGGCCCCCGGCCGCGGGCAGGCCGGTACCTCGGGTGGCCCGTACAGCCACGCGGGCCGGGCGCGCCGGCCAGGGACGTGCCCGGTCCCGCCTCGCACCGGGGGCGTCCGGTCCGGTTCCCCCTGCCGGGGCGGCCGGGGGCGGACGGGGGCCGGGGCGGACGGTGCCCTGCGGGGCGTGCCCGGACGGCGTCCCGCCGGGGCGGCGTGCGGGGGCCGGCCATCGACTTCCGGCCCCGGCACGCGCCCGGGGGGCCGAGCGGGGACGACATCCCGTCCGGGCTGTGACCAGCATGCCGTCGCGGGACCGCGGCGCGCAGGGGCCGAACGGGCCCCTCCCGGGGACACCCGGGCCTTGCCGTCCCCCCGGGCCCGGCGCACGGTGGAAGGAGCGAGGGCCCGACGCGGAGGTGAACACGATGACGGTCCCGGAACCGCAGGACCCGCGATCCCCCGGGCCCGGGACGGCCGTGGCGGAAACCACCGCCTGGGTCGTCGACCACACCGCGCCCGCCGCCGAGCGGCCACTGCGCCGGGAGCGCCGGCCGCTGGCGGAACCCGGCCCGTACGACCTGCTGATCAAGGTGCGGGCGTGCGGGGTGTGCCGTACCGATCTGCATCTGGCGGAGGGCGATCTACCGCCACGCGCGCCCCGCCGTACGCCCGGCCACGAGATCGTCGGCCGGGTGCTGGTCGCCGGGCCGGCCGCGGAGGGCTTCGCCCCCGGAGACCGCGTCGGCGCCGCCTGGCTGGCGGGCACGTGCGGGACGTGCCGTTACTGCACCGGCGGCCGGGAGAACCTCTGCCCGGACTCCCGCTACACGGGCTGGGACATGCACGGCGGGTACGCCGAGCACGTGGTCACGGACTCCCGGTTCACCTACCGGCTGCCGGAGGGCCCGCCGGACGAGGAGCTCGCGCCGCTGCTCTGCGCGGGCATCATCGGCTATCGCGCGCTGCGGCGGGCCGAGCTGCCGCCCGGCGGCGCGCTCGGCATCTACGGTTTCGGCGCGTCCGCCCATCTGACCGCGCAGCTGGCGATCGCCCAGGGCGCGTCCGTGCACGTCCTCACGCGTGCCGAGCCGGCTCGTCGGCTGGCGCTGGAGCTGGGCGCGGCGTCGGCGGGCGGCACGTACGACGATCCGCCCGTGCCGCTCGACGCGGCGATCCTCTTCGCTCCCGTCGGGGATCTGGTGCCGGTGGCGCTGGCGGCCCTCGACCGGGGCGGGACGCTGGCCGTGGCCGGAATCCATCTCACCGACATCCCGGTGCTCGGCTATCAGCGGCACCTCTTCCAGGAGCGGACCCTGCGCAGCGTCACCGCCAATACGCGGGCCGACGGGCGCGCGTATCTGTCGGAGGTCGCCCGGCACCGGCCGGTGGTGCGTGTACAGCCGTATCCGATGAGCCGTGCCGACGAGGCGCTCGCGGACCTGGCGGGAGACCGGGTCACGGGCGTGGCGGTGCTGATCGCGGAGGAATGAGCCGTGGCCGGATCGGGGCCGTTCGGCCCATGGCGGTCCGACAAATGTTGGATCATGATCCAAACAGGACGACATGCCGACGAAGCGATGAGGAGCCGGAGCGGTGGAGCAGCAGTCAGCGCGAGCGGGGGCGTTCTCCGCGGAGCGGCCGATCCGGGTGTTCCTCCTGGACGATCACGAGGTCGTACGGCGGGGCGTCCACGATCTGCTCGACGGCGAGGACGACATCTCGGTCGTCGGCGAGGCCGGCAGCATCGCCCAGGCGCTCACGCGGGGGCCGGCGCTCCGGCCCGACGTGGCGGTGCTGGACGTCCGGCTGCCCGACGGCGACGGCATCACGGTCTGCCGCGAGCTGCGGTCCCGGATGCCGGGGCTGGCCTGTCTGATGCTCACCTCGTTCGACGACGACGACGCGCTGCTGGACGCGATCATGGCAGGGGCCTCCGGCTATGTCCTGAAGCAGATCAAGGGCTCCGACCTGGTGGCCGCCATCCGCACGGTCGCCTCCGGCCAGTCGATGCTGGACCCGGCGACGACCACGCGTCTGATGAACAGCCTGCGCGGCGAGGACGAGCGGCCCGAGCCGGAGGACGAGCGGCTGGCCGGGCTGTCGCCGCGCGAGCGGGAGATCCTCGGCCTCATCGGGGACGGCATGACGAATCGTCAGATCGCGGAGCGGCTCTACCTGTCCGAGAAGACGGTCAAGAACCACATCTCGCGGATGCTCGCCAAGCTCGGCGTGGAGCGCCGGATCCAGGCGGCCGTGCTCGCGTCGAACGTCGCCCGGCCGTCCTGAGCCCCCGCCCCGCGGCCGCGGTCTTCCCGAGGCCGGCCTGGGTCAGGGGCCGTCCGGCGAACGGTCCGGCAGCGGGATGCTCCACGTCAGGGTCGTCCCGCCGCCCGGTGGCGCTGTGAGCAGCAGCCGGCCGCCGTGGCGGTCGGCCCGCTCACCGAGGTTGCGCAGGCCGCTGCGACGGCCGCCCTCGCCCTCCGGCATCCCGGCACCGTTGTCGGTGACGGTCAGTGTCAGCCGGCGGCCGTCGTTGACGACGGCGACGTCCACCGACCGGGCACGCGCGTGGCGGGCCACATTGGCCAGGGCCTCCCCCAGGACGGCGGCGACGTCCTCGGTGACCTCGCGCGGCACCTGGGTGTCCAGCAGCCCCTCCATCCGCAGACTCGGGGCGAAGCCGAGGAGCGCGCCGCCCTCGCCGACGGTCTGGACGACCCGGGTGCGAAGCCCGTGTTGCGGGGCGGTCTCCCGGGACCGCAGGCCGAAGATCGTGGACCTGATGATCTTGATGGTCTCGTCGAGGTCGTCGACCGCCCGCTGGACGCGCTCGGCGGCCTCGGGGTGGTCGATGAAGCGGTCGGCGCTCTGGAGCGTCATCCCGGTGGCGAAGAGCCGCTGGATGGCCAGGTCGTGGAGGTCGCGGGCGATGCGGTCGCGGTCCTCCAGCACGGCGATCTGCGCGGCGTCCGCGCGGCGTTCGGAGAGCTCCATGGCCACGGCGGCCTGCCCGGCGAAGGCGAGGAGGGGGTCCGTCTCCTCCCGGGTGAACGGCGCGCGCCCCTTGGCCCGGGCCAGCAGCAGCACGCCGCGCACCGCGTCACCCGAGGTGAGCGGCACGGCCACGGCGGGACCGGTGGCGCGGCAGGGCCCGGCGGAGTTCGCCGGGTCAGCGGCGAGGCCCGCGCTGAGGACCGGCCGGCCCGAGACGTACGCGCTCCCGGCGAGGGTGCCGTCGGCCGGCAGCACCGTGCCGCGCAGTTCCTCGGCCCCCTCCCCCAGGACGGCCTCGACGGTCAGCGCGGGCTCCCCCTCCGGCAGCGGCAGGGAGACGGTGACCAGGTCGGCGCAGGTGATCTCCTTCGCCCGCTCGGCGATCAGGCCGATGACGTCGGCCGGCCGGCTGCCGGACATCAGACGGTTCGTCACCTCGGCGCCCGCCCGCAGCCAGCGCTCACGGCGGGTGGACTCCTCGTACAGCCGGGCGTTGTCGATGGCGACGCCCGCGGCCACGGCGAGCGTGGAGAGCACCTCCTCGTCCTCGTCCTCGAAGTCCGCGCCGCCCCGTTTCTCGGCCAGGTAGAGATTGCCGAAGACCTGCTCGCGCACCCGGATGGGCACGCCCATGAAGCTGCCCATCGGCGGGTGTTCCGCCGGGAAGCCGTACGAGGCCGGGTGCGCGGAGATCCGCGACAGCCGCAGCGGTTCGGGGTGGCGGATGAGCTCGCCCAGGATGCCGTGGCCCGACGGGTACGGCCCGATGGCCCGGATGTGCTCCTCCGACAGCCCGACGGTGAGGAACTGCGACAGGGTGCGCCCGTCCGGCCCGATGACGCCCAGCGCGCCGTACCGGGCGTCCACGAGCACCACCGCGGCCTCGACGATCCGGCGCAGCACATGCTCCAGGTCCAGCTCGCGCCCGACCGACATCACGGCCTCCAGGAGGCTGTGCACCCGGTCCCGGGTGCCCCGCGCGGCGTCGATCCGGGCCTGGAGCTCCTCCAGCAGCTCGTCCAGTCTGAGTTGCGGTAAGCGCACCACCGTTCCGTGCCTCCTCGTAGGCGCGTCCGAACCTTCACGGACGGACGACCCGCCCACCCGGAGACCACCGTATCCGCCGGCCGGGGCGCCGGAGGAGCCGGGTCCGGGCCATGTCGGGGCCCGGCCCGGGCGTCGGCTCAGGTGCCGGGCTTGCGCCCGTAGACGTAGACGTCGTCGCCGTTCTTCAGCATCGACCAGTACGTTCTGGCGTCCCCGCGCCGCATGTTGACGCAGCCGTGGGAGCCGGGCGCCGACCAGACGTTGCCGTCGATGGAGTGGAACGCCTGCCCGCCGTCGAAGAACTGGCTGTACGGCATCCGCACCTTGTAGATCGTCGACCAGTGGTCGACGCTGCGCCAGTAGATCCGCTTGAGCCCGGTCCGGGTCTCGTACCCGTCCCGGCCGGACCGTATCGGCACCGGCCCGAACGCCAGCCGCGAGCCGTCCTGTATCCAGCTCAGCTGGCGGGTGAGGTCGACGCAGGCGATCCGTCCCTTGTTCACCGGGCATGTGCGCTCGGCGTTGGGATTGTTCCCAGCGGCGCGCTGCTTGGCGACGAGGTCCATCACGCCCCAGGTGACGGGCCCGGCGTAGCCGACGGCGGGGCTGATGGCGTGGTCGAGCTGGAAGTCCCGGATCGCCCGGCAGTCGGCGGCCGACTGCCGCCCGTCGACGGGCCGCCCCAGGAACCGCTCGGCCTGCTTCTGGTACGGCCCGGCCCCGGCGGTGCAGGAGGCCGTGGCCGCCTGCGCGCCGCCCGTCCCCGCCGCCACGGAGAGCGGCGCGGCCAGCACGGCCGCGCCGAGGAGAACACCGAGTCGTCTGCGGGCGCGTACGTTCGCTCTGCTCGCTGTTGCGGTTGTCATGCCCGTATGACACGTGGGGAAGCCGCTTGGTTGCGCTTCGGATCGGTCGGCGCGGTGCCGCCTGCGGGGGGTGCCAGAATCCGCCCTTCTGACGACCGTCCCACGACCAGCTCCTCCCGTTAGCTGGAGATGTCAGCTACTCCGGCGAAGGGAAAATCTCATGAGGAACATCTCCCTCAAGGCGGCCATGGCCGGCGCGATGGCCGTCGTCGCTCTGGGCTGCTCCGGCTCGACCGCCAACGCCGTTCAGGCCGGCCCCACCACGGCCGACGCCGCCTCCGCGAAGTCCGTCCACCTCGCCGGCTCATTGATCAAGAACGACAAGAGCGGCAAGTGCCTGGAGGTGGAGGGCTCCAGCTCCGCGAACGGCGCCCGCGTCCAGCAGTGGGACTGCAAGGGGCAGGCCGGTGCCAACTGGGGCTCCAGAGCAGTGGGAGGCGGCTACATCCAGATCATCAACCTCAACAGCGGCAAGTGCCTGGAGATCGCGGACTCCCGTAAGGAGAATGGCGCTCCTGCCCAGCAGTGGTCCTGCGTCGACGGTGTCGCGACCCAGCAGTGGATCGCCTACGACACCGGCGTGATCGTGAACAGGAACAGCGGCAAAGTCCTGGAGATCGACAGCGGCAGCACCCGCAACGGCGCTCGGGCCCAGCAGTGGGAATTCGCCAATGTGAAGCAGCAGATCTGGACCTATTAAACGGCACATTGAGCGGCGAACGACCGAGGGGGCGGCATCAGTTGCTGATGCCGCCCCCTCGCTCAATTGGGCCACACATCGACCTCGTACGGGCGTGAAGACCCCCGTACTCCACAACACCGTCCTCGGTCCGGCCGCATGACTCCAGTGAAGTCGGTCAGCCGGTCGGGGACGGGTCGGCCTCCGGGCGGATCCGGGTGGACAGCCGGGTCAGCAGCGCCGCCGCCGACGGGTTGCGCACCACGAAGTGAACATCCCATTCCGCGCCTCGTGCCAGCTCGGCCTCCACCGCCGCCCACAGCGCGCTGATGCTGGTCCTGTAGGGCAACCCGCCCCGGCCGGCGCCGAGCAGGGTGAAGCACACCGAGCGCAGTGGCGGGCCGAATTCGTGCCGTTCCTCCGCCAGGACCGCGAGTGCCCGGGTCGCGGCCCGGGTGATGTCGGCGGGCTGGACGTAGTAGTCGTTCGTGCCGCCCCGGGGGACGGCGACAGCGGCGTGATAGATGCGGCGTATTCCCTGGCCGGTCAGGGCGCCGGAGCCGGTGGCGGCCACCGTGCCGGGCGGCACGGAACGGCCCAGGGCGCCCTGTCGTGACACCCAGGCCCGGAGGTCGTCCTGGACCCGGTCCTCCAGGATGTCGCCGGCCACTCCACGGACGGCCCCGGCCCGGCGCAAGGATGCCGAGACCGACGACTTGTAGGGCTCGGGCAAGGCGAAGAAGACGTTGGTCGGCGCCACCACGACATCGACGTCCCGCAGCAGGTCGACCGGGTGGAGGTGCACGGTCATGGGAACGGTCCGGCCGCGGACGGCGACGGGGACGACGCGATGCGTGGTGCCGATGTCCCACCGGTCCGCAGCGGCCTCCTCCCCGAGGTGGTCTATGGCCTCGACGACCTGGCCGAGCAGCATCAGCTCCTGATCCTTGCGGAATCGCTCGATGCTCACTCCGTAGATCTCGGCCGCGCGTCTTCGCCGGTCGGCGCCCGGCCAGTCGCGTGTCCCCTGGGCCAGACCCAGCGTGTATTCGGCCGCCGTACGCAGAGTCCCTTCGTCGAGCCGGCATACGGCGGTCCGGAGCAGTTCTTCGACGGAACCGTTCGACGTCCGCGCGACCGCTGTCCGTTGCAGCACCGGAACCCGCAGTGCGCGCAGCTTTACGAGCCCCGCTCTCCTGATGTCCTTTAATTCTCCCAGCATTGACGTGTAGTCCGCATCATTTGTCGGCACGTCAGGCACCATGGCACCGTGCGCCGCGGGCGGACAAGTCGCGGAGAAGCCAGCGTGGGACCGTGGATCAGCGCCACGGATCGACGACGGCCGCGCGCAGCGGTGCCAGGATCCGGTTCACGGCGGCCACACCGGCAGGGGATCCGAGGTCCTGGAATTCCGCCACGGTCGTCACGGTCAACGGCTCCTTTCCGCACCGGTCCTGGAAGAGCACGGAGGCCAGGCGGGGCCGGTGTCTCCGAGACTGCCAGACCAGGCCGGCGGCGTCGGGCTCCTGCGCGCGCATCTCGCTCGCCCACCGTCGCGTCTTCGCGTACCCGTCGCCCTCGGTCTCCAGTAGCCAGGAGTCCTGGCAGACGGCCGCGAGGTCTTCTTCACTGATCAGCGAGATGAGTTTCCGGTCGAACCGCGTTCGCAGCACGCTCAGCGCTTTGTTGGCGACCGCGGCGTACGGGATGAGACGCATGCCCGAATCGGTGTCGAAATCGAGTGAGCGCAGCAGCGTCTCGGCCAGCGCGGTGGCCGGATCGCTGGCCAGATAGAGGTAGGGGTACGGGTCGTAGGAAGTGCCGTCGAAGCGGTTGCCGCCGAAGTGGGCGTCGACGGACACGGGGTTGAACTGCGCCGCCGACCTGGCCCTGTTGTGCACGCGCCACCATTCCGTCCCCGCGGGAAGCAGATACGGGTTGGGGCGCATCGCGTACAAGGCGGGTGAGACGTTGCCCGTCATCAGTCCCCCTCCACCAGGGCCCGGGCCACTCCCGTCAGCGCCTCGTCCGGAAGCATCCCGAGGAACGAGACGGGTGGCCCGCCCAGCCAGGTGTTGCCGCTGAGCCACCAGTCAGCGGCGCCCCAGGGGTCGACATGCGCCATGAGCAGCCGGTTGACCCGGCGTACCACGGGGATCGGTGGTCCGCCGGAACCCATGGCGAACTGAAAGGCCGGATACCGATCGCCTCGCAGCGGGTCGTCGAGCCGGATCAGCTCGGGGGGAGGTCCGCCCGCGCACCGGTCCCGCGCCTCGTCGGCGGAGAGCGAGGGTGCCGTCAGCAAGCGGCGCTGTACCTCGGCGACGATGGCGTCGGTGCCGGGCTCGGGTTCCGGAATGCTGGTCGGTTTCACAGGGCCCTCTCCCTCTCCGCCCCTCTCGACGGCTCGCATGCCGGCGCTCGCCGACGGCCTGGTCATCAGCGCGCTCGTGGCGGGCACCGGCCCCCTCGGCACCTGGGAGGGGGGAACCAGCAGGGCGTTGAGTGCCTGCCACAACGGATGGCCGCCGGGAAGCGTCCACAGGATGTGCCGGATGTCGTGAACGGATCTCAGCGCGACGGCGTGATCGTCCGCCACGTCGACGAGGCGCCGCGCGAGAACCAGAAGCGACCGGTACTGATCGTCGCCCAGATGATCTCGGAGGTCACCCGCGTCCTCCCAGATCACGGCGAGCAGTTTTTCCACGTGGTCCATCCGGTCTCCCTTCCGGGGCGAGGAATTGCACCGCACACTTCCTGGCAGACGAAAGAATCGCCTGAATAGTTTCTTCCACTTCCGCCCCCGGCCGAGTGGCCACGGCCGAATCACGCTGTCCGAATATCGTTGCCCGGCAACCAGGAAAATCGGCCCGCGTCACCGGGGGAAGTTGCTACCTTGCCAAGACGCCGCCTTCGCCCCGGAACAATGACACTGCGGGCGAGGATTTGGCGTCAATTCCACTGGAAGATACGGGGGAACTGATTCCGGTGAGAACCCCGCGAGTGAGCGAGAAGATCTCCAAGGCTGTCGCCCAGATACTCGACACGGACGGCGGCGTGGCGGGAACGGGGTTCGCGGTCGCCGCGGACACCGTCATCACCTGCGCGCATGTTGTCCATGCCGCCGGCCGCGGTCCCGGTGCCACGGTGTGGGTGGCCTTCCCGCACGCGAACGTCGCCGGACACGTCGAGGCCCACGTCCTGCCCGGCCCATGGCGGCCTCCCGGCGCGCAGGACATCGCCGTCCTGCGCCTCAAGAGCACTCCCCCGGGCATGGACGTGCTGTCCCTGGGGTCGGCGGAAGGCTGCCGGGGGCATCGGGTGCGGACCTTCGGGTTTCCGGCCCAGGCACCGCCCGGGGGCCACTTCGGGTACGCGGAGGCCGGCGATCTGCTGGCGAGCGGCGGCGGAGCCAGCACACTGCTGCAACTGACCGACGCGAACGACATCACCACAGGCTTCAGCGGCGGACCGGTGATCGACGAGATGACCGGACTGGTCATCGGCATGGTCACCTCCATCGCCGCCCCCGACCGGCACCTCAAAGGGCTCTCCCTGGCCTACGCCACACCCACACAGGTCCTGCGCGAGGCCTGGGACGAACTCGTCGAGCAGGAGGTGTGCCCGTACCGGGGGCTGGAACCGTTCACCGCCGAGCACGCCGAATGGTTCCACGGCCGGGACGCCGCGGTGCACAGCATGCTCGAGGCACTGGATACACAACGACCGCTCCTGCTGCTCCTGGGGCCGTCCGGCGCGGGGAAGTCGTCCCTCGTCCAGGCGGGGGTGCTGCCTGCCCTCGCCGCGGGCGTCCTGCCGGGGAGCGATCGCTGGCTGCCGTTGGTGGCACGGCCCGGCCAGGACCTCCTGGCCGAGCTGGAACACGCGGGTCTGCCCGGGGCCGCCACCGACGGAATCATGCCGTCGGTACGACGCCGCCTGGCCGCCGAACCGGGCTACGACCGCGTGCTCCTCATCATCGACCAGTTCGAGGAGGTCCTCGCCCAACCGGCCCCCGCGGACAGCCCGGTACCGGGCAGATGCGCGGCCGCCGCTCAGTCGCTCATGGCGCCCGGCACCCAGCTCGGCGTCATCCTGGTCATGCGGGACGACTTCTACCACCAACTGGCGGCCCTGGCGCCCGAACTGCTGACGGCCGCGGCCCCCGGGCTGCTCAACATTCCCGCCACGCTCACCGTCCCGGAGCTCCGGGCGATCATCACCCGACCCGCCCAGGCGGCGGGAGCGCGTTTCGAGGACGGGCTGCCGGAACGCATCATCACCGACGTCCTCGCCGCCAACCCCACTGGGCAGGCGTCCACCACCCTGCTGCCGCCCCTGGAGCTGGCGCTGAGCCAGTTATGGGAGCGGCGCTCCGACGGCCGGCTCACCCACCAGGCGTACCAGCAGCTCGGCGCGATCTCCGGCAACCTCGCGACCTGGTGCAATACCGCCCTGCATCAGCTGCCGGCCGATCACCGCCCCGTCGCCAGGCGCATCCTCACTGCGTTGGTACGCCCCGCCGACGAGAGCCACGCCATTCCCGCGACACGCCAGCAGGTGCCCCTCACCCGCCTGCGCGCGCTGGCCACCGAGGCCACATACCCCCAGCACGGTCACGTCTTCGACAAAGTCCTCGCGGCCCTGACCCGCTACCGCATCGTCACCACGCGCACCGCCACCAAGCGCGGCGGAATGCCGGGCGAGCCCACGGCCGAGCTCATCCATGACGCGCTCATCCGCGACTGGGGCGACCTTCGTGACTGGGTGGCCCAGGACCACCGCTTCCAGGTCTGGCTGCACCGTACGGCCGAACAGCACGCACGCCACGCCGGCAGTGGTCTCCCCGGGGACCTGCTGCACGGAACCGCCCTCGCCGAAGGCGCCGACTGGGCACGCCAGCGCCCCCTCCCCACGGAGATCGCCGAATTCCTGTCCGCCAGCCAGGAGCGTCGGCAGGCCACGGTCCGTCGTGGTCTGCTCGTCAATACCGTCCTGGCCGTTCTGCTCGCCCTCGCCCTGATCGCCACGGGAATGGCCTTCTGGGAGACGCGGAGGGCCGTCGACGCCCGGCAGAAGATCCTCGCCGAGCAGCAGAAGACCCGGTCCCGGCAGCTCGCCACCCAGTCCGGTGCCCTGATCGACACCCAGCCCGACCTCGCCTCGCTCCTGGCCGTCCAGGCCTACCGGACCAGCCCGACCGACGAAGCCGTCGACGGCCTCTACCGGGCCGTCGCTCTTCCGCTCCGTCACCGCCTCACCGATCACACGGCCCGGGTGAACTCGGTGGCCTTCAGCCCTGATGGCAGGATCCTGGCCACCGGCAGCACAGACAGGACCGTACGGCTCTGGGACACGGCCACGGGGAAGGCCCGGAAAACCCTCAAGGGGCATACGGACATCGTGTCGTCGGTGGCTTTCGGTCCCGACGGCAGAACCCTCGCCACCGGCGGTGTCGACGGGGCCGTGCAATTGTGGGATGTGACGAGTGGCAGGCTCCGGAGGTCTCTCGTCGGCACCGGCAGCGCCGTGGAATCCGTGGCGTTCAGCCGTGACGGCACCACGCTCGCCACGGGCAGCAGGGACGGCGTGGCTCGATTATGGGATGTGCCGAGCGCCAAGGTCCGGAGCGGCTTCATCGGCCACACCGATACCGTACGGTCGGTGGCGTTCAGCCCCGACGGCAGGACGCTCGCCACGGGCAGTGCCGACAGGACGGTACGGCTCTGGAACACGGCCAGCGGAGAAGTCCAGAGGAGCCTCGATCCGGTCCACGCGGTGAGGTCGGTGGCATTCAGCCCGGACGGCAGGACGCTCGTCACCGGCGAGGGTGATGGCATCGCGCGATTGTGGGACACGAGCAGCGGCGAATCCCAGGCGACCATCACCACCAACACCGGTCACGTACGGTCCGTGGCGTTCAGCCCGGACGGCAGAACGCTCGCCATCGGCGGCAGCGACGAGACCGTACGGCTCTGGGACATTCCCGGGCGGGGCTTCACCGGCGCCCTGACGGGCCATCACGGCATGGTGCTGTCCGTGGCCTTCGGCCCCGACGGAAAGACCCTCGCCACCAGTAGCGCCGACAAGAGCGTACGGCTCTGGAACGTCGCCGGCGGGGGCGCCCGCAGCACCCTCACGGGCCCCATGGGAACCGTGAGCACGGTGGCCTTCAGCCCCGACGGCAAGAGTCTCGCCATGGGCAGTGAGGACAAGACCGTACGGCTCTGGGACCTGACCGGCGGCACACCGCGCCATGCCCTCACCGTGCGTACGGATCCCGTGAGTTCATTGGCGTTCAGCCCGGACGGCAGAACCCTCGCCACCGCCGGTGGCGGCAGAATCGTACGGCTCTGGGATCCGTCCAGCGGCGACCCCCGCGGCACCTACACCGACCCCGGCAGCGACGTCCAATCGGTGGCGTTCAGCCCCGACGGCAGGACCCTGGCCGCCGGAAACGCCGACGGGATCGTCCGATTGTGGGACGTGCCCGGCGCGGAGATGAAGGAAAGCCTCCCCGGCCATACCGGCAAAGTACTGTCGCTGGCCTTCAGCCCCGACGGCAGGACCCTCGCCTCCGGTGGCCGGGACAGGACGGTATGGCTATGGGATCCGGCCGGGGGCAGAGCCCGGAACTACCTCACCGGCCACACCGGCCAGGTGAATTCGGTGGCGTTCAGCCCGGACGGCAGGACCCTCGCCACGGGCAGCGCCGACAAGACCGTACGGCTCTGGGACGTGGCCAAGGAAATCCCCCGCGACACCCTGACCGAGCAGGCGGATTCCGTCGAGTCGGTCGCGTTCGGCCCGGACGGCAGGACCCTTGCCACCAGCGGCGACGACAGGACCGTGCGGTTGAGGAACGTCACCGGCGGTGAGACCCGCAACACCCTCACCGGCCACACCGGCAATGTGCGGTCGGTGGCGTTCAGCCCCGACAGCGGGACTCTCGCCACCGGAGGCGACGACAAGACCGTACGGCTCTGGACCGTGGGGGTTCCCGGCGCGGAGGATGCTGCGAAGACGCTCTGCCGGGCCCTCCACCGTGATTTCACCGACAGTGAGCGATCCTCGTACCTGCGCGACCTGTCGTCCGCTCCCGTATGCCCGGATTCCTAGCGGCACCCCGCCCTCCCGGAACCCGGCGGTTTCGGGAGGGCGGGGCAGGGATACCCGGCCGTGATGACCGAGTACGGGTACTTCCTCTCCTGCGAGGAGCACTCCCCCGGAGACCTGGTCGAGCAGGCCCGGATGGCGGAGCAGGCGGGTTTCACCTCGCTGTGGATCTCCGACCACTTCCACCCCTGGACCGACGAGCAGGGGCACAGCCCGCTGGTGTGGGCGGTCATCGGCGCGGTGTCCGAGGCCACGTCGCTGCCGGTGGAGACCGCCGTGACCTGCCCGACGATGCGGCTGAACCCCGTGGTGACGGGGCAGGCGGCGGCCACGAGCTCGGTGCTGCTCCAGGGGCGCTTCCGGCTCGGGGTGGGCAGCGGCGAGGCGCTCAACGAGCACATCCTGGGCGATCCGTGGCCGCCGGCGGCGGTGCGGCTGGAGATGCTGGAGGAGGCCGTTCAAGTGATGCGGCTGCTGTTCGAGGGCGGCCAGGTCAACCACCACGGCAAGCACTACACGGTCGAGAACGCCCGCCTGTACACCCTGCCCGAGGAGCCGGTGCCCATCGACGTGTCGGCGTTCGGGCCGGCGGCCACGGAGGTGGCCGGGCGCATCGGCGACGGGCTGGTGACGATGGTCCCGGACCCGGACGCGGTGGCCCGCTTCCGGCGCGCGGGCGGCGGCCAGAAGCCGGTGCAGGGCGGGGTGAAGGTGTGCTGGGGCCCGGACCGGGAGGCGGCGCTGGACACCGCGCACCGGCTGTGGGCCGTGGAGCAGCTGCCGGGCGAGCTCAACCAGGTGCTGCCCACACCCGCGCATTTCGCGCAGGCCGCCGAGCTGGTGACGCGTGAACGGGTGGCCGCTGCGGTGACCTGCGGCGACGACGTCGACGCCCATGTGGGGGCGCTGCGCGCGTACGCCGACGCCGGGTTCGACCGCGTGCACGTCTCCCAGATCGGTCCCCTTCAGCGGGGCTTCTTCGACTTCTACCGGACGAAGGTGCTGCCCCGGCTCGCGGAGTGAGCGGAGTGACGCGACGGGCAGGGCCGTCATGGCGGCCCTGCCCGTGCGGCCGCCGCTTACGCCTTGCGGAGGCGGCCGATGATGCCGTCGATGTCGCCGCGGAAGAATTCCTTGCGGAAGAAGTGACCGCCGCCGTCCTCGTGCGCCTCGTACGGGATGCCGGCCCGGTCGAGGAGGCCGCGGAACTCCCGCTGGCCGGCCAGGACCTCGGGCTCGTTCATCCAGTCGAACGCGGTCTTGGGGGCCGTGCCGGCGACCATGAAGATCCGCTTGTTGCGGTAGCTCTCGATGCGCTCGACCGGGTTGTCGGCGCTGACCCGGGCCTGGTCCCAGGGGGTGCCGTAGACGGTGGCGCCTCCGAGGTCCAGGGCGGACGTCAGATTCGCCCAGTGGACGACCAGGCCGGCGTCACGGCGCAGGCTGGCGGGGCCGGAGTAGGAGCTCACCGAGGCGAAGTGGCCGTAGTACTTGGCCGTGTACTTCAGCGCGCCGAAACCGCCCATCGAGAAACCGCCGATGGCGCGGCCGTCGTACTCGGCGTACGTCCGGAAGTTCGCCTCGATCCACGGGATCAGCTGGTTGATGTGGAAGTTCTCCCAGTTGCGGGGGCCGACGTTGGAGCGGACGGGGTTGGAGTACCAGCCCGTCTTCCCGCCGTCGGGCATCACAAGGATGATCGGCTTGCCGGCGGTCAGCTCGCGGATGCCCATGCGGTCGAACTCGATGAAGTCGCCCCCGCCGCCGTGGAGCATGTAGAGGACGGGGTAGGTGCGTCCGCTGGTGTGGTAGTCGTCGGGAAGCAGGACGTTGACGGCGGGCTTCCAGCCGATCTCCGCGGTCTCGAACCGGTAGTACCACATACGGGGGTCGCTCTCGCCGCGCTCCGCGACGCGCAGCCCGAAGCCGTCACCGGCCGCGTGGGCCGTGGACGCCGTCGCGAGGACACCACCGGCTCCGAGCGCGGCCGCGGCGGAGAGGCCGCCGGCGGCCTTCAGAAGACTTCTGCGGGTCGGGCGGTACTCACTCACGATGACCTCCTGGTCGTCGAATGTCGTCAAATGTCGTCGAACGCCGTCGGACGAAGAGAGACGGGCGGGCCGCAAGGTAGCGGCGGTGCGCCGGGGCGCGGCACCCGGAACGATCCGGAGTGACAGCGCCCGGCGGTCACCGATAGGAATGGGAAGGCATGGGGCGCGGGCACCCGGGAATCGCGGGGCGGTCCTTCGTGCGCACGGCGGGCAGCCAGGCGGTGGGCCGTGCGGAGCCTTGTGGGAGACGGACGCGGAACCACTCGGCGGACCACGTGCCCATCTCGTCGACGATGGGCACGCCGCTGGACAGCCGGCAGTCGACGGCGAGGGCGTCGCCATGCCACACCCTCGTCGGAACGACGTTGTCGATGGTGTACGGCCGCAGGGGGTCGATCGCCAGGCCGAGACTGCACTCCGGGTTGCGGTCCCGGCGGTCCTGGCAGGACCGCTCGACGTTGAACACCCGGATCCGGCCGGCCGCCGCGGACCCGGAGCCGGCGGGCGGGGCGGACCCGGGATCGTGAAGGGCGTACGACCAGCCCGCCGCCACCGCGCCGCACACCGCGGCTGCCACGACAGCGGCACGCGTACGACGGCGCCACCGGCGTCCCACCGGTGGCAGGGCGTCGGGGCCGGCCGGCTCCTGCCGGGCGGTGATGCGGGCCAGCAGGCTCCCGGCGGTGTGGGCGGCGCGTGCGGAGTGCGTCGGGGCCAGGCAGTCGGCGGCCAGGGCGCGCCAGAACGGGGGCACCGCGTTGTCCATGCGCAGCGGTGCCCGCCCCTCGGCGTACTCCTGCGTCGAGGCGGCGCGCGACACCGGTGTGGCGCCGGGGAAGGGCGAGGCGCCGGACGCGAACACCTGGTGGACGATGACGCCCAGGGCCCAGATGTCGGCGCTGGGCCGGACCCGTACGCCCTGCTCGCCCAGCGGGGCCTTCCAGCGCTCGGGCGGGAGGTAGTCGAAGGTGCCCATCGGGGGCGCGTAGCCGTGGGTGCCCTGATCGCCGGTCAGTTCCGTCGCGAGCCCGAAGTCCGAGAGCCGGACCGAACCGTCCGCCATGAGCAGGACGTTCTCCGGTTTGAGGTCGCCGTGCACCCAGCCGGTGGCATGCAGATGCGCCAGGCCCTCGCAGATCCCGGCGACGATCCGCCCGGCCTCGGCCTCGGTCACCCCGCTTTCGAGCACGTCCCGCAGACTGCGCGCGGCCCGCTCCATGACCAGCACGATCGCGCCGTCCAGGAACGGGTGGCCCGGCTCGCTGAGCACGAAGGAGCCCAGCAGGCGGATCAGCCGGGGGTGGCGGGCCCTGCGCCCGAGTTCGACCTCGCGCCGGGCGGTCTCCGCGACCTTGCGGGCCTGGCGCGGTGCGAGCCCCTCGGTGGGCAGGATCTTGAGCGCGACGTCGCCGTCGACGTCGTCGGTCTCGCCGCCCTGGCCGCCGGCCGGTCGTCCGGCGTAGACCGTGGCCCAGCCGCCGGTCCCGATGGGCTCGGTGACCTCCCAGTCGCCGACGCGTTGACCGGGCGGGAGCGGTGTCACGCGCTCCCCCCGGCGCCCGCTCCGGGGCGGGGCGGCAGCAGTGCGAGGTGCTCCTCCCGTACGAGCCCGAACCGCAGCGCGAGCCCGACGACCGCCTCCCGTTTGCCGTTGCGGCGGGCTTCCCGGCCGGGTTCGCCGCCGGCCGGGACGGCGATCCGCATCTTCTCCTCGGCGAGGTAGTCGATGTGCGAGCTGACGGCCCGTGCCGTCAGCCGGGCGCAGGCGGCGTGGCCCCGCAGCCGCTCGACGATCTGCGGGGTGGTCGGCACCGCCACGGGCGACTCGTCGCGCAGCCGCGGTTCGCAGAGGGCGACCAGCACCAGGAAGTAGGTGGCGGTCTCGTCCAGGGAGTACGCGGTGACCGTGCGGCCCTCCCATGGGCCGCCCACGCCGTCCGCGTCCAGATAGACGTGGTCGGGCGCGAACACCTGGAAGGCGACCGTGTTGCCGCCGCGGGTGGGCAACACGACCCTGGAGAACTCGAAGGGGATCGGCGCCCCGGCCCGTCGCGGTGGCACTCTGAGATATTCCCCGGCCCCTTCCGGGTTCTCCACCAGATAGCTCTGGGTCGCGCTGTGATTGCTGAGCTGCCAGTGGTCGTCGGTCACCCGGATTTCCCCGGCCAGCCGGGAGATCGCCTCGTCGACGAGACGGAGTTCCACGGGTGTCGTCGCGGACCCCCGCCCGAAGCGCGCCACCTCCCCCGGGCCGAGCCGTAACGTCACCGCGTCGCCGCACGGCTCACCGTCGGCGTCGCGGCTCCCGCCCGACAGTTGACTGCCGCTCCCCTGCGGCAGATGGACGACTATCCCGCTCACTCCGCCCCCTCCTCGCTCCCCGTCACCAGATGTCACTCAGTGCCGAAGAGTACCGATCCCACGTTCGGTCATGAGGCCAGGTCGGTCACGGGGTCAGGTCGGTCGCGGGGTCAGGGCTGCCGCCCCAGTTGCGCCAGCAGCCGCTGCCAGGAGTCCGCGCCCGGCGGCGGTTCGGCCGCCGGGGCGAACAGGCCCGAGCCGGAGAGCGCGCCGGCGTAGGGCTCCACCTCGTGGCGGGTGAAGTCCACCAGGGCCTTCGAGGGGTGTTCGTCCGCGCCGATGGCCCGGGAGAGGTCCCAGGCGTGGACGACCAGGTCGGCGATCATCTGGGCGCAGTAGGCGTGGGCGGCGGTGCGCCCGTAGGACAGTTCCACCGTGCCGGTGAGGGCGCCACGGGCGCCGAACGCCTCGCGGGCGGCCTCGGCCGCTCGCTCCCAGGCGGCGACGGGGTCGTCGCCCAGCTGGTCGCCGTCGAAGGCGTCGCCCACGTCCGCGATGCTCTTGCCGTCCAGCAGGGGCGGCACCCACAGCTGTTCGACGGTGAGGTGGTTGACGAGGTCGCGGACGGTCCACTCGGTGCACGGGGTGGGTGCCTGCCACTGGTCGGGGCGCACGGCACGGACCCGGTCGGTGAAGAGGTCGAGTGCCTCCGCGTGCCGGGCGCGGACGGTCCTGCGGCGCGATTCGGTCGGGGGCGTGTCAGCGCTCATGCCACCCATGGTCCGCCCGCATGCGGGTCGCGGCGAACGCGGCGGCGACGAACGCCGCTCCGGCGGCCAGGGCGCCCCGGTGCTCGGAGAGCCACAGCTGCGGGCCGTGCGACCGCGCGCCCATGCCGAAGTCGCCGTGGGCGCCGTGGTCGTGGCCGCCGTCGCCGTCGACCGGGTGCCACAGGTTCACCGGGGGCAGCGGCGGCGCCGGCTCCGGGCGCTGCTGCGCGTCGTAGGCGGTCCGGGCGAGGTAGCGGTCCAGCAGGCCGGGGGCGACGGCGTTGGCGAGGAGGGTGGCGACGGTGCTCGCGCCCACCCAGTACTCGCGGCGGCGCGGGTGGGCGGCCGCGAACAGGATGGCGCGGGCGGCGAGCTCGGGCTCGTAGACGGGCGCCACGGGCCGGGGGCGGCGGGGCATCCGGCTGAGCACCCAGTCGAACTGCGGGGTGTTCACGGCGGGGAGCTGGACCATGGTGGTGCGGACCTTGCTGCGCTGGTGGAGGAGTTCGCAGCGCAGGGACTCGTTCCAGCCCTGGATGGCGTGCTTGGCGCCGCAGTAGGCGGACTGGAGCGGGATGCCCCGGTAGGCCAGCGCCGAGCCGACCTGGACGATGGTGCCGTGGTCGCGCGGGAGCATCCGGCTCAGCGCGGCGTGGGTGCCGTACACATAGCCCAGATAGGTGACTTCGGTGACGCGCCGGAACTCGTCGGGCTCGATCTCGACGAACGGCGCGAAGACGCCGGTGAAGGCGTTGTTGACCCAGACGTCGACCGGCCCGAAGACCTCCTCGATCCGGTCGGCGGCCTCGGTGACGGCCCGGTGGTCGGCCATGTCCACGGACAGCGGCAGCGCGGCGCCGCCGGCCCGCAGGACCTCCTCCGCGGCGGCGTCCAGCCCCTTGCGGCCACGGGCGAGCAGCGCAACGCTCGCGCCCTGCTCGGCGAAGGCCCGGGCGGTGGCCCGGCCCACGCCACCGCTCGCCCCGGTCACCACGACGACGCTCGGCTGGTTTCTCTTCATCACCGGCGTCGGGTACCCGCGACCGTCAACGGCAAACAGGCATACCGGTAAAAGCGATATCAGCGGACTTTCACCCGTTCCGGTGATTGTGACCGGGTGTCGCCGCCGCCCACCCTGGAATCCGGAACCGCCGGGGGACGGACGGGGAGCGCCATGCCGCAGACACCGAACGGTCCAGTGGCGGTCACCACGCAGCACAACGACAACCGGCGCACGGGTCTCAACGCGTGCGAGACGACGCTCCATCCGGGCAATGTCACCCCCGCCTCCTTCGGCCGGCTCTTCAGCCGCGCGGTCGACGGCCACGTCTACGCCCAGCCGCTCGTCCTCCCCGGCGTGGAGCTGCCGGGCCCGGGCCCGCGCGACGTGGTCTATGTGGCGACGATGCACAACAGCGTCTACGCCTACGACGCCGTCGATCCCGCCGCCTCGGCCCCGCTGTGGCGCACTTCCCTCGGCCCGTCCTGCCCGCTGCCCGACCCCGAGATCGGCCCGTCGCACTACCGCGACATCGCCATCGAGGTGGGCGTGGTGAGCACCCCCGTCATCGACGCCGCGCGCCGGGTGATCTATGTGCTGGCCTTCACCAAGGAGGCGGACGGCCACCACCACACCCTCCACGCCCTCGACACCCGCACCGGGCGACCGGTCCTCGGCAGCCCCGTGCGCGTCGGGGCGACGGTGCCGGGGACGGGCGACGGCAGCGTGGGCGGGCGGCTCACGTTCACCAGCAAGCGGCAGATCCAGCGCTCGGCGCTCACCCTGGCGAACGGCACGGTGTACGCCGCCTTCGCGGCCTACGGCGACCGCAGCCCGTACCACGGCTGGGTGTTCGGCTTCGACGCGGTCACGCTGCGCCGGACGGGTGTGTACGTCACCACGCCCGGCACCGGGCTGGGCGGCGTCTGGCAAGCCGGGCAGGGGCTCGCCGTGGACGAGGCGGGGTGTCTGTACTTCATGACCGGCAACGGCGGCTTCCGCGCCGACGGCTCGGAGCTCGGCGACAGCGTCGTCAAACTCCGTCCGGATCTGACGCCCGCCGACTGGTTCTCGCCGTTCGACAACGCGGCGCTGGACGCGGCCGACGCCGACCTGGGCTCGGCCGGGCCGCTGCTGCTCCCGGGCACCCGGCTGCTGCTGGGCGGGGGCAAGGAGGGCAAGTTCTACCTGCTCGACATGGACGCCATGGGGCACTTCCACGCCGGTTCCGACAGCCAGATACCGCAGAGCTTCTATGTGGTGACGCCCGACGCGGACACCCATCACATCCACGGCGGCCCGGTCTGGTGGGACGTCCCCGGCGGACCCTGGTGCTACATCTGGCCGGAGAACGCCTTCCTGCGCGCCTACCGCCTCACCGGCGGGCGGCTGGACCCGTCCCCGGTGTCGACGAGCACCACCACCGACCCCACGGGCGTGCCGGGCGGCTCCCCCGGCATGCCCGGCGGGATGCTGTCCGTCTCCGCCGCCGGCCGGGACCCGGGGTCGGGCCTGGTGTGGGCCTCCCACCCCTGGCGGGAGAACGCCAACCAGGCCGTGGTGGACGGCGTCCTACGGGCCTACCGGGCGCACGACCTCACCGACGAGGTGTGGCACAGCAGGATGAACGCCGCCCGGGACGACGTCGGCAAGTTCGCCAAGTTCGTCCCGCCGACCGTGGCCAACGGCCGCGTCTACCTCCCGTCGTTCTCCGGCGCGCTGCATGTGTACGGGCTGACGGGCTGAGCGGCGCCGACCCGGGGGTCCGGGGGGTCGGGCCCCCGTGTCGCGCCCGGCCGCGGCCGGGCCTCCGCGCGCAGGGCCGCGGCGAGCAGGACGAACCACACCCCGACGAGCAGCAGATGCGCCCGCTGGGGCACCCCGTGCCAGCCCGGCCGCCCGAACAGCGGCCCCACCGTGGCCAGCGCCGTCGTCAGCGCGGCGCCCAGCACCCAGGGGCCCCAGCGGCGGAGGACGGGGCGACGCGGGGTGCCGAGCGCCGCCGCGGTCACCAGCAGGGCCATGGAGGCGAACAGCGCCAGGTGCACCAGCGCGCTGGTGGTCGTGTGCCAGGGGTTGACGGCCTCGCAGGGGCTCTCCACCGAGGGGGCGCAGCGCATCGGGACGGCGACGTCGGCCACGGAGGCCGCGCCGAAGGCCACCAGCGACCACCAGCCGGCCTCCTCCCAGCGGCCCGGCGACCGGCCCCGCGCCAGCAGCGCCCCGGCGACCACCAGGGCGGCGGCCACGAGCTCGATGCCTCCGAAGAGCCCGTGGAAGCGCTGGTCGTCGGCGTAGAGCTCGCTGACGTAGGAGTGCCGGGGGTCCAGGCCCGTGGGCAGGAGGAACTCCAGCACCCAGTCGTTGTAGACCACGGCCGCCGTGGTCAGCAGCAGCGGGGCCCACACCGCTCGCGCGGTGTGCGGGTCACGCGTCGGACGGGGCATCAGCGCGGGCGGACCGGGGGCGGGCCGTACGCCGGGGGCGCCGGCGGCTGGGTGGGCGGCGTGGTGGTGTGGGGCGTGGTGGGAGCGGGCGTGGTGTGCTGCGGCGACTTGGGCGGGGGCGGGGGTGCCGGCGGGGACTGCTGCCCGCCGCCCTGCGACGGCTTGGGGCTCATCGTCACCCCGCCCTTGGGGGCCGAGGTGGAGCGGTCGTCCTCGCCGTCGGTGCCCACGGGCCGTTCGAACCACTCGCCGGTGTCGGGGTCGTAGACGACGAAGTACTCCAGGACGGAGTCGGCCGGGGTGACCGCGACGACGTCGGACGCCTTGTACGCGGGCCAGGAGTCGCCCTTGGCCGTCGGGGTGCCCTTGGCGGCGACGGGCGGGCCGAGCGGGTTCCCGCAGGCGCAGCGCACCCGGGGCATGCCCCGGTCGTCGACGAGCACGGCCGTGCCGGCCTGGAGGACGGACTGGTAGCTGGTGACGGAGCCGTCCTGGTAGCCGTGGTTGGTGACCCGGGTGTCGGCGCGCAGCTGCAAGGGGGTCAGGCCGCGCAGGTAGGCGGCGAGGCCGTTCTGCTCGATGCCGGCGGCGCCCGCGAAGGCGCGGCCCCGGGCCTGGTCCTGGGTCAGATAGCCGATCTGGCGCTCGACGTCGCAGCTGGCGTTGTGCTGGGAGCCGCCGTAGAGGCCGCGTGTGGAGCCCTGGACGGTCCGGGTGCCCCCGCCGCCGCCCGTGCCGGCCGGGACGGCGGGGTGGGACGACGCCGACGCGCCGTAGTCCTTGGCCGTCGACTGGGTGAAGGGGTCCCTGCCGTTGGCGGTCGCGGCCTGGAGGTAGGCCTCACCGGAGCCGCCGGAGCCCTGGCGGAGGAAGAAGACCGCGAGCGCGGCGGCGACGACCAGGGCGGCGAGCGGGACGAGCGCCTTCTTCGACCGCCACCGGCGGCTGCCGCCCTGGCCCTCGCCGGGGCCCTTGCCCGAGCCTTCGCCGGGGGTGCCCCGTCCGCCGGCCGGCGGAGCGGGCGGGCCACCGGGTCCGCCTGGGCCGCCCGGTCCGGCGGGGCCGCCGGGGGCCTCGGGGCGGGGTGCCGACCAGTCGGGCCGGGTCGGCTCCGGCTCGCCCGCCGGGCGGTCCGGCGGCTGGGAGCCCCGGCCCGACAGGGGGCCGGACGGTGGGCCGGAGGGGCGGTTGGCTGACGGTGGCTCGGACGACACGTCCCTGACTCCTCAATGAGGCTTTTATTCCTTTTCGCCACCCCTGCGCACATTGTGTGTACCAGACCCATGGGCCCCGCAAGCGGGCGTACGGGTTGCCGTCACGCGTCTTTCCCCCGCCCGACCCGCCCGGCGTCCCCCGCCCGCGCGCCCGGACGGGTGGTGTACCGGCCCCTGGCTTACGTTGGCGATATGAGCGAGCTGCGTGCCTGGGGGGACGCCCTCGCGGCCGTGGCCGCCGGAATGGCCGCCATGGTCGCGGTCGCCGCGCTCGGCCTGTGGGCCGCCGGGGCCGGGGCGCTGGGGGCCGACGCGCTGGCCCCCGTGGTCGCGGCCACCGTCGTCAGCGCCGTCGGCGGGACCGTCGAGCTGTCGGGCGGCGCCGGCTTCCTCGGCCGTACGGACGCGGGGCTGGCCGTCGTACCACTGTCGGTGACTCTGGCCGGGGCCCTGGCGCTCGCGGTGGTCTTCCTGCTCCCGATGCGCCATCACGCGGTGGCGAGCGGCGCCGCGTTCCTCGGCCGGGCCGCCCGTACGGCCGTGGTGTGGGTGGTGGCGCTGCTGCTCGTCGCGCGGGCGGCCCGGCACACATTCCGCATCCGCCTGGACGAGGACATCCTCGACGAGCTCGGCGCGGCGCTGGGCGTGACGCCCACGGTCGGCTTCCGCGCCGCGACCGGGCCGACGGTCGGCTACGGGCTGCTGTGGCTGCTGATCCTGCTGGTCGTGGCGACGGCCGCCTCCCGCAAGACGCCGCTGCCCTCGCGGCTGCTGCGTTTCCAGGACTCCGTCCGCCCGGCGGCGTTCGCGGTGCTGGCGCTGCTGCTGGGCTATGTGGTGCTCGGCCTGCTCGCGGGCCTGGTGGTGGCCGCCACGCGCGGCCACGCCGGCAGCACGTTCGCGGTCCTGCTGCTGGGGCTGCCCAACCTCGCCTGGATGGGGCTCGGGACCGGACTGGGCGGCACGTGGGAGGGGCGGGTCCCGGACGGCATCGGCCTGCCGATGCCGCAGGCCCTCGCGGCGGTCCTGCGGCAGGGCGGGCAGGGGACCGCGACGGTGAACCTGTCCTCGCTCTCCGCCCAGGACGGACGGGCCTGGCTCCTGGCCCTGCTGGCCGCCCTGGCCCTCCTGGCGACAGGCTTCGTCACGGCCGTGCGCTCCCCCGCCGGCACGAGCCCCTGGCGCCTCGCGATCCGGCTCGCGGTGACGCTGGCGCTGGCCCTGCTGGCGATCGGCCTGCTCACCCGCATCTCTGCCCGCTACGGACTGTCCCTGCTGGGCATCGGCGACTTGGGCGACTTCGGCGGCGAGGTGACTCTCGACGCGCAACTATTGCCGCTGGTGGGCCTGGGGTTGCTGTGGGGGCTGGTGGCGGGATTCCTGGGCGGGGTGCTCGTGGGGTACCTGCGGCGGAGGGGAGCGGACGCGGGGGCGGGGTGAGCCGGGTGCCCGTCCGGGCGGGGTTCGCCGGGATGGGATGCCCGGCCCGGACGAGGCGCGGCTGCCTCGGGCCATAGGGCCGGGCGGAGCCACGGCCCCGGCACGCACGCGGGGCCGTGACCGGCGTTCTCCGCCGGTCACGGCCCCCGGGCGACCGGGGTTCCCCCGGTCAGCCCGTCGTGTGGCACGTAGCCCGATGCGTCACGCGACGCACCCGTCCAGTCGGCGCCCCGGGCGCCGACGTCACCGCTTCAGGTTGGCGTTGGTGGAAGGCGTGTTCGCCTCGGTGACGTTCACCCCGGCCCACGCCGCGTCCACGGCCTTGTACTCCGCGCCGTCCTGACCGTAGATGTCCGCGGCCGCCTGGAGGGTGGCCTTGCGGGCGTCGTGGAAGTCGCTGGTGGAGACCAGGTAGCGGCTCAGCGCGCGGTAGAAGATCTGCTCCGCCTTGTCGCGGCCGATGCCGGTCACCGCGGAGCCGTCGGACGTCGGCGAGTCGTACGTGAAGCCGCCGATCGTCTTCTGGCCGCTGCCCTCGGCCAGCAGGTAGAAGGCGTGCGAGGAGACGCCGGAGCCCGCGTGGACCTCGCGGTCGTAGGAGCCCTCGTCCCAGTAGTCGACCGTGCCCTCGAGCTTGTCCAGCGACGGCTTGTCGAGGCGGCGCAGGAAGGTCTGCTGGAGGCCGAGCTTCTCGCCGAGGAGGTAGTTCGGCGGGTTGGACGGGTTGTTGGTGGCGAACTCCACGCCCGTGCCGAAGATGTCGGCGAAGGACTCGTTGAGCGAGCCCGCCTCGCCGAACTGGTTCTGGTTGTCGTCGACGCGCGTGGGCTGGAAGTTCGCGGTGGCCTCGACGACGCCGTGGGTCAGCTCGTGACCGGTGACGTCCAGCGCGACCAGCGGCTGCTTGAACGTTTTTCCATCGCCGTCGCCGTACAGCATGCAGCCGCAGTCGGGGGACCAGAAGGCGTTGCCGACGTTGCTGCCGAAGTGGACGAGGGCGTGCGGGCCGACGCCGTCGTTCTTGATGCCGTTCCGGCTGAACGTCTTCTTGTAGTAGTCGAACGTGGAGGTGATGCCGTACTGGGCGTCCACCGCCGCGCTGGCGGAGTCCGACGTCGCGCCGTTGCCCCACTTGTTGTCGCTGTCGGTGAAGGCCTTGCCGCTGGCGAAGGTGCCCAGCTGCTGACGGCCCGCGTTGCGGGTCTCGGCGTTGCCGCGGCTGGGGTCCTTCAGGGTGAAGGAGCTCTTCGCGGTCTGGGTCGTGATCAGCGGCACATTGCCGACGAAGATCGAGGAGCCGCTGCCGGTGGCCTGCGCCGGGAAGGCGCCCGCGGCGGGCTTGACCGGCCCGGGCAGGGGCTTGGTGTTGGTGCGCGGGGCGGCCTGGGCGCCCTGCTCGCGCAGCTTCGCCTTCAGGGCGGGCGAGATGAACGCGTCGGAGAGCGGCGTCTTGCTGATGACCTTGCCGGACGCGGCGTCGACGAGGACCGAGTGGGCGGCACCGGCCTCGGTCTTCGGGGTGCCGGTGACGGTCACCCGGTAGGCGAGGACGGCCTTCTCGGCGCGGGCGTCCACCACCAGCTCGGGCTTGCCGGCGGCGGTGCCGTCGGCGGACGCGGCGGCCTTGGCGGCGGCGTCGGAGGCGCTGAGCTTGGGGGCGACGCTGGGGACGGTGACCTGGCGGTTGGCCGAACGGGTCACGCCCAGGTAGGAGTTCTTCGCGTCCAGGTGGACGATCAGGTCGCCGCCGATGACGGCGACGCCGTGCTGGGACCGCTCGAAGCGGACGTGCCGCTTCCCTTCGGGGTCGGTCAGGACGTCCTTGACGTTCAGCGTGTCGGCCGAAGTGACGCCGGTGGCCGCCGCGTTCGCGACGGCGGCGCTCCGCGCGGCCTTGACGACGTCCGCCTGAACACCACTGGCAGCGGTGGTCACGGCGGTCGCGGCCGGGGCCTTGTCCACGGAGTGGGACGGGATGGTGTCGGCCGCGGCCGTGCCGGCCATGGTCGCCGCGGCGGCCACCGCGACGGCGATGGTCAGCGCGCGTCTGCCGGTCGAGGCCGATATGGAGCTTGTGGGGGATGTACGCACGTTTCAGCGCCCTTTGCCATGAGGGCGGTTCGGATGACCGGACCGCCTGCGTGCACGCGGTGCCGGTTCTGCCGCACCACGGGGACCCCTGGTCCAGGTCCCGTGGATGACCTTGCACCCATTGGCATGCCCATGAGAAGGGCAAAGGGGGTTCTTGTCCGAACAGTTGATCTACCGTTTACAAATCCCCAACGCACCGTTACGACAGCGCAACTTCCTGTCGACTTGCGGGGGAGGACGCGGCAACGCCCCCGAAGGTTGCCCACGTTGGCCGAGTGATCACTATGTGAGACGCGGCCCCGTCACCACCCCCGCCAGTCGCCTCCCGGCACCCGGTTCCCCGACGTCCGCAGCCGGCGCGCCATCCGGTCCGCCGCGAGATACACCCACCCCCGCACCGGACCGCCACCCTCCACCCGCACCTCGCGCACCACACGCTCGTACAGATTGCGGGGATCGCCCGGGCGGTAGTCCTCCAGCGCGTCGAGCTCGGCCAGTACCCGGCCGTACTCCCCCGGCGCCACGGTGATCAGCTCTCCGCGGATCTCGCCCTCCGCGTCCGCCACCGCGTACGGATAGCCCGGCCCCTCGTACAGCACCGCGCCCCGCATCCGCGCGGGCTCCTCCGTCACCGTCCGGCCGAGCAGGAAGCGGTCGTGGTTGTGCCGCCCGGGCCGCAGCGTGCCGTAGACGAAGACGGGCAGCCCTCCGGAGTCCTCCGCCGTCACTCCCGCGCTCCCTTCCCCGGCCGTCGCCCGGCCATCCGTCTCCTCCTGCCGTCGCCGAAAGGCGGGCGGCGGGGGTCGGCCGTAGCCTAGAGGCATGGGAGAGCGCTCGGTCGCGCCCTCGGCACCCGAGCTCGTCGTCGAGGCCGACGGCGGCTCGCGGGTGATGAGCCCCGGCAGGATCTACCACGTGGGGCGCGACCCCCTCAGCGACATCGTGCTGCACGACGGGCGCGTCTCGTGGCACCACGCCACCCTGCGCGCCGTCGCGGACCACTGGACGCTGGAGGACAGCGGCAGCACCAACGGCACCTACGCCGAGGGCCACCGCGTGACCTCGCTCGACGTGGGCCCCGGCAGCGTCGTCCGCTTCGGCAACCCCTCCGACGGGCCCGCCGTCCATGTCACCGAGGCCCTGCCGCACCCCGACGACCGGCCCTCCGCCGTCTCCCACCCCTCCGGCACCAGCACCTTCCGGCAGCCCACGTCCGTACGCCCCCTGCCCACCCGCACCGTGCGGATCGGCCGCGCCGCCGAGAACGACCTCGTCCTCGACGACCTGATCGTCTCCCGGACCCACGCCGAGCTGCGCGCGCTGGCCGACGGCGGCTACGAGATCGTCGACCTCGGCAGCCACAACGGCACCTACCTCAACGGCCACGCGGTGCAGCGCGCCCTCGTCGGGCCCGGCGACATCGTCGGCATCGGCCACTCGGCGTTCAGCCTGGTCGGCGACCAGCTCCAGGAGTACGTCGACACCGGCGAGGTCTCGCTCGACGTGCAGGACCTGACCGTGGAGGTCGACGCGGGCCGCAAGACCCTGCTGGACGACGTCTCCTTCCCCGTCGGCGCCAAATGCCTGCTCGCCGTCGTGGGACCCAGCGGCGCCGGGAAGTCGACCCTGCTCAACGCCCTCACCGGGCTGCGCCCCGCCGACCGCGGCACCGTCCTCTACGACGGCCGCGACCTCTACCGGGACTACGCCGAGCTGCGGGCCCGCATCGGGCTCGTCCCCCAGGACGACATCCTCCACACCCAGCTGACCGTGCGCCGGGCCCTGAACTACGCCGCCGAGCTGCGCTTCCCCGGCGACACCGCCAAGGCCGAACGGCGGGCCCGGGTCGAGGAGGTCATCGGCGAGCTGGGCCTGGAACAGCGCGCCGACCAGGCCATCCACAGCCTCTCCGGCGGCCAGCGCAAACGCGTCAGCGTGGCGCTGGAGCTGCTGACGAAGCCTTCGCTGCTCTTCCTCGACGAGCCGACCTCCGGCCTCGACCCGGGCATGGACCGCTCGGTGATGAACATGCTGCGCGGCCTCGCCGACGACGGCCGCACCGTCATCGTCGTCACCCACAGCGTGCTCAGCCTGGACGTCTGCGACCGGCTGCTGTTCCTCGCCCCCGGCGGGCGGACCGCCTACTACGGGCCGCCCGGGGACATGCCCGCCTTCTTCGGCTTCGGCCAATGGCCCGAGGCCTTCGAGGCGTTCGAGAACGACAAGGGCCGGGACTGGGCGGGAGAGTACCGCTCCTCGCCCCACTACCGGCAGTACATTGCCTCCGCCACCGACCAGCCGCGCCTGGGCGCGCCGCCCGCGCCGGAGGCGGCCCCCGCGCCGGCCAAGGCGCAGACCTGGGGTGCCCAGCTGTGGACCCTGATGCGCCGCTATGTGATGGCGCTCAGCGCCGACCGGACCTTCCTGATCATCATGGTCGCGCTGCCCTTCCTCACCGGCGCGATGGCCCGGCTGTCCTCCGGCACCCGCTTCGCCTCCGCCGACAAGGCCAACACCGTGCTGCTGATCCTCTGTGTGGGAGGCGTGCTGACGGGAGTGGCCAACGCCGTGCGCGAACTCGTCAAGGAGCGCGTCATCTACCGGCGCGAACGCGCCGTCGGGCTGTCCCGGTCCGCGTATGTGATGTCGAAGATCCTGGTCCTGGGCGTGATCACGGTGGCGCAGGCGATCGTCCTGGCCGTCGTGGGCCTCGGCGGGGTGGACACCCGCGCGCCCAAGGGCCAGGGCGTGCTGATGCCGCCGCTGCTCGAGATGACGCTCGCCCTGGCGCTGTTGTCGTTCACCTCCATGCTGCTGGGCCTGCTGGTGTCGGCGCTGGTGCGCAGGGAGGAGGTCACCATGCCGCTGCTGGTGCTCATCACCCTCGTCCAGGTCGTCTTCTGCGGCGGGATGATCGAGCTCAACGGCAAGCTGGTGCTGAATCAGCTCTCCTGGCTGGTGCCGTCGCGCTGGGCGCTGGCCGCGATGAGCGCGACCATCGACTTCACCCATATCCCGCCCGAGAGCGGCCAGCTCCCGCCGAAGGGCGGGGGCGGGGCCGACCCGCTCTTCCGGCACGCCGTCGGCACCTGGCTGCTCGACATGAGCATGATGGCGGTGCTGGCCCTCGTCTTCGCCTTCCTGGTCACCCGGCTGCTGCGCCGCCACGAGCCGGCGGTCATGCGGAAGTGACGGCGCGATGAGCACGGCTCCCCTGTCGTCCGGCGCGGTGCCGGACGTCCCCGGTTTCCAGCCGACCCATGTCGTGCCGAACGAGGGCCTGCCCACGTGGACGGCCCCCGACGCGGCCGTCCCGACCGAGCCGCTGGACCCACTGCTGCCGGTGCGGCTGCTGGCCCGGCGCGGCGACTGGGGGCAGGTGCTGTGCTCCAACGGCTGGTCGGCGTGGGTGGACGCCCGGCTGCTGGTCACACTGCCGCAGCACCCGCCCGGAGCGGCCGGGGCGCTCGTCCGCACGGCGGACGCGCGCGAGCTGCTGGCCGGGGTGGAGGATGCGCTGGGGCGCTACCGGCAGGCGGTGGAGGACCTGGCGGCGGGCCGGATCGACGGCGAGACCTTCCGGCACACGACGCAGGGCCTGCGGATCGGGGTGGTCGTGGCGGGCGAGGAGATCTGGCTGTACGACGTGGCGGGCGACCGCTGGTGCTACAGCGACGGCACGACGGCGACGGCTGTCGCCGGTGGCGAGCCGTCACCGGAGCGGGGTGCGCCGGGGGCGACGCGGCTGGACGACGCGGGCGCAGGCCCCAGACCGGCCGGTCCGGCTGGTCCGGCCGGGGTGCCCGGCGGCAGCGCGGGCTCCACGCGGCTGGACGGCGGGGGCACGGGGCCTGGCAACACGGGCCCCACTGGGCCCGGCTCCGGGGCGACGCGGCTCGATGGCGGCAGCACCGGCTCCACCCGCCTCGACGGCGGGGGCCCCGGCGACGGCGGCGATGGCGGTGGCCGGTGATGGCCGGGGATCAGGAGGGGCGCCCCGCGCGCCCCGACGTGTCGCTCGGGGCCGGGCCGGGTGGCCTGATCGGGCACCGGATCGCGGGCTACCGCGTCGAGAGCGAGATCGGCCGGGGCGGCATGGCCGTCGTCTACCGCGCCACGGACCTCCGGCTCGACCGCACCGTCGCCCTCAAGCTCCTCGCCCCCGAGCTCGCCCGCAACGACACCTTCCGCCGCCGCTTCAGCCATGAGTCGAGGGTGGCCGCGGCCATCGACCACCCCCACATCGTGCCGGTGTTCGAGGCCGGTGAGGTGGAGGGCGTCCTCTACATCGCCATGCGCTACGTACCCGGCCAGGACCTGCGGGCCCTCCTCGACCGCGAGGGCCCACTGCCCCTGCCCGTCACCGCCCGGATCGCCGGCCAGGTCGCCTCCGCCCTGGACGCCGCGCACGCCCACGACCTGGTCCACCGGGACGTCAAGCCCGGCAACATCCTGGTCGCCGAGGGCACCGACGCCGACCACCCCGAGCACGTCTATCTCACCGACTTCGGTCTCACGAAGAAGTCCCTGTCGCTGACCGGCTACACACGGGTGGGCCAGTTCGTCGGCACGCTGGACTACGTCGCGCCGGAGCAGATCTCGGGCAAGCCCGTGGACGGGCGCTGCGACGTCTACAGCCTGGCCTGCGTCGTCTTCGAGATGCTGACGGGAGCGCCGCCGTTCCGGCGCGAGGACGACATGGCGCTGCTGTGGGCCCATCAGTACGAGCCGCCGCCACGGCTCTCGGAGCTGCTGCCGGGGCTGCCCCCGGACGTCGACGACGTCCTGGCGACGGCGCTGGCCAAGGCGCCGGACGACCGTTTCGACAGCTGTCTGCGGTTCGTGACCGCGCTGCGGCGGACGGGACGGACGAGGCCGGCGCCGGAGGCGGCAGCGGCGCCGCCGCCTCCCCCGCCGGACTGGGCGGCGGTGGTCTTTCCCGAGCGGGGTACGGGCTGACGCCGTACCCCGACGCCGTACCCCGCTCGGGCCCGGGTCACCGGCCCGGCGTGCCGCCGGGGATCGTGAAGGGCAGCTCCTGGGAGTGGAAGGACGCGTCGCCGTTGCCGACGGTGAATCCCGCGTCCGCGTGGGTCACATCGCGCGGGGCGGACCGGGCGACGGCGACCTTCAGCCGGTAGACGGCCGTCTCGCCGGGCGCGAGCAGGCGCTTCCCGGTGGTGGGCAGCAGGGCGGCGCTCATGCCCGGGTCGCAGCCGCCCGCGACCAGCGGGACCCGCACCCAGCCCCGGTCCGTGCGGTACTGGGACAGCGTCAGGTCCTTGGGCGTCAGGGCGTGCGAGCCGCCCGCGCCGTAGGCGTAGTACGAGCCGTTCAGGGCGGGGTAGGCCCGGTCGGTGGTGTTCTTCACCGTGACCGTGACGGTGCGCCCCGTCCCGCCGCGCCGCAGGGTGGCGCCCCGGTCCCAGCCGGTCAGGGTGACCTTCGGCCGGGTGGCCTCGGCGGTACGGACGGGGGCGCGGTAGGTGTGGCCCCGTCCGTCGTCGAGGGAGGCGGCGACGGTGAGGGTGCCGGGCCGGTCGAGGTCCTGGAGCCGCAGGGCGATGCCGACCGGGTGCTTGGGGCTCGCGTCCGGCGCGGACACCGGGAAGGTGAGGACGCCACGGGTGGGGAAGGAACCGGAGCCCGGCTTGCTGTCCAGGTCGACCCAGCGGCGGCTGCTCGGCTCGTAGCGCTGCACCGTCAGGGAGTCGGTGCTGAAGCCCTTGCTGGAGACGTCCAGGCGGACCGTGCCCTTGGTGACGGGCGTGCGCAGCGTGACGCCGGAGTCCGACCACAGCCCGATGGGCAACTGGCCCGGCATGCCGTACGCGACGTTCTGCGCGGCGGTCCCGGTGAGGGCCGGCACCGGCGCCGGCTGGTGCGCCGCGGCCCACGCGGGCGCGGCGCTCGTGGCGCCGGCCTGCTCCGCGCCGTCACAGCCGGGCTTGGCCGGGGCGGTGCCCCCGGCCGGCGTGGCGGCGGCGGCCTGGCCCGTCGCCGCCGCGCCCATGACGAGCGCCAGTCCGGCGGCCAGCGCGGCCGCCGTTCTGACCGTGACTTTCCGTGCCGCCGACGTCCGCCGCTGAGCGACCTTGAATGTCATGTACCGCCCCCCGCAATGTGGGTGTGTATCCCGTGCTCGACGTACGTGTGTACGCGTCCGGCCTCAGAGAGGGCCGTCCACAGCTGATGGTTCCCACGCGGAACGGAAATCCCACGTTTTCCGTCAGTGGCCGCGCAGGTGCTCCATTTCGCGCCGGTCGCGCTTCGTGGGCCGGCCCGCGCCCCGGTCGCGGATACCGGCGGGGGCGACGGCCTCGCGCGGCGGTGGCGGCGGGCTGTTGTCCTCGTAGCACTCGACGGCGACGGGCGCGCCGACGCGCTTGCGGATGAGCCGCTTGACGACCACGACCCGTTCGTAGCCCTCCTGCCGCAGCCGCACCTCGTCACCGGGCCGGACGGCCTGGGCGGGCTTGACCCGCTCCCCGTTGAGCCGGACGTGCCCGGCGCGGCAGGCCGTGGCGGCGATCGAGCGTGTCTTGGTGAGCCGTACGGACCAGATCCAGGCGTCGATCCGTACCGCCCCTCCCTCTGTCTCCATGCCCGCAAGCCTAGGGGACCCCACTGACATGGCCGATTACCGTCGGCGTTTCGCCTGCCGGGCCCGGGAGTCCGTTGACTTCTGCACCTCCCCGTGCGACTGATGTCGTGTTCACCTCAACCCCGCTCTTCCCCCCACTCTTCGCAGCCGTGGGCGGTCCGCAGGGGCCGCTCCCGGCCGGATGGGAGTACGGCGATGAACGCTGCCATCGGCTCCAAGAACACCGTCATCGGCAACCGGCACCGCGCACGCGCCGCGGCCGCCGCGGCCTTCGTGGCCGCCCTGGCGAGCGCTGGCCTCGGCCTGGGCGCGCCGTCCGCCGCGGCGGACACGGTGTCCGTCAGCTACACCTGCACCGGCCCGGGCGCGCCCAGCGACGTCCAGTCGCTCCAGGTCACCGTGACCGCCCCGGCAAGCGTTCCGCAGGGCGGCACGGCGGACCTCACCCTTGAGGCCACCACCCAGCTGAAGGTACCGATCAACGTCCCCGCGCAGGCCGTCACCGGCGAGCTCGACCTCGCCCTCGGCGGTGCCGGGTCCGGCACCGTGACGGCCACCGGCTTCACCAACCCCGACCCGGTGCCCAGCGGTTCGGGCGTGACCCTCACCGGCGGCACGGCCTCCGTCAAACTCGACACCGCCGGCACCACGACCTTCACCCCCGGCACGGCGAAGGTGCACGTCTTCGGCGTGACGGTGGAGTGCGCGGTCTCCGGCAGCGCGCCGGTTGCGGCGAGCACGCAGGTGACGGCCGAGTAGGGACGACCCACCGGCCGGACATGCGGGCGGCAGCGCGATCCCTCACCGGAAACGGCTCAAAAGCCGCACTCCAACGGGGATTTCGCTGCCGGAACGCCGGGCGGGCAGGCGGGCCGGCGCCCGGACGAGCAGCAGCAGCCCTCTAATCCTCTTCCGCCAGGCGTGCGAGCAGGCCGAGCGCCTCGACGACCACGGCCTGTTCGCGCTCGTCCAGGCGCTCCGCCAGGGCGCCGGCGATCCAGCCCTCGCGCTCCCGCCGGACCTCCGCGAGCCGGAGGCGGCCCTGTTCGGTGAGGGACATGATGGCCTGGCGGCGGTCGCTGGGGTGCGGGGTGCGCTCGACGAGGCCGGCCTCCTCCAGGGCGGCGAGGGTCGCGCCCATCGACTGCGGGCGTACGCGCTCGGCGCGGGCCAGGGCGACGGTGGTGGCGGGCCCCTCGCGGTCGAGTCTGCTGAGGGCGGAGGCCTGTGACAGCGTCACGTCCGTGCCCTCCGAGGCCGCGCGCAGACGGCGCATCAACTGCCCCGTGAGCACGCGGAGCCTGGCGGCCGCCTCGGCCAGTTCGGCGGACGGTGCGGGGGCGGCTGGGGGCTGCTCTCGGTCCTTCATCAAGCAAGGGTACCTTTCGAACGTGGCCCCGGCCGGTGCCTCATGCCGCACGGCCCGGGCCGCCGCGCGGCAGGTCGCGGTCCGCCAGGGTCGCCAGCAGCAGGAGCACGCTCAGCGCGCCCAGGACGAGGGCGAGGGCGTGGAGCCCGGACGTGGAGGCGTGGTCCCCGTAGAACAGGCCGATCAGGCTGGAGGCGGCGATGGCGCCCGTGTACTGCGCGGTACGGAAGAGACCGGCGGCGGTGCCCGTCTGCTCGCCGGGGGCCTGGGCGTACAGGGCGGTCTGATTGCCCACGGCGTTCAGGCCGTTGGGCAGCCCGAAGAGGGCGCCGAGGGCGACGAGGAGCAGTACGGGGCTGTCCGGCCCCGCGCACAGCAGCACCCCGGTGGCCACCACCATCGCGCCGGTGCCCAGCAGCAGCGGGCCGCGCACCCGCTTGCGGCGCGAGCCCAGCCAGGAGGCCACGGCCGCCACCACCGACATCGGCAGCATCAGCAGCCCCGTGGCCGTCGTCGAGTGACCCGCTGATTCCTCCAGCCACTGCGTATAGCCGTAGAGGACGCAGTAGAGGACGAGGAAGGCCGTGGCGTAGCGGACATAGGTGCGCACCAGCGGGCGGTTGGCCGCCAGCATCCGCAGGTCGAGGAAGGGCCGGCGGGCCCTGAGCTCCCAGGTGACGAGCGCCGCCGCGAGCGCGCCGCCCAGCGCGAGCAAGGACCACCGGGGGTGGTCGAGGCTCATCAGGAAGAGCACGGCGGGCAGGGTGACCCCGGCGAACAGGGTGGCGCCCAGCGGGTCGAGGGCCGTCCACGCCGACTCCCGTTCGCCGGCCGGGCGCGGGGTGTCCTTGGGCAGCCAGGCCAGGGTGAGGAGGAGCCCCACCGCCGCGAGCGGGACGTTGACGACGAATATGGAACGCCACCCGGCGAGTCCGGTCAGCAGTCCGCCGAGGGCCGGGCCGACCGCCGCGCTGGCGAGGCCGGCGATGGTGAGGGCGCCGAGGACGCCGCCCGGCGGTTCCCGCCGGAGGCGGTCGGACTGGGCGCGGATCATGGCCATCGCGGCGGGGTAGGCGGCGGAGGTCCCGACGCCCAGGGCCACCCGGACCGCGATCAGCCGGCCCAGCGAGCCCGCCCGTAGCCCGGCGAGTCCGGCCAGCCCCACCAGGACCAGTCCGGCCGCGTAGACCCGGCGGGGGCCGAACCGGTCGGCGACCTTGCCCATCGCGGGCTGGGCGACGGCGCTGGCCGCGTAGAGGCCGGAGACCAGCCAGGCGGTGCCGGCCGCGCCGGTGCCGAGCGCGCGGCCGATGGGGACGAGGGCCGTGGAGATCATGGTCGAGTTGACCGGGTTGAGCATCGACCCGATGACGATCGGCGCCACGAAGCGGGGGCCGAAGCCTATGGACCGGGGAGGCCCGGACGAGGGAAGCGGCATGGGGCAAGGCTAGCTTTTTAGAAGCTAATCTTGCAAGGTTGGCTTTCTATTTTTGTGTGCGCCAGGACCGGCCGGTCACCGCTCCCTGCGGACGATCAGCAACGCCGCGTCGTCCGCCAGCTCACCCCCCGTGTAGTCCCGCAGATCGGCCACGATCCGGTCCGCCAGATGCGTCGGCGTCAGGTCGGGCAGCCCGGCCAGCCGCTCACCCAGCGGATAGAAGCGCCCGGCCGCGTCGCGGGCCTCCGTCACCCCGTCCGTATAGAGCACGAGCGTGTCGCCCGGCACGAAGGGGGTGCGCATGAGGTGGTACGGGCCGGGGTTCAGCTGCCGCAGCGCCAGCGGCGGGTCGGGCTCGGGCGACTGGATCTCGACGACCTCGCCCGCGCGCCACAGCAGCGGCGGCAGATGCCCGCAGTCGACCAGTTCCGCCGGGCCGCCCCGCACCGGCACCCCGAGGAGCACGGCCGTCACGAACTCCTCGCCGACCCCGCGCCGGAAGACGGTGGCGTCCAGCCGCCGGGCCACCTCGTCGAGCCCGGGCTCGACCTGGGCGGCCTCCCGGAAGGCGCCGAGGACGTCGGCGGCGGTCTCGACGGCGCCCAGCCCCTTGCCCCGTACGTCGCCGAGCAGCAGCCGCGTCCCGTACGGGGTGCCCAGCACCTCGTACAGATCCCCGCCCACCCGCGCCTCGGCCGCCGCCGAGGCGTAGCGCACGGCGATCCGCAGGCCGCCGATCCGCTCCGGCGCGGGGCGCAGCAGGGCGCGCTGGGCGGCCTCGGCGACCGAGCGGGTCTGGAGCAACTGGCGCTCACGGGTCGAGACGAGGACGACGTTGGCGGTGGAGACGCAGGTGATGGCCAGGACGGTGGCCCCGGCCGTGAGGTGGACGGGCAGGGCGACGCCGGGGTCGGCGAGGGCGAGCGGGGCGACGAGCAGCAGCGCGATCAGCCCGGTCGTCAGGGGGACGCGGGCGCTGCGGGTGCCGAGACTGGCGAGCGCCGGGGCGGTGGCCAGCACCGGGGAGAAGGTCAGCGAGGGGTTGGTGGCGAGGTCCAGCGCGACGGCGGCGGCGAGCAGGACGTAGGCCGCCACGACGAGCGGGCGCACGCCGCGGGGCAGCGCCGGGGCCGCCCCGGGCACGTCGGGGCCCGGGTCTCGCTTCATGACTGCCCTCCACCCTAGGTGGCGGGTGGGGCGCCGCAACCGCACCGCTCTCCTTTATGGCATGCACCGTCTTATGCACAGAAAAAAGGACATTACTCCATAAAGGTGATCGCTGACCCGTTCGGCGGTGCGCCCCCGGGGCGGCGCTCGATGATGGGCCTGTGAGCGGCAAGGTGGTGACGCGCGACGTTCTGATCGTCGTGTACGACGGAGTGCAATTGCTGGACGTCGCGGGGCCGTTGGACGTCCTCGACCGGGCCGGCGACGAGGCGGACACCGGCTACCGGGTGCGGCTGGCCTCGCTGGGCGGCCGGTCCGTAGCCACCTCCGCCGAGGCGCAGTTGGGCGTCTCGGCGGACCTGACCCGGATCCGCAAGCCGCCGGACACCCTGATGGTGGCCGGCGGCCGGGGCTACGCCGCCGCCGCGTCGGACCGCGAACTGGTCCGGCACGTACGGCGGCTCGCCGCCGGGGCGCGGCGGACGGGCTCGGTGTGCACGGGGGCGTTCGTGCTGGCCGAGGCCGGTCTCCTGGACGGGCGGCGGGCCACCACGCACTGGGCGTTCTGCTCCGAACTGGCCGCCGGCTACCCGGCCGTATCGGTCGAGCCGGACGCCATCTTCGTCCGCGACGGGGCGGTCGTGACCTCGGCCGGGGTGACGGCGGGCATCGACCTCACCCTGGCGCTGCTGGAGGACGACCTCGGGCCGGAGGCGGCCCGCGCCGTCGCCAAATACCTGGTCGTCTTCATACAGCGCCCCGGCGGGCAGTCCCAGTTCAGCACCTGGACGCGCGGCGACCCACCGCGCGGGGGCGCCCTGCGCGACCTGGTCGAGGATATCGACGCCCATCCGGCGGGGGATCTGTCGGTGCCCACGCTCGCCGCTCGCCTGGGCATGAGCCGGCGCCACTTCAGCAGGCTGTTCAGCCAGCAGGTGGGCACCAGCCCCGGCGCGTACGTCGAGCGGGCCCGGGTCGCCGCCGCGCGGGCCCTGCTGGAGAGCACGCCGGACGGCGTCGACGCCATCGCCGGGCAGTGCGGCTTCGGCACGGTCGAGACGATGCGCCGCGCGTTCGTCCGCGAGACGGGAGTGTCCCCGGCCGCGTACCGCGACCGTTTCCGCAGGGTCTGACCGCCATCCCCGTACGGCACCGGTCGTCAGTGAGTGCGATCATGGCCTTGAACACCCCGGGGACGAGCGACCCCGGATGGGGAACGGACCGGCCCCATGGTGCAATTCACCGGTGATACCGATGGTCAATTCCGCTGGTGAGACGGCTGTGGGCGGTCCCGGCAGCGATCTCCACCTCGAGCTGCCGGACGGCCCCGGCGGGCGGCGCGGCGCGCTGACGCGGGCCCTGCGCGACGCCGTCCGGACGGGCCGGCTGGCGCCCGGCACCCGGCTCCCTCCCTACCGCTCCCTCGCCGCCGATCTGGGCGTGGCCCGCAACACCGTCGCCGACGCGTACGCCGAACTCGTCGCCGAGGGCTGGCTCATCGCCCGGCAAGGCTCCGGCACCCGCGTCGCCCACCGGGCGGAACCGCCCGGCACCGATCACCCCCGCCGCCCCACGGCCCCCACCGGGCTCCGCGGCCCCGTCCACAATCTGGTGCAGGGCACCCCCGACGCGGCCGCCTTCCCCCGCGCCGCCTGGGTCGCCGCCACCCGCCGCGCCCTGACGTCCGCGCCCGGCGAGGCCTTCGGGCCCGGCGACCCCCGGGGCCGCCCCGAGCTCCGCCACGCCCTCGCCGACTACCTCGCACGGGCGCGCGGCGTACGGACCGACCCCGAACGCGTCGTCGTCTGCGCCGGCTTCGCGAACGCCCTGCGGCTGCTGGGCCGGGTGCTGGAGGGCACGGTCGCCGTGGAGTCGTACGGGCTCGGCTTCCACCGCGGCCTCCTCACCGAGGCCGGGCTGCGGACGGCCGACCTGCCCATCGACGAACACGGCGCGCGCGTCGACCTGCTGCCCGCGACCGGCGTGAGCGCGGCCCTGCTCACCCCCGCCCACCAGTTCCCGACCGGCGGTCCCCTCCACCCCGGGCGACGGGTCGCGCTCGTCGACTGGGCGCGGACGTCGGGCGGGCTGGTCCTGGAGGACGACTACGACGGCGAGTTCCGCTACGACCGCCGCCCCGTCGGAGCCGTCCAGAGCCTCGATCCCGAACGGGTCGTCTACATCGGCACGGCCAGCAAGAGCCTCTCCCCCGCGCTACGGCTGGGCTGGATGGTGCTGCCGGGGCACCTCGTGGACGCGGTGCTGGAGGGGAAGGGCGAACGGGAGTCCTGGACGAGCGCCCTGGAGCAGCTGACGCTCGCCGAGTTCATCACCTCGGGCGCGTACGACCGTCACGTCCGCCGGATGCGCCGCCACTACCGGCGGCGCCGCGACCGGCTCGTCACGGCCCTCGCGGAGTCCGCGCCGCACGTCCGGGTCACCGGGATCGCGGCCGGGCTGCACGCGGTGCTGGAGCTCCCGCCGGGCACGGAACGGGCCGTCGTCCAGGCCGCCGCCCGGCAGGGGCTGGCCGTGGAGGGGCTCGGCGGCTACCGGCACGGGGAGGCGACCGGAGTGCCGGGCGACGGCCTGGTCGTGGGGTACGGCACTCCGCCCGAGCACGGCTTCGCGGGGGCTCTGGAGGCGTTGTGCGGGGCGCTGCCATCGAGGGACGGGGTACAGTAAACAGAACCCTTTGGTTCATGATGCTGCTCTGAAGGGTCCGAGGAACCGTACCGACCCCAGGAGTAGGCATGACAACCGGCACCGGAACCGCCGACACCGCCGACATCGGGGCCTGGCTCGAGGCCGTGGCCGTCGACCCCGCCGTACGGGAGCTGCGGCCCGACTACCGGGCGCTGGTCGTCGTCGCGGAGGGCCTGGTGCCCGGCCCCAGCGACGACGCCAGCGAGAAGCTGCTCGCCGGGGCGGAGGAGACCGCCCGCGAGTGGCTCGCCCGCACGGCCCCCGAGGACCACCCCCACCTGGCCGCCTGGCGCGAGACGTTCCGCGCCTTCGGCGCCAAGCCGCAGCGCACCCGCCCCAGCGCGGAGGCGCTGCTGCGCCGCGTGCCGGCGGGGCTGCCGCGGGTGGACCGGCTGACCGACATCTACAACGCGATCTCGGTCGCCCACGTCCTGCCGCTGGGCGGCGAGGACCTCGACCACTACCGTGGCCCGGCCCGGCTGGTCCGCGCCACGGGCGAGGAGCCGTTCGAGACGACGGGCGGCGGCGAGACCGTCACCGAGCACTGCCCGCCCGGCGAAGTGGTCTGGCGCGACGACGCCGGCGTCACCTGCCGCCGCTGGAACTGGCGCCAGTGCACCCGCACCCGCCTGACCCTCACCACCACGCGAGCGGTCTTCATCCTCGACGCCCTCGGCCCGCTCGACGACGCGGCACTGACGACGGCTGGGGACGCACTGGTGACGGCCCTCGCGGAGAGCAGCCCGGGGGCGAGGCTCGCCTCACGACTGGTCCGCTGAGCGCCGCGTAAAGGGGCGCCCTGCAAGGCGGGCGGCCCCTAAGGGGCGCGGGGAACTGCGCGACCAGCCCCCACCGGCCCGCGGTGACCGCTCAGCACCCGGCGGCGAGCGCACTCGCGATCCGGACAGCGGCCTCCCGCAACAGCTCCCCGCAGCGGCCGGACTCCGGCCGCGCCGGATCCAAGGCGCGGCACGGCCCCGTGAGACTCAGGGCGCCAACCACGGGCTCCGGCCCGGGACCGCGGACCGCGATGGCCAGTGAGGCCGCCCCAGGGCGGCCCGCATCCGTCGCGTAGACGAGCCGCCCGTCGCACGGGCCGGCCAGCGCCCGGCCCAGGGCACCGGTCGCGGGCCGCACGTCACCCGTCTCCAGTCGCTGCGGCGTGTTGTCGGGCCGGAAGACGTGGTGGACGATCTGCGCCCCTTCCGGGTGCGCCACCGCCAGGTGGACGCTCATGCCGCTGTGCGCGGCGAGCCCGTCCGCCCAGTTCATGGCGGCGGCGCGCAGGTCGTTGCAGTCGGCGGCTGGCCCGCTCAGGGGCCCGGCCGGCCGGAAGGCGCCGTCCGGTTCCTGCCGGACCAGCCCTTCCGCCTCCAGGCTCCGCAGCAGGGCCGTGGCGTCGACGGCCGGGATGTCGAGGGTGTCGGTCAGCCGGCGCCGGGTGACGCCGTCCTCCGGATGCCGGTCCAGAAGCCGCAGCGTGGCGGCGGTCCGGCCGACGGGTGCTTGGTTCCGGTACATGCGGCCCAGGCTAGGAGCGCCGGACCGGCGGCGGGTCGGCCGAATGGCCGATTCCGCGAGACTGCCGCCATGGATCTCCTGTCGCTGCGATATTTCCGGGCCGTGGCCCGCCACGAGCACATCAGCCGGGCCGCCGAGGAACTCAGGGTCGCCCAGCCGTCACTGAGCCGGACCATCATCCGGCTTGAATCGGAGCTCGGCACTCCGCTCTTCGACCGCCAGGGCCGCCGGATACGGCTCAACGAGCACGGCGCGGCCTTCCTGCGCCGCGTAGAGCGGATGCTGGCCGAACTCGACGACGCCCGGCGCGAGCTCGCCGACGCCGTCGGTGACGGCCCGGGCCGGGTCGCCGTCGCCGCCGAGACCCTGGTCCAGCTGGGCGGGGTGCTGGCTGCCCTCCGCGCCCACCGCCCCGGGGTGGGGGTGCGGCTGTTCCAGGCGCCGCCGGCGTCGATGCGGCGTCATCTGCGCTCGGGCGAGGTGGACTTCGCGGTCGCCTCCCAGCCGTTGGCCGGCCCCGGGCTGTGCTCGGTGGAGCTGGTGCGGGAGGAGGTGCTGCTGGCCGTGCCGCCCGGGCATCCGCTGGCCGACCGGGAGCGGGTGACGGTGGCGGAGCTGGCGGACGAGGAGTTCGTCAGCACGCGCCCCGGCCACTGGCAGCGCGCCCTGCTGGAGCGGCTCTTCGCCCGCGAGGGGCTCACGCCGAGGGTGGTCTGCGAGGGCGACGAGGCCGCCGCCACCCCCGAGCTGATCGGCGCCGGACTGGGCCTCGGCCTCATGCCGGCCGTCGCGCGGCAGACCCTCGGCGGGCACAGCCCGGTGGCCTGGCTGCGGCTGGACGCCGCGGACTGCCACCGGACGCTGACCCTCGTATGGCGCCGGGACGCCTATCTCTCCCCCGCCGCCCAGGACTTCCGCCGGCTGGCCACGGTCCCGGATCATGCCTCCGGGGTTATGAGTTCATGGCGGAACAGGTCGTGGAAGGTATGAGGGGCCACCACTAGCGTCGGGTCCGTCCACCGGTTCCGACGAGGGAGACCAGCGATGAGCCAGCGAAACGACACCCCGGACGGCGGTTTCAGCAGCTACGTGGAGGCCGTCCTCGACGCCCTGTCCGACGTGCCCGGACGGCCGGCCGTCACCACGGCCGAGGGGCGGGTGATCAGCGCGGGCGAAATCCGGGACGACGTCCTCCGGCTCGCCGGGGAGCTGGCGGAGCGCGGGGTGGCCCGCGGCACCACGGTCACCCTGCTCACCGGCAACACCGCCGAGGCCCTCGTCGCCCGCTACGCCGCCAATCTCGCCGGCGCCCGCGTCGTCGGCCTCTACGAGGGCATGAGCCCGCCGGCCATGGCCGAGATCATGACGAGCGTGGAGTGCGCCCTCCTGCTGGTGGACGACCGGCGGCACGACACCGCCGAGGAGCTGGGGAAGATGGCCGGCGTTCCCCCGATGCTCTCCCTGGGGCCGAGCGGCTTCGCCGAGGACGTCCTGGCCGCGGCCGCCCGCCGGCCCGCCCGGCCGATGGGCGGCCTGGTGGGCCCGGACGACGACTGGTGCGTCCGGCACACCGGCGGCACCACCGGAGTCCCCAAGGGCATCAGGACCACCCACGGCCCGTACCGGCAGAGCCTGGACCACCGGTTCGCCGACGCCGGCGACCCGCCCCGCTTCCTGGCGTGCACCGCGCTCGCCCATCTCGCCGGCGTCTTCATCGACATGACGCTCCGACAGGGCGGCTCGGCCGTCCTGCGGCACGGCTTCGAGCCCGGGGACGTGCTGGCCACGATCGAGCGCGAGCGCGTCACCCACACCTGGCTGTTGCCACCGCTGCTCTACCGGCTGCTGGACCACCCGGACCTGCCCGGCGCCGATCTCTCCAGCCTGAGCCGGATCAGCTACGGCGGCACCGCCGCCTCGGCTGCCAGGATGCGGCAGGCGGCAGAGGTCCTGGGGCCCGTCCTCTACGGCCTGTACGGGCAGGCCGAGGCGCAGCACATCACCGAGGCGGGCCCCGCGGAGCAGACGAAGACCGGCCGCGGCGGGCATCTGACGGTCGGCCGGGCCGTGCCGGGGGTGGAGATCGCCATCAGGGACCCCGACGGGGTGACCCTGCCGCCCGGGGAGCGGGGCGAGGTGCAGGTGCGCACGCCCCAGGTGATGGCCGGTTACTGGAAGCGGCCGGAGCTGACGGCGGAGGTGCTGCGGGACGGCTGGGTGCACACCGGCGACGTCGGCTATCTCGACGAGGCCGGCTACCTCTACATCGTGGACCGGATCAAGGACATGATCGTGGTCGTCGGGGGCCATGTGTACCCGACGGAGCTGGAGGAACTGCTGCTGAGCCACCCCGGCATCGCCCGGTGCGCGGTCTTCGGCAGCCGGGACGCGGAGTCGGTGGAGCACGTCCACGCCGCCGTGGTGCCCGTGGCGGGGCGGCGGCCCTCGCTGGAGGAGGTCCGGGAGTTCGTCATCTCCCGCAAGGGGCGCCTTTACGCCCCCGAGTCCCTCCATCTGATGCCCGACATCCCGCTGACGGCGGCGGGCAAGCCGGACAAGCGGCTGCTGCGGGAGCGACTGGCGGGCTGAGGGGGAACTGCTTCGGGCGAGGCACGCCGGCACGTCTAGGCCGCGTCTAGGCCGTCAATTGTTCCTCCATCGGGTCCAGGCCCACGACACAGGCGTCCGCCAGGGCGTCCATGGACAGTCCCAGCGCGTTCGCCAGCGCCGAGATCGTGAAGAACGCCGGCGTCGGCGCCCGGCCGGTCTCGATCTTCCGCAAGGTCTCGGAGGACAGCCCGGCACGGGCCGCCACCTCCACCATGCTGCGTTGACCACGAGCTTCGCGCAGCAGCTCGCCCAGCCGCTCGCCGCGCTGCCGCTCCCAAGGGGTCAGAGGAGTCCTCACCATGCCCACGATCGTAGTGGGCGTGATACTAATACCGGTATAAGAATTGGAAACCCGGGTGGGGAGTCGTTTGCCATGGTGGAGATCAAGACGGACGCGGCGCTTACGGCCATGCGGGAGGCAGGGCGCGTCGTGGCGCACGCGCTCGCCGCCGTCGAGGAGGCGGCGGCCGTGGGGGTGAGCCTGCGCGAGCTGGACGGGGTGGCCCGTGACGTCCTGGAGAAGGCCGGGGCCCGCTCGCCCTTCCTCGGCTACCACCCCTCCTTCGCGCCCACGCCGTTCCCCGCGGTGATCTGCGCGTCGGTCAACGACGCCATCGTCCACGGCATCCCCGACGACTACCGGCTGTGCGACGGCGACCTCGTCAGCGTCGACTGCGGCGCGGTGCTGGACGGCTGGGCCGGCGACGCGGCCATCAGCTTCATTGTCGGCACGCCCCGGCCGGGCGACCGGGAGCTGATGGACGCCACCCGGCGCGCCCTCGACGCGGGCATCGCCGCCGCCACCGTCGGCCACCGCGTCGGCGACATCTCCCACGCCATCGGCTCCGTCGTCCGGTCCGCCCGGATGGGGACGCCCGCCGACTTCGGCGGGCACGGCATCGGCCGGCAGATGCACGAGGAGCCGCACGTCGCCAACCGGGGCCGGGCCGGGCGCGGCCTCCCGCTGCGGCACGGGCTGGTCCTGGCCATCGAGCCGATGCTCATCGCGGGCGGCCGCGACGACTACGTCCCCGCGGCCGACGGCTGGACCCTGCGCACGGCCGACGGCAGCCGCGCCGCCCACTTCGAGCACACCGTCGCCATCACGGACGACGGACCGCGCGTCCTGACCCTCCCGTGACGGGGACCGGGACCGGGGGCGCGTGAGCCGCGTCATCGCGTAAGACTTTCGTCATCGGAAATCCGGATCCCCGACCCGCCTCCCCGGCGTTTCCCCATGTGAGAACGGAAACGGCTTCGGGAGGCGGAACATGGGACGCGTACGGCGACTGCTGAGCAAGAAGGTGGTCTTCGGCATTCTGGCCGTCGGGATCGTGCTGGCCGGCGCGGGGACGTACTGGTTCCAGCCGTGGAAGCTCTGGGTCAGCGAGACGGTGCGCGAGGCCGCGCCGACCGCCGGGGGCGCGCGCGGCGAGGCGCCGAGCACACTGGCGACCGGCCGGCTGATCAGCCACGAGCACACGACGAGCGGCACCGTGCGGATCCTGCGGCTGCCCGACGGCTCGCGCACCCTGCGCCTGGAGAACCTCGACACGAGCAACGGCCCGGACCTACGTGTCCTGATCACCGACGCCCCGGTGAAGGAGGGCCGGGCCGGCTGGTTCGTCTTCGACAAGGGCGCCCACACCAGCCTCGGCAAGCTCAAGGGCAACAAGGGCGACCAGAACTACGCCCTGCCCGCCGACCTCGACCTCAACCGCTACACCAGCGTGAGCATCTGGTGCGACCGCTTCGACGTCTCCTTCGGCGCCGCCGCCCTCACCCGCGCGTGATCACGCATCCTCACGCCCCCGCCCGGGCAGGGTGAGAGGACGAACGGGAAAGGGGAGATGCCCATGGAACAGAGCGGACAGGGCGGGCGGGGCGGGCGTGATGTGGTGATCGTGGGGGCCGGAGTAGCGGGAACCAGCGTGTTCCTGCACCTGGTGCGCACGCTCGGCCGAGAGAAGGCCGGGCGGATGCGGTCGATCCGGATCGTCGACCCCAACCCCGTCGGCCGGGGCCTCGCCTTCGGCGACACCGACCCGCTGCTGCTGTGCAACACCGCCGCCGAGGTCAACTCCCTCCTCGCCGACGAGCCCGCCGACTTCGTCGCCTACCTGCGGGCGCGCGGCCGGCCCGTCGAGCCCCGCGACTGCGTGCCCCGGGCGCGGATGGCCGAGTACTGCCGGGACCGCTTCGAGGAGGCCCGGAAGACCGCCGAGGCCCTGGGCGTCGAGGTCGCCCACGTACCGGCGGCGGTCGGCTCGATCGCGGCGGGTACGGTCCGGCTGAGCACGGGTCAGGAGCTGCGCGCCGACGCCGTCGTCGTCTGTACGGGCGTCCACCGCCCCCGCGTCCCGGACGGCTTCGCCGCCTTCACCGGGCACCCCCGCTACTCCCCCGCCCCCTACCCCGCCGTCCGGCTGCGCGACCCCGGGGCGGGGCCGCCGCCCGGAGCGGAGGTCCTGGTCCTGGGCTGCCGCCAGTCGGCGATCGACGCCTCCCTGCTGCTGTGCCGGGACGGCCACCGGGTGACGATGGCCTCACCCTCCGGCGTACTGCCCGCCGTCCGGTTCTCGCTGGGCGCGCCCGTACGGGACTTCCCGCCCCTGGAGCGCGTCGCGCGGCTCGACCCGGCCGATCCGCTGCTGGAGGAGAAGGTACGGCGCGCCACCGTGGAGGCCGTACGGTCGCTCGACCGCACCCCGCTGCGCCGGCAGTCCTCCTCCGCCGCCGACCCCGTGACACGGCTGCGCGAGGAGACGGCGCTGGTGGAGGCGGACGCGTGTGCCTGGCCCGGTGTCGTCATGGCCGCGATGGAGGCGGTCATCGAGCTCGGCGCCCGGCTGCCCGCCGCCCGGCGCCGGGCCCTGCTGGAGCGCCACGGCTGGTTCATCACCCGGTACGCCACGGCGATGACGGTCCTCAACGCGCGCCTGCTGCTCGCGCACATCGACTCCGGGGCGCTGCGCCTGGCCCGCGCCTACCCCCGCGCGGTGGCCTACGAGGCGGGCGCCTGGCGAGTGGAATGGCCCGGTCCGGGCGAGCCCGCTCGCGCTCGCTCCGAGCCCGGTCGCTTCGACCACGTCGTCAACGCCACCGGTTTCGACCAGCCCCGGCTGTACTGGTCCGCCGACGGCACCACCCTCCACCCGGCGGAGCCGCCACGCCACTCCGGCACCGTCGACTTCCTGGCGGCCGACCTGCGCGTAAGGCGGAGTCCCGGGGCCCGGCCCGAGCCGGTGTGGGTGGTGGGCGTCGGCACCCACGTACGGATCCCGTTCTCGAACCACCTGCGCAATGTGGTCCGGCAGGCCCGCCGGGTCGCCGAGGAGGTGTCGGGCGCGGCGGACGGCGGGGAACGGGCCGCCGTGGCGCGCGGCACCGCGGTGTGAGGCGGGGCCGCCGCCGGGCGCGCCTTCCCCTCGGGCGCCGGTCGGGCGGCGGAGAATACGGTCGCCCGTCCGCGACCGGACGCCGAGGAGTCGCATGCGCCACAGCCCGCCCAGCTGGACCACCGAGGACATGCCGAGCCTGAAGGGCCGGCTGGCCGTGGTGACCGGCGCCACGAGCGGCATCGGCTATGTCACCGCGCGCGAGCTGGCCCGGGCGGGGGCCGAGGTCGTGGTGACGGGCCGGGACGCGGGCCGGGCGCGGCGGGCGACGGAGGACATGGCCCGCGAGGTGCCGGGCGCGCGGGTCCGTCCCGACCTGCTGGACCTCGCCGACCTGGCCTCCGTCACGGGCTTCGCCCACCGGGTGGAGCACGGCGGACGCCCGGTCGACCTGCTGGTCAACAACGCCGGGGTGATGGGCATCCGGCACCGGGCCACCACCAGGGAGGGTTTCGAGCTGACCGTCGGCACCAATCACCTGGGCCACTTCGCGCTCACCGGCCGGCTGCTGCCCCATCTGCTGGCCGCGCCCGCGCCGCGTGTGGTGACGGTCAGCGCCGCGATCTCCCGCAGCGCGATCGCGGAGCTCTCCGATCTCCAGAGCACCCGCAAGTACCGGCCCCTGAACGCCTACGCCAAGTCGAAGCTGGCCAACGTGCTGTTCGCCCTGGAGCTCCAGCGCCGCGCCGACGCGGCGGGCGTCCCGCTGACGAGCGCGGCCGTCCACCCGGGCTTCAGCGCGACGGGCCTCCAACGGCACGCCTCCCGGCCCGTCCGCGCGCTGGCCCGCCTGCTGCCGGGACACTTCGTCGGCCAGTCGGTGGCGTCGGCCGCGCTGCCCACGCTGTACGCGGCGACGGCGGAGGACGTCGCCCCCGGCGGCTTCTACGGCCCGACCGGCCGCTTCGAGACCCGTGGGGCCCCCGGCCCGGTGGACCTCCCGACCCCGGCCGCGGACGCCGGGCTCGCCGCCCGCCTGTGGCGGACGTCCGAGTCCCTCACCCACGTCCGCTACCGCTGGCCGGAGGCCGTTCCCTGAACGACGCGGGCCCCGTGTCACCGTCTGAGCACCTTCCGGGCGAGGAAGTTGCCCAGCAGTTGGGCGATCTGTACGAGGAGCACGAGGACGGCCACCGTGACCACCATCACCGAGGTGTCGAAGCGCAGGTATCCGTAGGTCATGGCCAGGTTGCCCACTCCCCCGCCGCCGACGGTCCCGGCGACGGCCGAGAAGTCGATGAGGGCGACGAGCATGAAGGTGAAGCCCAGCACCAGCGGGCCGAGGGCCTCGGGGATCAGGACGGTGAGGAGGACGCGCAGCGGGCTCGCGCCCATGGAGCGGGCGGCTTCGATCACTCCGGGCTCGACGGACAGCAGGTTGCTCTCGACGATCCGGGCGACGCCGAAGGTGGCCACGACCGTCATGGGGAAGACGGCGGCCTCGGTGCCGATCATGGTGCCGACGACTTCGCGGGTCACCGGGGAGAGCGCGACGATGGCGATGATGAAGGGGACCGGGCGGACGACGTTGACGAGGGTGCTCAGGACGGCGAAGACCGCGCGGCTCCGGAGGATGCCGCCCTTGCGGGTGGCGTAGAGGGCGAGGCCCACGGCCGTGCCGAGCACGGCGGACAGGGCCAGGGTGACGAGCACCATGTAGACCGTCTCGCCGGTGGCGTCGACGACCTTGACCCAGAAGGTGTTCCAGTCGGCCTTCATCGGGCCACCACCTCTCCCTTGCCGGTCAGGCGGGCCAGGACGGCGTCCACGTCCCGTTCGGCGCCGCGCAGTTCGAAGGTGACGCTGCCCAGCGTCCGGGCCTGGACCTCGGCGACGCCGGCGTGGGCGATCGTGAAGTCCACGTCGTGTTCGCGCAGCAGCCGGGAGAGGTCGGCGCCGCCGTCCGCCGGGACGGTCACCAGGCGTCCCGGGTGGCGGGCGCGGAGCCGTTCCAGGGCGGCGGCGTCGGGCACGTCGTGGAGCGCGGAGCGGACGAACGCCTCGGTGACGGGGTGCGCGGGGCGGGAGAAGACGTCGTGGACGCCGCCGGTCTCCACCACCTTGCCGTCGGCCATCACGGCCACGTGGTCGCAGAGCGAGCGGACCACTTCCATCTCATGGGTGATCAGCACGATCGTCACGCCCAGTTCGGCGTTGACGCGCCGGAGGAGGTCCAGGACCTCGCCCGTGGTCTGCGGGTCGAGAGCGGAGGTCGCTTCGTCGCACAGCAGCACGCCCGGTTCGGTGGCCAGCGCCCGGGCGATGCCGACGCGCTGGCGCTGGCCGCCCGAGAGCTGTTCGGGGTAGCGGCGGGCGTGGGCGTCCAGGCCGACGAAGCGCAGGGCCTCCCCGGCCCGTTCGCGGGCCTCGGCGCGGCTCAGCCCGGACAGCCGCAGCGGGTAGGCGACATTGCCGAGGACGGTGCGCGAGCGGAACAGGTTGAACTGCTGGAAGATCATCCCGATGGAGCGGCGGACCTCGCGCCGACGCCGTTCGCCCAGGGCGCCGAGGTCCTGGCCGTCGACGAGCACGCTGCCGGAGGTGGGTGTCTCCAGGTAGTTGACGAGCCGCAGCAGGGTGCTCTTGCCGGCGCCGCTGTGGCCGACGACGCCGAAGACGCTGCCCCGCTCGACGGTCAGGGAGACGCCGTCGACGGCGGGCCGCACCGTGTCGGGGTGTTTTCCGGTGGCCGGGAAGACCTTTGTCACGTCACGGAGTTCGATCACGGTTCAGCCCCGGTCCTGGCGCGTGAGGCGGTCCAGCTCGTGCCGCAGCTCGCCCTGGGGGATGTCGATGACGTACCGGGCGCCGTGGGCCGACTTCTTGACGGCCTCCTGCACCGTGCGCGAGCGGTAGAGCTCGACGATCTTCCGGATGTTCTTGTTGTCCTTGTCCTTCGCGCGGGCGGCGATGACATTGACGTAGGGGCGGGCGACGGCGCTCTCGGGGTCGTCGTGGAAGACTGCCTGGTCGATCCTGTAGCCGGCCTGTTCGGCGACTCCCGCGTTGATGACGGACGCGGCGGTGTCCTTGAGGGTGCGCGGGGTCTGCTGGGCGTCGACCGGCGTGATCTTCAAGTGCTTGGGGTTGTCGGTGATGTCGTCGGGCGTGCCGTAGATGCCGGCCTTGTCCTTGAGGCCGATGAGCCTGGCCTGGCGGAGTACGAGGAGGGCCCGGCCCTGGTTGGAGGGGTCGTTGGGGATCGCGACGCGCGCCCCGTCGGGGATGTCCGCCACCTTCTTGTGCTTGAGGGAGTACAGGCCCATCGGTGCCACGGAGGTGGAGGTGACGGGCACGATGTCGGTGCCGTTCTCGCCGTTGAACTTGCTGAGGAAGGCCAGGTGCTGGAAGGCGTTCAGTTCGATGTCGCCGTCGGCCAGGGCCTTGTTGGGCAGCTGGTAGTCGTCAAAGTTGACGATCTTGACGTCGATGCCCTCCTTCTTGGCCTCCTCGGCGAGGACGTCCCACTCCGGGTCGGCGCCGTTGACCCCGATACGCACCCGGTCTCCGCCGGCCCCGTCCGACATGCCGCAGGCCGACAGCAGGAGCGCGAGGGCGGCGGCGACGGAGGCCGCGGTGGCGCGGCGGCGGGAGAGGGAGATTCTCATCGGAGCTCATTCCACGAAAGGAAGTACGGGGTGCTGTGCCGTTGATCGTAGGAGCGAAAACCCGCTTCACCTGGAAATGAAAGGAGGGATTCATGTTCTTGCAATAGAAGCAAGGAAGGCCCCGTTGTGGCGGGAACACCTCCCTTGCCGGGCACGGCATGCGGCGCTGCAATCGGCTCATGGCGACGACCCGACACAGACCCCGCCCCCTCAACCATCCGAAGATGGCCACCGGGTTCGACCAGTTCCTCCACGCCCTGCGCGGCCGGAAGCCACGGCGCGCCGCCGGGCAGCCGGGCGAGCCGCGCTGGCGCGCCGAGTTCGTGGCGCGGGACGTCAAGGGGCCGCGCCTGGGGCTCCAGGACTTCGGCTACGCCTCCCACGAGCTCAGCCGCGGCTACGGCGCGGTGGACGACACGGCGCTCGTCGGGCCCGTACAGATCCTCACACCGGAGGGCCTGGACTCCCTGACCGAGGTGTGCGACCGGCTGGAGAGCTCGGCCGGCAGCGCCCGGTTCATCACCACCCGCCGGGTGCGCAACGCCGATCTGATGTCGGCGTTCATCAACAACATGATCCGCGACCGGGGCTTCCTGCTGTCCTGCTCCCGGCTGGCGGGGGTGCCCCTGATCCCGCATCCGCTGCGGATCCCCACCGTGCAGGTCAACTACTTCGAGGCCGACGGCCGCGCGGACATCGTCAAATGGCACCACGACGGCATGGACTACGTCCTGACCATCCAGCTCAACGGCTACGAGGACTACGACGGCGGGCGCTTCAGCTACTTCATGGGCCGCGTGGACGAGTTCACCGGCGCCCGGGAGGGCGACCCCCGGATCAAGGAGGCGCCCTGCGGGGAGCGGGGGGCTGCGCTGTTCCTGCACGGCAGCCGGATCTACCACGCCGTCACCCCGGTGACGCGGGGCCGCCGGGTGACGGTCGTCGTCTCCTTCCTCTGCCCGTACTTCGCCCGCCAGGACTCCAACACCTTCTGGCACCTGGCGGCCGACGACGGCATCCCGGCGACGATCCCGGGCTGGCTCCGGCTGAAGTGGCCGGTGCGGGACCCCGCGATGGACTACAGCCTGCGCGCGGGGAGCCCGGTCATCACCTGGGAGGACCTCCGGGGGTAGCGGGCCCGGGCGGCACTCCTCAGCGGGGCGCGTGCTTGGCCACGTACGCGGCGAACGGCTCGATGCCCACCGCCGCGCGCAGCGCGTCCACACGCTCCGGCTCCTCGCAGGGCCACGGCACCGGGGAGCCGTCCTCGACCCCGGCGATCTGCGTGCCGTAGATCTGCTTCCGTCCGTCGTTGACGAGCACCCGGTCGCGCAGGAAGGCCAGTTCGCGGGGGCCCGCCGCGCCCGCCGCGACGGCCTCCTCCAGCAGCCGCAGCGCCTCGCGCTGGACGTCGAGCTGACGGTCTGCGTGCTGGGCGATCAGCCAGGCGGCGCGGGCCGCGTCCTCGCCGAACCGCTCGGCCGTCGGCCAGCCGTACTCATCCATGATCTCGGCAAGCCGGTCGCCGTGCCGGGCGGTCAGGCGCCGCCAGGCGAGCTGGTCGGCCGGGTCGGCGCTGTGCGCGTGGGGTCCGGTCCGGTGGTCCTCCTCGGCCATCCCTACGAGCTCCGCCGCCAGTGCGGACGTATCGGGTCGCGTCATGTTCTCCCCCAAGGCTCGGGTCGGTGTTCGTCCCGGTAACGCTAGGGGCGTGCGCGGACTTCAAGATCATTCGGAGGGATGGTGACAGCCACGTCCATGCGCGGCGATAATGGATACACCCCTTCCGGGATCACACCCCTTTCCCGCGCGGCGCGTGCCGCAGATAGGCGAGGACGGCGCTGACGCGCCGGTGCAGCTGGGGTTCCTCCGCGAGGCCGAGTTTGGCGAACGTGGAGTTGACGTGCTTCTCGATGGTCGACTCCGAGAGCACCAGCTCCTGCGCGATGGCGCGATTGGTCTTGCCCTCGGCCATGTGCCGCAGGACGTCGAGCTCGCGGCGGGTCAGTCCGGCCAGCGGGGCGTCGGCGGCGCGGGTGTGGCTGCCCATCAGGACTTCGACGATGCGGGGGTCGACGACGGAGCGGCCCGCGGCCACCTCGCGCAGGGCTCGCAGGAGTTCGTCGAGTTCGCCGATGCGTTCCTTGAGGAGGTAGGCGAGGCCGTCGGTGCCGCGCCGGAAGAGGTCGAAGGCGTAGTTCTCGTCCGCGTGCTGGGAGAGCATGACGACGCCGATGCCGGGGTGGCCGGCGCGGATGGCGTGGGCGGCGGCGATGCCCTCGGTGTGGTGGCTCGGCGGCATGCGGATGTCGGCGATGACCGCCTCGGGGCGGAGCTCCTCGACGGCGTCGAGGAGCTCCGTCGCGTCGCCGACCGCCGAGACGACGGAGACGTCGCCGGTGTCCTCCAGCAGCCGGCGGGTGCCCTCGCGCACCAGGTAGTGGTCCTCGGCGATGACGACGCGCATCGGTACCTCAGTCACAGATGTCCTCTCTGAGCCGCTCGGCCAGCCGGGAGCGGATCGTGGTGCCGCCGCCGGTACGGCTGATGATCCGCAGGTCGCCGCCGACCGCCTCGATGCGGTCCCGCATGCCCGTCAGCCCCGAGCCCCGGGTGGTGTCGCAGGGGAAGCCCACCCCGTCGTCGACGACCTCCACCACCAGCCAGCCCTCCGAGCGCGCTATGCGGATCGTCACCCGCCCGGCCCGGGCGTGCTTGAGGACGTTCGTCAGCGCCTCGGAGACCAGGTAGAACGCCGACTCCTCGATGTCCAGGGCGAAGCGCACCCGGTCCAGGGAGTCGTCGACGCGCACGGTGACGGGGATCGGCATCCGCCGGGCCCGGGAGGTGACGGCCGCGACCAGGCCCTGGTCGGTGAGGACGGGCGGGTGGATGCCGTGGGCGACCTCGCGGAGCTCGTCGATGACGCGGTAGGCGTCGTCCTGCACCTCGGTGAGCACGGTGTCGACCTCGCCCCCGCGGCCGAGTCTGTTGCGGGCCAGGCGCAGTTTGGCGACCAGGGCCACGAGATCCTGCTGGATGCCGTCGTGGAGCCGCCGTTCGATACGGCGGCGTTCGCTGTCCTGGGCGTGGACGATCCGGGCCCGGGAGGCGTCCAGCTCGCCCGCCTGGCGCTGCACCTCCAGGACGCGGGTGGAGAGTTCGGCGGCCAGGCGCGCGTTGTGGACGGCGAGGGCCGCCTGCCGGGCCAGGGTCTCCACCAGGTCGTGGTCCTCAAGGGTGAAGCGGCCCTCGGCCTTGGGCCCGTACTCGATCAGGCCGAGGACGTCGTTGCCGTAGCGCAGCGGGAAGCCGCCCCCGGCACCGGCCGGGCGGCGGTCCCGGCCGGGTGGCTCGCCTGCGGTGCCCAGGTGGACGGGCAGGTCCCCGCCGCCGAGCCGGACCCGGGTCCAGCTCAGGGTCAGCCCCTGCTGGAGGCCGGCCGCCAGCTGGGGCGCCAACCGGCTGAGGTCGTAGGCGTGTTCGAGGGCGCTGCCGAACTGGACGAGCAGTTCGAAGCCGCTGAGCCGCTCGCCGAAGACCCGCCGCTGGGCGAGCCGGTTCAGCCGCTCCCGGACGGGCTGGAAGAGGGCGGTCGCGGTGACCGCGACCAGCACGGACAGCCCGATCGGGAAGTACTGGCCGGCCGTCAGCCCGAGCGTCATCGCCATGCCCAGGTACCAGCCGCTGATGATCAGCCACAGGGTGCCGTAGACGACCGAGCGCCGGATGACGATGTCGACGCCCAGGAGCCGGTAGCGGAAGGCGGCGTAGACGACGGACAGGGAGATCAGCACATAGGGCAGGGCCCCGAGCGCCGAGCCGACGAGGTAGAGGATGCCCGTCTCGCCGTGCCAGGGCCGGAACAGCCGCGAGGTGGCCCGGCCCAGGAAGAGGACCGCGGCCACGACGGCGACGGGCAGCACCCCGGACAGGTCCCGGTCCCCGGCGGCCCGCGCGCGCAGGCAGCGCAGCACCAGCAGCGCGGCGCCCACCCCGGGCAGCCAGGCCTCGGGGTAGTAGAAGACCACGTACTCCACGATCCGCGTGGGCACGCCCGCCAGCGGCAGGGCGAACGGCAGGGCCAGCAGCGCCCACAGCGAGCGCAGCACGGGGCGTTCGTAGCGGAACCGGGGGCGGCCGTCGGGCAGCAGGGCGAGCAGGTGGACGACGAGGATGCTGACGGCGAGGTTGTCCCACTCGGTGGGCAGGACGAGGCAGGACGCCTGGAGGGACGGCAGGCCGTTCTCGGGCGCGGTGAGGTCCCAGCCGAACGAGGTCGTCAGCAGCGCCGACGTACAGCGGATGCCGATGCTGACCGCCAGCGCGGCGCCGATCAGCAGCAGCCGGCGGGCGACCGGGCTCATGGGGGCGTGCCACCACGCGAACAGGCCGGCGCAGTAGCACGGGAGGACGGAACCGAGGATCCACGGCAGGGTGACGGTGTTGTTCCGCAGCAGAAACGCTCCGGTGGTCACCGCCCACAGCAGGCACAGCCCGCCCGAGAACGCGGCGACCTGTATCGCACGGCCGTTACCCCTCACACGCACCCCTCACGCGCGACATTATCGGGGGCGCTCAGGTGCCAGTCCAGACGATCCCGTTCGGCGCGTATAGCGGAAAACCCCCAGTGGGATCGGAGGATTCCGGGGTACGCGCCGCCGTCCCGGGACGGCAGACTTGGTATATCCGCCCTTTTACCGGCCCCGACGGCCCCGGTAGGACGATCGACTGTGCGATTCAAGGAAAGCCGAAAGGGAACCATGAGTGTGTCTTCCGGTCCCGAGGTGGTCGTCTGGGACACCACCTATGCCTGTCCCCTGCGTTGCTCGCACTGCTATTCGGAGTCCGGCAGGCGGGCACCGCGGCAATTGAGCCACGAGGACATGCTGCGGGTCGCCGACGCCCTGATCTCGCTGAATCCCCGGGTGGTCGCGCTCTCCGGCGGGGAACCCCTCGTCGTCAAGGGGATCTTCGAGGTCGCGGGCCGGCTCTCCCGGGCCGGGGTGCGCACCGCCGTCTACACCAGCGGCTGGATCATGGAACCCTGGATGGCGGCCGAACTCGGTTCCGTGTTCGACGAGGTCATCGTGAGCCTCGACGGGGCGACGGCCCAGGTCCACGACCGGATCCGGGGCCGGCGGGGCTCCTTCGACCGGGCGCTGAGCGCCCTCACCCAGCTCGACGGGGTGGCCCGGGAGCGCGCCCGGCGGGGGCGCGCGCCGCTGTGGTTCGGCATCGACTGCGTCGTCGTGCGCAGCAATTTCCCGCAACTGGAGGAATTCTGCACGGCCATCGCCCCGCGCTTCCCGGAATTGCGCACGCTCACCTTCAACGCGGCGGTGCCCGAAGGGCTTGCCAGCCGGCCGGAATTCTGTCGTTTCGAGCTCCTCGACGACGCCCAGGTGACCGAGTTGACGAGCGACGAACGGCGGGCCCGGCTCCAGCGTCTGGCGCCGGCCGGGGTACGGGTCTTCACCACCGACAATCAGAACCTCGTGATGCGGCCGGACCGTTTCGCCAGTGGCGTCGACGCACTGGTGATGCAGATCGAACCGGACGGTGATGTCAGGGCACTGCCCGTGTACGAGGGCACGGTGGGAAACATTCTCCAGGAATCCCCGCTCGATCTGTGGCACCGGGGCGTCTCCCGGCTCAGCGATCCCTTTGTCGTGGAAACGCTGTCGACGGTGCGCACCATGCAGGACTGGGCGGCGGCGGTGCGCCGCATGGACCATCACTTCGGCTCCCCGGAGGTCCGTTCCCGTATCGAACGCCGTGTGGTCCGTACGAATCCCCCGGAGTTCAGCGCCCTCGCCAACTGACCCCCGCAGTCCTCGCCCCGAAAGGGAAGCGCCGTGCTGACGCTCAAGGACTACGACCGTTTCTGCCTCGCCGACCCCGTCTTCTACGAGGTGCCCGAGCGCTATCCGGACGAGCACGAGAGGTTCGCGGCGGCCCGCCGGGAACCGCCGCCGGGCTGGGAGCGCGGCGAGTCCGGCTGGTGGGTCACCCTGCGGCCCGGTTCGGTGACACCGGAGGCGGGCTGGCGGATCCATGTGTCGGTGGCGCTGCCGGAGCTCGCCCGGGCCGTCGAGATCGTCTGGGGGCACTGTGTGGCGCACGCCCTGCCCTTCGACTTCATCCGCAGCCGCGCCACCGCCCGCGAGCTGGGCGGCAACCGTGCCGAGCCGCTGCCCGGCAACCGGCTGATCACCGTCCACACGGGCGACGGGACGACGCTCACCCGGAGCCTCACGGAGCTCGCCGTCCTCCTCGCCGGGCTGCCCGGCGCGTATGTACCGGGCGCGCTGCGGCACGGGCCCGGCCCGCTGTACATCAGTCACGGCCCGCCCGGCCCGGAGGGCCGGCCCCGGCCCGGCGACCGGAGCGTCTTCGCCCCGCCCGACGGGGTGCCGCTGCCCGAGGTGCTCCGGCCCGGCCTGGAGGCCCTGCGCGCCCGGCCGGCGGGCGGCTTCCCCTACCGGGCCGAGCGGGCGCTCGGCAGGTCCCACGGCGGCGGCACCTATCTCGCGGTCGACAAGCGCACCGGCGAACGCGTGGTGCTGCGCGAGGCCCGGCCGTACGCCGGGCTCGACGAGCGGGGCGAGGACGCCGTCACCCGGCTCGACCGGGAGCGGGCGGCGCGCGAGCGCCTCGCGGGCCTGGACTGCGTACCGCGCGTCCTCGGCCACCTCACCCACGCGGAACACCGCTTCCTCGCCGAGGAGTTCATCGAGGGCACCTCGCTGTCGCGGGCCGCCGCCACCGCCTTCCCGCTCACCTCGCGGGGGCGTGCCGCGCGGGAGGCCGCCCCGTACACCGCCTGGGCCCTGGACGTCGTGGAGCGGACCGAGCGGGCCCTGCACGCCCTGTACGCCCACGGGCTGCGCCTCGGCGAACTCCGGCCGGAGAACGTCCTCGTACGGCCGGACGGGCGGGTGGCGCTCGTCGAGCTCGGCACGCTCACCGACGCCGGGGACGACCGGGCCCCCGCCACCGGCGATCCCGGCTTCACCGTACCGCCCGGCCTCGCGGCCCCCGACGCCCTGCGCCATCTCCTCGGCCGGCTGCGCCTGTGGCTGTTCCTGCCGGTCCCCCACCGCAGCCCCGGCAAGCTCCACACCCTCACCGCCGCGATCGAGCGGCACTACCCCGTGCCCCGGGGTTTCGGCGCCGGGCTGCTGACGGGGCTGTGGCCCGAGGGGCACCCGGCCGAGGACGACCGGGCGGGCGCGCTACTGGCGGCGGACCGGCCCGACTGGCCGGCGATCCGCGACTCCCTCGTCCGGGGCATCCACGCCACCGCCACCCCGGACCGCACCGACCGGCTCTTCCCCGGCAGCCCCACCGGGCGCGGGATGCTGGGCGGTCCCGCGTTCGCCCACGGCGCGGCCGGGGTCCTGTACGCCCTGCACAAGGTGGGGGCGCGGGTGCCCGAGGAGTACACCGCGTGGCTCCTGGCGGCCGTGCGGCGCGACCCCGACCCGGCGCCCGGCCTCCACGAGGGCCTGCACGGCGTCGCGTTCGTCCTCGACACGCTCGGCCTGCGCGCGGAGGCCCTCGACGTCCTCGGCCGCTGCCCGCCGGAGCGGGACGCGGTGCCCGACGCGGGCCTGGCCGCCGGCCGGGCCGGCATCGCCCTGACCCTGCTGCACTTCGCCTCCGCCACCGGGGACCCCGCGCTCCTGGGCCGCGCGCTGAGCCTCGCGGGCGAGCTCGGCCGGGCCGTCGAGGACGGCCCCCCGCAGGCCCCGCCGGGCCGCCCCGCGCCCTACGGGCTGCTGCACGGCGCGACCGGGGCGGCCCTGCTGTTCCTGCGGCTGTACGAGCACACCGGCGACGCCTCCCTCCTCGGCCTCGCGGGGCGCGCCCTGCGCCACGACCTGGTGCGGCTGCGCACCCTCCCCGACGGGACGCTCACCCTCTTCGACGGCACGGCCAACCTGCCGTACCTCCACGGGGGCAGTACCGGGCTCGCGTTCGTCCTGCGCGACCTGCTGCGCCACCGGCCCGAACCCCGGCCGGCCGCCGTACTCGCCTCGCTCCGGCTCACCTGCGATGCCGTGTACGTGCGCAACGCGGGCCTGCTGCGCGGGCGGGCCGGGTCGGTGGCCGTGCTCGCGGCGCTCGGCGAGCCGGCCGCGGGCACGGCGCTCGGCCGGCAGATCGGCCTGCTGTCCTGGTACGCCCATACCTACCGGGGGCACCTGGCGTTCCCCGGGTTCCGGATGCTGCGGCTCTCGGCGGACCTGGCGACGGGCGCCGCCGGCGTCCTGCTCGCGCTGGGCTCGGCGTTCGAGGGGGCCGGGCCCGTCCTGCCGTTCCTCGACCCCCGTCCCGTGGCCGTCCCGCCCGCCCGGGAGGGAGGTGAACGACGTGTCGGAGATCCTGGAGCTACAGGAGCTGGAGGAGGAGACCCCCGTCCAGTGGCCGTGTAGCAACAGCTACCACAGCACCCTCGGACAGGTCTGAGCCGCCCTCGCGGGACGGCCCGCCGTCCCGCGAGGCACGGGACCGGACCCGACACGGCACCGGAGGAGCACGGCATGCTCGCTCAAGGCCACCTCGTCGCCGACCCCCTCTTCGTGGACGCCCCGGAGCGCGTGGAGGACACCGCCGTCCGCTTCGCCCACGCCGCCCGCCCGGCGCCGCCGGGGTGGCGGCGCGCGGAACGCGACGGCTGGGTGGTCCTGCGGCCCCGGGACGCGCGGCTGCCGCCGCAGGGCTGGAAGATCCACGTCTCGGCGACCGTCGAGGAGGCCCCCCGGGCGATCGCCACGGTCTGGGAGTACTGCGTCGCGCGCGGCATCGGCTTCAAGTTCCTGCGCAGCCGCACCCTGCTGGCCCTCGTCAACAGCAAGCGGGCACCGCGCTCGGCGGGCGGCAAGCTCGTCACCGTCTACCCGCCCTCCGAGGAGCTCCTCGAACGCGCGCTCGATGAGCTGTCCGCGCTGTTGCGGGGCGTCAAGGGCCCCTACATCCTCAGCGATCTGCGCTGGGACGACGGGCCGCTGTACCTGCGCTACGGGGGGTTCGCGCCCCGGTTCTGCTTCTCCGGCGACGGCGAGTACGTGCCCGCCGTCGTCCGGCCCGACGGCAGGGCGGTGCCCGATGTGCGCGGGGCCGCCTTCAAGGTGCCGTCGTGGGCGGGCGTGCCGTCGTTCATCGCCGGGCGGATCCGCGCCGCGCGGGCGGACGGCGCCGGGGGCTTCCCCTACCGGGTGGAGAAGGCGCTGCGCTTCTCCAACAGCGGCGGCGTCTACCGCGCCGTCGCCCCCGGCACCGGGCGGCGCGTGGTGCTGCGGGAGGCGCGCCCGTACGCCGGGGTCGACGACAACGGCATGGACGCGGTGGCCCGGCTGGGGCGCGAGCACGCCGTGCTGGAACGGCTCGCGGGGCTCGGCTGCGTCCCGCGGGTGTTCGCCCGGACGCGCCACTGGGAACACCACTTCCTCGTCGAGGAGTTCGTCGAGGGGGAACGGCTGGAGGAGGCCATGGGGCGCCGCCATCCCCTCTTCCGGCCGGACGCGGGCCGGGCGGAGCTGGCCGCGTACACCGCCTGGGCCTGCGCGGTCGTCGCCCGCGTCGAGGAGGCGATAGCCGCCCTCCACGGACGGGGCGTGGTCTTCGGCGACCTCCAGCCGGGCAATGTGCTGGTGCGGCCGGACGGCAGTGTCTGTCTCGTCGACTTCGAGACGTCCTTCGGGATGGACGAGAACTTCACCCCGGCGCTGGGCACGGCGGGTTTCACGGCCCCCTGGGCTCGTTCGGGACCGGCCGTCGACGCCTACGCCCTGGACTGTATGCGGCTCGCGGTCTTCTGCCCGCTCACCGAGCTGCTGCGCTTCGACCCGCGCAAGCACGAGGAGCTGATCCGGCACGTCGAGGACCGCTTCCCCCTCCCGCCCGGCTACGGGGAGCGGCTGCGCGCGGGCCTCGCCCCGCCCCCGGACCCCGCCCCGCCGCCCGCGCCCGCGTGGCCGCGCACGGCGGACGGCGCGGCCGGCGACTGGGAGGAGGCCCTCGGTTCCCTGTGCGAGGCCATCGCGCGGAGCGCCACCCCGGAGCGGGAGGACCGGCTCTTCCCCGGCGATGTCCGGCAGTTCGACGGGCAGGGCGCGGCGCTGGCGTACGGCGCGGCGGGCGTGCTCCACGCGCTGCACCGCACCGGGCACGGCGGCGGCGCGCGCTTCGAGGGGTACGTGGACTGGCTGGCCCGGGCGGCCGAGCGGGCCCGCTGGCCCCGGCCGGGCCTCTACGACGGGCTCGCGGGCGTGGCCTACGTCCTCGACGAGCTCGGCCGCCCGCAGCAGGCGCGGGCGGCCCTGGCCCGGCTGGGCGCCTTCGACCTGCGCGACTGCGGGGCGGGGCTGTTCGGCGGGCTCGCCGGGATCGGCCTGGCCTTCGCGCACTTCGGGGACGTGACGACGGCGGCCCGGCTGGCGGAGCGGCTGGCGCGCGGCCTCGACGACGACTTTCCCGTACCGGTCCCGGCGGCGGGGCTGATGCGGGGCTGGTCCGGGCCGGCCCTGCTGTTCAGCCGGCTCTTCGCCGAGACGGGCGACGACCGCTGGCCGCGGTGGGCGGAGGCCGCGCTCGCCCGCGACCTCGCCCACTGCGGGGTGTCCCCCGGCCGGCACGTCCACGTGCGCGCGGGGCGGCGCCGGCTGACCACGCTCGGCGGGGGCGGCGCAGGCGTCGCCATCGCCCTCCACGAGTATCTGCGGCACCGCGAGGACCCGCACTTCGCCGGGCTGCGGGACCGGATCCGCGCGGGCCTGGGCGCCGAACTGCTGCTGTCCTCCGGCCTCTTCGAGGGCCATGCCGGGCTGCTCTACACGCTCGTCCACCTCGGCGGCCCGGCGGACGCGCGCGAGGCCCAGCTGCGCGGGCTGGGGCTGCACGCGGTGCGGTTCCAGGGGCGGCTGGCCTTCCCGATGGACGGGCTGCTGCGGCTGTCGATGGACCTGGCGACGGGGACCGCCGGGGTGCTGCTCGCCGTCCACGCGGCCCTGCGGGGCACCACGGCGGGCGCGTCGCTACCGCTCCTGCGCACCGGTTGAGCGCGGCGCGCCGGGGTGCGCGCGCTGTGGCGCGGGCGGGACGGGGGCACTGCGGGAGCCCGGCGGTGCGGGGTGGTTCTCGTGGGCCACGGGGGTAGGGAGGGCCGGAACGCGCCGCTCCGGGCGCGTCGAGGCATCTCGAAGGGGTACCGCATGTTCGGAAAGCGCGGGATCGGCGTCGCGTTCGGCTCACTGGCGCTGCTCGGCACCTGCCTGGGGTGGGCCGCCCCGGCCGCCGGGGCCCACGCCCACCCCCACGCCCACCCCCACGCGCCGGTCACGTGTCAGGGGCAGGAGAACACCACGTACAGTCCGGGACTGACGCTCACACCCCAGCAGGTCCGTATCCGGGGAGCCGCCTCGTACACCTGCTCCGACCGCCCGGGACACACCGTCGCGGCCACCAGTGTCTCCAACGGCATGTCGCCGTCGGGTACTTGTCTCGGGCTCCACACGCCCTCGGGACACGAGGTCGTCCGCTACGGGGACGGTTCGGTGTCGGAGATCGACTACCCCGCCGGCCACGCCGACCGGGCCCTCGGCTTCAGCACGGTACGGCTCAAGGGCACGGTCGTCGCGGGGCGCGACAAGGGCGCGGACGTGGAGCGGTACATCGACCTCGCTCCCGGCGGCGGGCTTCCCGTGGGCTGTCTGACCCCGGAGGGCGTCCAGCAGGCGGGTGGTGTGGTGCAGTTGCGCATCGTGCCCTGACCCGCCCGGGGCGGCGGGCGGCCGTCGTTCAGTGGCCGCCCGTCACCTTGAACCCGCGCGGGACCATGAACACGGTCAGCAGGGTGACGGCGACGACGATGCCCGCCGAGACGTAGGCGGTGGTGGTGAGCGCCTGGTCGAAGGCGGCCCGCGAGGCCTCCAGTACCCGCCGCCCGGTGTCCCCGCCGACCCGCCGGGCCACCTCCGCCGCGCCGCCGACCGAGCCGCGCGCGGTGCCGAGGTCGTGCCCGCGCAGCGGAAGGCCCGTCATGTGGCCGGAGAAGACGGCCGCGTGGATGCTGCCGAGCAGGGCCACGCCGAGGCCGACGCCGAGCTCGTAGGCGGTCTCGGAGACCGCGCCGGCCTGCCCGGCGCGCTCCGCGGGGACGGCGGAGACGAGGACGGACGCCGAGGCGGTGATGGCCAGCCCGTCGCCGAGGCCGATCCCGGCCAGGACGACGGCCACGACCGGGTAGGTGACCGGCTCCGGCGCGAGGGCGAGGAGCAGGAAGCCGCCCGCGAGGGCGCCCAGACCGGCGGCCAGCACGGCGCGCACCCCGGCGTGGTGCATCAGCCAGGGCGAGCTCAGCGAGCCGGCCAGCATGGCGAGGGCGGAGGGCAGGGTGCGCAGCCCGGCCTCCGCGGGCGAGTAGCCGTGCACGTACTGGAGCCAGAGGGAGATGAGGAACAGCGCGGCGCCGACGGCGAGCATGGCGAGGAGGGTGGCCAGCGCCGCCGCGAGGAACGGGCCCTCGCGGAACAGCCGGACGTCCAGCAGGGGGTCGTCGAGCCGCAGTTGGTGCCAGGCGAACAGGGCGATCAGGGCCACGCCGAGGACGAGGGCGCCCACGTCCGAGGGGTGCGGGCTGCCCTTGGCGATGTGCTTGATGCCCCAGGCGAGGGCCACGATGCCGACGACCGAGAGGGCCGCGCCGGGCCAGTCGAGCCCCCCGGCCTGCGGAGCGCGGTACTCCGGCAGCAGCCGGACGCCCGCCGCGACCGTCACGACGACGACCGGGACGTTCACCCAGAAGGCCGCCTGCCACGCGAAGTGCTCGACGAGGAACCCGCCCACCAGCGGCCCCACACAGGCGCCCGCCCCGGCCACGGCGGCCCACACACCGATGGCCAGGGCCCGTTCCCGGGCATTGGTGAAGATGTTCCGGATGAGGGAGAGCGTCGACGGCATCACCATGGCGCCGCCCAGCCCGAGCAGCACCCGGCCGCCGATCAGCTGGAGCGAGCTGTGCGCGGTCGCGGCGAGGACGGAGGCGACGCCGAAGAGCACGAAGCCGAGGAGGAAGAGCCGTTTGCGGCCCCACCGGTCGCCGACCGCGCCGGTGGTGACGAGGAGGCCGCCCAGGATCAGCCCGTAGATGTCGATGATCCACAGCTGTTCCAGCGGACCGGGCCGGAGGTCGTCGATCAGCGAGGGCAGCGCGACGTTGAGGATGGTGGCGTCCATGGCGACCAGCAGGAGGCTGGCGCACAGCACGGACAGCATCGCCCAGCGGCCGGGGTCCGGCCCGTCCCCCGGTCCGGATTCCTCCGGAGCTCGCGCCATCGGACGACACCTCACCGTTCTCGGGTCCCCGGGCCACCGGCACCCGGAAGGCACCGGTCAGCCCAGTCGACCGGATCCCCGGAGGGCGCGCAACCGGAGTCCGGCCGGACCCCGGGCTCAGGCCGGGCCGATGTGATCCCTAGGCGACCAGCCGGTCCAGGATTCCCGCCACGTCCGCCGGTCGCAGGAGGAAGCCGGTGTGACTGGTGTCCAGGGAATGCACGTCGTACGGGTTGTCGGGGGTCAGCGCGTCGGCCTCGGCGATCAGGCGGTCCTGCATCGCCACCGGAAGCGTGCGGTCAGCGGTGAGCCGGACATATGTGCGGGCGATCGTTCCCCAGGTGTCGGCCTGCCCGCGGGCGTCGGCCGTCATCACGGCAAGGGACTCGTCGGGCTGGAGGATGTTGAGAAAGGCACGGAACTGCTCGTCGGTGCCATCCGCCATGATCGCTGCCTTGAGGGCGGCGAGCAGGGTGGGGTCCGCCGTGCGGTAGTTGGCCCGGCCGACGCCGAGTCCGGCCGGGTCGCCCACGTTCAACGCGTACAGCGGGGCCAGCAGGTTGTCGGCGAACTCGGGCTCCTGCATGTACTCGACCGGATTGGACCGCTGTACGCACGACCACGCGGATATGTAGACGAGCCTGTCCACCAGTTCGGGAATCGCGTTGCCCACCTGCGTGATGGTGGTCCCGCCGAGGCTGGCGCCCACGAGCACCACAGGCCCGTACTCCGCCACTCGGCGGACCACGTCGACCACCATGTCCACGTTGTCCCGCAAGGTGACCTCGGCCAGCGTCGAAGGCTCGGCCGCCCAGGCGTCGAGGTCCTGCGGGGCCTGGTAGGCCACCGGGTACTGGGCGTCGAACCCATGGCCCGGCAGATCGACGGCGAAGCTGCGGTGGCCGAGCAACGCCAGCTCCCGCTGGACGGGCGCCCACATGAACGAACTGGTACCGGACCCGTGCACCAGGACGAACGTAGGACCGGAACGGTGAGTACTCATGATCCGGATCGTAGGGATCAGATGGCGACGCCGCCTCTGGTTTTCGGTGGCGCCCCGGCCGGCGCAGGCCGATCGCGCCGGCGGCCCGGCGACCCCCGTCCGCCTCAGTCGAGCAGGCCCCGGCGTACGGCCTCGGCGACCGCGGCCGCCCGGTCGGGTACGCCGAGCTTCTCGTACAGCCGCTGGGTGACGGACTTGACGGTGTTCGCCGCCAGCCGCAGTTCGGCGGCGAGCTGTGGGATGCCCTTGCCCTCGGCGAAGCCGAGCAGGACCTGCCGCTCGTGCTCGGAGAGGGCCGTGGCGTCCTCGCCGGCGGGTGGCCGGGGCCCGGTCTCCGGGGGGACCGGCCTGCCGTCGGCGGCCGCCAGCACCGCTTCGACGAACTCGGGCCGTTTGGCGTCCTTGGCGAGGTATCCGGCGGCTCCTTCCCGGAGCGCCCGGTAGACCACGGCCGCGTCGGTGGCCGCCGACAGCAGCACGACCCGGGTGGGCAGCCCCTCCTCGACGACGGCGTGGATCACGGCGACGCCGTCCATCTTGGGCAGCCGGTAGTCGACCAGGGCCACGTGCGGGACGAGGTCCCGGATGGCGTTCAGTGCCGCGACGCCGTCCTCGGCCTCGGCCCGCACGTCGATCCGGCTGTCGACGCGCAGGCCCCGGACGACGCCCTCGCGGTAGGCGGGGTGCTCGTCGGCCACCACCACGGTCACTCTCGTCGCGGGATCCGGCACATCACCACCGCCTTTTGCTTTCGCGCTCGCGTCCTCGCGCTCGCCTACGCGTTCCACGATAGGCGCGGGCCCCCCGGAGGGGCCTCTACGGGCAGGTCACCCCTGGGGGTCCGCGGGTGGTTCGGGGGCGGGGGGCGGCGGGGTCTCGGGCTGATCCCGCTCGGGGATGGCGTTCTTCACCGCGTCCGCGCCCTTGCCGATCTGGTCGGAGTACTTGCCACCCGTCTTCTCGTCGATGAAGTCTCCGGCCTTGTCCACCGCCTCATGAGCCTTTTCGGGGTTCTCGGCCGCGGCGTCCCTCCCCTTGCCGACGAGGCCCTTGAGCGTGTCCATGAGCGACATGGCGTACTCCTCCCTGGATGCCGGGCGGCGGGGCCGCGCTGAAGAAGGCCCCCTGTCTTCAGCATGCGCACGGCCGGCGAGCGGGCATACGGGGCGGAGGGCGGACTAACCCGAACGGGTGACAGCGCGACCGGGGAACCCCCGGCTCATCGGTGCAGGTGAGCCAGGAACCCGTCGTTCACGGCGTAGGGACGTTCCTGGGGCAGGAGTCGCCCCGCGGCGTCCAGGTCCCCGTCCCGTACATGCGCGTGGATCGCGTGGGCGAGCGGTGTGACGTCGGTGATGGAGACGATCCATTCGTCGGCGTAGAGACGCGCCGCTTCCCCGGTGAGGCCGAGCTGGAGCGACCGGTGGGGAAGAGGCTGAAGGCGGAGGTCGCGTTCGGGGTCCCACTGCACCCGGGCGGGGGCCCGCTTCAATTGGCGCTTCCATGTGGCAGCGTCGGCGTGGAGCCCCTGCTCGTAGTGGGACAGGCAGGCGTTCTCCAGCGCCCACTCGAAGCCCTCACGGGAGATCTCGACGGCGAGGACGGTCTCCTGGCCTTCCTTCGTGCCCCACCCGCAGCGGTACATCATCCACAGGAACGACGGCTTGATCCATGTCATCCGGTCCCGTTTCCACGTCTCCGGGAAGCGGCCGTCACGCGCCGCCGGCAGGCCGATCCCCGGCGCGTACGCCTGGTAGACGGTGACCGTGGAGTCCGTGTACAGGGCTCGAATCTGGTGTTTGCTTTCTGACACGGGGACCAGGGTGGGCAAACCGTCGCCCGCGCGCCATCGAATTACCGCGCCGAGGACGTCCCTCACGCGACGGCCGGTGGCGCGTACGGGGTGTGGGCGATCCGTGCGATGTCCTCCGCCACGCCCGTCAGCCAGGCCTCCGCGTCCACCGTCAGCAGGACGCGCGCGGCGTCCACGTGCCCGGCGTGGAGGGCGGCGCTCCGCAGGAGGCCCGACGTGGCGGCCGGGTGGGGGGCCGGGGCGGGGCCGGAGGAGTCGGAGACGGAGCGGGCCGTGTCGGGGGCGCGCAGTGCCTCGGCCGCGCGGAGGGCGTCGTCGGCCACGCGGTCGGCCAGGAAGCCCAGTTCGGCGGCGGCGTCGGGCGCGAGGGGCGTGGCGCCGAGGGCGGCGCCGTGCCGCAGGAGCATCAGTTCGGCGCCGCGCAGCATGTGGTAGCCGGCCAGCATGGCGACCCACCACGGTGGGTCGGCGGTGCGCCGCAGGAGGCGCTCGCTCTGGTACTGGCAGTACGAGGCCTCGGCCAGGAGCATGGCCACGCGGACCGGGCGCAGGGGATCGGCGGGCGCGGGGCGGCCGCAGAGGAGGTCCGTGACGCCCCGGCACCCGGCGGCGCCCGCAGCGAGGAAGTCGGCGACGGCACAGCGCAGTTCGCCCCCGGCGCCGCGCGGCCAGGCGAGCAGACTCGCCAGGACGCCGATCGCGCCGCCGACGAGGACGTCGACGAGGCGCGCGGCGGACAGCTGCCACTGCGGGGTGGAGATCTGGGCGAACATCAGCACGATGACGACGGTGAACGTGGCCTGCCCCCACGCGGGTCCGAGCAGCGGGGCCGCGGTGAAGCCGACGAGCAGGACGACGGGCAGCACGGCCGCGTAGAAGAGGGGGACGTCGCCGACCACGCGGAGCGCGACGGCGGCGAGCACCGCCCCGGCGGTCGTACCGGTGATGGCGGGGCGCAGGGCGGTACGGGTGTCGGCGGCTGAGGTGCGCATAAGGCTGAGGGTGGCCAGGAGGACCCAGAAGCCGTGCGAGAGGTCGAGGGCGCCGACCAGGAGCCGGGCGCCGGCCATGGCCGTGGCGACCCGGAGGGCGTTCTGGAGGTGGACCGAGCGGAGTGTCAGGTGCACCCGCATCCGGTGCCACCACAGCAGGGGGGCGGGCACGGCGGCGTACCAGAACGGTCCGTCGCGTTCCGCCCCGGCCCTCGTGGCACGGGCGCCCAGGGCGATCCGGGACGCGAGGCCGGCCAGCCGCGCGCCCTCGGCGGCGGAGCGGACGACGGCGTCGTGGCGGAGCCGCTCGGGCGGGGCGCCGGGGAGCTCGTCCGCGCGGAGGGCGTCGAAGGCGGCGACGGCGCGGTGCAGCTCGTCGCCGTCGGGGGGCGGGGTGCCGCCGGTCAGGCCGGTGGCGACGGGCCGCAGGGCGGTGGCGGTGTGCTCCAGCAGGGCGGTGGCGGCGGGCTCGCCGCCGCGGGGCCCACCGGGGCCGTCGGGTCCGCCGGGGGCGCGGTAGAGGCGGTCGAGCTGGTCGTGGACGTGCCGGACGCACGCGCGGGTGTGGTTGAGGGCGCGGTCGCGGGCGGAGGGCGAGGTGGGGCGCTCGGCGGGCGGGATCCGGGAGGGGCGTGCCCCCTCGAGCGCGCGGTCGGCGGCGGGCCGGAGGTCCTCGCCACCGCGCGCGGCGGTGGCGCAGCTGTCGGCCACGGCCGCCGCCGCGCGGCCGAGCCGCACCCGGTACGGGACGGGCGGGGGCTCCCGCAGGCCCAGGCGGTCCAGCAGCCGGTCGACGGCGGCGGTGAGCAGGATGCCGGCGGTCAGGCCGGCCAGGCGGGAGCCGAGGGTCCCGGGGGCGTAGGGCGGGAAGCAGGGCAGGACGTAGAAGAGCTGGCAGGCCACGCTCAGCCCGGCCGGTCCGGGCCCGGCCGTGGCCGCGAAGGCGACGAGGAAGCCCACGACGAACATGCCGGCCGCGGCGGCCCAGCCGCGCACGGCCAGCAGGGTGCCGGCCGTGACCATGACCCAGCCGACCGGCACCATCGCGAGGAGGGTGCGGGTGCGGCGGCGGGCGGGGCCCGGGATCTGTGAGAACAGGACCAGCGGGAGGACGCCGAAGATGGCGTAGAGGCCGAGGGTGTGGTCGCCCAGGGCGTGGGCGAAGCCGTAGAAGCCGGCGCAGCCGGCGAGGGTGGCCCAGACGGCGCGGCGTGCGGCGGGTGGGATATCGGCGCGAGCCATGGTGTTTTCCCAGGCTAGGCGGCGTGCGGGTCGCCGCAACCGGGGGCTCCGCCCCCGGACCCCCGGTCCTCGGACGCCGGACGGGCTGGAATCAGCCCGCCATGGCCGCCGCCAGGCGCTCGCTCACCTGGTCTGCCGTCGCGTGGCCCACGGCCAGGACCGTGACGCGCTCGCCGTCGACGGCGAGCAGCGTGGGGAAGCCCTGGACGCCGTACTCCGCCGCGCGGCGGAAGTCCGCGCGGGCGGCCTTGGCGGCGCCGGGGGACGGGAGGGCGGCGGCCACGGCGTCCGCGTCGAGGCCTGCGGCCTCGGCGACGGTGCGGTAGGTGCCCTCCTCGGAGAGGCTGAGCCCGTCCTCGTAGAACGCGTTCTGGAGGGCGGCGGCCAGTTCGGCGGCGCGGTCCGGGGCGGCCTGGCGGAGGGCGGCCATGCCGCGTGCGGCGGCCTCGGAGTCCATGACGAAGGAGCCGTCCGCGATCAGCCGGTCGTAGGCCGCGCCGAACCCCGCCCCCGTCAGCTCCGCGATCTTCGCGTTGGCGCCCTGGACGTAGCCGAACTCGCGGATCGGCATGCGGCGGGCGCCGGTGAACAGTCCGCCGGAGACGACCTCCACGGGCAGCTCCGGGTGGCGCCGGGCGGTCTCGGTGAGCGTGGCCGAGAAGCCGTGGGACCAGCCGCAGTAGGCGTCGAAGACGTAGACGAGCTTCATGGGGGGGTGCCTCCAGAGGGTATGGCGTGAGCGGTTCGCCTGCCATAACAGTATCTGCTTCGTCAGATATTCCTCAGCGCAGTCGCGGCAGCGCATCCCTCGCCGCGTGGCTGAGGGTCCTCAGATCCTCGGCGAACCGCTCCCGGTGCGCCTCGGGCAGCGGCTCCAGGAAGAAGCGGCGGATGTTCTCCCGGTGGATCCGGGCGGCCCGGACCACCGTCGCCTCCCCCACCGGGGTCAGCCGGACCAGCCGGCCCCGCCGGTCGCCGGGGTCGGCGTCCCGGACCACCAGGCCCGCCGCCTCCATCCGGTCCACCAGCCGGGTCACCCCGCCCGTGGTCAGCACCCGCTCCTGGGCGATCGCCCGCATGGGCAGCCCCGCCTCCCCGGCCCGGCCCAGGATCAGCAGCACCTCGAACATCAGGTGGCTGATCCCGCACTCCTCCTCGATCGCCCGGCCCAGGATGTACTCCAGCCGGTTCGCGGCCCCCTGGAGCCGGCCGAAGGCCAGCACCAGGCCGTCGTCCGCCGCTTCCTTGGCCGTCGCGATCGCGCTCTCGTGTGCCACGTGGCCCCTCTCGCCCGTCACCCCTGGCTTTGCGTGGCACCCGTGCGCCACTGAAGGAGCCTACGAGCTCTGCGAGGAGCCGCCGCACACCGGCGGGGCCACGGCCGCCAGCCGACCAGCACCCCCGGGACCGGCAGGGTCGCGACCGGGTCGACGTGCGCCCCCGCGAAGCCCCCCGCGACCGGCGTCCCACCCGCCGGTTGCCCACGCGTCCGGGGCCTTCGGGGCCACTCCCAGGAAGCCCTAGGACGAGAACTGCCGCACCAGCCGCACCCCCTGGACGGCCGTCAGGTGCGGCAGATACGCCTTGGCGACCGCCCTGGTGATGGCGGGCAGGGCCGCCGGGTCCGGGTAGGCCATGTACATCGGGCGGTAGCGCGGCTGGAACTTCGCCTTGAACGCGAGCAGCGACCGGAAGCCGTAGACGGGCTCCAGCATCTTCCCGCCGTAGTCGAGGACCCGCTGGAGGGCGACCGGCGGCTCCTCGGTGGCCTTGCGGGCCAGCGGGGCGCCGGAGAGGCTGAGGAAGCGGGCGCCCTCCTCCTTGAAGCCGAGCGCGGCGGAGGCGATCAGGAACTCCATCGAGCCGCGGAAGCCGTCCGCCCGGCGCCGCATGAAGTCCAGCGTCCAGCCGGCGGGCGTCCCCTCCTCGTACACCGGCATCCAGCTGGTGATGCCGTGCACGGTGTGCTCGGCGTCGACGGCCAGGAGGCAGCGCACCGCCGGGTCGTCCAGCTCGTCGAGGCCGCCCAGGGTGAAGTCCATCTCCGGCAGGCCCTTGTCGGCGACCCACTCCTCGGAGATCGACCGGATCTGGTCGGTGAAGGCGACGGGGGCGTCGGGGAAGGACCACCACTCGGCGGTGATGCCCTCCTTCTTCGCCTTGTTCAGCGCCGTGCGCACGTCCTGCCACTTCTTGCCGGTGAACGCCAGGTCGGGCAGCGGCACCACGGTGTCCTCGGCGACCTGCACCGAGCGCCAGCCCAGCCGTTCGGCGGCCTCGCGGGTGGCGGCGCCGACGCTGTAGAAGCAGGGCGTCCAGCCGCGCTCGTCGCAGAAGCGGGCGAAGCCGCCCACCGCGTCCGCCCGCTCCTCCGGCGCCCCGAAGGGGTCGCCGGTGGTCAGCGCCACCGTGGCGATGACCCGGTAGGCGACGGCGGTCCGGCCGTTCGCGGCGAACCAGTAGTAGTTGCCGTCCCAGGTCGTCAGGTACGACAGGGTCGAGCCGCCGTGCGCGACGAGCAGTTCGCGGGCGCGCACGGCCGCGTCGGCGTCGGTGTGGAGCCGGGGCCGGCGGAAGGTGATCAGCAGGGCGATCAGGGTCACCAGCCAGAAGAGGAGCCCGCAGTAGCGGTAGAGGGTCTCGGCCGTGCCGCCGACCGGTACCGGCCAGTCGGTGAAGTAGCCGAGGAACGCGGGCGGCAGGTACTCCGACACCAGCCCGCTCAGCAGCGGGACGAGACCGGCCTCGGGGTCGTACTGGTCGCGCACGGCCCAGCCGATGCCCACGTACGCGGCGGAGGCCAGCAGCAGGGCGCCGCCGGCCACGGCGGCCAGGCCCCACAGGGCCGAGGGCGGCAGGCGCAGGTCAAAGCGTTCGCGGGTGACGAACAGGAGCAGCAGGACGAGGACGGGCAGCAGCATCTGCTCGGCGAAGTACTGGACGTAGTCGGCGTGCTCGGTGGGTGCGGCGCCGTAGGCGGAGGGGTTGCCGAGGAAGTCGTGGAGCCAGTAGGCGAACAGGGCGATCCAGCAGAGATGGAGCAGGACGGACAGGCTCCAGGCGAGCCGCAGCCCCCGGCGCAGCCCTTCGGCGAGGACGAGGAGGACGACGGGGACGACGACGGCCATGGCGATGGCGGGCGAGTCGTAGAAGCCGCGCACGGCGTGGGCGGCGTGGCAGTCCCGGGCGGACTGGGCGCAGGCGTCGGCGACGTCCTGGGCGCTGGGCCGGGTGGATACGTAGAGCTCGTTGAAGGTGCTGAAGGGACCGTAGGCGTCCTTGTAGAGGATGGCGGTGATCGGGCCGATCGCGGCGGCGGCCACGACGAGGGCGACGAGCACCCTGGCCTCGGTGTGGGAGGAGTGCAGCGGCCGCAGGGGGCCGCGGCGGCGGAAGAGCAGGGCGCCGACGGCGAGCCCGGCCACCGCGCCGCCGAGCCGCAGCACGCCCTGGAGGTGACCCACGTACAAGGCCATGACGAGGGAGAAGGCGACGATGCCGAGCCGTACCCGGCGTCGCCACAGGGCGGTGAGCCGGTAGCTGAGGACGCCTCCGGCGGCGAGGGCGCCCACGGTGGGGGTGACGGACAGGTCCTGGGTGAGGCTGTCCAGCCACTGCTCGCCCGCCAGCGAGCCGAGCTTCACCGCTCCGACGCCCAGCAGGGTGCCCAGGACCTGACCGCCGAGGAGCGCGGCGGCGGTCCGGGCGACGCCCAGGCGCCGCTCGGCTGGGGTCACGAGGAGCAGCACGATGGCGGTCGAGCCGATGTACGCGCCGAGGCCGGGGCACCACAGCAGGGAGCTGGCCGGGGTCCACCAGCGGCCGTCGGCGAGCGCGGGCACGCCGACGGCGATCCGCTCCATGCGGTGCGGCCGGGGGCCGGAGGCCAGGGAGCCGGTGACGGCGCCGACGATCCACAGCACCGCGAGGAAGCCCAGGGTGAAGGGGGCGTGGCGGACGGGTGCGAGGAGCCGGTCGAGGGTGGCCCGCCAGGGGTGGGTGCTGTCGCCGACCCCGGGTACGTCACCGGCTCCGGGCGGGGGCGCGGGAGGCGGGGCGGCCGGGGTGTCGCCGGTGCCGGTGCCGCTCACCGGATCAGTCCCGTCTCCCGGGCCAGCCAGGGCAGCTGCCTCTCCAGGCCGGGGCGCCAGACGGCCCAGCTGTGACCGCCGGGCAGCAGGACGAACTCGGCCCGCATCCCGGCCTTCACGGCGGCCTCGTAGACCTTGCGCTGCTGCGGCCGGTAGGTGCTGTCGTCGCTGCCCGCGACGAAGGCGGCCTTGGTGTCGGGGAAGCGCTGCCGGGCCATGACGTCCAGCGGGTTCACCTTCTCGTAGGCGGCCGCGTCCCCGCCGAAGGCCTTGTCGATCGTCTTCTGCCGGCTGCCGAGGGTGGGCGCCTCCTGGCCGGAGATGTCGTTGACGACGCCGTAGACCTGGGGGGCGTTCACACCGAGCTGGAGGGAGCAGGTGCCGCCGAAAGAGAGGCCGGAAACGGCCCAGGAGGTGCGGGCGGCGGCGACCTGGAGGTGGGAGCGGATCCAGCCGGGGACGTCGGTGGCGAGATAGGTCTGGACGTTCCCGAGCCGGGAGTCCAGGCAGAGGGTGTTGGCGAACTGCGAGCCGAGCGGGTCCACGACGGCGACGACGGGGGCCAGGCCGCGGTGGTCGCGGGCGAAGGCGTTCATCATCTCGACGAGCCGGCCGGAGTTGATCCAGTCGTCGGGCGAGCCCGGCTGACCGGCCATCAGGACGAGCACGGGCAGCAGCGGGCGCGGGGTGGCCCTGTAGGCGGGCGGCAGATAGACGTACGCGCTGCGGGCCTTGAAGCCCGAGACGGTGCCGGGGATGTCGGTCCGGGAGATCGTGCCGGTGTCGGCCATGCCCGCCGGGGGCCGCCACACCTCGGAGAGCGCCTTGCCCGCCGGCACGTTCAGGGTGGGACCGGCGGTGCCGGTGGCCTCGGAGAGGCGGGTGGTCTTCTGGAGCCAGGCGTTGAGGGCGCTGCGCGTCGTCGGGTACTGGTCGAAGTGGCGGTTGATCTGCGAGGCGCCCATGAGGACGACGAGCAGGCCCGCGAGCACGGCCGGGAGCCAGTACCGGGGCCGCAGCAGCGGCAGCCGGAAGGCGGTGAGGCACAGACCGAGGACGGCGACGCCCGCCCAGAGGACGACCTCCGTCGGCAGGGGGTCGGGGAAGGGCTGGAGCCAGTCGTCGACGGCCATCTGGAGGAGCAGGGTGAGCAGGGCGGCAAGCACCACGGCCGCCGGGGCCCAGCGGGCCCACCACGGGCGCCGCCGGGAGGAGAACAGGGCGGCGAGGGCGCAGAGGCCTACGGCCAGGACGGCGAGCGGGATCCATCCGCTCACCAGGGACCAGTCCAGTGGGCCCGCCGCGAGCCGCGGCGGGCCGTCCGGTATCCGTATCCGCACCACGACAAAATGCTACGCACATGATGAATTACGGCAAATCGGGGCATGTGGGCGCGGTCTTGCCGGAACTCTTCCCTCCCGCCGGATTCCCAGCAGAATCGCTGATTCGCGGGACAGCCGCGACAGCGGCGACGGACGTCTCCCAGGAGGGCGGAGTCATGGACGTGACCCGGAGAATGAGCCGAAGAGGGCTGTTACGGGCGGGGCTGGGGGTGGGGGGCGCCGCCGTGGCGGGACAGCACCTGGCACTCGCCGGCCCCGCCGCTGCCGCACCCGCCCCGCTGCCCCTGGACCGGGCGGCGTGGGCCGCCCCCGCCGTACGGGCCGGGACCTTCCCCGAGTGGAGCCGCTTCGCCCGGCTGGCCGACGGGACGTTCGACGAGGACGCCGACCCGGTCCGCGACATGAAGCCGGTGATCGACGGCCTCAAGGCGCAGAACGTCAGCGTGATCGAGCTCGACACCATCCTGTCCAACTGGCTGACGGACCAGGACTTCACCCAGCACGTCGGCAAGGTGAGGGACTTCGTCGGCCTCGCCCACGCGGCGGGCATCCGGGTGGTCATGTACTACCCGTCGCTGGAACTGATCAGCGTCGGCGGCGAGAAGGGCCGTTCCTTCTACAAGGACGCCCAGGGCAAGGACTGGGTCCAGCGCTCCCTCGACGGCAAGCCCAACGTCTTCTACGGCAGCCTGGTCGTCTGGGTGGACCCGGGCGACGAGAGCTGCTGGCTCAGCCCTAACTCCCCCTGGCGCGACTACTACCTGGGCCGGGTCAAAGCCCTCGCCGGCACCGGCCTCGACGCCATCTGGCCGGACGTCCCCATCTACTTCGACGGCGCGCTCAGCTGGTGCGACGCCTCTTCCTGGGCCGCGGCCGCCTTCAAGGCCGACACCGGCCTCGCCCTGCCCACGAAGGCCGACTTCACCGCCCTGCCCTTCCGCCGCTACGTCGAATGGCGCCACCGCAACCTCCTCCAGTGGCAGCTGGACATCGCGTCCGCCGGCCGGTCCGTCAACCCCGACCTGGTCACCTTCGTGGAGACCGTCAGCATGGACTACCAGTACGCCACGCTGGTCGGCCTCGACGGCGCCTACCTGCGCACGGCGGAGGGCGTGAGCCAGATGTGGGAGGTGGACATCCTCGGCAACTACGACGGGATGCGCCACGCCACCGCCACCGACTGGACCTGCCTGATCTCGATGTACAAGTACGCGCGGGCCGCCAGCGGCACCAAGCCGGCCTGGGCGTTCTCCTACGGCTGGAAGGCCGACGACGCGTCCCTGGTGATGGCCGAGCTGCTGGCCGCCGGCTGCAACCCGTACGAGGTCAAGAGCCCGTTCAAGAACGAGACCACCGACAAGGTGATGCGCACCCGCATGTACGCCTTCGTGGCGGCCAACCAGGAGAAGCTCTACAACACCACGACCGCCGCCGAGACCGGCGTCTACCACTCCTCCGCATCGAGGGACTTCGTCAGCCCCTCGCCGGGCACGGGCATGTACGCCAACGTCAAGAAGCCGGCCGGGGTCAAGGAGTGGTGGAGCTCGGGCAGCGCGGAGGAGAGCTGCGCCAAGCAGGCGTGGCTCGGGGAGTTCCGCGGCACGGTCAAGGCGCTGGTCTACGCGCACGTCCCCTTCGTCACCGTCACCAGCCCCGGCCTGACCGCCGCCGACCTGGCCGGGCTGAAGGTCCTGCTGCTGCCGAACCTCCAGGCGGTCTCCGACGCGGAGGCCTCGGTGCTGCGGGGGTTCGTCGCGGGCGGCGGCACCGTCGTGATCACCGGCCCGGCACCCACGGCGCTGGACGAGCTCGGCACGGCCCGGAGCGAGTACGCGCTCGCCGACGTCCTCGGCTTCCGCAAGGGCGACGCCCTGCCGGACAACAAGCAGAACCGGTTCGGCGCGGGGACGTGCCGCTACGTCAAGTCCCTGCCAGGACAGGCGTATCTGACCACGACCGACAAGGCGGCGGGCGACCTGCTGCTCGCCCCGGTACGGGCCGCCGCGCCGCCCGCGGTGACGCTGGGCGGCGACGACCGGATCCATCTGGAGATGGGGCGGCTGGGCGGTGACGTGGTGATCCAGCTGGTCAACTTCACGGGGTTCGGGGACGTGCCGGCGGCGTTCAGGACCACGCCCGCCATGTGCACGGTCACGCTGGCCGTGCCGGCCGGGAAGAAGGTGTTGTCGGCGACCGTCAGCTCGGCGGACGCGGCATCGCCCGCTCCGCAGGCGGTTCCCTTCACGGTGGACGGCGGAACGGTGAGCGTTCCGCTGACGGTCGCCCAGTACTCCTTGCTCACGATCAGCCTGGGCTGAGTGTGGGGCGCGCGGCCGGCGCCGGGCCCGGACGGCTCCTACGGAACGCCTCCAGCCCCGCCGGCCGCTTCAGCCCTTCGGTCCCCTCCGGGCCCTCGGCCGGCACCCCGGCGCCGAGCAGGTACAGCGCCGTCTCCTCCACCCCGTCCAGGCCCAGCAGCCCCTCGACGGCGGAGTCGGTGAACGCGGCGGTCTGGAAGGGGCCCAGCCCCAGCGCGGTGGCCACCATCGCGAAGGTCTGCGCGAAGTGGCCGGCGTCCATCAGCATGATCCGGTACGTGCGCGCCGTGCGGTACTTGGACCGCAGCCGCTCCGTCAGCGAGGTGAGCACGACGGCGAACGCCGCGTCCTCGATCCCCCGCTGGTTCACGCTCAGGCGCGCCACGTCCTGCCACGGCGGGCACTCGGTGAGGAACTCCAGGGCGTGTGTGAGCACGTTGTAGTGGTAGACGCCGGGTGCCACGTCCGTGACCCGGCGCACCAGCACATACGCCTCGGTCTCCTGTCGCGCGCCGGCCGAGGCGCTGGTGCGCTGCATCAGCCCGCCGTAGGCGTCGGCGTCGATGAAGGCGGCGGGGCCGAACACGGCGGCGAGCAGGGCCGAGAAGTCGGCCAGCGGCACGTCCCGGTCGGCGAAGGCGCGATGGGTCCGCCGGCCGTACAGGACGTCCTCGAAAGGGGTGTCGAGGCGCCGGGGCGCACGGGGCAGCAGGATGGTGTCGGCGTCCGGGTAGGACTTGAACAGCGCGGGCCGCTCCGTCTCCGAGGCCATGCGGGCGCGGAGTTCGGGGGTGTCCTCGGTGTAGGGGGCGTCCTTGGTCATCGCGTGAAGGTAGCGGGCGCTGACGTTCCACTCGGGCCAGGCCGTCCCGGCCGCCTCGTCGCCGTCGGCCCCGGGGTCCCCCTCGCGCACGACGAGCCCGGCGGCCTCCAGTTCGGCCAGGGACTGGAGGACGGATTCGGGGTCGAAATCCGGGAATCGGGCGGCGGCTTTCTCCTCCTCGATCCATTCCCCCAGCTCGTTGAGTAATTCCGCGCCCAGGGGTTCCAGGGAAACCGTGGTACGGGTGCGGTAATTCTCCGCGACGAATGCGTTGTCGTGCCAGTAGCACACGATGCTGCGGGCTCGGCGGACGGGCAATTCCAACTCCTCACGGGATGTACCGCGGCCGGGCCCAGGAGGGCCCGGCCGCGGTCACTTTCAGGCGGAGTGCAGCACGAGGTACTTCTCCTCGGTGACAACCGGCTTGGTGTTGACAACCATCTTGCGCATGGGGCCCACCTCCTTCGCGTTCGGGATTTCACCGGCGGCCGGCCGGATGGCCGACCGGGATCGTGGCGGAGCCGCGCCGTAAGGGGCTAGCGGCTCACGACATAGAGGATCTTCCGGCCGCGGATCTCGTCGCCGGAGCCGGTCAGCTCACCGGCGGTGAGACCGTGGGCGGCGACGAGCCGCAGGCCGGCGGCGGCGAGCAGCCGTCGCACGGTGGCGTCGGAGTGGTGGCGGTAGACGTGCCGGGACGTCACGCGCCGCCAGTCCTCCCCCGTGCGCCGGAAGTAGGTGTGGGTGACGTCGACGACCGCGTCGGGCTCCACCGGCGCGGGCCCGCCCTGCCAGACGTCGAAGTGGCCGTCCTGGTCGACGATCCGCGTCACCGCGTAGGCCCGCTGGTAGCTGCCCAGCGTGTTCATGTCGAAGACGAAGATCCCGCCGTCCGCCAGCTGCCGGGCCACGCTCCGGAAGGCCCGCTCCAGCTGCCCGTCGTCGGTGAGATAGCTCAGCGGCTCGCTCATGCATGTGACGGCGTCGAAGGATCCCAGCACCGGCAGGTCGCGCACGTCGCCGACCGTGAACGGGACGCCGGGAGCCTTCGCCCGGGCGCGCTCGACCATCGACGGGGACAGGTCGCAGCCGGCCACCTCGTAACCCAGGTCGCGGAAGGCGAGGGTGCTGTTGCCCGTTCCGCAGCCCACGTCGAGGAGTGTCCGCCCGCCGGACCCGTATTTCTCGATGAGTTCGTGGTAGAAGGAAACCCACCGGGAAAAGAGCGGGTCCACGGCGAGCACATCGTAATCGGCGGCGACCGTTTCATAGGCGGTCCGTGCGTGATGGAAATCCGGGTCCGCGGTTTCCGTGGACATGCGACCACCCCTCGACTGGAACTCCTGTTGTTTCTGCTGCTGGTGTTACCGGCATGAACATATGCCGATGAAAAGTGACCGGTCAAGACAGTGGATGCGACCGGGATACGACTGGCCTGATGCATGCTCATGGAAACTTCTGTTGTTTAAGGGGAGACGACCGAGGTACGGGCGAAGAACCCGAGTTCCGGGGGCCCTCCCCCGTCCCGGCGGGCACGCCCCGCGCCCCGCGCCGGGCCCGTCCGCCGGCCCGGCGGGGGGAGCCGATCCGGTCAGATCCGGGGAGCCGGGATCCGCCACAAGGAGCTCGGGCGGTCCTCTCCCCCCTCGTGGGACTCGAAGGCGATCCAGCGGCCGTCCGGGGACCAACTGGGGGCGCCGTCATAGGACTCGGGGTTCCTGGTCACCCGGACCGGGGCCCCGGCGCCGTCGGCGGGGATGACGAAGATCTGCGGGAGTTCCAGGCCGCCCGCCGTGGAGGAGAACACCACCGACCGCCCGTCCGGCGACCAGCTGGGGTCGGTGTGCTCCCCCGCGCCCCGGGTGAGGCGGCGCAGCCCCGAGCCGTCCGCGTTCATGACGTACAGCGCCCAGTCCTCGCCGTCCTCGTCGCGCCGCTGGAAGACCAACCGGTCGCCCTTGGGGGCCCAGTTGGGCTGGCGGTTGTCGCTCCGGGTGGCGGGGCCGTCCAGGAGCTTGGTGGCGCGGCTGCCGTCGCGGCGGACCTTCCACAGGGAGCCGAGCGCGGCGCGGTCGCCGGAGCCCTCGCGTTCGACGCTCTCCTGGAAGACGATCCATGTGCCGTCCGGGGAGAAGCTGGGCTCCAGATAGCCGGAGGAGCCGCCGTGTTCGGTCACCCGGGTGGGCCGTCCGCCGGGCTTCAGCACCCAGACCTCGTCGCGGCCGCCGCCCGCCCTGTCGGAGGCGAAGGCCACCTCGCCCCTCGGGTTCCAGCTCGAACCCGGCAGGTTCACGGCCGCCTTGTCCCGCTCGTCGAGCAGGGTGCGGGGCGCGGCCCCGGGCGTGCCGCCGGCGCCGTCGTCCAGGGGCAGGACGCGCAGGGCGGCGGCGCCCTCGTTGTAGCCGTCCTGGAAGACGGTGAAGAGGAGCGACCGGCCGTCCGGGGAGAACGCCGGGTTCTGGGCGCTGGCCCGGCGGCCGCCGTGGAAGAGGGGTTCGGCCCGGTCGGCTCGCCGGGAGCCCGACGGGCCCGGGTCCGGCTCCTCCGTGTCCTCGCCGCCGCAGGCGGTCGTCAGGGAGATGGTCAGGATCGCTGCGACGAACAGACGTCTGCGCACCGGGCCGACCGTAGCGGAGCCGACCGCCGACCGACAGGGGTGTGCCGGCAGGAGCGGAGGTGGCTACAGACCCGGCAGGGGCGCCGGTGCCGGGAGGGGTGCCGCGTTCGTCAGAAGCTTGGGCACGGAGGTGAGGAGGGCCTGGAGGTCTGCGGTCACCTTGCCCACCAGGGCCGTGACCTTGGCGACGTCCTTCGCGTCGACGGCCGCCAGCAGGTCGTTCACATCCTTGACCAGGGTGTCCAGCTGCGATTTGACGTCCGAGACCGGGTCGACCGCCAGGCCGTCGGCGCCGGGACGGGCCGGGGTCTTGGCCTTGACCGCCCGGACGTCGGCGAGCAGCCGCTCGGCGGATTCCCGCAGCCGCACTCTCAGGTCGCGCAGGTGCTCCACGTCGGGGTTCCAGGAGTCGGCCTCCTTGGCGATCCGGGAGCCGAGGTTGAGCGTCTCGCCCAGGCTGCCGATGGAGTCCGAGCGGCTGTCGGCCTCGGGGGCGGACTCCACGGCGGCGGGCCGCGCCACGCGGCCGGCGGCGAGCGCGGGTCCGGTGACGCCCAGGGTGACCGAGCCGCAGACGAGGGCCGTGGCTATCGCGACGATCTTGGTGCTGCGCATGCGGAAGGCTCCCTTCGAGACATCTGCCGGGACGCGACCACCGTCCGCCGCGCCGGATGGGTGCGCAACCGGTCGCTCTTGGTGACCGGCACCGGGCACTCACCCCGCACACCCGGCTGAGCTGGGAATTCACCCGAAAGAACAGCGGGGGCGGCGCCATCCGGCCCTGCGGCCGAAAGGGTTCGCCCCCGTGGCCGGGGGCGCTCCCCGGGGCAGGCAGAATCGAGGGGTGTCCAGAAGAAGCTCACGCTCCCCGAAGCCGCCCGTCGTCACCGCCGGCTCGCCCTGCCCCTGTGGGCTCGACGCGACGTACGGCGACTGCTGCGGCGCCTTCCACGACGGCCGCGCCACGGCCCCCACGCCCGAGCGCCTGATGCGCTCGCGCTACAGCGCCTTCGTCGTCCTCGACCCCCTCTATCTGCTGCGGACCTGGCACTCCTCCACGCGCCCGGACGACCTCGACCTCGACCCGGGGATCCGGTGGACGGGGCTCGACGTCCTGGCCACGACCGGCGGCAGCGCCTTCCACAGCGACGGCACGGTCGAGTTCCGCGCCCACTACGAGGCGCACGGCGAGGCCGGCTCCCAGCACGAGCTCAGCCGCTTCGTGCGGGAGGACGGCCACTGGGTCTATCTGGACGCCGTGGAATAAGCCCGTCCGTGGAATGAGCCCGTCCGTGGAACAAGCCACGCCGTTCCGCGTCAGGCGGGCAGGTCGTAGGGGCGGACCGTGTGTCCCTCCCAGACCTTCCTGGACCGCTCCTCCGGGTACGGCGCCGTGCTCGTCGCCGTGTCGAGGAGCCGGGTGAGCCGTCCGTCGTCGGCCCGGTGGGCGGGCCAGCCCGGGTCGCCGTGGGTCGCGAAGGCCGTCCACGACCGGCGGATCCCGTCCCCGATGGCCACCAGGTCCTCGGGGACCGGCCCCTCGCCGAGCAGCAGCCGGGCCTGCGGGGCGTCGTAGGTGCCGAACAGCATCGACACGTCGAGCCCGTGGGCGGCGCCGAGCGCCCCGCCCAGGACGGGCGCGGGCCGGCGCAGCTCGTACAGGTACGCCGTACCGCCGCCGGCGGTGTGGGCCTCGGCGAGGTGGAGCGAGGGCATGCGGAACAGGACGTCGCTGTGGACGGTCTCGAAGAGTTCCACGGGGGCGGCGTCCGGGTAGGCGGCGCGGTAGGCCCGGGGGCCGTCGGGGCCGGGGGCGAAGGCGGTCAGCACCGCGGCCGTGTCCTCGTCGGTGACCTTGTCCCGGCCCCCGCTCATCACCAGGAACGGCCGGAACTCGTCGCGGGTGTGACCGGTCAGCAGGTCCACGCCGCTCGCCCGGCCGTCCGGCAGGACCGTCCAGGGCGTCTCCGGTACGAGGTCGCCGTCCACCACGACGGAGAACGGGGAGCCGGTCCGGGCCAGCGGACCCCAGCGGTCGGTCTCGGCGGGCAGCCCGTACATCATCGGGGTGATCGCCTCGGCCAGCCGCCATGGGTCGATGGTGGCGAGTCCGGCCGCGGTCGGAGTGGTGCCCAGCCGCCCGGCGAGCTCGGCGGCGAGGCCGGAGGCGAGGGCCGGGGTGGTGTAGAGGCCGGGGACGGACTGGGCGATCGCCCGGCGGAAGAGGCCGGCGGCGCGGGGCACGGCCAGCAGGGTGGCGATCGAGCCGGCGCCGGAGGACTGGCCGGCGACGGTGACCCGCGCGGGGTCGCCGCCGAAGCCGGCGATGTTCTCCTGGACCCACTCCAGGGCCGCGATCAGGTCGAGCAGCCCCCGGTTGGCGGGGGCGCCCTCCAGCTGGGCGGAGGCCTCGGCGCCCACCCGGTAGTTGAGGGTGACCACGACGAGGCCGCCCTGCCGGGCCAGGAGCCCGGCGTCGTAGAGCGGGTCGCCCGCGTAGCCGGAGACATAGCCCCCGCCCAGGATCCACACCAGTACGGGCAGTCCGGAGCCGCCGGGGTCCGGCGACCAGACGTTCAGGGTGAGCCAGTCGTCGCCGGTGGCCGTGCCGGTCGCGCCGACCGGGCCGGACTGCGGGGGCGGCGGGCCGAACTCCGCCGCGTCCCGCACCCCGTCCCAGGAGTGCGGCGCGGCCGGGGCGGCGAAGCGCAGTGCCCCGACGGGCGGCCGGGCGTAGGGAATGCCCCGGAAGACGGCGAGGCCGCCGGTGGTGCGGCCCCGTACGGTGCCCTGGGCCGTGGCGGCTTCCGGGCCGGTGACGTCGCTCATCGTCGCTCCCTCCCCGCGCCCGGAAGCGGCACCCCCGTGCGCGAACGCGGATGTCGGGCGGCCCGGGTCACGGACCGCCCGATCGGGGAGCCTAGTTGACGCGTCCGTACCAGACGCTGCCGGTCCAGATCTTCTCCTGACGGACCGTGGCGCCCGGCTTGGGGGCGTGCCAGATCTTGTTGCTACCCGCGTAGATCCCCACGTGGTAGACGTTGCTGCCCGAGTGGAAGAAGACCAGGTCGCCGACCTGGCGGGAGCCGCTGGAGATGTGCCGGGTGCGGTTGTACTGGTCGGCGGCCACGCGGGGCAGGCTCTTGCCGACCTTCTTGAACGAGTACTGGGTCAGGCCCGAGCAGTCGAACCGGTTCGGGCCGGCCGCGCCGTACTGGTAGGGGGAGCCGGCCTTGCCGGCGGCGACCCTCAGGGCCTGCTCACCGGGTGTGGCCGCGGAGGCCTCGGAGGCGAGGCCGGGGACGAGCACCGATGCCGCCAGCGTGGCGGCGGTGACGGCGGAGGCGGCGCCGGCCCGGGATATGAGAGCGGGTATGCGAGGCATAGCAGACATGCCGAAGCCCTTCGACATCCGCCTACGAAAGATGACCTGTCGGGTTCGGGCTGCGAAGTTGCCCGGCCGGATTTCCCGGCTTCACCCCAAGGACCACCGACTTCGTGATCCGTACCGCTTGGGTCTCCCGCTCCTGCCGATCCATCAATTCGATGCCGCACCCGGGACGGCGGCAGGACTCGGCGTCCGCCCGGGTGGCCCGCCATGGTGACGGGATCTTGTGTTCGGTGAGAGATCCTGCACCATGAATCATTCAAATCCGGTACCCGGGCGGCCATCTGTGAACTTCTTCACTTCGGGAGCAGACCCGGAACCGCGCTCCGCGCGCCCCCGCCGAACTGGCCCTAAACCCTTGTTTCCATGGGTACTTGCAGCATGGAACGAGTAATTCCGGGAACGCCGTTCAGCAGGGCTTGCGCCAGGCGTCCAGCTCCAGCTTCTTCTGCATCGAGCTCAGCCCGAGCCGGCGCGCAGTGGCGCAGAACTCCCCCGTGGACAGTTCGTATTCGACATGGAAGACCGCTTTGTTATGTTTCACGAAGGGGGTGAGCTTCTCGCACTCGTCGTACTGGGCGCACTGCTCGTTCACCGCGAAGTCGAAGACGTCCACCAGCTGCGGGATCTGGTCCAGGTCGTTCTTCAGCCCGATGGCCAGGCCCCGCTCATGGGCGAGATCCGCCAGCATCCGGTTGAAGGCCAGCTGGTGGTCGGCCGTCAGCGGAAAGCCGGTGGAGTTGCGGAATCCCTCGGTCAGGTCGGGTTCGACGGCGTCGAATCCCTTCTGCCGGCACATGTCCATCCGGGCCGCCATGAGCGGCCGCAGGGTGTCGAGACGGCGGATGTCGAACCATTTCTCGCCCTTCCATCCCTTGTTCTTGTTGCCGAGCAGGTTCTTCGGGAATTTCCCCTGGTCGGGCCGGAAGTCCTCCCAGGCGCCGGCATTGATGTAACAGATCGCCTTCCGGCCGCCGGCATGCAATTGGGCCACGGTTTCGGCCGAATTCTCGAAGCCGTCGATGTCATAGACGGGGGCGTCCACCGAGGTGTCGGCCTTTCCGTCCAGCTGCCACTGCCAGCGGGTGCCCGGGCGCGGCTGCCAACGGGCCGCGGCCGGTGGCGAACCCGTGGCCGTTCCGCCGGGTGAGGCCGAACCACCGGGTGAGGCGGAGGCGTCCGGCGTGCCCGAGGCACGCGGGGTGCCGGAGGCGTGGGGGGCCGCCGTGGCGCCTTCGTCGTCCCGGTCCGGCCCGTCGTCGTCGGCGGGCGACGCGGAGCAGCCCGCCAGGACCAGCAGCAGCGCGGCGCACAGCCCCGCGCGGACGCGCCACGCGCTCATGCCGTGCCCCCCGCCGCGAGACCGGCGGCCGCCACGGGCACCGAGCGCCAGGGGTTGGCCCCCGTGCCCGGCACCGCGCAGTGGACCGCTGCACCGCGCGCCCCCGCCGTACGGGCCACTTGTCCCTCCCGCCCCTCGGGCACCCCGTGCACCAGATGACAGAACCGCTCCGGTGGATGCCCGGTGGTCCACTCCGGCACCCGGGCGCGCCGGTAGTCCTCCCAGGTGCCCTCGAAGGTGACCAGGAGGTCGGCGAGCGAGGCGTAGCCGGGGTCGGGGTGGGTGCCGGGGTTGAGGACGGCCGTACGGGCGCCCAGCACCCGGGCGGCCAGCACCATGCGGCGGTAGCGGGGCAGCGGGGTGTCGTGCGCGGGGACCTGGTCGAGGAAGACGCCGTCCACGTCGTACCACCGGCGGTGGCGGCGGATGTCGGCGACCACGGCGCCCGTGCGGCGGTGGCCGTAGCCGGTGTCGACGTAGCCCAGCAGCCGGACGCCCGCGGCGCGCAGCGCTCGCGCGGCGGCGCCGAAGGCGGGGTCGGGACGGCCGCCGGGGCCGTCGGCGGCGTTGAGCACGACCCCGTACAGCCGGGGGGCGGCGTCGAGCAGCGCGGCCCACTCCTCGGGGTGGGTGGCGGGGTGGACGTAGAGCGGGACGAGCAGTCGCCCGGCGTCCCCGTGGGAGGCGGGCGTGGTGGTGGTCATGGCACGGGCTCTGTGGCGGGCGCGGTGGCGGCCCACAGGTCGGTGAGGGAGTCGGCGAAGGAGTGCCGGGGGACCCAGTCCAGGGCGCGGCCGGCGGCGGTGATGTCGGCCTGTTGCCAGGGGACGGCGGCGGAGCGTGGCGAGCCGTCGCCGTCCTCGGCGACGCGGTCGCCGACCGGGCCGGTGAACCCGGACGCGCGCAGCAGCCCTTCGGCCACGTCGCGGACGGGGCGGGCGGTGCCGCTGCCGATGTTGAGGACGGCGGGCAGGGGGCGGGGCGCGGTGACGGCGAGGGCGACGGCCTCGGCCACGTCGCGCGGGTCGACGAAGTCGCGGTGGGCGGAGAGGTCCCCGGTGCGGACGCGGCAGTCGGGGCCCGTCCGGCGCAGTTCGGCGGCGAGGCGGCCGGGGAGGGAGGCGGCCGGGGCGCCGGGGCCGACGGGATTGAACACCCGCAGGACGACGGCGTCCAGGCCGGAGCCGGTGACGGCGAGGGTGCCGGCCAGTTTGCTCGCGCCGTAGAGGCCGAGCGGGCGGGCCGGGGCGCCCTCGCCGACAGGCAGCCGGGCCTCGGCGGGCCCGTACTCGGCCGCCGAGCCCAGGTGGACGAGGCGGGCGTCGGGGGCCGCCGCGCCGAGCGCTTCGCAGAGCACGGCCGGGCCGCGGGCGTTGACGGCGGTGAGGGTCACGGCGCTGCCGCCGACCGCGCCCGCGCAGTTGACGACGGCGTCGGGGGCGGCCTCGCGCAGCAGTGCCGCGAGCCGGTCGGGGTCGGCGGCCGCCAGGTCGACGGGCGGGCCGGCGGTGGGGGCGCGGCCGGCGACCCGCACGTGCGCGCCCGGGAGGGCGCGCAGGCGCGAGGCGGTGTGCCGGCCCAGGAAGCCGGTGGCGCCCAGGACGAGAATGCGCATCGGGGCCGGTCACGCTCCCTTGATGAGTAGGTCGCGGCGGACGGCGAACTCGGCGTTGGCCCGGTCGTAGTCGTCGGGGCGGCCGATGTCGAGCCAGTAGCCGTCGAATTCGTGGGCGTTGGGCGGGGTGCCGTCCGCCAGCAGGTCGAGGACGAGCTCGTCGAAGCCGAGCGGCAGTCCGGGAGTGTAGCGGTCGAGGGCGTCGCGGGAGACTCCGTAGACGCCCATGGAGACGCGGTAGTCCATGCTGGGCTTCTCGGCGAAGCCGACGACCCGGCCCGCCTCGGTGGTCAGGACGCCGAAGTCGATGCTGACCCGGCGGGGGTAGGTGGCGATGGTCAGGGGCGCCCCGGAGGCGGTGTGGTCGCGCAGGACCTCGCCGAAGTCGAGGTCGGTGAGGATGTCGCCGTTCATCACCAGGAAGTGCTCGGGGAGCCGGTCGGTCATGGTGAGGAGCGGGCCCATGGTGCCCAGCGGGCTCTCCTCGGTGGTGTAGTCGACGTCCAGGCCCCACTGGGAGCCGTCGCCGACGTAGGCGCGGATGATGTGGCCGAGGTGGCCTATGGCGAGGGTGCAGCTGGTGAACCCGGCGCCGGCCAGCTGGCGCATGACGATCTCGAGGATGGCGTGCTGGTCGCCGATGGGCACCAGGGGCTTGGGCAGCGCGGTCGTGTACGGGCGGAGCCGGACGCCCTTGCCTCCGGCGAGGATCACTACGTGCATGGGGTGCCGTTCCTCTCTTGTGCCGCGTGGTGGTACCGCGTGGGTGGATGGAACGTCAGACGTTGTAGATGCCGGTCTTGTAGCGGCCGAGGTTGGCGGGGTCGCGGAAGAAGGCGACGGTCTCGGCGAGGCCCTGTTCCAGGGTGTGGGCGGGGGCCCAGCCGGTGGCGGCGCGCAGCCGGGAGGAGTCGCAGACCAGCCGCATCACCTCGGAGTTCGCGGGCCGGACGCGCTCGGCGTCCTCGGTGACCTCCAGGTCGGTGTCCATGAGCTTGCCGATGAGGGTCACCAGGTCGCCGACGGAGATCTCCTCGCCGGTGCCGGAGTTGAAGGTGCGGCCGAGGACGGCGGCGGCGGGCGCGGTGCCGACGGCGCGGAAGGCGGCCACGGTGTCCTTGACGTAGCTGAAGTCCCGGGTGGGCCGCAGGTCGCCGAGGGTGATGGCGCGCTGTCCGGCGGCGACCTGGCCGATGACGGTGGGGATGACGGCCCGCATGGACTGGCGGGGGCCGAAGGTGTTGAAGGGGCGCAGGGTGACGACGGGCAGGCCGAAGCTGGCGTGGTAGCTGTCGGCGAGCCGGTCCCCGCCGGCCTTGGAGGCGGCGTAGGGGGACTGGGTGTTGATGGGGTGGTCCTCGGTGATGGGCACGGTCCGCGCGGTGCCGTAGGTCTCGCTGGTGGAGGTGTGGACCAGGCGCGGGATGCCCAGGTGGCGGACGGCCTCCAGGACGTTGAGGGTGCCGGTGACGTTGGTCTCGACGTAGCTGTGGGGGGCCCGGTAGGAGTACGGGATCGCGATGAGGGCGGCGAGGTGGTAGACGGTCTCGGCGCCGGTCACCAGGCCCTGGACGGAGCCGGGGTCGCGGACGTCGCCGAGGACGACCTCGACGTGGTCCATGACCTCCCGGGGCAGGTCCTCCAGCCAGCCGAAGGACGAGAAGGAGTTGTACTGGACCATCGCGCGGACCCGGTGGCCGTCGGCGACAAGGGCCTCCACGAGGTGCGATCCGATGAATCCTTCGGCGCCGGTGACGGCGACGAGCGTTGATGCGGACACGAGGGCTCTCCTCTTCAGGACTTCTTCACGGTGGCTCAGCGGTGGGTGGTGATCCGGCCGAGCAGGGCGGTGGCCACGGCGAGCAGTGCCGCCGCCGCACCGGAACAGATGACGAGCTGGTCGGTGACCGGGGCCGCCGTGCCCAGCCGGAGCGCGCCGGCCTCGGCCGCGGCGGCGCCCAGGCAGAGCAGGGCCGGGGGCCAGGCGGTGCCGTAGGCCTGGAGCAGCAGGCCCGTCCACAGCACGGCGCCGAGTGCCAGCAGGGCGGCCAGCCGGCCGGGGGCGGGCGGTGCCCCGCCGGGCCACAGCGCCCCGACCGCCAGGATGAGCGCGGTCAGGGCCGCCAGATATCCGGCGGCGCACACGGCGAGGACGCGGGCGGCCCGCCACAGCAGCCCGGTGGTGGTCGTGGCGGCGGCGAGCGCCGCGAGGGAGCGGCCCCGGCAGCGGTAGAGCAGCCATTCGGCGGGCCCCATGCTGAGGGTGAGGGCGATGACGGCGGGTCCGGCGGTGCCCCCGTCGTGGTGGACGAGGGCGTCGCCGAGGGCGGCGAAGGTGGTCAGCAGTCCGCAGCCCAGGCCGAAGAGGCCGTAGGGCAGGGAGGTGGCGGACGGGGGCACCGGCGCGGAGGGCGGTTTCTCGCCGCGCCGGGCGCGCAGCGTCTCGTAGCCGGCGGCGAAGAGCGCGCCGCCGACGGTGGCGAGCAGCAGTCCGGTGCCGAGGGCGGCCGGCGGCCGGGCGGCGACGAGCACCGCTCCCCCGGTGGCGACGGGCAGCAGGGCGAGCAGCAGGAGCCGTTCGCGGCCGAGGACGAGCAGCGCGGTGGCGGCGGCCAGGTAGAGGGCCTGGCCCGCCGCGAAGACGAGCACACCGGCCGGGGCGCGCAGGGCGAGCGCGGCGGCGGTGGCGAGGAGGGCGCCCAGGGGGGCGCCCAGGCTCAGGGCGCGGCCCGCCGCGGCCCGGCCGCCGGCGGCCAGCCGGAGGTAGGCGCGGTGGGCCAGGCCCTGGTTCCAGGCCCAGGCGGTGAGGGCGGAGGCCACCAGCGCCCAGGTGCCGGCGGGCATCCCGAAGCGGTCCCGGGCGCCGGCGAGGAGGGGTGAGCCCAGCGCGTAGCCGAAGCCGGGCAGGGTGAAGACCACCGAGCGCAGCAGGGGCTGCCACGGCCCGGCCCGCCAGGGGTCGGGGCGCGGGGCGGGTTCGGGGTGGCCGCGCGGCACCCGGGCGAAGAGCTCGGCGGCGAGCTCGAAGGCGTCGGCGCGGCCGTAGCGTTCGGCGATCTGCTCGCCGGTGAGTCCGTCGGCCTCCAGGACGGCGGCGATCTCGTCGGGGTGGACGGCGGCCGCGCAGACCTCGGCCAGTTCCTCGGCGAGTTCGTCGAGGGGGTCGGCGGCCCACCGGGGCCGGGAGCGGGTCCCGGTGGGCGCTGCGGCGAGTTCGTGCGAGGGTTCGGGTTCGCCGGGGACGAGGCGTAACAGTCCGCTCATCCCGCACCGCCGGCGGCCATGGCCATGACGGGGGCGGGCCGGTCGGCGGTGACGTCCACGGGGACGGGGCGCCGCAGGCCGGAGAGGTCGTGGTAGATGTCGCGGAATCCGTCGATGGTCTGCCGGAGGGTGAACTGTTCGATGACGCGCAGCCGGGCCGACTCCCCCATCTTGGCGCGCAGTTCGGGCTCGCGCAGCAGCCGCAGCGCGGCCCGGGCCATGGCCTCGGGGTCGCGCGGCGGGACGACCAGTCCGCTGTCGCCGACGGCCTCGCGGACGCCGCCGACGTCGGTGGAGACGGTGGCGCGCCCGCAGGACATGGCCTCGATGAGGGTGAAGGGGAAGCCTTCGCTGATGCTGGAGAGCATCACCACGTTGCCGGCGGCGTAGGCGTCGCGGATGTCGTCGACGCGCCCTTCGAAGGTGACCGCGTCGGCCGCCCCGAGTTCGGCGGCGAGGCCTTCGCAGGCGGTGCGGTAGCCCTCGCCGCCGCGTGGGGTGCCGCCGAAGAGGCGCAGCCGGGCGTCGGGTATCTCCTTCCGGACGATCGCGAAGGCGCGGATGAGGGTCTCCAGGCCCTTGATGGGGTCGACCCGGCCGGCCCAGCTGAGGGTGGGCCGGTCCGGTTCGGGGCCGGCGGGCGGGAAGGCGGCCGGGTCGACGCCGTTGTAGACGGTGCGGATGCGCTCGGGCGGGGTGCCGCCGTGCTCCTCCCAGCGGCGGTTGTAGCGGTTGCCGGGGGTGACGAGCGCGGCGCTCGCGTAGCCCTCCTCGGCGAGCAACCGGAACAGGCCGAGCATCACGGCCTTGACGGGCCAGCGGTACGGCTCGGCGCGGAAGCTGAGGTAACGCTCGCGCAGATAGATGCCGTGCTCGGTGAGGAGGAAGGGGGTGCCGTGCCGGTGGTGGGCGATGAGCCCGGGGAGGGTGGCCAGGCCCCCGCTGACCGCGTGGGTGATCCCCTCGGCGGGGGCCGGTGCGGCGAGCGGGCGCAGGGCGTGCTCCAGCAGGTCGGTGGCGGCCAGCGCGTCGTGGAGCGTGGGGCGCGCGGCGGCCGTGGCGAGGTGCGGCCGGTTCCACAGCCGGGTCAGCAGCCGGGCCGCCGCCTCGCCGCGCAGGGCGCCGAAGAGCGTGCCGTCGGCGGCGTGGTCGGCCAGCCGGTAGAAGGCGGGCGCGAAGAGCGCTTCGCGCGCGGGGTCGAGGAGGGAGATCAGGAACTGTTCGTAGGTGGCGAGGAAGTGGCGCAGGTGCCGGCCGCGCGGGGCGCGGCCGGCCGGTGGCGGGCCCCACAGGGGGACGGTGTCCACGGCCCTGACGTGACCGGGCAGTTCCCAGGCGAGTGCCTCGCGGCCGGTGCCGGTGACGGCGATGACGCGGAAGTCGACGTCGGGCATGCCCTGGACGAGCTGGTCGCACCAGACGCTGACCCCGCCGTGGCTATGGGGGTAGGTGCCCTCGGTGAGCAGGGTCACCGAGGGAATGGCGGACGCCGGTTCGGCTGACGGTCCGTGCATGAAAGTCGGTTCTCTCCAGGAGACGGTGGGGCGGGGTGGTGCAGCACGGAGGTACGAGCCGGTTCAGCGCCGTTCGGTGTGCCCGGCCCCGAAGGGGACGCGGTGGCCGACGCCCGGGGGCACCGGGAGGGCGGCCGCGGGGGCCTGGACCCGGGCGGCCCTGCCGTCCGCGACACGGGCGACGGGGGTGCCGGCGGGCAGGGTGAGGGTGAGCTGGGTCTGGTCGGCGGCGGGCGTGCTCCAGCCGGAGCGGGCGCCCGCGTAGGCGGTCCCGAAGGCGGTGCCGCCCTGGGCGGTGGTGCCGCCCGGGACGGTCGCGGTGGTGTTCAGCCCGGCGGGCGTGGTGATGGTGACGGTGTTGCCGACGCGGTAGCCGGTGACCTTGCCGGCGGCCACGGCGGCGCTCCAGGCGGCGCGGCGGCTCAGCTCGTCGCCGATGTCGCGCATCCGGAGGTTCACGAGCGGGGTGTTGTCGGCGTAGAGGCCGGCGTAGTCGGCGAGGACCTTCTCCAGGACCGTGTAGCCGATCCGCTCCTCGGAGAGGTTCGACTGGTGCATGAAGTGCGGGCGCGGGTCGTTGCCGAGGACGTGGCCGAGGGCGATCCGGGCCTCGAGCGGGGCGATGTAGCTCTGGAAGCCGGTCTTGACGTCCAGGGGCTTCTTCAGGCAGGTGGTGGTCTCGGGGAACTTCTCGCAGGTGCCGCTGCCGCCGTCGGCCTTCTTGGTGTAGAGCCAGTTGTACTCGTCGGCCTGCTCGGTGGCCTTGCCCACGTTGTAGTACACGTTCATGGGGTAGCGGGGCACGGTCAGGGCGGTGCCGACCGGGCGCTGCTCACGCTCGCGCGAGGTGTCGCTGGCGATCCACTTGACGCCCGACTGGGCGAGGACCGGGAGGAGTTCGGGGTTGTCCTGGCCCTGCTGCGGCAGGGTCGTAAGGCCCGAGTGCTCGCCGGTGACCAGCTCGTCCTTGTCGAGGGTCAGGCCCTGGCGGGCGGCCCAGCGGAGGTTCTCGTCGACCTGGTAGCCGATGGTCTGCCGGCTGACCCAGCGCGTCTTGCCGGCGGTGTCGGTGGCGCACTTCCAGGGCACGGAGCTGGTGTCCTGCTCACAGCCGAGGAAGGCGTGGGTGTAGGTGTGGTTGATCCAGCGGAAGGACTTCTGGTCGGCGACGAACTGCTGGAGCAGCGGGTCGGGCGCGCCGCCGTGCGAGGCCCGGTACTCCTCGCTGCCCACGCCGTTGTAGGCGAAGTCGATGGGCAGGTTGTGGGTGGCGGACCACTGCTTGGCGTACTGCGCGTCGGCGGCGGTCATGCGCAGGGAGGGGGCGCTGGGGTCGGGGTTGCCGGGGCAGTCGACGTCGCCGGGGGTGCACTTGAGCTTGGTGTCCCAGCGGTCGTCGGCGGCGAAGACGTCGTCGACGTGGACGCCGAAGTAGTTGCGGGCGGCGCCCAGGTGGACGCCCCGGGTCAGCCACTCCACGATGCCGCGGGAGACCAGGCGGAACTGGGTCTGGTAGCGGTTGGCGACGAAGGTGACGACGAGTTCGCTGCGGCCTTCGTGGTCGTACTGGCCGATCAGCGAGCCGCGTCCGGAGCCGCCGGGGACGGGCGCGTCGACGAGGCTGGTGTAGGTGGCGCCGTTCTCCTGCCGTGCGAGCGGTACGGCGATATAGCCGTAACTCTCCTTGACGGCCGGGTCGTTGTCCTCGAAAGGAACGTTTTTCTTGAGGTAGCCGAAGGGTCCGGCGGCGCCTGCCGTGGTCACCTGGGCGGTCTGCCCGTCGAGCGGGCCGGCGTAGCCGCCCGTGTCGGGGGTGTTCAGCCCGACGGCCGGCCGGGCGTAGGTGTAGGCGTCGGCCTGCCGGATGCCGAATCGTTTCTCGTAACCGGCGAGGGCCGTCATCTCGGCGGAGTTGGCGCCGAAGGGGTTGTCGTTGGGCAGGACCACGCCCTGGAACTTGGCTCTCGGTCTGCCGTCCACGGTGTCGCTGAGGAACGCCTCGTCGACGCGCGGGCGGGCTGCGTCGTCGAGGTTGATCCTGGTGTACGGGGTGCCGGCCGCCTCCAGCTCGGCACGGATGGCCTCGACGGCGGGGCCGCCGTCGTCGACCACCAATAAGCGCAGGTCGATGCGTGGCGGCAGATCCGCCGCGCTCGCGCTGCCCACGGGCAGCGCCATCGTCAGCATCGCGGCGGCGGCCCAGGCCGCGACCGCGCGCGTCGTACTCCCCATGTACGTCTCCCCCCGGACGGAGCCGCGCGCGGGGCGCGCGGTCCTCCGTACCTGATACGTGCACGGCGCCTCTGACGAACGCCGTCGCACTTCGAGTGATCGCGAGCGGCCCCCTGACGGCCGGGTCCCCACCCCGGCCGCGAACGCTCCTCCCCTGCCAGGGAACGGAACGCCGATGTCCGGTTCCCAGCCGCGCGCCCGGAGCCCGGGGCGCGCGACGACGACGCGGTCTCCGGGCACGGGAGTGCCACGGCTCCGAGAGGCATCGCTGCCCTTCGTCCGCTCAGCCATATAGTGCGTCATGCCCGAAGCCCGCGCGGGGCGCACCGGGGAGTAGCCCGGCCGGTCCCCGAGGGGCTCTGGCCGAAACCCGCCGCAGTGCCCGGCACCCCTTCCCGCCGGCCGCCGGAGGCCCGTTCCGGGGCATTCCCGATGTGACCTGTGTCAACTTCCGTATACAACGTCACCGGACGTGCGTTCAGGGGTCGGAGGCACATCCGCCTCCACTGGTTCCGGACGTCAAGAGATCGGCCTGATGACGGCTGTCCGGAATGCCGGTTCCATTAGGTATTCAAGCGCCGTGACCGTCAACTTCCCTACGGAGAACGGACAGTAATCGTCCGGACCCGACCGTTCGGGTGCGCGGGACGATACGGAATCACCCTTCCGGGTCCGGGGTGTCACGTGTCAACCAGGTTGCGGGAGGGGGACGTTGATCTTTGAGAGCCGCGGGGAGCGGCAGCGGAACGGGGGGGCGGCCTGATGGCTCGTGGACGGATGGGAGAGCTGTGCGTGGGAGCGGTCGTGCCGCGGACGGGGCGGCTCGCCCGGCTGGGCGACCCCCTGCTCTACGCGCTCGGCAGACTGGCACCCCGGCTGGCGGGCGGGGTGCGCGGCCGCCCGGTCCGGCTCGCCTGGCGCGACAGCCGCTCCGGCCCCGACGGGGCGCGCCGCGCGGTCGCGGAACTCGTACGCGACGAGGGGGCCTCGGCGGTGGTGGTGATGGGCGGCACCCGGGTGCTGCCGGCCGTGGCCGACGCCTGCGAGGTGCTGGGCATCCCCTGTCTGTCGACGGGCTTCCCCTGGCAGGCGTACGCCCTGGGCCGGGGCGCGGAGCCGGGGCGCGCGTTCCGCTGGACGTTCCACTTCGGGTGGGGGCTGGACGACATCGCCGCGGTGTTCGCGGAGATGTGGGAACGCGTGGGGCCGCGCCGCACGGTGGGCTGCCTGTGGAACGACGGGCCCCAGGGACGGGCGCTGCGCCACCCCCGGCACGGCTTCGCGCCCGTGGTGGCGGCGCGCGGCCACACCCTGGTCGACCCGGGCGGCTACCGGGAGCCGGCCACCGGGTTCGCGGGCATCGTCCGGCGGTTCAAGGAGGCCGGGACCGACGTCGTCACCGGCGCGGCCACCGTGGCGGACCTGGCCCTCTTCCACCGGCAGGCCCGCGAGGCGGGGCTGCGCACCCGGCTGATCACCTGTTCGCGCCAGCTGGACTGCCCCCGGACGTCGGCGGTCCCGGACGGGCTGGCGAACGCCCGGATCGCCACGCTCGTCTACTGGACGCCCCGGCATCCCTACCGTTCCTCGCTGGACGACACCACGGCGGCCCGGCTGGCCCAGGAGTACCGGATCACCACCGGGCGGCCCTGGCTCCAGCCGCTGGGCCTGGCCCACGCCCTGCTGGAAGTCGCCGTCCACGCCCTGACGACCGCCGCCGACCCCACCGACCGGCACGCGGTCGCGGCGGCCCTGGGCACGACCCGGCTGGCCACGGTCGCGGGCCCCCTCGACTTCACCGCCGGGCCCGTGCGCAATGTCGCCCTGCTGCCGTTGATCGGCGGGCAGTGGCGGCCGGGCCGGGGCGGGGCGCGTGAGCTCGCCCTGGTCACCAACGCCCGGCTGCCGCACATCAGGCGGGACGCGGAGCTCACGGTCGGGCTCTGAGACGGGCCGCCCACTCGGGCGGCCACCGCTCAGGCCACCGCTCACGCCACCGCGATGACGATCTTCCCGGTGAGGTGCCCGTGCTCGCTGGCGCGGTGCGCCTCGGCGGCCTCCGCCAGCGGATAGACCCGGTGGATCGGCAACTGGAGGATCCCCGCCTCGTGGAGGGCGAGGGCGGCCTCGATCGCGGGAACCGTGCCCGCGCCCGTACCGCCCGAGCTGAAGCGCGCGCCATGGCGCCGGGCGCCCTCCGCGTCGGCGATGGACAGCACCCGGCCGGGGTCGCCGGTCAGCTCCACCGACACCGCGACCGCGTCGCCCTTGCCGACCGCGTCCAGCGCCGCGTCCACCCCCTCGGGGGCGATCCCCCGCACCCGCCCGGCGAGGCCCTCCCCGTAGGTGACGGGGAGGGCGCCGAGGCCCCGCAGGTACTCGTGGTTGAACTCGCTCGCCGTGCCGATCACCCGGACGTCCCGCGCGCGGGCGAACTGCACGACCATCGTGCCCACCCCACCGGCCGCGCCGTGGACCAGCAGCGTCTCCCCCGCGCCCACGCCCAGCTCGTCCAGGCACCGCAGCGCCGTCTCGGCCGCCACCGGCAGGGCCGCGGCCTCCTCCCAGGGCAGCGAGAGGGGCTTGACCACCAGCTGGTCGGCGCGGGCCAGGGCCTGTTCGGCGTAGGCGCCGGTGAGCGTGCGGCCCAGGACGGCGTCCCCCGCCCTTACCTCCGTGACCCCCTCGCCGACCGCCTCCACCAGACCCGACGCCTCCACACCGGGGACGTGCGGCAGCCCGGTGGGGAAGACCGCTTCCATGGCACCGCTGCGGATCTTGTGGTCGAGCGGGTTGACGCCCGCGCAGCGGACGGCGATCCGGACCTGTCCGGGCCCGGGGACGGGCAGATCGATGCCGCCGAGCCGGAGCACTTCGGCGGGGCCGAAGGCGCTGAAGGAGATGGCCTTGGTCTTGGTCATGGAATCACCATCATCGAAAATCAGGATTTTCCGTGCCAGGCCGGGCCGTCCCGCCCCTGAATTCGCCCTACGCCCCCGCCCCCGCTCCGGCGCCCGCCTCGGCCTCCGTGCCGGCCCCCGCCTCCCGGGCCGGCTCCTCGGCGAGCCGCTTGACGCCCTCCAGGGTGGCCCGTATGCCCTCGCCCAGCTCGCCCAGGCGCATGGCGAGGATCTGCTCCTCGCGGTCCGGCATCCGGCCGATCGCGGCGCTGAGCCCGGAGGGCGCCGGCCCGACCCGTACCGACTGCCGCAGCAGCGTCCCCCCGTCCTCGGGCCGGAGCTCGAACTTCCAGGTGGCGAGGGGGTACGAGGGATCGGCGACCCCGCCCCCGAACCGGTTGTCCGGGTCCGTGACCGCCCAGCCGAACAGCCGCTCGGGCTCCAGGGCGACGATGTACGAGACGGTCCGCCACTCGCCGCCCACCGGGTGGCGGTTGTGGCCCTCGAAGGCCGCGCCGAGCACCGGCCCGGTGGCGCCGTCCAGCCACTCGACCCGCTGGAGTTCGGTGCTGATCCGGGCGGGCAGGCCGATATCGGCCACCAGTCTCCAGACCTCGGCCGGGGCCGCGTCGATGTGGACCTCGTCGTGGACGCCGGGCCCGTCCGCGTAGCGCATACGTTCTCCTGAACTCCGGTTGCCTGTCACTCTGTCGAACAACAGTCTGCACCCGGAAGAGGGTGTTCACCCGGACGTACGGCGCACGTCACACCGGCCGGAGGATCCTGGGACGGTGACAGCGGTCTTCGTGGTCTCGGTGCACGACGTCGCCCCCTGGAGCTTCTCTCGCAGCCGCCGTTGGCTGGCCGAGCTGGACGCGCGGGGGGTGCCCGCGACGCTGCTGCTCGTACCGGGCGCCTGGCGCGGGCCCCGGCTGCCGGACGACCCGGCCCTGGTGCGCTGGCTCCACGAGGCGGCCCGGCGCGGGCACGAGCTCTCCCTCCACGGCTGCACCCACCGGGCCGTGCCCGGCGGCCCGCCCGCGCGGCGGTGGCTGAACCGTGTGCTGGCGCGCGGCTGCGCGGAGTTCTGCGCGCTGGACGAGGCGGAGGCCCACCGCCGGCTCACGGCCGGGCTGGCCGCGCTCGCCTCCGTGGGGATCATCCCGGAGGGCTTCACCCCGCCGGGGTGGCTCGCCTCGCCGGGGTCGCTCGCGGCCCTCCGCGCGGTGGGCCTGGAGTACACCACCAGCCACTTGGCGGTGCACGACCTGCGCACCGGCGCCCGGCACCGGATGCCGGCGCTGTCCCACCGGCCGGGCGGCCTCGGCGAACGGGCCGGCGCCCGCCTGATGCGCACGGCGGCCGGCCGGTGGTCCGGGCGCGGCAGGCCCTTCCGCATCGCCCTCCACCCGGCCGACCTGGATCGGCCGGGCCTGCGCGAACACGCCCTGGAGGCCGTCGACCTCGCCCTCGCGGCGGGGGCCCGCCCCTGGACGTACGCCGCTCTGGTGCGCGCCCGGCGGCGCCCGGGGGACGACGGCGCGTGAGGATCGTCCAGCTCGCCAACTTCCACGGCCCGGCCTCCGGCGGCCTGCGGACCGCACTGCACGCGCTCGGCCGCGGCTACGCGGCGGCGGGCCACGAACGGGTCCTGATCACCCCCGGCCCCCGGTACGGGGCGTGGCGCGACGCCGCCGGGCTCCGGGTCGCCCTGCCCGGGGTCCGGGTGGGCGGCGGCTACCGGCTGATCTGCTCGCCCCTGGCACTGCGCACTCTGCGGGCACTGCTGGGGCGCCTGGCACCGGACTCCGTCGAGGTGTCCGACAAGTTCACCCTCGTCCACGCCGCGCGCTGGGCCCGCGCTCGGGGAATCCGGACGGTGCTGCTCTCCCACGAGCGCCTGGACGCCATCCTGGCGCCCCGGCTGCCGCTGCGGCCCGCCGCGCTGACGCGACCGTCGGACGCGTGGAACCGGCGCCTGACCGGGGCGTTCGACGCCGTGGTGGCGACATCCGCCTTCTCCTGCGCGGAGTTCGCGCGCGTGGCGGCCCCGGCGCTGTACCGGGTGCCGCTCGGCGTCGACCTGGACGTCTTCTCACCGGAGCGGACCGCTCAGGAGTCGGTGGTGCGGCTGGTGTACGTGGGCCGGCTGTCGGCGGAGAAGCACCCCCGCCTCCCCCTGGAAACCCTGCGCGTACTGCTGCGGCGCGGCGTCCCGGCCCGCCTGGACGTCCTGGGCACCGGCCCGGAGCGCGGCCGCCTGGAACGGCGGGCGTGCGAGGCCGGATTGCCGGTGCGCTTCCACGGCCATGTGGCCGACCGCCACGCCGTGGCCCGGGCGCTCGCGCGGTCGGACGTGGCGCTGGCCCCCTGCCCGGTGGAGTCCTTCGGCCTGTCCGTGCTGGAGGCCCTGGCCTGCGGCACCCCGGTCGTCACGGCGGACACCGGCGCGTCCCCTGAACTCCTCGCCCCGAACGCGGGCCTGGCGGCCCCCTCCACGCCGGAGTCGACGGCGGACGCGGTGATCCGCCTGCTGGCCGTCCCCGAACCGTGCCGCCGTGCGGCAGCGCGGAAGCGGGCGGAGGAGTTCCCGTGGGCGCGGACGGTACGGGGGATGCTGGCGGTGCACACTCGTTCCGGTGAACAGAGGTTCCGTCAGCCGTAATCTCCGTAGATATGGCCGTACTTGAGGAACGGAGGGGATATGCTCACCTCTGGGGGCGCCTATGGGGCGTCACCGCAAGGAGCGACCGACATGGTTCTTCCGGGCTCGGGCCCGGCGCGTGGCGAAGCGAGCTGCCGGGGCGGTATTCACCGCCCTGGTCAGCTACGCCGTCCGTGAAGGGCTGAATCAGGCCCTCAACCATAAGGACGATCCGCTGTCCCACCAGCACCATGGGGCAGATGACCGTTAGCTCCTCGAAACCCTCGGCAACGGTAGCCGCCGTCGCTGAGGGTTTCACCATGCCACACCGCCTGACACGGTGCAACGGCATCGCGTCGGCGGCCGGTTCGCGCCGAACCCACACCGCCCCTACCACGGCGGCAGGACCGGCCTCGGGCACAATCCGCCCCATGACCGTGCGCGCCCTGCTCCTCTCCCCCGCCGTCGGATCCGCCCTCCGCGCGGCCCGGTTCGACGACGACTCACCGCCCGACGAGCGCGGTGTCGCCCAAGCCCGCGCGGCCGCCGGGGCCGTGCCACGGGCCTCCCGGCAGCTCAGCGCGCCCTCCCTCCGCTGCCGGGAGACGGCCGCCGCCTTGGGGCTCTCCCCGGAGCCCGCCCCGGCGCTCGCCGATCTGGCCGTCGGCCGGTGGCGGGGCCGGAGCCTCGACGAACTGGCCGTCGCCGAGCCGGAGGCCGTGGCCGCGTGGCTGGCGGACCCCGGCGCGGCGCCGCACGGCGGCGAGTCGCTGCTCGCGCTCGTCGAACGGGTCGGTGCCTGGCTCGACGGGCTCGGCGGCCAGGATGACGGCGACGGCCGGGTGTTGGCCGTCGCCGAACCCGCCGTGATCCGGGCGGCGGTCGTGCACGCGCTCGCGCTGCCGCCGCAGGCGTTCTGGCGGCTGGACGTGCGGCCTCTGACGCTGACCACGCTCAGCGGGCGGGCGGGCCGGTGGAATCTGCGGTGCGGGGAGGCACTGGGTTCCACCGTGTAGCGGGGGTCAGCCCTGGTAGGGGTGGAACCCCCGCCCCGCCTTGCGGCCGAGCAGCCCCGCCTCCACCATCCGCCGCAGCAACGGCGGCGCCGCGTAGAGCGGTTCGCGGAACTCCTCGTAGAGGGACTCCGCGATCGCCAGGACCGTGTCGAGGCCGATGAGGTCGGCCAGGGCCAGCGGGCCCATGGGGTGGGCGCAGCCGAGCTCCATGCCCGTGTCGATATCACAGGCGGTGGCGAAGCCGGACTCGGCCATGCGGATCGCGGAGAGGAGGTACGGCACGAGGAGGGCGTTGACGACGAAGCCTGCCCGGTCCTGGGAGCGGATCACCCGGCGGCCGAGCGTCGCGGTGACGAACTCCTCCGCCGTGCGCAGGGTTTCGGCGCCCGTGTGGAGGGAGGTGACGACCTCGACCAGCGGCATGACCGGCGCGGGGTTGAAGAAGTGGAGGCCGATGACGCGGTCCGCGCGTGTGGTGGCCATGCCCAGCCGCATCACGGGGACGGAGGAGGTGTTGGTGGCCAGGACGGCCGCCGGATCCTCGACGATCTTGTCGAGGCCGGCGAAGACCTCCGCCTTGACGCCGGCGTCCTCCACCACGGCCTCGACGACGAGCTGCCGGTCGGCCATGTCGTCGAGGTCGGCGGTGAGGACGATCCGGGCGAGGGCGGCGTCGCGTTCGTCCGCCGTGGCCTTGCCCCGGCCGACGGCCCGGTCGAGCGAGCGGGTGATCCGCTCGCGCGCGGCGCGCAGGGCCGTGGCGTCGGCTTCGCGGACGACCGTGTCGAGCCCGGCGCGGGCGCACACCTCGGCGATGCCCGCGCCCATCCGACCGCCGCCGACGACGCCGACGCGGCTGATCGAGCTGATCGGGGTGCCGGTCACCGGAACTGCTCCTCTTCGGTGGAGCCGCGCAGGGCGAGCGTCTCGGCGGCGGGGTTGAGTGCGGTGGACACCAGGTCGAAGTAGCCGGTGCCGACCTCGCGCTGGTGCTTGACGGCGGTGAACCCGTCGGCCTGGGCGGCGAACTCCCGCTCCTGGAGGTCGACGTAGGCGGTCATGCCGTGCTCGGCGTAGCCGCGCGCGAGGTCGAACATCGCGTGGTTGAGGGAGTGGAAGCCGGCCAGGGTGATGAACTGGAAGCGGTAGCCCATCGCGCCCAGCTCGCGCTGGAACTTGGCGATCCGGTCGTCGTCGAGCGCGGCCTTCCAGTTGAAGGACGGCGAGCAGTTGTAGGCCAGCGCCTTGCCGGGGTACTCGGCGTGGATCGCCTCGGCGAACTCGCGGGCCTGGGCGAGGTCGGGGGTGCCGGTCTCCATCCACAGCAGGTCGGCGTAGGGGGCGTAGGCCAGGCCGCGTGCGATGACCGGGGCCATGCCGGGCTCGACGCGGTGGAAGCCCTCCGCCGTGCGCCCGCCCGTGCAGAAGCGGGCGTCGCGCTCGTCGACGTCGCTGGTGAGCAGGTTGGCGGCGAGCGAGTCCGTGCGGGCCACGATCAGGGTGGGGACGTCGGCGATGTCGGCGGCGAGCCGGGCCGCGTTGAGGGTGCGGATGTGCTGGGCGGTGGGCACGAGGACCTTGCCGCCGAGGTGGCCGCACTTCTTCTCGGAGGCGAGCTGGTCCTCGTAGTGGATGCCCGCCGCACCGGCGGCGATCATCGCCTTGGTGAGCTCGAAGGCGTTGAGCGGGCCGCCGAAGCCGGCCTCGGCGTCGGCGACGACCGGCGCGAGCCAGTCCACGGAGGTGTCGCCCTCGGCGGTGGCGATCTGGTCGGCGCGCAGCAGGGCGTTGTTGATCCTGCGGACCACGGTGGGCACGGAGTTGACCGGGTAGAGGCTCTGGTCGGGGTAGGTGTGCCCGGCCTGGTTGGCGTCGGCGGCGACCTGCCAGCCGGAGAGGTAGATGGCGCGCAGCCCGGCCCGGACCATCTGCACGGCCTGGCCGCCGGTGAGGGCGCCGAGCGCGTGGACGTAGTCGTGGTCGCGCAGTTCGCGCCACAGGCGTTCGGCGCCGCGCCGGGCCAGCGTGTGCTCCTCGCGGACGCTGCCGGAGAGCCGTATCACGTCCTCTGCGTCGTAGGTCCGTTCGATGCCCTTCCAGCGCTCTTCGGTGGCCCAGCGCTCCGCGAGTGCCGCGGCCGTGGTTTCCGCCTGCTGCATGTCCCCTCCCGGGGGTTTCGGAGAGTCCGTCGCCGTAACGGCGAGGCGTGCGAAGTTGCGAAGCGTGCGAAGAATCGGAATGCCTGCGAAGGCCGTCGGCCCGGCCCCCCTCAGGGCCGGGCCGGCCGTGCGACGACTCTCCCACCGGCGCGGCCCGGCCGTCGACGGTGGCCGCGTGCCGATTTCCGCCAAGGGTCCACGGCCACTTTGCGAATGTTGCCAACACCACTACGCTCGCGGGTATGGCCAGGACCTACGCCGGCGCCCGGCTGCGCCGGCTGCGCGAGGAACGCGGACTCAGCCAGGCCGAGTTGGCCCGGAGGCTGGCCGTCTCCCCGAGTTACCTCAACCAGATGGAGCACGATGCCCGGCCGCTGACCGTGCCCGTACTGCTGCGGCTGACCGAGGCGTTCGGCGTGGATCCCGGCTTCTTCGCCGAGCGGGACACCAACCGCCTCATGGCGGACCTGCGGGAGGCGCTCGCGGACGGGCCGGAGGGCGGCCGGGTCTCCCCCGCCGAGCTGAGCGAGCTCGCCCACCGGCTGCCGACGGTGGCCCGGATCCTGCTCGACCTCGACCGCCGGAACCGCGCGCTCACCGAGCGGGTGGCCGAACTCGCGGGCGACCGGGGGCCGGACGAGGCCGCCGTCCTGGGCCGCACCCCGTACGACGAGGTGCGGGAGTTCTTCTACCGGCGCCAGAACTACCTCCATGACCTGGACACGGCCGCCGAGGGCCTGGCGGCCGGGATCGGGCTGCGGCGCGGCGAGGTCCGGCAGGCGCTGGCGGCGCGGCTCGCCGAGCACCACGGCGTCCGGCTGGTCGCCGACGCGGAGCAGCAGCACCGCTACGACCCCGCTTCCCGGGTGCTGCACTATTCACCCCGGCTCCGCCCCGGCCAGCAGGCCTTCCGGATGGCGACGCAACTGGCGCTGCTGGAGTACGGGCGGGAGCTCTCCCGGCAGGCGGCCGAGGACTTCGCGGAGGACTCCCCCGCCTGGACGCCCGCCCGGATCGGCATCGCCAACTACTTCGCCGCCGCGCTGATCCTGCCGTACGGCGTCTTCCACACCGCCGCCGAGGAGACGCGCTACGACATCGAGCGCCTCGCCGACCACTTCGGGGTCGGCTACGAGACCGTCTGCCACCGGCTGTCCACCCTCCAGCGGCCGGGGGCGCGGGGCGTGCCGTTCTCCTTCGTCCGCGTCGACCGGGCGGGCAACCTCTCCAAGCGGCAGTCCGCCACCGGCTTCCACTTCTCACGCGGCGGGGGCACCTGCCCGCTGTGGAACGTCTACGAGGCCTTCTCCTCGCCCGGCCGGGTGGATGTGCAGATGGCCGCCATGCCGGACGGCCGGCGCTATCTGTGGACGGCCCGTACGGTCACCCGTTCCCGGGGCGGCTGGCACGAGCCCGGCAAGACCTTCGCCATCGGCCTGGGCTGCGAGATCCGGCACGCGCACCGGCTCGTCTACTCCGCCGGCCTCGACCTGGACGACGCGTCGGCCGCGACGCCCATCGGCATGGGCTGCCGGGTCTGCGAACGGCTGGACTGCCCCCAGCGGGCCGTACCACCCCTGGGGCGCCGGCTGGCCGTCGACGAGAACCGCACGACCTTCGTGCCGTACCCGGTGCAATAGCTCTGAGGCGCGAGGACTCCGGTACCGCTATACGATGAAAAAGGCCCTTATACAGGAACCTTGTCCCGTCGTTTGCCCTCTCTCCAGGAGACCCCCCGTGAAGAGGAGCGACAACCGTGGGCCTTACGTCCCAGACCTTCCTGCTGACCCTGGTGGTCATAGCCGTCGCGGTGACCGCGCTGGTCCTGTGGCTGTGGCCGCGGGCCGCGAAGAAGGGGCCCCTGGCGTTCGCCTCCCGCCTCGGGATGCTCGTACTGGCCCAGCTCTGCATCCTGTCCGTGCTCCTCGTCGCGGCGAACAACGAGTTCGGCTTCTACTCCACGTGGAAGGAGCTCCTCGGGCAGAACTCCCGCAAGCAGGCGCTGCAGACCGGTTCGGGCAACGGCAAGCGGCCCCCCGCCCTGACGGTCAAGGGACAGGAGCCCGTCGGCCTCGGCCCGAAGGAAAAGGCAGGACGGGTCGACCGGATCGAGATCAACGGCCCGGTGACCGGGCTGAGCATGGACGGCTTCGCCTATCTCCCGCCCCAGTACTTCCAGAAGGCGCATGAGAAGGACACCTTCCCCGTGATCGTGTCGATCACGGGCCAGCCCGGCCAGTCCATCAACCTCATCACCAAGGCCAAGGTCCCCCAGGCCGCCTCCAAGGCCGTGATGGCGGGCGAGATGAAGCCGACGATCGTGCTGATGCTGCGCCCCTCGGTGGTGGCGGACCGCGACACCAACTGCACGGACGTGCCCGGCGGTCCGCAGGCGCTGACCTTCTTCAACCAGGACGTCCCGATCGCCGTCAACGACGTCTACCGCGTGGACAACGCCCGGGGCGCCTGGGGCGCGGTCGGCAACTCCACCGGCGGCTACTGCGCGTTGAAGATGGCCATGACCGACCCCTACCGGTACGGCGCCGCCGCCGGCCTGTCCACCGACCTCTTCGCCCGCCAGGACCGCGACACCGGCGACCTCTACGCCGGCAACAAGCAGCTCAAGAACGAGTCCGACCTGACGTGGCGCCTGGAGCACATGCCCCCGCCCCCGGTCTCCCTGCTCCTGGCCGCCAGCGAGAAGGGCGAGGAGAAGTACTACGCGCAGATGCAGAAGTTCGCGGGGAAGGCCAAGCCCCCCACCAGGATCGAGAAGCTGGTGCGCGAGGAGGGCGGCCACAACTTCGTCACCTGGCGCGAGGAGTACCCCGTGGTGCTCCGCTGGCTCGACAAGCAACTCGCCACCCGCCGCTGAGCCTTGCGCACACGCCCTTCACGACCGGAGGGGAACGGTATCGGCAGGCACCACGTCCCAGCCAGTGTGGCCCGAATGCGCACGGCTCCGTACGCCGTACGCGGGGGGAAGGGGCGTACGGCAAATGGACACGGAACGCCGCAAACCACTGCTGGCCGGGCGCTACCGGCTCATGGAGCAGCTCGGCCGGGGCGGCATGGGCGTCGTCTGGCTGGCCATGGACGAGGTGCTGGACCGCGAGGTGGCGGCGAAGGAGGTCCAGGCGCCGGAGCGGATGGGCGCCGACGACGTACGCGTCCTCTACGCCCGGCTGAAACAGGAGGCCCGCGCGGCCGCCCGGGTCAGCCACCCCAATGTCATCACCGTGCACGACGTGGTGGAGCAGGAGGGCCGCCCCTGGATCGTGATGGAGCTGGTGCGCGGGCAGTCCCTGGACGACGTGCTCCGCCGGGAGGGGGTGCTGACGCCCAAGGAGGCCGCCCGGATCGGCGCCCTGGTGCTCCAGGCGCTGCGCGCCGCCCACGCCGTCGGGGTGCTCCACCGCGACGTCAAACCGGCCAACGTCCTGCTGGAGTCCGGCGGCCGGGTCGTCCTCACCGACTTCGGCATCGCGCTCGTCGAAGGCGCGGGCACCCTCACCCGCACCGGCGACCTCATCGGCTCGGCCGAGTACCTCGCCCCGGAACGGGCGACGGGCAAGCGCCCCGGCATCCCCTCCGACCTCTGGTCGCTGGGCACCCTGCTCTATGTGGCGGTCGAGGGGGTGTCGCCGTTCCGGCGCGGCGACGCCCTCAGCACGCTGCGGGCCGTCGTCGACGACCCGCTGGCACCGCCCCGGCGCGCCGGCCCGCTGACGTCGCTGCTGGAAGGGCTGCTGCGGAAGGACCCCGCGCGGCGGATGGGCTCGGCCGAGGCCGAGCAGCTCCTGGATGCCGTCGCCACCGGCCGGCTGACGGAGCATCCGGGGTACGTGCCCACGACCCTCGACGAGCCGGTGCGCGCCCGGTCGGAGACCCCGTCCCCGGTCCCCCTGCCCGTACGGGAGACGCCACCGCCGTTCACGCCGACGCCGTCACCGACACCGACACCGACACCGACACATACGCCCACGCCCACACCGACGCCCACGCCCACGCCCACACCGACGCCGACGCCTTCACCGACGCCGAGGCCCTGGGCCGGGCCCTCCCCCGTCGCCTCGCCGACCCCGCCGCCCGTACCGGTCGGGCTCCAGCAGGGGGGCCTCGCCACGCCCCTGGTCGTCCCGTCCTACGGCGATCCGCGCCACCCCGCCTACCCGGTGCGCCCGGATCCGGATCCGCTGCCGGATCCCGGAAGGCGGAAGGCCGCCTGGATCGTGGCGGCCGTCACCGCGCTGGTCCTGGTCGCCGGGGGCACCGCCGGAGTGATCGCCTTGCGCGACGCGGGGGACAAGGGCACGGGGACCCCGGGCGGCGGGCCCACCGCCTCGGTCTCCCAGGGCACGGGCGGGGGCCAGGACGGGCAGAGCCAGGCCCCGGCCACCGTGGGGACCGGGGACGACGGGTCCGGCGACCCGTCCCCCACCTACGAACCATCTCCCAGCCCGCGGACGACGTGCGGCGGTGGCTGGGTGACGTCGTGTTAGTCACGCTATCGGGGGTGTGAGTGTGCAACGGACCAGGATCGTCTCACTGCTGACGGTGCCCGTGCTGCTGGCCGGCGCGGGGCTGACGGCCTGCTCCTCGGACGGGGGGAAGCCGTCGAGGATCGCCCTGGAGGCGGCGGGCGTGGTGGCGGCGCAGCCGTTCGTCGCCGCCCCGGGACCCGACGTCCAGGGTGTCAAGGCCGTCCCGCCGACCGGGGGCACCACCCGGGCCGACGCCCGGGGGGCGTTCGGCGGGACGCCGGGCATGACCCGCTGCGACCGGGCCAAGCTGATCGACCAGCTGACCCAGGACCCGGTGAAGGGCAAGGCCTGGGCCGCCGTGCGGGGCATCGCCTTCGAACGGATCAAGGATCACATCAACAACCTCAACGAGGTCACCCTCAGGCAGGACACCCTCGTCGAGAACCACAACTACCAGGGCGACGGCAAGACCGTCGCGTACCTCTCCGTCCTCCAGGCGGGCGTCACCATCCTCCGGGACGACTACGGGACCCCGGCCGTGAAGTGCAACTGCGGCAACCCGCTGGGGAAGCCGGACGACGTCGACCGGAAGGGGTCCACGTACACCGGGAGCAAGTGGGAGCACTTCGAGGTCACCCAGATCACCGTGATCGAGGCGCGCACCATCGAGCAGGGCCCCCTGAAGTCGGTCACGCTCGTCGACGTCGGGCAGCCCGACAAGGCCTTCGACCGGCCGGCCAAGGGCGACGGCTCGACCGACGGCAAGCCGTATCCCCTGCCGTCGCCCACTCCGTCGCGGCCGGGCGGGTCCGGGTCCCCGTCGGAGCCGGGGTCCGGTTCTCCCTCCGGTTCCGCTTCCGGTTCCGGTTCCGGCTCCCCGTCCGAGCCGGGTACGGGCTCCCCCTCGGACTCGCCCTCCGGCTCGGGCTCGGCGTCGGGACAGGGCCCGTCCTCGACCCCGTCCCACTCGGCCACCGGTACGGGCGGCGGTCACAGCCCGTCGTCCGGCGGCGGGCACACGGCGTCCAAGCGGCCCTCGCTCCCGGCGCCGTCACGGACCGGCGGCGGTGGCGGTGGCGGTACGCACACGCCCCCGCCGAAGTCGATCGCCCCTCCGCCGCCCACGTCCGGCCGGACGCCGGGCACGGTGCCGACGCACGCCACCACCGCCGCGCCCGCGCACACGACGGCCGTGGCGCCCCCGCCCGAGCGCACCACCGCCGTGGCCCCACCCGAACGGAAGACAAAGGCACCGCCGGAGCGGACCGCGGCCCCACCGGAACGGAAGACCGAGGCCCCGCCGGCCGTCAACCCGCCGGCTCCGACCGGGCACGCGCCAACCGGCTACCAGTGATCTCGTACGTCGGTGACGCGTACAGCCCCCGCGCCCGCCGCGCCGGGTCGGGGTGGGGGTTGCGGCAGAGCCGCCCGGCGAGGTCGCGGAGCTCCAGCATGGTGGGCACGGTCCGGCGCAGCGCCCCGGGGTCGCCGGTGAAGGCCTGTTCCAGGACGCACAGCAGGCGCGCGTAGACGTCGTCGAAGCGGTCGGCGGCCCGCCGGACCTCACCGTCCGGCGGGTAGTCGGCGGCCCGGGCGGCGGGGTCGATGGGGTAGGCGTCGTGCCAGGTCACCGGCAGCGCCGGGCCGGTCGGCCCGGTGGCGGGGGTGTCGTGGGGCCCGTAGGAGCGCTGCCGGAGGATCTCGTCGAAGCGGAAGTAGTGCGCGGGCTGCCGGGCCTCGCCGAAGAGCCGGTCGTCGGAGTCGAAAACGGTCCGGTCGGCGCCCTCGCCCTGCTCGGTGATCACGCGCAGGGCGGTGAGCGCCGAGGCGAGGTCGGTGACGGGGAAGACCTCGCCGCCCGAGTCGTAGAAGTCCCGGGGCCCCACCTGGCGCGCGGGGTCGCCGTTGAAGAGCTCGCGTTCGCCGAGTCCGTCCGTCAGCCGGAGCACGCCCTCCCGGATGGTGCGGTAGAACTGGCCGACCGAGGTCCAGCCGTCGTCCTCGCGCACCGACGGATGGCCGGGCGGCCCGGCCACGTACGCGGGGCGTTCGACGGCCAGGAAGGTCTCCAGCGCCTCGACGCCGAAGTGGCGCAGGGCGACGGTGACGCCGTCCTTGCTGAAGGGCAGCCGGGTGGGATAGGCGCTGACGAACCGTGAGTGGGCCACGAGGGGCCGGCCGCCGACCGCGTTGAGGAGGTTGGCGACGAGCGTCATGTGGAGCATCTCCTCCAGCACCACGCTCCGGATGACGAAGAAGGCGGGGCGGTTGGTGCCCGCCCGCATCGTGTACATGGCGGTGAGGTAGGGCGGGATGGTGAGGTGCTCCAGCGTCAGCGCGGCCTGGAGGAACAGCTGGAGGTCCGCGCGGTCGCGCGGTACCCGGAACGGCGGCTCCGCCAGGACGGCGGGCCGGGGCGTGGCGTCCGCGGCGGTCATGTCCGTCCCTCCGGCAGGCGGGCCTCGTCCCGCACGGGCGGGGCGGGGTGGACGACCCGGGGCCGGTGGAGCTCCCCGAGGTCGCGGTCGACGGCCTCGGCGCTGCGCAGCGCGAGGGCGGTCATGGTGAGCGAGGGGTTGGAGGTGCCGACCGAGGGCATGCTGCCGCAGCCGACGGCGTAGAGGTTGGGGTGGTCCCAGCAGCGCTGCCACGGGTCGACCACGGAGGTCGTGGGCGAGTTCCCCATGATGTGGGTGCCGGCCGCGTGGCCCGCGCCCTGGAAGACGTAGTCGCGTCCCTCGAATCGGTACCAGCCGGGGGCGGCGGGCCCCGGGGCGTACGCGGTCCGGTCGTCGGCGCCGAGCAGGGCGAAGAGGCTGCCGGAGACGGCCCGGGCGGTGGCGATGCCGCGTTTGACGTGGTCGGAGAGGTCGTAGGTGAGGACGGGCCGTGGATTGCCGAGGCTGTCGCGGTGGCGGGGGTCGACGGTGACGCGGTTGCGACTCTCGGCGTCCTGTTCCATGGCGAACTGGAGGCACAGCTGACGGCCGACGTCGCGGCCCAGTGTCTCGCGCAGCGCGGTGCCGAAGAGGCCCTCGCCGCGCGGCGCCCCGGTGTCGGCCCCGATGCCGAGGAGGCGGGCGACGTCGCTGGCCGGGGCGCCGGTGGGCCAGCTCCAGCCCCAGTTGGCGATCTCCACGCGGAAGGGGGCGCGGTCGCGCCGGGCGGCCCCGGTGCGGAAGCCCTCCAGGCCGGAGGTGGAGCCGGGGCCCCGGAACGGGCCGACGGGCCGGTCCAGCAGGCCCCAGGTGAGCAGGGTGGGGTGGTCCATGAGGTTGCGGCCCACCTGGTCACTGCTGTTGGCGAGCCCGGAGAGCAGCAGCAGCTTGGCGTTCTCGACGGCGTGGGCGGCGAGGACGACGACGTCCGCCTCGGCGGTGTGAGTGGTGTGCGCGGGGCTCGCGGGGTCGTCGTAGCGCTGGTACTCGACGCCGAGGACGCGTCCGTTGCCCGCGACGAGGACGCGATTCACCACGGCGCGGGCGAGGAGGGTGACCCGGTGGCTCCAGGTGGCCTGGGTCCGGCGGGCGTCGTACTTCGCCTGGACGGGGCAGATGGGGACGCAGGAGGCGTTGCCGACGCACCGTTCGCCGTAGTTGGGCAGCCCCACCGCGCCGGCGGGACGGTAGCCGCGGCCGCCGTCGTGGCGTGGGTCGGGGGTGCTGTTGCGGGCGTGCGGGGTGGTGACCACGCGCAGGACGGTCCCGGGCCCGTCCGGGGTCTCCCGGACGGAGGTGCCGTCGAGGCGGGCGGCGAGGACCCGGTCGAGGTGGCTGCGGGGGATCGGGCGCATCGGGTAGGCGTAGCCGGGCGGGAAGGGCAGGCCGATGGCGTCGCGCTGCTCGTCGGCGTCCCCGGCGGCGCCCAGGGCGTGTTCGGCGGCCCGGTAGTGGGGTTCCAGGTCGGCGTAGCCGAGGGGCCAGTCCCGTCCGTAGCCGTAGTCGGCGCGCACGGCGAAGTCGTCCGGGTGCATCCGGGGCACCAGGCCCATCCAGTGGAGGGTGGTGCCGCCGGAGGCGCGCAGGTAGTCGCTGGCGTAGGGCAGGGGGCCGTCCTGGACGAAGTAGCCGTGGGCCCGGTAGCCGCCGGACGGCAGGCCCTCCAGGTCGAGGACGTCCGGGGAGGGCGCGGCGGCGTTGGCCCGGTAGGGCGCGTTGGGGACCTTGGCGAGGGCCGCGTAGTAGGTGTCCAGGGCGTCGAGGTGACCGGGCCAGGTGTCCAGGGTGCGGGTGCCGGCCTCCAGGACGAGGACGCGCCACCCTTGGTCGCCCAGGTGTTTGGCGACGAGGGAGCCGGCGAGCCCGGCGCCGACGACGATGGCGTCGTGGCGGTGCGCGGTGGGCTGACGGGTGGTCATGCCGTGCCCTCCGTCGCCGGGTCGGGGGCGGAGGGGGGCGGGTCGGCCCAGGTGCCGAAGCCGGGCGGGCGGGCGCCCGGCGGGTGGCCGTGGAAGGTCCGCCAGGCCAGGCCCTCGGTCCAGGCCTCGGGCGAGACGACGAAGGCGGTGTTGGGCTTCTCGCGGCCGAGCGCCGTGTGGGTGGCGCGGGCGAGGGGCGGCCAGACGCCCAGGTACCACAGGTGGGTGATGGCCCGGGCGATGTCGCGCGAGACCTCGTCGGCGAGGGCGCCGGGGTCGCCCCCGGCGGCGGCCAGGTCGTCGAGGAAGCGGCCCACGGCCGCCCGGCCCAGCTGGTCGAGGGTGGTGTCGTGGTAGAGCCGGACCATGCCGGTGCCCCGGAGGTCGAATTCGCCGAAGCCGGTGAGGCGTACGGACAGTTCGACGAACCCGGCGCATTCCGGGGGCGCTGTGGCCGGTGCGGCGGGTGTGGGTGGCGGTGCCGTGTGTGCCGTGTGCTGGGTGTCCATCCGTGCTCCCCCGTCCATACGACTGCCGCTTTTCTAGCGGACCGTCCGCAATGGGCGGAAGAGGGGTGAACGCCCTTCATTCCTCGCGGTGATGGCAGGGGGCGTACCCCTGGTTCCTCAGCGTCGTACGAGGTCGCTGGGGTCGGTGTTGGCGCCGCAGACCACCACGGCCACGCGCTCGCCCTCGGCGGGCGCGTACGCGGCGCCCGCTCCCCCGGCCAGGGCGGCGAGGGCGGTGGCGGCGGCGTGTTCGACGGCCAGCCTGCGGTCGTCCCAGAGGGCCTGGCGGGCGCGGACGATCGCGGTGTCGGGCACCAGCACGGAACGCACACCGGGGTCCCGGGCGATGGCCAGGGCGGTACGCGAAACCCGGCGGGCGCCGAGCGCGTCGGCGGCGACGGAGTCGACGGGCACGTCGATGACCCGGCCGGCCTCCAGCGCGGCGTTCAGCGTGCGGCAGCCCTCGGGCTCGACGGCGACGGTCCGTACGCCGTGGTGGCGGGCGGCGGTGGCGACGCCGGAGAACAGCCCGCCGCCGCCGACCGCGACGACCACGGTGTCCAGCCCGGGAACCCGGGCCCGGATCTCGTCGACGAGCGTGCCCGCCCCGGCCGCGATCAGCGGGTGGTCGTAGGCGTGGCTGGCCAGGGCGCCGGTGGTCGCGGCGAACTCCTCGCAGGCCGCCAGCGCCTCGGCGTACTCGGCGCCCACCAGGCGGACGTCCGCGCCGTAGCCGCGCAGCTTGGCCACCTTCACGTGGGGGGCGTTCTCGGGCAGGAAGACCGTGGCCCGCACGCCTTGGAGCCGGGCGGCCCACGCGCAGGCCAGCCCGGCGTTGCCACCGGAGGCGATGGTCACACCGGCCTCGGGCAGCGTGCCGGCCTCGCGGTGGGAGGCGAGGAAGTTGTAGGCGCCGCGCGCCTTGAAGGAGCCGCCGTGCTGCATGTGCTCCAGCGCCAGCCACACGCCGTCGTCGCCCTCGACGACGGCGACGGGCCGGGTGCGCCCGGCCAGCCGGTCGGCGGCCCGCTTGATGTCGTCATAGGTGAGATCACACACGGCCTGCTCCTTCGAATGAACGGATCACTCCACGGTACGGGATCGTTTCCGGTGGCCGCCGGGCCGGACGGCCCTGCTTTTACCGGTCATTCGGCGGGATACGGGTCCTGATGCGGTATCAGAGATCATTCCCCGCGTAGGAGAGGTTGAAGCTCTTGTTCGCCAGTGGGAAGTCCGGGACGATCGTGTCCGCCAGGGCCACCGGGAGCGCCGGCCAGTTGAAGAACGACGGGTCCACGATCTTCACCCGGCTCAGTACGGGGCCCGGGCCGAGCTCGACGCGGGTGGCGATCGTGCCGCGCCAGCCCTCGACGAGCCCCACGCCCGAGCGGGGGCCGGGGGCCGCCGGGTCGGCCTCCGGCGGATGGGCCACGGTGGCGCCCGGCGCCAGGCCGTCCGTGAGGTGTTCGATCAGGGCCAGCGAGGTGTCGATCTCCTCCGCCCGGACCAGGAACCGGGCCAGCACGTCGCCGCCCGAGTGGACCGGGACGCGCAGCGCGGGGCCGTAGTCGTACAGCGGATGGGCGAGGCGCGCGTCGGCGGCCAGGCCGCTGGCCCGTGCCACATAGCCGAGGCAGCCCAGGTCCCGGGCGGCCCCGGCAGTGAGCCGGGCCGTACCCGTGAAGCGGTCGCGGACGGTGGTGTGGCCCAGGGCCAGTTCCACGATCGAGCGGATGTCCTCGCCGAGCGCCCGCATCCGCTCCGGGCGGGGCACGGAGCGCAGCTCCGCGCCGCCGAGGACGACGCCGCCGCGCAGCAGCCGGTGGCCGGTGACCTCCCGGTTGAGCCTCAGCAATTCCTCCCGGACGCGCTGGGCCTGGGCGTTGAGCACGCCGTGGCCGACGTCGTTGCACAGCGCGCCCAGGTCGGCGACGTGGTTGTGGAGGCGTTCGAGTTCCAGGAGCAGCGCCCGCGCGCGACGGGCGGCGTCGGTTACCCGGACGGCGAGGGCCTCCTCCACGGCCAGGCAGTAGGCCAGCGCGTGTCCCACGGCGGTGTCGCCGCTGACGCGCTCGGCCAGTGACAGCCCGCGCCCGGCGGTGCGGCCCTCGAAGAGCTTCTCGACGCCCTTGTGCGTGAACCACAGCCGGGCCTTGAGCTTGATGATCGTCTCTCCGACCACGGAGAACCGGAAGTGGCCGGGCTCGATCAGCCCGGCGTGCACCGGGCCGACAGGGATCTCGTAGACGCCGTCGCCCTCGACCTCCAGGAAGGGATACGGGCCCTCGGGCTCGGCGAACGGCGGGGGCGGTCCCGCGTCCGGGCGCATCGGGTACCAGCCGCGCGGCCAGTGGAAGTGCCGCACGAGCCGGTGGGGCAGCGGGTGGTCCCGGGGGACGATGCCGTACAGGTCGCGCGTCTCCCGCTCGAACCGGCCCCCGGGGAAGGAGAGCCGGGCCAGCGTGGGCAGTTCCGGCGCGTCGGGGTCGAGGCGCACGTGCAGTTCGGTACGGGTGTCGGGCGGGCCGGAGACGAAGAGGTGGACGACCCGTACGGCGCGGTCGTGGTCGCCGTGGGCCGGGTCGTGGTGGGCGGCGACCAGGGCGAGGCGGTGGCCGGCGCGCAGCAGTTCGGCGAAGCGCGCGGGCAGTTCGGCGGCGTCGGTGACGGTGACGGTCCGTGATCCGGTGCCCGTCTCGAGCGACTCCATGGCTCACCGCCCTCCGACGATCGCCGCGGCGTCGGCCAGCAGCCCCGTGAGCGGTCCGGTGGTCACGCCGAGGGCCGCGCACAGCAGCAGCCCGCCGGCCAGCGGGATCGCCTCCGAGGCGGGCAGCCGCGCGGGTGGCCCCGGCAGGGGCGGCGGGCCCAGCAGCATCCGGGCCGCCCTCGCGCCCAGCGCGGCGAACGCGACCAGCAGCAGGAGCAGCGCGATCCCCATGACCGCGCCCATGCCCGCCGCGAACCCGGCCCGTACCAGCCCCAGTTCGGCGGCGAACAGGCCGAACGGCGGCAGCCCCAGCAGGGCGAGCACGGCCAGCGCGAACAGGGCGCCCACGCCGGGCGCCTGGGCCAGCAGCCCCCGCACCCGGCCGATCCGGCTAGTGTCGCGCAGCCGCAGCACGTGCCCGGCCGTACGGAAGGCAACGGCCTTGGCCAGCCCGTGCCCCATGATGTGCAGCAGCATCGCGGAGGCGGCGAGTGGGCCGCCGACGGCGGCGCCGAGGGCGATCAGGCTCATGTGCTCCATGCTCGAGTAGGCCAGCATCCGCTGGTGGTCGCGCTGGGCCAGCAGCAGGGCAGCCGCCAGCGCGAGGGTGAGCAGGGCCGTCGCGGTGAGCAGGGCGCGGGTCCAGCCGGGGCCGAGGGCGGCGTCCGCGATCACCTTGTAGCGCAGCAGGGCCGTGAAGGCGACGGCGGACAGCACGCCGGACATCAGCGCCGACACGGGGGCTGGCGCCTGGCCGTAGGCGTCGGGGAGCCAGGCGTGCAGCGGGGCGAGCCCGGCCTTGGCGCCGAAGCCGAGGACGATCAGGCCGGTGCCCAGCCGGGTGACGGCCGGGTCGAGCTCCCCGGCGCGGGCGGCGAGGGCCGGCCAGTCCAGCGCCGACGCCTCGGGGATCCCGGCGCGGCGGGCCGCGTAGTAGAGGAGCACGGTTCCCAGGAAGGCCAGGGCGATGCCGGCCGAACAGATCAGCACGTACTTCCAGGCGGCCTCGACGGAGGCCCGGGTGCGGCGGTGGCCGACCAGGAACGCGGTGAGGATCGTGGTCGCCTCGATCGCGATCCAGACGACCCCGAGGTTGGCGGCGAGCACGGCGGTGGCGAGCGTGCCGAGGAAGGCGTGGACCAGGGCGTGGTAGCGCCGCGCGGTCCGGGCCTCGGGCCCGGACGCCGCGCAGGCCAGGACGGCCACGGCGCCGACGGTCAGCAGTATCCACACGCTGAGCGCGTCGGCGCGCAGCCCGTACGCGGCGACGGGGCCGTGCCGGGTGACGGTCCGGGCGAGCGCGACGGCGCAGGCGAGGACGGTGAGGGGAGAGAGGAGGGCGAGCCACGGGGTGGCGAAGCGGCTGGTTCTCCCCTGACCCGCCCTTTCCCGGCCGTATCGATCTGCGGCTCCGCCGCGTGAGGGCTCCGCCCCGGGCCCCGGCAGGTCCCGGCCCCGGCCGGGGTGTCGCTCCGGGGACGCGGAGGCGGACCGCCCCCGGCCCGTCAGGCGGCGCGCGGCTGCCGTCCAGCCCGTCCGGCGCCCCCGGGCCGGGGTCCGGGGCGGAGCCCCGGGGAGCATGCCGGTCGCGGGGCCGTCGCCCGGACCGGGCGCGCCGGGCACGCGCCGCGGCCGGCCCCGGCCGGGGCCGGCGGGCTCCACGAGTCCGGGGGCGGACGGTCCCTCACCCGGCGCGCGGTGCGCGGCCGCCGCCCCGGCGGCGGCGTGCGCGCGCTCGGCGCGCGCACGCTGCGCGGGCGGCCGGACCCCCTCGGGCGTGGCGGCCCGTGGCCGCGCCCCCGCCGCGGACACCCCGCACACCGCGGACACCGCGAACGGCACCCCCACCGGCGCGGTCAGCAGCAGCACACAGGTCGTGGAGTGCGTCATCGGTCGCAGAGCTCCCGCAGGTCGTCGATGCCGGTCCCGCCGAAGGCGGCCCGCATCCGGGTGGTGAGGATGCCCAGCACGAGCACCGCGAGGAGCACGTCGAAGGACACGCCGAGCTCGACGATGAGCGGGACCCCGGAGGCGGCCAGGAACGCGGTGGCGGTGATGCCGTTGTCAAGGAGCAGGAAGCCGACCACCTGGGCCAGGGCGCGCCGCCGGGTGACCAGGACGAAGAAGCCGATGAGGACGACGGCCAGGCCGACCGGCAGGGCGCGGGTGGCGGGCGTGGGGTGGAGGGCGACCAGGGGCCTGGCGACGGCGTAGGCGAGGAGGGTCAGCAGGGCCGCGCTCAGCAGGGAGGCGGCGACGTTGACGAGCGGCTGTGTCTCGTGGGCCTCGCTGACGTCCTCCGCGTAGTGGTGGCCCGCCCCGCCGGCCGCCGCCCCACCGGCCGCCGGCGCGGGGCCGGTCGCGACGGCCGTCAGGGCCCGCCGCATCAGCAGGGGCAGCAGCCCGGCGCGCAGCAGGCCGATGCCGACGGCGACCGCGAGCAGCTCCCAGCGGCTCTCGTGCCCGTCGAGGAGGGCGGCGATGCCGGCGAGCGCCACGCCCTGGAGGGCGAACACCCGGACGATCGAGGCGAGCTGGCGCAGCCAGAGCACCACCACGGCCGCCAGCAGGAACGCGCCGCAGACCAGGTCGAGGAGCTGGGCGTAGTGGGTGCCGGGCACGGCTGGTCACGCTCCCGTCAGGAAGTAGGAGGCGGTCACCGCGAGGAGGGCCAGCAGCAGGGAGCCCGCGAGCAGTTCGGGGACCCGGAACAGCCGGACCTTGGCCCAGCACACCTCGGCTGCCGCGAGGGCGGCGCCCAGCACCGCGACCTTCACGGCCAGGAGCGCGATGGCGAGGGCGACGGCGAGCGGGGCGGCGGTCGTGGCGATGCCCCAGGGCGCGGCGAGCGTGGCCAGCAGCCCGAGCAGGACGGCGAGCCGCATCTGGGCACCGAGTTCGACGAGCGCGAGGTCCGGGCCCGCGTACTCCAGGACCATCGCCTCGTGGACCATGGTCAGTTCCAGGTGGGTGGTGGGGTTGTCGACCGGGAGCCGGCCCGTCTCGGCCAGCACGGCGAGGGCGAGGGCGGCGGTGGCCAGCAGCCCGGACGGGGAGGCGAGCCGGTCCGCGTCGCGCAGGCCGCCGGAGACGATGGCGGCCAGGTCGGTGGAGCCGGCGGGCAGCGACAGGGCGAACACGGCCAGCAGGATGGCCGGTTCGACGAGGGCGGCGACGGTCATCTCCCGGGAGGCGCCCATGCCGCCGAACGCGGTGCCGGTGTCCAGCCCGGCCAGGGCCAGGGCCACGGTGCCCAGGGCGAGCAGCGCGACGACGAGGATGAGGTCGGACCGGCCGGTGGCGAGTGTGGCGGTGCTGGCCAGCGGCATCAGCGCGGCGACCACGGCGGTGGTGGCGACCAGCAGCGCCGGGGCGACGCGGAAGGCCGGGCCGGTGCCGGTGGGGGTGATGGGCTCCTTGCGCAGCAGTTTGCGCAGGTCTCGCCACGGCTGCCGGACGCCCGCCCCGGCCCGGCCCTCCATCCGGGCCCGTACCTGCCGCATCAGCCCGGTGAGCAGGGGCGCCCCGGCGACGACCGCCACGACCTGGGCGCACATGGCGGCCGCCCCGGCGGCGGTGTGGCCCGTCACGGGCGCACCGCCAGGACGAGGAGGAGGGCGACGAGGCCGCAGAAGCCGTAGCCGAGGTAGAGGTGGACGCTGCCGGTGGCCAGCCGGCGGGAGGCGTGGCCCAGGGCGGACACGGCCTCCAGCAGTGGCCGGTAGAGGCGGTGTTCGATGCGGTCGGGGACCCGGCGGCGGAACCGTACCCGTTCGACGAGGTACGCGGACTCGGGGGCGGCCGTCACCCGGACGTCCTGTTCGGGCACCAGCACCCGGTCGAAGACCCGCTGGAGGGGCTCGGCGAACGAGGTGGCGGTGTAGGCCATGCGGGGGGTCGGCGCGCCGCCGCCGCAGTCCCACAGGTGGGCGTTGCGGCGCCGGCGGCGGCGCGCGGCGAGCCGGGCGAGCGCGGCCGCGGTGACCAGACAGGCCGTCAGCGCGCAGACCGCCCACAGCGGGGACAGGGTGGTGGCGAGGCGGTCCAGGCGGACGCCGAGGGGGCCGCCGGTCAGCGGCGGGCCGTCGGCGAGCCCCGCGGCGGCGACCGCCGCGGACAGCCCGTCGCCGAGGACGCCCGGGACGAGCGCGAGGGCGGCGCAGAGGGCCGCGAGGAGGCCCATCCCGGCGAGCACGGCCGGGGGGCTCTCGCGGGCCTCGGCGGCGCGGGGGCCGCGTGGCCGGGCGAAGAAGGCGACGCCGAGTGCCTTGACGAAGACGGCGGCGGCCAGTCCGGCGGACAGGGCGATCACGGCGACGGCCGGGGGCAGCACGAGGGCGGTGACCAGGCCGGGTACGGCCAGGCCGTGGATGAGGGACTGGAGCAGGAGCCATTCGCCGAGGAAGCCGTTGCCGGGCGGCAGGGCCGCGGCGCCGAGCGCGGCGAGCGCGAAGAGGCCCGCGGTGACGGGCATCCGGGAGCGCAGTCCGCCCATACGGTCCAGGTCGCGCAGGCCGGTGGCCCGCAGCACCGAGCCCGCCGCGCAGAACAGCAGGCTCTTGAAGGCGGCGTGGTTGACGAGGTGCAGCAGGGCGGCCGCCAGGGCCAGCGCGGCGGGGGCGCCGCCGCCGGTATCGGCGAAGAGCCCGGCGGCGCCGACGCCGATGAGGGCGAGGCCGAGGTTCTCGGAGGTGGAGTAGGCGAGCAGCCGCTTGAGGTCGGAGGCCATCGCGGCCTGGAGGACGCCGTACGCGGCGGAGAGCGCGCCCGTGGCCAGGACGCCCAGCCACCACCAGCGCGGCCCGCCGTCCAGCAGGTCGAAGCCGGTGCGGACGAGACCGTAGATCCCGAGGTTGACCATGGCGGTGCTCATCAGCGCCGAGACGTGGCTGGGGGCCTCGGGGTGGGCGCGGGGCAGCCAGGGGTGCAGCGGCACCGCGCCCGCCTTGGCCGCGAAGGCGGCGGCGGTCAGGACGAAGACCGTGCCGCGGACGGCGGAGGGCAGCTGATGGGCGCCGTCGCGCAGCGCGGTGAACGTCTCGCCGCCGGCGCGGGCGGCGAAGAGGGCGGTGCCGGCCAGGAGCAGGAGGAAGCCGAGCTGGGTCATGACGCCGTACCAGAGCCCGGCCGCGCGGACCGCCGCCCGCGCGGAGGGCGGGCCGGTCCGGTGCCCGGCCAGGACCAGCAGCAGGGAGGTGAGGGCCATCAGCTCCCACAGCAGCAGGAAGGAGCAGACGGACGCGGCGGCCGGGACGAGCAGCAGGGTGAGCGCGAAGAGCGGCAGTACGGCCTGGGCGGTGCGGGAGGCCGCTCCGTGGCCGGTGTGCCCGGCGGCGTATCCGATGCCGTAGACGGCCACGGGGAGGATCACCCCGCCCGCCACGGCCATGAACAGGCCGGACAGGGCGTCCACGGCCAGGTGGACCCCGGTGGGCGGCAGGACGCCGGGCAGGAAGACCGACCAGCGCGCGCCGCGCAGCGCGGCGGTGCCGGCCGCGAGGCCGGCTGCGCCGGTGCCGGCGGTGCAGATGCCTGACGCGACGACGCGGGCGCGGGCCGGCAGGGCCGCCCCGCACAGCGCCCCGGCGCCGGCGCAGGCGGCTGCCGCCGCGGTGGCGTGTCCGATGACGCTCACGTCACCGCCCCCGGGATCCAGGCGGTTTGTGGGCAATCGTTCCGCAGGGCGGAACGGGTGGGCACAAACCGCCCACCGGCGAACCCGGGGGCTCGCCCCCCGTCGTCGTACCGCTCACCGCCCGGTCACCCTGCGCAGCGCGGCGACGATCCGTTCCGGCTCCGGGGGGCAGCCCGGCACCTCCAGGTCGGTGGGCACCACATCGGCGACCGCGCCCTCGACGCCGTATCCCCCGGCGAACTCCCCGCCGTCGATGGCGCAGTCGCCGACGGCCACCACGAGGCGGGGCCGGGGCATGGCGGCGACCGTGCGGCGCAGCGGCTCGGCCATGTTGCGGGTCACCGGGCCGGTGACGAGCGCGACGTCGGCGTGCCGGGGCGAGGCCACCAGGCGGGCGCCGTACCGCTCGACGTCGTACACCGGACCGAACGCGGCGGCGATCTCGATCTCGCAGCCGTTGCACGAACCCGCGTCCACGCAGCGGACCTGGACCGAACCGCCCAGGTCCCGCGCGGCGCGCGGCGGGGCGGCGGTGGGTGGTGGCGGGGCGGCCTCCGCCACCCGTCCGGTGTCGCGGATCTTGCGCAGCAGGCCCATGCCGCCTCCCTCGGAACTCCCCGGCGCCCGGTACCGCCGCGCCGTGGGACTGAGCAGTAAACGGCCGCACCCCCCTCCGGGGTTACGGGGCCCGGGGCCCGTCCGCCGGGAAGTACCGGGCGTTCACGAGGACAGGTGATAACGGAATGGCCAAGAGGCCGGGGATGCGTGTACCGGCGGTCGAGATCTTTGGATAGACCCGCGTCCTATGCCACTCGGGGGAAAGGCGGCCGGAGCTGCGGATCGTATGACCGGCCGATCGTCGCCATCGCCGAGCAGATGCCGTTTCCGCTGGTCAAGCCCACAGGTCAGCACCATGGGCCATTGCCCAGAACCGGGCTCGCCCGGAGTCCTCCGCTGCTACTGTCCCGCCTCATGGAGACCCTCTTCACTGCTGAGGAACTCGTCCGAATCGAGGCCGCCGCGCTGGAATGCGGCCTTTCCGTACGGGATTGGGTGCGCGAGGTCGCGCTCCAGCGCCTCAAGGGCGAGTGGCGCCACGACCTCGAGGACGCGATCTGGCCGGTCACCGTCCACCGCCGGCCCGGCGGCACCCTCCAGGAGCTGCACCACGCGGGCTGCTGGGTGCCCCGGGGCGGTGAGGACACCCTGACCACCGCGGAGGCCCGCGACCGTGCGGCCAAGTTCGACGTCCGGTTCTGCGACGCCTGCGAGCCCGAGAGGTTCCTCGTCCCCTTCGAGTGACCAACCGTCACCCCGCCCCCGTCCCACCGCCCGTGAGCGAACAGTGGGCGCACCCCATTACGCTGTCCCCCTCAAGATCAATTAGGCGGGTGGGGGAAGTAGGGCATGAGGGTGTGGACGCGCCTCACGGGGTGGGCGACGCTGCTCACCGGGTACGCGACCGTCCTGCTCGGAGCGGCTCCGTTCCGGGAACTGCCGCCCAAGCGGCATCATTTGGGGCTGATGGGCGCGACCGCCGTGTGCGCCGGGGGCTGGATCCTCGCTTCGCTGCTGGTCCGCGCGCACCGGCGGAAGGCCCTGCGGAAGAAGACCTGGCGCAGGCGCTACGAGCCCTGGCCCGAGCCGCGGCCGTCCCGGCTGCTCTGCTGGGCGCTGGGCTTCGGCATCGCGCTCACCAGCGCCGCCGCGCTGTGCCAGGGCGTGGGGCCCGACGGGGCGGAGGGCAAGTGGCTCGCCACGGCGGCCCGGTCCGGCGGGGTGACGGGCGAGGTGCGCGTGGAGCGGATCGTGGGTGAGCCGCGCCCCACGGACGTCGAGATCAACGACACCGACGAGTACGCCTCGACGATCGTCGCCACCGTCCCCTTCGCCTCGGGCGCCCGGCAGGTGACCGTCGAGGAGGTGCACACCAGCGGCAGGCCCGAGGCGGGCCGCACGGTGGAGCTGATCTATGTGCCGGACCGGCCCGAGCTGGGGGCCCGTCAGGCACCCGGCAACGACATCGGCACCTTCGCCGGCCGCATGATCACGCTGCCGCTGATCTGGACCTTCGCCCTCGCGGCGGGATTCGTCACCGGCCTGGCCCTCCACCGCCGGGAGCCCGGCGTCCGCTACGCGCGTCGATTCGAGCCCTGGGTCCATCTGCCCGCCGCGCTCTTCCTGGTGTGCGGGGCGGGGCTCGTCCTGCCCCTGCTCATCGGCTTCCCCGACACGGAGACCGGCTGGGCCCTGGCGGCCGCGAGCGCCACCACGCCGTGGCTGGCACTGGCCTGGGTCGCGAGAACGAGCTGAGCACAGAACGAGCCGAGCCGGGAACGAGCCGAGCGGGGCCCGCGACGGCGGGCCCCGCTCGGCGGGAGGACGACCGGGCCGGTCAGGAACGACGGCGCTTGAAGGCCCGGCGGATCATGAAGATCACCAGCACGATCACCGCCACCACGAACAGGAAGGCGAGGATCAGGATGATGAGCAGGGCCACGCCCAGCTTCGCGAAGAAGCCCTTCTTCTTTTTCTTCTTGTCCTTGGCCAGCGTCGTGTGACCGTGCTTCTTGTGGGAGGCGGCGACGACCTGGTGGCCCTGCGACGCGTCCGCGGCGCCCGTGCCCACCGCCGCCGTACCGGCCTCGGCGGCCGCGGCGGAGACGATCCGCGCGGTGCCCGCCGAGGAGCTCGCCGCCGTGGCAGGCGTCGCCATCAGGACGGCGCCCAGCACCACGGCCACCACGGCCGACATTCTGCGGGCCATCCGGCCTCGGTACCGTCCGTCGTGATTCCGCTCGTGCTTCATCCGCGCCCCCTGTGTCTGGTGCTGTGGCTTTCAGTGCTCCGCGGGCCGCGGGGCGCATCCATTATCCGCACACCTGGACACCGCCCAGCAGGGCGCGTCCACGGCCCCGGAGGGGCACAGACCGCGCGCGGACCATAAGTACGGCCATGTCGGGATTGGCGGCGTCAGGGGCAGGACAGGGGTGGGGAATGCGGGCCGCGGCGCGCGGACCGGAGCCTAGAGTTGCGTCACGGGCTTGCGTCATGGGCTCTCGAAACGGCCGGAAGGAAGAACGCGTTGGATCAGCCGACCCATGGTTGTGTTCTGCTGCTGGACGGCACCCCCGACCGGCGGCGGGGCGCCCTGCCGAACCCGACCGCCCACGCGATCGCCGGAGCGAACCCCCGTGGCTTCCTCGCCGCCGCCTCGGCCGACGTGGTGCAGCTCCCCGCCATGGCCGGCCCCCAGAGCGTCCTCGCCTACCTCCAGGACGCCGTCCGGGTGCCCGGCCCGCTGCTGATCTGGATCACCGGCCATCTGATGGTCCCGGCCCGCCGCAGCACCGAACTCCACCTGGCGCTCCGTGAGAGCACCGCCGCGACCGTCCGCTACACCGGGCTGCCCTGGGAGTGGCTCACCCGGACCCTGCGCGAGCACGCGGGCCCGACGCTGCTCCTCGTCGACGCGGAGGCCGACGCCCACGCCTGGCCGCATGTGACCGCCGCCGCCCACGACGGCCGGCTCGCCGACGGCCTGGCCGTCCACGGGATGATCACCCCCACTCCGGCCAAGCCCTCGCTGGAGGCCGGCCCCTACACCCGGGCCTTCCTCACCGCCCTGTCCGTCGGGAACCCCGCGGCCGGGCCCGTCCTCGACCCGGCGCTGCCGCACCAGCTGGCGCTGACTCAGGCCACGCTGCCCGAGGGCTTCCTGGCCCTGGCGTACGGCAGCGCCGGGCCCGTCCTCGCCAACCGGGCGGCCCCGCCGCGCGGCACAGTGCCCCCGGCCGCGCCCGCTTCCGCGCCCACCGCCGGCGCCGTGCCCGCGCCGGCGCGGCAGGAGGAGGATCCGCTGCCCGCCGTCCTCGCCGCCGCCCACGCCGGGCGGCACAACGAGGCGGCGGCCATGGCCGCCGCCTGGGAGCAGCAGGCGCTGCGCCGCCACGGCCCCCACAGCCCCGAGGCCTGCCTCTGGATCGAGGTACGGGCCGACCTCTCCCGCCTCGCCGGGGACCATCCGCGCGCCGCCGAGCTGTGGCTTTCGGCCGCCTCCCACCGGCTGGACCGGGGCGGCCCGGCCGACGCGGAGGCCCTCGCCGCGCTGAAACGGGCCCACTACTGCTGGCAGCACAGCGGCGACCGCGCGGCCCTGCTGGCGCCCGCCCTGCTCGCGCTGTGGGAGCGGGTTCCGGACAGCGAGGAGGCCACCGCCGACGTACGGGCGCGCCTGACGGGGGAGATGCCGCCGGTGGGGTCGCGCTAGGGGCGCGCCCCGTTCCCTCACTCGCCGCGCCGGGTCGTCCACCAGCGGGCCTTGTACATGCCGCCGCGCAGCATCGTCCGGGTGCCGTCCGGGCGGTAGAGGACCAGCGTGGTGGTGCACCACGAGCAGGAGTGGCCCGGCTCGGGGCGGGAGAGCAGGATCCGGCCCGTGGCGGGGTCGTCCCCGATGCTCTTGACGTCCGGGCCGCTGATCCTCGACTGGAGCGGATAGCCGACGAACGCCTGCTCGTCCGTCGCGTACTGATACACCGCCGACGCCGTGGTCACCCACAGGTGCCCCGGCCTGCCCAGTACGGGCGCCAGGTCGTGCCCGCCCCGCGTGGGCAGGGCCACGCGCCGGACGACGGTCAGCTCGGGCTCCGCGGCGGAGCCGTCCACCCGCAGGGCGACGAGCTGCCGGCTGCCCAGCGCCCACAGCAGCCGGGTGCGCGGGTCCCAGTGCACCCCGTGGGCCCCCGGGAGCGGCGTCTGCGCGTGGCTTGTGGCGCGCGAACCGGCGGAGGCCGCGTACACCCGGACGTAGCCGCCGGTGCTCGCCGCCACGGCCACGTTCCCGTCGGGCAGCAGGTCGATGCTGTGGGCGTTGCCGGTGCCGGTGTCGGCCGCCCAGTACACCTCCCGGTCCGGGTAGCCCACCACGGCGGCCAGTCCGCCGGAGGCCGTGGCCAGCAGATAGCGTCTGCCGTTCAGCGACCGGAACTTGACCTCGCTCGGGTTGGTCCACGTCGTGCCGGGGTCCAGGTCGGACAGTTCGGACCGCCCGTCCGCGCTCCACGACCAGAGCACCCCCGGATCGCCCTCGTCCTGGGCGTCCCACCGCGTCCGCGCGGAGTCCAGGACGTACACGGACCGTGTCGCCTGGTCGGCCGCCACGATCGGCGCGGCGGCCGCGCGCTCCCCCGCCCGTCCCGCCCGGGCACCCGCCGCGCCCGGTGCCGCGAATGTCAGCGCCGCCGCCAGCAGGACGGCCAGCGGCCCGCTCACCCCTGTGTTCACGACGCACAGCGTCGGGCCGTGCCCCCGGACGGACGCGGCACCACGCCCGCGCGTCACGCGAACGGCCCCGCCTGGGCGTGGGCCGGACGGGTGATTTCCCCGGCGTGGCGCGCCGCGCGTGCCCGTTTTGGGGGAGCGTGTCTGTCGGACAGACGTGCTCACGGCCAGGGTGGGAGTACTTGAGCGATGACGACGACCGAATCGGCGCAGGAGCCGTTCCCCGTACGGTTCTGGGATGTGCGGGACCTCCGGGGGCTGGACTTCGACCCCTTCATGGCGGAGCGGCTGAGGGATGAGCCGATCTCCCGCGTCAAGCTGCCCAACGGCGAGGGGCACGCCTGGTTCGTGACCCGCTACGAGGACGTCAAGTTCGTCACCTCGGACCCCCGGTTCAGCCGGCAGGCGGTGCTGGGCCGCCCGATCACCCGGCTCGCCCCGCACTTCATCCCGCTGGACGAGGCCGTGGGCTTCGCCGACCCGCCCGAGCACACCCGGCTGCGCAAGGCCGTGGCCAGGTCCTTCACCACCCGTAGCCTCGACCGGCTGCGGCCGGGCGCCCAGCGTGCCGCGGACGAGCTGCTCGACGAGATGGAGCAGGAGGGGCCGCCCGCCGATCTGATGGAGCATCTCCACGGGCCGCTGCCCCTGGCCGTGATCAGCGATCTGATGGGCGTGCCCCAGGTCGACCGGCGGCAGATGGCGCTGTGGACGAACGTCATCCTCTCCGCCGGGTACGGCCGCGAGGCCAGCGAGCGGGCGAAGAACGGGATGGCGAAGTACTTCACCGATCTGCTGGCGCAGCGGCTCGCCGAGCCCCAGGAGGACCTGGCGGGCGAGCTGGCCGACGCCACGGCCCAGGGCGGGCTCAGTACGGAGGAGGCCGTGGCCATCGCCCTGCTGATCCAGGCGAGCGCCGCCCACGCCGTGCGCAACAACAGCGCCAACATGGTCTACGCGCTGCTCACCCACCCGGAGCAGACGGCCCGGCTGCGGGCCGAGCCGGAGCTGCTGCCGCAGGCCATCGAGGAGCTGCTGCGCTTCATCCCGCACCGCAGCGCCGTGGGGCTGGCCCGGATCGCGACCGAGGACGTCGAGGTCGCCGGGGTGACGATCAAGGCCGGTGAGGTGGTGCACTCCTCCTATCTCACGGCCAACCGCGACCCCGAGGTCTTCGACCGCCCCGACGAGCTGGACTTCGACCGCGAGCACGTCCCGCATCTGTCCTTCGGTCACGGGCCGCACTTCTGCCTGGGGTCGATGCTGGCCCGGCTGGAGTCGGAGATCATCCTCTCCTCCCTGCTGCGGCGCTTCCCGGAGCTGCGGCTGGCGGAGCCCGTGGAGAAGGTCCGCTGGCAGCGCAACGCGCTCATCCGGGGTCCGGAGAACCTTCCCGTCACCTGGTGACCGCCGACCCGGCCCGTCCCGGTTCCACCGGCCGCAGTCGAAAGGCCCCGCCATGACGCTCATCAGCGCCCCCGACGGTCTGGTCGTGCCCCCGGGCGAGGGCCGGACGCTGGTCACCGCGGCCCAGCGGGTCACCTTCAAGGTGACCGGGGAGCACTCCCGGGCCGCCTCCAGCTTCGAGGTGGTCGTCCCCCCGGGCTTCGACGTCGGGGCGCACCGGCACACGCGCAGCGAGGAGCTCTTCTACGTCCTCGAGGGCGAGCTCGACGTCCTCGCCTTCGAGCCGCGCGTGCGCACCCGGGACAACTGGCGGGAGTGGGAGTCCGCCAGTGGTCAGCGCTGTGTCAGGGCCACCGCCGGCACGGTGATCGTCGTGCCCCCGGGCTGTCCGCACGCGTTCGCCAATGTGACGGGCGACCCCGCACGGATGTTCTTCCAGGCGTCGCCGCCGCCCGATCACGAGCGGTATTTCGAGGAGCTCTTCGAGATCCTCGAATCCGGGCCGGCGGTGGACCACGAGGCGATCGCCGAGCTCCGCCTCCGCTATGACATCGAGCAGCTCACGCCGCTGCGGATGACGCCTCCGGGGGCAGGTGGAGGCGCCGCTGCCGCTCGGTGATGGCGACGTCGTTGATGCTCGCGTAGCGGCGGCGCATCAGGCCGTTCGGGGCGAACTCCCAGTTCTCGTTGCCGTGGCTGCGGTACCACTGGCCGTCCGCGTCGTGCCACTCGTACTCGAAGCGCACGGCGATGCGGTCGTCGGTGTGGGCCCACAGCTCCTTGCGGAGCCGGTAGCAGAGCTCGCGCTCCCACTTCTCGCGGAGGAAGGCGACGATCCTCCGACGGCCGGTCAGGAACACATCACGGTTTCGCCACTCGGAGTCCTCGGTGTAGGCGAGCGCGACCCGCTCGGGGTCCCGGGTGTTCCAGGCGTCCTCGGCGGCGCGCACCTTCGCAAGAGCGGTCTCGGTGGTGAACGGCGGGACCGGCGGTTTGATCTCGGGCATGACTCTCCCCTGGCCGTACGGAGTGGAGAACGATCGTTCTCTGTGGTGTGCGATAGCGTAGGAGAACGATGGTTCTCGCACAAGCGACAGGGAGAGGGAGAGCGATGGGGACGGTGGCGCCGTCGGAGGCCGAGGTCCGGGTCCTGGACGCGGCCGAGGAGCTCTTCTACGCCCGGGGGCTCCAGGCCGTGGGGATGGACGCGATCCGGGGCGCGTCGGGGGTCTCCCTCAAGCGCCTCTACCAGCTCTTCCCCTCCAAGGACGTGCTGGTGGAGGCCTATCTGCGGCGCCGTGACGAGCGCTGGCGCGCGGCGCTGGCGCGCCATGCGGAGGCGCTGCCCGCCGGGCGGGAGCGGGTGCTCGCGGTCTTCGACTGGCTGGAGCGCTGGTTCGCGGAGGACGGCTTCCGCGGATGCGCGTTCGTGAATTCCTTCGGCGAGCTGGGGGGCGTCTCACCGGCCGTGGCGGAGGCGGCCCGGGCACACAAGGACGCCTTCCGCCACTACCTGGGCGGCCTCGTCGCGGAGGCGGGCGCGCCGGCGCCGGTGGGCGACCAGATCGCCCTCCTCGCGGAGGGCGCGATCGTGACGGCGGCCGTGTCGGGCGACGCCGGGGCGGCCCGAACGGCCCGGGAGGCGGCGTCCGCCCTGCTGGCGGGCTACTTCGCGTGCGAGCCGAGATAGAAGAGCAGCCAGATGAAGCCGGCCAGGACGTGGCCGAAGACGATGTAGATCAGCACGCGCCAGCCCACCGCCTTCTCGGCGTACTTCTCGGAATCGTGGGTCATGGCCGTATCTCTCCGGTCGTCGTGGCGCGTCTCGCGGGCGGGTGCGCGGGCAGGTGTGCGGGCGGGGTCATCGTTCGGCGGCGCTCTCCGCGCCCCGGAGCTCCGTGAGGAGTTCCTCCTGGCCGCTGAGCACCTGGGCCAGGATGCGCCGGGCGGCGCCGAGGAGCTCCGCCACGTCCCCGCCGGCCAGGGCGTAGACGACGGTGGAGCCCTCGCGGGTGGCGGTGACGATGCCCGAGCGGCGCAGCACGGCGAGCTGCTGCGAGAGGCTGGACGGCTCGACGCCGATCTCGGCGAGGAGGTCGCGCACCGGCATGGGCCCGTCCTGGAGGAGCTCCAGCACCCTGATGCGCACCGGGTGGCCGAGCATCCGGAAGAACTCCGCCTTGGCCTGGTACAGCGGCACCCTCACGCCGATCAACTCCCACCCCGCCCGTCGTCCTCGTCCATGGTGATGCCGTGCGCGCGGGCCAGCCGCAGCGCGTCGTCCAGTTCGTCCTCCGCGACCATGGCCGCGTAGACGTCCCCGGCCACCCGCGCGGCCGCGAGCTCGGCGCGCGCGGCGCGCACCCGCTCCCGCATCGCTTCGGCGAACGCACTCACGGCGGCCCCCTCGCTGGCCTGTCCGGCTCTTCGCAGACCTGGTGAATTGAACAATTACGCAATTGTAGGCCGCGCGGGCGAACGGACCGTAGCCCTCGGCTGTGCAGGTGATGTGATGTCGATTTCGGGGCGTTCATCACATGATCGTAGGTCCGTTTTGTTAGCTTTTCTCCCACTGTCCCTCCTGGTGCGACTGGGGGTCTATGGTGGCGATTTCGGCGAGCGAGGCCCGGCTGGCGGCGGCACGTGGCCGCCCTGACGGCGCGGTGCCCGCCCCCGGCGGCGCGGTGGGCGACGCCGGGGGTGCCGGAGGCGGCACCCCCGGCCCCCCCGGCGTCCCGGCGCCCGCCGGGCCGGGCGACACCACCGGCTACGACTACGCGCGCTTCAGCAGACTCGCCGGGCCGCTCACCGATCCCCCCGACGGCGACTACCGGGTGCGCTACCGGCGCCTCCTCGGCCCCGGCCCGGGCGGCAGCATCGGAGCGATGCTGCTGGTCGCGGCGGGCCCCCTCGTCTGCCTCACCCTCCTGCTGTGGCTCGTCTCCCCCCAGCACTGGCTCCACCGGCCCTATGTCAGCGGCTGGGAGCGCGCCCTCGACACCGTGATGCTGGTCTCGATCGGGCTCATCGAGCTGTTCCGCGTCGTCAACGTCACCTCCAACGCCCATGCCACGTTGGTGGCCCGCGACCCCGTACCCGTCCGCGCCCGGCCCGGCACCCGCGTCGCCTTCCTCACCAGCTTCGTCCCCGGCAAGGAACCGCTGTCCATGGTCCGGGCCACCCTGGAGGGGGCCGTGCGCATCGAGCACGACGGGCCGCTGGACGTCTGGCTGCTCGACGAGGGCGACGACCCGGAGGTCAAGCGGCTCTGCCGGCGGCTGGGCGTACGGCACTTCTCCCGCAAGGGCGTCGCCCGCTGGAACCAGCCCTCCGGCCGCTACCGGGCCCGCACCAAGCACGGCAACTACAACGCCTGGCTGGACGCCCACGGCGACGCCTACGAGTTCATGGCCTGCGTCGACACCGACCATGTGCCCCTGCCCAACTTCCTGGAGCGCATGCTCGGCTACTTCCGCGACCCCGACGTGGCGTTCGTCGTCGGCCCCCAGGTCTACGGCAACTACACCACCGCGGTCACCAAGGCCGCCGAGAGCCAGCAGTTCCTCTTCCACGCCCTGATCCAGCGGGCCGGCAACGCCTACGGCTCACCCATGTTCGTCGGCACCAGCAACTGCGTCCGCGTCGGCGTCCTGCGGCAGATCGGCGGCCTCTACGACTCCATCACCGAGGACATGGCCACCGGACTGGAGATCCACCGCCGCCGCAACCCCGCCACCGGCCGCCGCTGGAAGTCCGTCTACACCCCCGACGTCCTCGCCGTGGGAGAGGGCCCGTCGACGTGGACGGACTTCTTCAGCCAGCAGCTGCGCTGGTCGCGCGGGACGTACGAGACGCTGCTGCGGCAGTTCTGGCGCGCGGCGTGGACCCTCTCCCCCGGACGGCTGCTCAACTACGGATTCATGGTGGCCTACTACCCCATGGCCGCGCTCAACTGGGTGCTGGGCGCCCTGACCTGCGCGCTCTTCCTGGGCTTCGGGGCCTCGGGGATCTCCGTCGAGCCGTCGCTGTGGCTGATGCTCTACTGCGACGCGGCCGCCCTCCAGATCGGCCTGTACGTCTGGAACCGGCGCCACAACGTCAGCCCCCACGAACCGGCCGGCTCCTCCGGGGCCGCCGGCATGGTGATGTCCGCGCTCTCCGCCCCCCTCTACGCGCGCTCGCTCGCCCAGGCCCTGCTGCGGCGGAGCTCGCGCTTCGTGGTGACGCCCAAGGGCGACTCGGCCAGCCCCGACCGCCTCGCGACCTTCCGCACCCATCTGGTGTGGGCCGGGCTGTTCGCCCTGTCGCTGGCGGCCTCCTGGGCGCTCGGCCACGCCCACGCGGCGATGCGGCTCTGGGCGCTGCTGGCCCTGGTGACCGCCCTCGGCCCGGTCGCCGTCTGGCGGGGCGGCCGGTGGCGGGAGCGGCGCCGGGCCTGGTGACGACTCGTACGAGCGATGGGACGTGGATGCGGTGAGGTTCCCGACGAAGAGATTCCCGGCGGCGTTCCCGGGGAGGTTCCCAGCGGCGTTCCCCGGCGGGTCCTGGGCGAGGTTCCGGGCGAACAGGAAGGCACGCAAGGCGGTACTGGGCGCCGGCGCCGCACTGGCCCTGATCGCGGCCAACGGCCCGGCCGCCACCGGCTTCGCCGAGCGGGCCTGGCACGACTACACGATCAACCAGGAGTCGTACAAGATCCGGTACGGGCACTGGGACGTGGTGGACGTCCCCGCCCGGTTCCGGATCAACGCCATTCACGCGGCCCTGCTGCGCACCGGCCAGGTGCTGCTCATCGCCGGCTCCGGCAACGACGAGAAGAACTTCAGGGCCGGGACCTTCCAGAGCGTCCTGTGGGACCCCGTCCGCAACACCTTCCGGGAGATCGACACCCCCAAGGACATGTTCTGCGCGGGCCACGCCCAGCTCTCCGACGGCCGGCTGCTGGTCGCGGGCGGCACCGCCCGCTACGAGAAGCTCACCGGCGACGTGCGACGGGCCGGCGGCGCGATGCTGGTGAAGAACGAGAACCCCGACGCCCCCCGGACCTTCCCCGCCGGCACGGTCTTCGTCGGCTCCACCGGCAAGCGGTACCGCACGCTCCTGCCCCTCCTCGTGCCGCGCGCGAAGAAGAACATCACGGAGGGGACCAACGGCGCCCCGACGAAGGTCACCGTCACCGCCGCCCAGGCCCGGGTCTACGTCGAGGCGGTCGCCGAGGGGGAGGAGGGCATCACCCACACCGCCGACCAGTACCGCGTCCAGGGGCTGCGCGGCCGTGCCGCCCAGGACCTCTACGGCCTCGCCGCCAAACTGGGGCTGGACAAGAAGGACTTCCAGGGCCTGAGGGACGCCTATGAGTTCGACCCCGTCGCCGAGCGCTACGTCCGGGTCGACCCGATGTCCGAGGCCCGCTGGTACCCCACCCTGGTCACCCTCAAGGACGGCAGGGTCCTGGCGGTCTCGGGCCTGGACGACATGGGCGAGATCATCCCCGGCAAGAACGAGATCTACGACCCCAGGACCCGCAAATGGTCCCCGGGCCCCAACCGCTACTTCCCCACCTACCCCGCGCTCTTCCTCACCTCCGGCGGCCGCCTCTTCTACTCCGGCTCCAACGCCGGCTACGGCCCCGCCGACAAGGGCCGCACCCCGGGCCTGTGGAACGTGGACACCAACGCCTTCGTGCCCGTCCCCGGCCTGGAGGACCAGGACATGACGGAGACCTCGGCCTCCGTACTGCTGCCCCCGGCCCAGGACCGGAAGGTGATGATCCTCGGCGGCGGCGGGGTCGGCGAGTCCCACGAATCCACCAAACGGACCGCCATCGCCGACCTCCGCGCCCCGGCCCCCCACTACGCCCCCGGCCCCGACCTGCCCCAGGGCACCCGCTACCTCAACGCCGTACTCACCCCCGACGACCGGGTCTTCACCTCCGGCGGCTCCCGCGACTACCGGGGCAAGCGCGGCTCGGACATCCTGCGCGCCCAGTTCTACGACCCCAGGACCCGCGCCTTCGAGACCGCCGCCGCGCCGGCCGTCGGCCGCGACTACCACGCGGAGGCGCTGCTGCTGCCCGACGGGCGGATCGCGGTCTTCGGCTCCAACCCGCTCTTCGCGGACAAGGACGACACCCGCATGGGGGTCTTCGAGAAGCGCATCGAGGTCTACACACCGCCGTACCTCTACCGCGCCCACCGCCCCGCCCTGCGCACGGGCCCCTTGAGCACCGCCCACGGCGCCACGCTCGTCCTGCCGGGCACCGACCCGGGCGAGGTGGCGACCGCCCGGCTCATGCGGCCCAGCGCGGTGACCCATGCGACGGACGTCGAACAGCGGTCCGTGGCACTGCCCCTGACCACCCGTGGCGGTGCCGTGGCCGTGACGATCCCGCAGGACCCCTCGCTGGTGCCGGGCGGCTGGTACATGCTCTTCCTGACGGACCGCGAGGGCACGCCGTCGCGGGCGGCGTGGGTGCACGTGCAGTAGCGGGGGTCCCGTCAGCCCGACGCCGTCGCCCCCACCGCGGGTGGCCGCGCAGGCGCCGTCGTCGCGGGCGGCTTCGCCAGCCCCAGCGCGTACTCCGACCACCAGTGCCCGGCCGGCGGCGCCCCCCGGCAGCTGCCGTCCGACTCCCCCGGCCGTTTGACCCAGACGAAGGCGTCGACCCTCGGGTCACCGGTCGCCGTGGTCGGCGGCGTGCCCAGTGCCCGTCCCGGCGGGTTGCACCAGCTCTCCGCCCCCGGCTCGTCGCTCCCGGCGGCGGACGCGGACGGGGCGGGCAGCGGCCCATTGCCGTTGCGGCTGGTGTCGATGATGTAGTGGGCCCCGCCCAGCCGTTCGGAGAGCCGGTCGCCGTACTCCCGCGTCACGGGCGTCGTATGGAAGTTGGAGACGTTCAGGGCGAAGCCGTCCGCCTCCGTGACCCCGGCCCTGCGCAGCGCGTCGGCGAGCAGCGCCTGGTCCGAGATCCAGCCCGCGTTGCCCGCGTCCACGTAGACGGACACCCCCCGCCGGGCCTTGAGCGTCCGTACCGCCTCGGCCAGCAGCCCCAGCCGGGCGCGCGCCGCGTCCTTCGGCAGACAGCCGGAGGCCCACTGGGCGACCGCGTCGGGCTCCAGCACCACCCAGGCCCGGTGGTCGCCGATGCCGGCGGCCGCGCGGGAGACCCAGGCGCGATAGGCGGCGGCGGTGGGCGCGCCGCCCGAGGAGTACTGGCCGCAGTCGCGATGCGGGATGTTGTATGCGACCAGGAGGGGGATGCGGGAGGCGCGTTCGGCCTCCTCGGTGACGTGGGCGGTCTGGTCCCTGGGGTCGTCGCTCGTCAGCCAGACGGCCGTCGGCTGCTCCGCAATGTGCCGCACCGCCTCGGCGTCCCCGTCCCGGCCCCGTTCCTCCCAGGTCAGGGCCTGTTTGCCGGCCCGGCCCGAGGGTTCGACCCAGAACGGCGAGTCCGAGCCGTCCCCGGAATCCGTGGCGGCCGCGGGGCCGGGCCCCCAGGCGAGGCACACGGCCCCGGCACACACCAGGACCGCCGTGCCGTACCGCGCGCCGGCGCGGAAGCGGATCGCAGGGGCACCGGTCATGAGCGTCACCTCTTCAAGCCGGTTTCAGGTGGTCGTACCAGCGTGAAATATGGCGAGTCGTCAGCCGTGCATTGGGGCGGCGGTACGGGGCGTCGTTGCTCCGGAAGGTCTACCCGGCCTCCGGCCCACCGCCGAGGACGCGTGCGAGGTCGTACCGGACCGGTTCCTCCAGCTGCTCGTAGGTGCAGCTCTCCGGCGTGCGGTCGGGGCGCCACCGGCGGAACTGGGCGGTGTGGCGGAAGCGGTCCCCCTGCATGTGGTCGTAGGCGACCTCGACGACCCGCTCCGGCCGCAGGGCGATCCAGGACAGGTCCTTCTTGCCGGTCCAGCGGCTGGGGCCGCCGGGGAGCCGGCCGGCGGCCTGTGCCTCTGCGTCCGCCCAGTCCTGCCAGGGGTGGCCGGTGGCGTCCGGCATGCGCAGCGGCTCCAGTTCGGTCATCAGTTCCTGGCGGCGGCGCATGGGGAAGGAGGCGCACACGCCCACGTGCTGGAGCCGGCCCGTGGCGTCGTGGAGGCCGAGCAGCAGCGAGCCGACGACCGGGCCGCTCTTGTGCGGGCGCAGCCCGGCGACGACGCAGTCGGCGGTGCGCTCGTGCTTGACCTTGACCATGACGCGTTCGCCCTGCCGGTAGGGCAGCCCGGGCGGTTTGGCGATCACCCCGTCCAGGCCGGCGCCCTCGAACTGCTCGAACCAGCCCCGGGCCACGTCGAGGTCGTGGGTGACGGGTGCGGTGAAGAGAGGGTCGCGCGCGTCGCGGAGCGCGTCGGTGAGGGCCGCTCGGCGCTCGCTCTGCGGGGTGTCGAGGAGCGAGGTGTCGCCCAGGGCGAGCAGGTCGAAGGCGATCAGGCTCGCCGGGGTGACCTCCGCCAGATGGCGCACCCGGGAGTCGGCGGGGTGGATGCGCTCCAGGAGGGCGTCGAAGTCCAGTCTGCCGCCGCGCGCGATGACGATCTCCCCGTCGAGGACACAGCGGGCGGGCAGCTGTTCGAGCAGGGCGCCGGTGAGTTCGGGGAAGTAGCGGGTGAGGGGCTTGCCGGTGCGGCTGCCCAGTTCGATCTCGGCTCCGTCGCGGAAGACGATGGCCCGGAAGCCGTCCCACTTGGCCTCGTACTGCATCCCGGGCGGGATGGTGGCGGCGGCCTTCGCCAGCATCGGCCGGACCGGGGGCATCACCGGAAGGTCCATGGTCGTGATTGTGCGGGCGGGGCCGCGCGCCCGCCCGCCGACAGGCGCCGCCCCACGGCCCGGCCTAGCGTGAATCGCATGGCAGAGGCGCTCGAGCTCACCGTCGGCGAGCGGACCGTACGGCTGTCCAACCCGGACAAGGTGTACTTCCCCCGGCGCGGGTTCACGAAGTACGACGTCGCCCGCTACTACCTGAGCGTCGGCGACGGGATCGTACGGGCGCTGCGCGACCGGCCCACGACGCTGGAGCGGTACCCGGACGGGGTGGAGGGCGAATCGTTCTTCCAGAAGCGGGCGCCCAAGAACCTGCCCGAGTGGATCCCGACCGGGCGCATCGCCTTCCCCAGCGGCCGGTTCGCGGACGAGATCTGCCCGGGTGAGCCGGCCGCCGTGCTGTGGGCGGCCAACCTGGGCTGTCTGACCTTCCACCCGTGGCCGGTGCGGCGGTCGGACACCGAGCACCCCGACGAGCTGCGCATCGACCTCGACCCCCAGCCGGGCACGGACTACGGCGACGCGGTGCGGGCCGCGCTGGAGCTCAGGGACGTCCTGGAGGGGCTGGGTCTCGTCGGCTGGCCCAAGACCTCGGGCGGGCGGGGCCTGCACGTCTTCGTACCCATCGCGCCCCGGTGGACGTTCGTCCAGGTGCGGCGGGCGGCCATCGCGGTCGCCCGGGAGCTGGAGCGGCGCGCGCCCGAGCGGATCACCACGGCCTGGTGGAAGGAGGAGCGCGGAGAAAAGATCTTTGTCGACTACAACCAGACCGCCCGGGACCGGACCATCGCCAGCGCCTATTCCGTACGGCCCCGGCCGTACGCGCCCGTCTCGGCGCCGCTGCGGTGGGACGAGCTGCCCAGCGCCGTGCCCGAGGACTTCGACCTGGCGACGATGCCGGCCCGGTTCGCCGAGGTCGGCGATCTCCACGCGGGCATGGACGAGCAGGCCTGCGACCTGGAGGCGGCCCTGGAGCTGGCCGCGCGCGACGAGCGCGAGCACGGCCTCGGCGATCTGCCCTATCCGCCGGAGCACCCGAAGATGAAGGGCGAGCCCAAGCGGGTGCAGCCCAGCCGGGCCCGGAGGACCGATGACTGAAAGGACGGCGGGCGCACGCCGAACGCGCCCGGAGGAGCGCCGGGATCAGCCATCCGGGCCGTCCATGCGGGCCGTCAACTTGATTTGTGTTTATGGCGACATTTCATGTGGAAACCGGTCAATGCGTGATCCACTTCGCATCGAGGGAGTTCCCATGATCAGTACACTTGTGATCCGCAGCAGAAGGGTCTCGGCCGGTGTGATCGCGGCCGCCACCCTCGGCGGTTCCCTGCTGGCCGCCGCCCCCGCCGCATACTCCGCCGATGCGCCACCGATCCCGCCCAGCCGGCCGTACGGGGCGGTCGTCTCCAACACGGGCATCAACGAGCGCGTCTTCCCCACCACGGACTCCGCCGTCAAGGGTGTGCTGAAGTACCACACCCAGGTGTCCCTGCGCTGCAAGGCCCACGCCCAGGACGTGGCGGGCAACCCCGTCTGGTATCTGCTGCGGGACCGCAACACCTGGGTCTCGGCCAAGTACGTGGAGAACACCGGCGCCGTGCCCGTCTGCAAGAACGTCAGCAAGGGCATGCTGGACGACGCCCAGCAGACGCGTCCGCAGAACGTCCGCCCGCCGCAGAACGTGCGCCCCCCGCAGCCGGCCCGTCCCCCGCAGTCGCGCAGCGCCGAGGCCGAGCAGCCCTCCGGCCCCATGGGGTGACGTCCCGGCCGGCGGCGGCACCGACCAGTCCGGGCTTCCGGACTGGTCAGGCCATGGGCCGCGGCGCCGGGCCGCCGGCCGCGTCAGCCGCTCTTGCGGCGGAACGAACGCTGCCCGCCGGCCTTGCCGTGGGTGCCATGGATTTTGGAGCCGTCGCGGCCCCGCCCACCGGAGGCACCGTCCGTCGATTTCCCGCGTTTGCGGTCCAGCGCCTCCCGGAATTTACGCTTCACATCGTCCTCTTGCCCCTCCGGGGCCTGGGCGCTTCCGTCGTCCGCCATTGAAACCTCCTGGTCATAGGGGCCTTCGCCACAGCTTGACACACTCCGGCCGGGGCCGGCCGCCAGTTTTCCCGGGCACCGTGCCCCCGGCGGACGGCCGACGTCAGCGCACCGTCTGATCGCCGTCGGGCACGTCCTCGACGCCCACCCGCACCGACGCCGGCAGCCCGAGCCCGCCGGCCACCGCGCGCGCCAGCCCCTCGGGGTCGGGCCGCGTCGGGAAGGGCACGCTCTCGCCGTCGCCGTAGCTCTCGATGGCCTTGGTGAAGTACGAGGGGTCCCAGGCGCCGACGGCACCCCTGACCTCCACGGCGAGCACCCGGCGCCCCGCGACCCGGCGCCGGACGGCACCGAGGATCTCGTCCGAGCGCAGCTCACCGGGCACCTGGAACAGACTGGCGTGCGCGCCGACCTTCGCCCCGCCGCTCAGCCGCACGGTGACGGTGAGGCAGCTGGTGACGCTGGGGTAGAGAATCGCCTGCCCCCGGGCGGCCTCGGCGACCTGCCCCTCCGTGATCCGGACGGGCCCGCCCTGCGCGGTACGGGCCGGCGCGGCGGCGGGCCCGGCGGCCACGGCCGTGGCGGGCCACAGCGCGAGCGCGACGGCTCCGGCGAACACGGCGCGACGGGAGAGGACGGACGCGGCGGTGACGCCCCTGGATGCTGATCGTGACATCCCATCAGCTTCGCAGCCCGCGCGCCCCGGCGGACGGGCAGGGTCCCCGCCCCCTCCGGGCTCGCGGCCGTCTCCCGGAGCCGGGCCCGACGGTCAGACCGTCGGGGCCTCCGGCTCGAAGCGGCTGCGCACCGCCGTCTGGACCTCCGCCTCCTCCGCCGGGTCGGCGGCCAGCCTGCGCAGCTGGTCGACGACGCGGGCGTCGGCCGTGGTCGCGTGGCGGGCGGCCAGTTCCCGGGTCGACTCCTCGCAGTCCCACAGGCACTCGACGGCGAAGCCCGCCGCGAAGGAGGGATCGGTCGCGGCGAGGGCGCGCGCGGCCCGGCCCCGCAGATGGGACGAGGCCGTCTCGCGGTAGATATGGCGCAGCACGGGCGCGGCACAGGTGATCGCCAGCCGGCCGGCCCCGTCGACGAGGTCCCACAGGACGGGCGCGTCGCAGCCCTCGGTGCGTACGGTCCGGCGCAGAGCGCCGAGGACGAGCGCGGAGTCGTAGGCGGCGCCCCGGCAGGCGAGCATCCCGGCCGCGGCCGCGCCCAAGGCGTCGCCCCGGTGGATCCAGGCGCGGGCCCGTTCCAGGGCGGCCGTGCTGCGCATCCGTTCGAAGGCGGTCACGGCGGCCGAGGAGACGAGCTCGCCGACGTCGGCGGCGGCCGTCTCGATGAGGTCGAGGGCCTGGGGGTCGTGGTGCTCGGCGAGGTAGCGCAGGGCGGTGGCTCGGGCGGCATCGAGGCCGAAGGCGGCGGCCTCGATGATCTCCAGGCGGTCCTCGGGACCGGCCACGGCGGTCAGACAGCGGGTGGCCGGGACATGGCGGTGCTGGGTGGGGTGGGCGTCGAGGCCCTGCTGGGCCCAGTCGAGGACCTCGCGCACGCTCCAGCCCGGGCGGGGGCCGGAGGGGCGCATCTGACGCTGCCAGCGGTCGAAGGAGCCCTGTTCCTGCGCGGCGCGCACCCGGGCCGCGGTGACGGGGGCGCGACGGTCGTCGGCCCACAGCCGCCAGGGCCGGGGCTCGAAGGCGTCGCGGACGGCGGCGGCCAGCGCGGCCTCGCCCTCGGGGGTGTGCGGGAAGCGGGCCAGCACGGGGACGGCCAGGGCGCGCAGCCCGGCGTCGTCGTCGCGCAGGGCCAGCTCGTCGAGGGCCCAGGCCCAGTTCCCGCCGGTGGCGGCGTAGCGGCGCAGCAGGACGAGGGCGTCGTCGCGGCCGTAGGAGGCGAGGTGGCCGAGGACGGCCAGGGCCAGGCCCGTGCGCTCCTCGGCGGTGTCGATCAGGTCGTCCGGGTGGAAGAGGTGCTGTTCGATCTCGCCGAGCCGGCCGTCGAGGTCCAGATAAAGGCGCGCGTAGTAGAGGGAGCGGTTCTCCACCTGCCAGTCGCGGCGGGGGTCGCGGAGCACGCAGTGGTTCAGCGCCGCGAGCGCCTCGGCCCGCGGCGCCGCGAGGGCATGCAGGGTCCCGTCGCCGCGGCCTCGCTGGAGGAGGCCGAGCAGGGTGCCGCTGGGCGCTATGTCTGGATCGAACATGGGGTCAGCATCCGGTGCGAGGAGTCGGCTGGCAACGGGATTTCCTTCCGGACGGCATTCTTGCCGGTGTCCACCTGTGCTATGCCTGGTGAACTGTGGAAACTCGAGTACTCACAAGCGCCGCAGCCTACCCGGAGCGATGTGTTCCGCCGAGTGCCGCCGGAAATGTCCCACCCCTGCCATCGGCATATGCCGCAAGCACCACCGTATCGGGTATTGCCAAAGCCCTTACAGCCCGTCGCTCCCTGTGCCACAGTCGTGACAGCAGTCCTGCCGGCCGTTCCAGCGGATCCCCGGAGCCGGCCGCGCCCCGCCTGTATCGGAGTACGTGATGCCGTCCCCACAGTCCGCGGATCGTCCCACCGCCGAGTCGCCCGAGCGCGGCCAGGTGGACGCGCTCATCTCGCAGACGCGGCGGCTCAGAGGCGGCATCGACGCCGTACGCCGTGAGGCGGTGGCGAGCGCGGAGACCTCGGACGACCCCCGGCTCCACTGGCAGCGCGCCCTGTGCGAGCTGGCCGCCCACCACGCGGACGACCTCGGCGAGCAGCTGGGCCAGCTCCGCGCGGGCCTGCCCGCCGCCGACCGCGCCGGCCGCGCCGACACGGAGAGCGGCGCGGCGGCCCAGGGCGCCCGCCCGGCCGTGGAGGGCCCCGTCGCATCCGGCCGGGTGGGCAGCGCCGAGTGGAATCTGCTGACCGACGAGGTCGCCTGGTCCGACGAGCTCTTCGCGCTCTTCGGCCGCCGCCCCGAGGACGGCGCCCTCACCCTCGACGAGCTCCCCTCCGCGCTCATGGAGGAGGACACCGCGCTGCTGACCGCGATGGTCACGGACTGCCTGGTGGACGGGAAGCCGATCGACGGTGAGTTCCGCATCGTGCGCGGCGACGACCGCGCCGTGCGCACGGTGCACATGATGGGCGAGCCGGTGCTCGACGCCGACGGCTGCACGAGCTCCATGTGGGCCGTGCTGCGGGACGTCAGCGATCTGCGGCGCTTCCGCCAGGAGGTGCACGAGACCCGTGACTCGGCGCACCGCCGACGGGATGCCGCCCGGACCGAGCACCGGCTTGCGGTCGAGTTGCAGGAGGCCGTACTGCCACCGTGGCGCGGCTCCCTGCGGCTCCCGCAGAGCGTCCCCGCCGCACCCGAGGCCCCGGGCGGCGGCGTCCTCGACCTGGCCGGGCACTATCTGCCCTCCTCGACCAGCAGCCTCATCGGCGGCGACTGGTTCGACGCGATGGAGCTGCCCGGCGGCCGTACGCTGCTGACCGTCGGCGGCCTCACCGGCCGGGGAGTGGCCGCCACCTCGACCATGGCCATGCTGCTGGGCGCGGTGCGCGGCATGGCGGTCTCCGGGGCCGAGCCCGGCCCCCTGATGGGCTGGCTCAATCACCTCCTGGAATCCTCCGCCCAGCCCGCCCTGGGCAGCGCGGTCTGCTGCCGCTACGAGCCCTCCTCCGGCATCCTCCTGTGGTCCCAGGCAGGCCACCCCGCCCCGCTGCTCTTCCGCGACGGGACGGGGCGGGCGCTCCGGCCTCCGGAGGGCGTCCTGCTCGGCGCCATGACGGATGCCTCCTATGCGCAGGCCGAGGAGCGGCTGCTGCACGGCGATGTGCTGCTGCTGCACACCGAGGGGCTGGCGGACCGGCCCGGGGCCGGGCGACTGCTGGAGCTCGCGCCGCGATTCGCCATGGCGGACACCGCTCAGGAGTGCCTTCGGGCCGTACTGGAGGAGTTCGGCGACAGGGAGCGCGAGGACGACGCGTGCGTACTGATCGTCCGTATCGGCTCATAGGTCGGCTCGGCTCATAGCCTCATCAGCCGCTCAGGCGGCTTCCGGTTCCACACCGCCTTCTACACCGACGTCGGGCGGCTCTTCCCCGGTCCCTTGGGCAGGGTCCGCTGGATGTCCTCCCGCAGATGCGAGATGGCGGGGTAGTCCGCGTACTCCCCGGTGAGCCGGTACATCTCGCGCAGCCGGTCCCAGGTGCGGTGGGAGGACGTCTCGGGGATGGTGGTGAGCGCCATCCGGGCGAAGGTGTCGGCCTGATCCGGGTCATTGCCGATGAAGCAGGCGGACGCCATGGAGATGTAGTCGAAGATCATCGACCGTTGGCGCTGTCCTCCGCGCAGCTCCATCGCCCGCTTGGCGTGCTGCTGGGCGATGGGGGCCGCCGTGGGGTCGTGCTCGGCGAGGGTGCGGTAGGCCAGGGCCTGCATGCCATGGAGATCCGCCTCGTCGAACATCTGCATCCAGCTCGGCGGGGTGACATCCCCCTTGTCGGCGACGAACAGCTGCTCGGCCTCGCCGAGCGTCCGCCGCATGGCCTGGCCGCGGCCCATCGAGGCCTGGGCCCAGGCCTCGACCGTGTAGAGCATCGCCCGGGTGCGCGGGAGGGTCTCGGGGCCGGAACCGGACGTGGCGAGCTTCATCAGATCCAGCGCCTCGTCCGGCTTGCCCAGGTGGATCTTCTGACGGGCGCAGCGGGAGAGGGCCTCGGCGGCCCTCGGGCGGTCCCCGCCCTCCCGGGCGGCGTGGGCGGCGATGATGAAGTACTTCTGGGCCGTGGGCTCCAGGCCCACGTCGTGGGACATCCAGCCGGCCAGCACCGCCAGATTGGCGGCGACACCCCACAGCCTCCGCTGGAGGTGGTCGGGGTGATGGTAGGAGAGCATGCCGCCCACCTCGTTGAGCTGGCCGACGACGGCCTTGCGCTGGAGCCCGCCACCGCGCTGGGCGTCCCAGAGCCGGAAGACCTCGACCGAGCGCTCCAGCGCGTCGATCTCGAGGGAGCCGACCGGGGCCGCCTCGTAGCGGTCGAAGGCGGCGGGGTCGGCCTGCGCCGCCTTGATGCGCAGGGGATCGTCGAAGTGCGGGGCGTCGGAGGCGAGGACCGGGTCCGTGTGGAGCCAGTCGTGCATCGCGCCACTGATTGCTGAGCCTGCGGCGAGCGCGGCGCCCGCGCCCACCAAGCCGCGTCGGTTGAGCATGAGGTCCATTCCCGTGAATTCGGTGAGGACCGCGGCGGTCCGCTCGGGCGGCCAGGGCAGCCCGTCAGGGGTCTGCGCCTTGCCGGCCCGCCCTCGCCGGCCGAACCCGAGGTCCTCGATGGTCACGACACGGCCGAGTCGCTCGGTGAACAGGGCGGCCAGCACCTTGGGCACGGGATCGCGAGGGGACTCCCCCATGTCGATCCAACGCCTTACCCGCGAGGTGTCGGTCGCCAGCTGCGGATGGCCCATGGCCGCCGCCTGCCGGTTCACGAGTCTCGCGAGCTCGCCCTTGGACCAGCCGGCCAGGCCGAACAGGTCCGCGAGGCGGGTGTTGGGTTCCCTCGTCACGTCAAGCCCCCAGGTTCCTCGGCTGACTTGAAGGTACTCGGGCCGTCATGGGCCAAGCGAGTATTCGCCAGGGTTCGCCAGGGTGCGCCACATGGTGTGCCACCCGCGCTCGGGTGTGATGTAGGAACGCGCAACCCCGGCCACCCGGCAGCCCGACCGCATTCCCCAGGGTGCCCAAGGGCCCGGGGACCGGGTAGCGCAGCAATTCGCCGACACGAAGGGACCCGTTCCGCTCATGTATGCAGCCTCGACCTCCGTGTCCGCTCCGCCCCGGCCGCTCCGCCCCCAGCAGAGCGGCGGCGGCCCGTACCTCGACCCCTCCCACGCAGTGGGGGCCGCGTTCGGGGGCGGACGGGCGCGGAGGGCCCCGGGGATCGGCGCCCAACCGCTCAGCGGGAGAATCGACTTGTCCGGCCCCCAGGGGGCGCAGCTGCGCACGGTGATCTCATCGGTCCATCGCATCTGCCCCGAGTTCAACCCCGTCCAGGTGCTGCGCCGAGGCGGACGTTCCGTCCTCCTCGTCGGCACGACCGGACGGAGTACGGCCGTGGCGAAGTGTTTACTGGATCATTCCTCCGCATGGGCCGAGCGGTTCCGTCATGAAATAGCCACATATCGGGCGTTTGTCCGGCATCGCCCCCCGGTCCGGGTCCCGCGGCTCATCGCCGCCGATCCGGAGCACTGCACCCTGGTCATCGAGCGGATGCCCGGCCGGCCCGCCGCCACCCAGCGGCACCCGGTGGACACCCTGCCCCGCGCGGACGTCCGGGCGGCGCTCGGCGCCATCTGCCGGGTCAATCTCTGGCGGCCGCCCGCCGGGATGTTCGATATGCCGCTGGACTACGGCAAGCGCATCGCCCGCTATCACGAGCTGGGTCTGCTGACCGATCGTGACATGGGCGATCTCCAGAAGCTGCTGCACGGCCTGGCCCATGTCCAGGGGCAGTTCTGCCATGGCGACGCCCAGCTCTCCAATGTCCTCCTCTCCCCCGCCGGGCCGGTGCTCGTCGACTGGGACCACGCCGGCTGGTATCTGCCGGGGTACGACCTGGCGACGCTCTGGACCGTCCTCGGTGACGCCCCGGTGGCACGGCGTCAGATCAGTCAGCACGCCCAGCAGGCGGGGACCACTTCCCGGGACGCCTTTCTGGTGAATCTGATGCTGGTGCTCACCCGGGAGATCAGGACCTATGAGACGGCCGTGCAGCGCGCGATGCACGAGCCCGCCCCACCCGGCACCACCCCCGAGTCCGGCGAGGAGCAGCGGCTCCTGCTCCGTCGGCTCCACGACGACTGCGCGATGGCCCGCCGGGCCGTCCGGGCCGCCGTCGGTACGCGCTGAGGAGCCGGCCCGACACGCCGTTCCGCCGACTTACGGCGTGTCGGGCCTCGTCCGGACGGGCGAGCACGGCTCCGGTGCGTTCCCACGCCCGCGTCGGGAAACCCCCGGCGCGGGCGTTGACGTGCGTTGCACCGGCCACCCAGTCTGATGAGCGCCACCCCAGTCATATTGACGGATCGTCTGCCGGGGCTTTGCTCTTGGTAAGTTCGGTCCATCAGCACTCCAAGCGCTCGGCACGGCCCGTCCCGAGGAGGCCGCATTGCGAGGATCCGTACCGGAGTCACGGCGGAACGCGAGAACCGGCAGACGAAGAAACCATCGGACCCGGATGTTCGGCGCGGTCGCCTCGGCGGCCCTGATCCTGCCGATGGTCACGGCCGGGCCGGCCGCCACGGCGGACAAGCCCGCCGCCGGCGCGCTCCAGCGGGAGTTCGCCCAGGCGGCCGCCCGGTATCACGTACCGGGCAGTGTGCTGCTCGCCGTCTCCTATCTGGAGTCCCGCTGGGACACCCATGGCGGTGCCCCCAGTGTCACCGCCGGCTATGGCCCGATGCATCTCACCGACGCCGCCACCGCCCTGGCCGGCGCCCCGCATCACAGCGACCCCGGCGAGGACGCCCGGGGTGATCTCGCCCGGCCGCGTGCCGCCGGCCGCAGCGCGGTGGCCGCCCCGGCCCCCGCGCCCGCCACCCTCCCGGCCCGGCTGCGCACCCTGGAGCGGGCCGCCGAACTGACCGGGCATTCCCCCAAGGAGCTGCGTACGAGCACCGCCGCCAACCTCCAGGGGGGCGCGGCCCTGCTGGCCGCCGAGCAGAAGCGTCTCGGCCTGCCGCCGAGCGGTGACGCCGCCGACTGGTACGCGGCGGTGGCCGGCTACTCCGGCGCCACCGACGCCGCCACGGCGGCCACCTTCGCCAATGACGTCTTCGACGTCATCCGCAAGGGACAGCGGCGCACCACCGACAGCCGCCAGGAGGTCGTCCTCCCCGCCACCCCCCGGGTCGCCCCCCGCACCGAGCAGCTACGACGGCTGGGGCTCGGCACGGTCCCGTCCAAGGGCACCGAGTGCCCGGCGTCGGTGGCCTGCGAGTCGATCCCGGCGCCGTACCAGCGGCTGGAGGGCAAGGACTACGGCAATCACGACCTCGCCGACCGGCCCAGGTCGCAGAAGGTCGACTTCATCGTCATCCATGACACCGAGGGGACATGGGAGACGACGATCAAGCTGATCAAGGACCCGGCGTATGTCTCCTGGAACTACACCGTGCGTTCCGGGGACGGCCATATCGCCCAGCACGTACCGACCAAGGACGTCGCCTGGCACGCGGGGAACTGGTACGTGAACGCCAAGTCCGTCGGCATCGAGCACGAGGGTTTCCTGGCCCAGCCCGACGCCTGGTACACCGAGGAGATGTACCGCACGTCGGCCCGGCTGGTGGGCTATCTGGCGGAGAAGCTGGACATCCCGCTGGACCGTCAGCACATCCTGGGCCACGACAACGTCCCCGGCACCGTTCCGTCGACCATCAAAGGCATGCACACCGACCCCGGCCCGTACTGGGACTGGGCGCACTACTTCGATCTGATGGGCCAGTCGTTCGAGGCGACCGGCAGCCCCTTCAGCGGGATGGTCACCATCGCGCCCGAGTACGAGGAGAACGAGCCGGCCTACACCGGGTGCGCCAAGCCGGGTGAGAAGTGCTCCCCGCACGGCTCGGGTGCGGTGCGGCTGCACACCGCCCCGCGCGAGGACGCCCCGCTGATCCAGGACATCGGTCTGCGGCCGGACGGCAGCCCGTCGACGACCGACGTCAACGACACGGGCGCCCGCGCCTCCACCGGACAGCAGTTCGCCGTGGCCGACCGGCAGGGAGGCTGGACGGCGATCTGGTACCTGGGGCAAAAGGCGTGGTTCCGTAACCCCTGGTGGGACCCGACGGCGGTGGGCGCCCACGGCCGGCTGGTCACCCCGAGGGAGGGCCTGGCCGAGATCCCGGTGTATGGGCGCGCCTACCCGGAGCAGGAGGCCTATCCGGCGGGCGTTCCGGTGCAGACCGTGACCCCGTTGCCGTACAAACTGCCCGCCGGGCAGTCGTACGCGCTGGGGGCGACCTCGCCCGGCGAGTATCTGTGGGCGGCGACCTTCGAGCCGGAGGGCCACCGGATCGTCCGGGGCAAGGACGTCTACTACGAGATCCAGTTCGGGCACCGGGTGGCCTTCGTCAAGGCCTCGGACGTGGAGATCCACTCCTCGAAGTGGTAGCGGCCCGGGAAGTGGTAGCGGCACGGCGGGAGCCCGGCACGCGACGGCGTGCCGGGCTCCGGTCGTTCATGGGGCCGGTGACGGTCCTAGCCGGCCTGGAACATCTCGGCCGGCAGCGGCTTCAGCAGCTGGTAGAGGTCGTCGGTGATCGGCCGGTCCCAGCTGGCGATGGTGACGAGGACGCCGTCGCTGCGGTCGAACTGGGTGCAGGAGATCCGGCTCTCGGAGCACTTCAGCCGGCGCACGATGAGGAGGTTGTCCTCGTGCATGACGGGCAGGTCCTCGGTCTCCACCACCTGGACCGGCTCGTCGTTGCCGAGCGCGGCCAGCAGCTGGGCCACCTCGAAGGGCACCTGGCCCTCGCCGAGCTCCCGGGCCGGGGAGCCCTCGGGCAGATTGCCGATGATCATCGCGGGGCCGCGGCCGCCGAACAGGTCGTAGCGGAGGAAGACTCCCTGGCAGCTGCCGTCGGGCGCGGGGAGCAGCCCGGCTCCGAGATCACCCGGCCAGTCACCGGGGTCCATGGCGAGGACGTCGAAGTCCGGCCCGGTGGGGGTGGCGGCGCTGCGGCGGCGGAGGAAGGACATGCTCACATCGTACGTGCCCGCCGCGGCGCCGCGGCGCCGGGAACCCGTCGGGCGGGTCCCTTCACCCGGAGCCGGCCGCTCCGGCGCGCCCCGGTCAGGTGAGGTCGAATTCCCCGGCCCGCGCGCTCACCATGAACGCCCGCCACTCCCCCGGTGAGAAGATCACCGCGGGGACGTCGGGGTCCCTGCGGTCCCGCAGGGCGATATAGCCCTCGACGAAGGCGATCTGGACGTTGCCCCGGCTTCCCCGGGCGCTCGACTGCCACGTGGCCGTGGCGAGGTCGAGGTCCGGCCTCACGTCGCCCACCAGTTGCTCGGTCGTGCTCTCCGCCACGTCCGTACCCCTTCCGGCTCGTCGTCGCCGCCCACACTAGCGAGCGCGGCCGGTGCCCGACAGGCCCCCGGATCCGGCCTCATCCGGTGGGCGGGCCGGCGGCGACGAGCCACATGGCGAAGAACTGGGCGCCGCCGCCGTAGGCGTGCCCGAGGGCCCTGCGCGCCCCGGGCACCTGGTGCTCGCCCGCCCCGCCGCGCACCTGGAGCGCGGCCTCGGCGAAGCGGAGCATGCCGGAGGCCCCGATGGGGTTGGTGGACAGGACGCCGCCCGAGGGGTTGACGGGGAGGTCGCCGTCCAGTTCGGTGGCGCCGGACTCGACGAGTTTCCAGCCCTCGCCCTCGGCGGCGAAGCCGAGGTTCTCCAGCCACATCGGCTCGTACCAGCTGAAGGGGACGTACAGCTCGGCGACGTCGATCTCCCGGCGGGGGTCGGTGATCCCGGCCCGGCGGTAGACGTCGGCGGCGCAGTCGCGGCCGGCGCGCGGCGAGACGAAGTCCTTGCCGGCGAAGAGGGTGGGTTCGCTGCGCATGGCCCCGCCGTGCACCCAGGCGGGCGGGTGCGGGGCGCGGGCGGCGCCCGCGCGGTCGGTGAGCACCATGGCGCAGGCCCCGTCGGAGGAGGGGCAGGTCTCCGAGTAGCGGATGGGGTCCCAGAGCATGGGCGAGGAGCGCACCGCCTCCAGGGTGAGGCCGTGCTCGTGGAGGTGGGCGTAGGGGTTCTTGAGGGCGTTGCGGCGGTCCTTGTGGGCGACGAGCGTGCCGGTGCCGGCGGGGGCGCCGGTGCGGCGGATGTACGCGCGGATGTGCGGGGCGAAGAAGCCGCCGGCGCCGGCCAGGAGGGGTGGCTGGAAGGGGACGGGCAGGGAGAGGCCCCACATGGCGTTGGACTCGGACTGCTTTTCGAAGGCCAGGGCGAGGACGGTCCGGTGGACGCGGGCGGCGACGAGGTTCGCGGCGACGAGGGCGGTGGAGCCGCCGACCGAGCCGGCGGTGTGGACGCGCAGGACGGGTTTGCCGACGGCGCCGAGGGCTTCGGCGAGGTGGAGCTCGGGCATCATGACGCCCTCGAAGAAGTCGGGGGCCTTGCCGATGACGACGGCTTCGACGTCGGTCCAGGCGAGGGCTGCGTCGTCGAGGGCGCGCCGGGCGGCTTCGCGGACGAGTCCGGCGAGGGAGACGTCCCGGCGGGCCGCGGCGTGCCGGGTCTGTCCTATGCCGACGACGGCCACGGGTTCCTTGTTCGTGCCGTTCACACGGTTCGTGCCGCTCACGAGGGTTCTCCTTCCAGCACGGCGGCTTCGAGCACGGCGACGAGATTCTGCTGGAGGCAGGGGCCGGAGGTGGCGTGGGCGAGGGCCCGGTGGGACTCGCCCCGGTGGATTCGGGCGGCTGCCTCGCCGATCCGCACGAGCCCGGCGGCCATGAGGGGGTGGGCGGCGAGGGCGCCGCCGGAGGGGTTGACGCGGACGTCGCCGGTGAGGCGGAGGGCCTTGCGCAGGATCACTTCCTGGGCAGTGAAGGGCGCGTGGAGTTCGGCGATGTCGACGGGCGCGTCGAAGGCTCCGGCTCGTTCGGCGGCCAGGCGGGTGGAGGGCGAGTCGGTGAGGTCGCGTCGGCCCGGGCTCTGGGGTTCGATCCGGTGGTCGATGCCGCGGATCCAGGCGGGCCGGGGGCACATCTGCCGGGCGCGGTTCCCGGCGGCGAGGACGACGGCCGCGGCGCCGTCGCTGACGGGCGGGCAGTCGCCGGTGCGCAGGGGGTGTACGACGTAGTCGCCCTGGGGGACGGCGCCGCGCAACTGGGCGTGGGGGTTGGTCGTGGCGGCAGCGCGGTTGCGGGCGGCGATGGCCGCGAGGGCGTCCTCGTCGGTCTCGCCGGCGTCGATGAGGGCCTGGGCCTGGAGGGCGGCGAGGGAGACGGAGTCGGGCCACAGGGGTGCCAGGTGGACGGGGTCGAGCTGGCGGGTGAGGACGTCGCGGATGTCGCCCGCGGAGGACTTCCCGTGGGCGTAGACGAGGGCGGTGTCCGCCTCGCCGGTGAGGATCTTCACCCAGGCCTCGTAAAGGGCCCAGGCCCCGTCCATCTCGACGTGGGACTCGGCGATCGGGGGCCAGGCGCCGACGCCGTCGAGGGTCTGGGTGAAGGAGAAGGGCCGTCCGGCGAGGTAGTCGCTGGAGCCGGAGCAGGTGAAGTCGGCCTCACCGGGGGCGAGTCCGGCCCGGTCGAGGACCTCGCGCAGGACGGGGAGGAGCAGTTCCGTCTCGGAGAGCTCGGGGGTGGCGCGGCGGTGGTCGCTCTGGGCGAAGGCGACGACGGCCACGTCGCGGGGGCGCGGCGTCACAGCGGCCTCCTGGTCACAGCAGCCTCTTGTAGGTGTCGTAGTCGGCGTCGGGTTCGCCGGTGGGCCGGTAGTGGTCGGGGTGGCGGTCGCCGTCGCGCCAGACGGGCTCGACGCGCAGCCCCATGCGCACCTGGTCGTAGGGGATGCCGGCGACGCGGCCGTGGAGGGCGAGGTCGGCGCCGTCGAGGGCGATGTGGGCGTAGACGTAGGGGACGTCGATGGCCAGGCCCTTGGCCTTGATGTTGACGACGCAGAAGGTGGTGACCGTGCCGCGGGGGCCGACGACGACTTGTTCGGTGGTGGCGACTCCGCAGGTGGGGCAGGCGCCGCGCGGCGGTACGTGGACCTTGTGGCAGCGGGGGCAGCGTTCGCCGGTGAGGCGGCGGCGGGCGAGGTCCCGGAGGTGGCGGGTCTGGGCGCGGCCGGGTGTGTAGGTGTAGTCGAGGCGGGCGGGGGCGGTGAGGGAGGTGACGGGGTCGGTGAACGTGCCGTGGTGCGGGGTGGCGTGTCCGGTCTCCGGCCCGTCGTACTGCTCGGCGTACGGCCCGTCGTCCGGTTCGAAGCAGGCGATGTCGGTGATGGCTCCGGTGCGCTGCCCGGCCCAGCGGACGCGGACGCGCATGCCGGTGCGGACGGCTTCGGGGCCCGGGGCGTCGAGGGCGTGGAGGAGGGCGGTGTCGGCGCCGTCGAGGTGTACGAGCACCCAGGCGAAGGGGGTCGCGAGGGGCTGGTTCGGGCGGGGGGCGGGGTTCCAGGCCCAGGTGGTGACCGTGCCGGTGGTGCCCACCTCGACGAGTTCGCGGAGGTCCTCGGCGGTGTCGGGGTCGTATTCGGCGGGCGGTACGAGCACGCGGCCGTCGTGGGCGCGGATGCCGAGGACGACGCGTTCGCGCAGGCCGGTGAGGAAGGCGCTCTGCACGGGGCCGAGGGAGCGGGTGAAGGGGAAGGAGACGACGAGGGGCGCGGTGAGGTGTTCCGGCATCGGTTCTCCTCCTCGTCAGGCGCGGCGGAAGACGGCGGGGCGTTTCTCGGCGAAGGCGCGGGCGCCTTCCTTGGCGTCGGCGGTGTCGAAGACGGGCCGGCCGCGTTCGAGTTCGAGGGCGAGGGCGTCGGGTTCGGGGAGGGCCGCGGCGTCGTAGGCGCAGGCCTTGACGGCCTCTACGGCGAGCGGCGCGTTGGCGTTGACGAGTGCGGCGGTCTCCAGGACCCGTTCGAGGGCGGTGCCGTCGGGGACGACGTGGCCGATGAGGCCGATGCGCTCGGCTTCGGCGGCGGTGTACGGGCGTCCGGTGAGCAGCATCTCCATGGCGTGGGTGTGGGGGATCTGGCGGGGCAGCCGGACGGTGGAGCCGCCGATGGGGAAGAGGCCGCGGCGGACCTCGAAGAGGCCGAAGACGGCTCCGCTGCCCGCGATGCGGATGTCGGTGCCCTGGAGGAGTTCGGTGCCGCCCGCGACGCAGGGGCCCTCGACGGCGGCGATCACGGGCTTGCGGGGCCGGTGGTGGCGGAGCATGGCCTTCCAGTGGAGGTCGGGGTCGGCCTTGAAGCGCTCGCGGACGGGGTCCTCCTCGTCCGGCCGCCGCTCGGCGAGCGCCTTGAGGTCCATGCCGGAGCAGAACGCGCCGCCCGCGCCGGTCAGGACGACCGAGCGGACGTCGTCGTCGGCGTCGGCGAGCAGCCAGGCGTCGTAGAGGCCGGCGAGCATCGGCAGTGACAGCGCGTTCCTCGCCTCCGGCCGGTCGAGGGTGAGGACGAGCGTGGCGCCGACGCGCTCCACGGTGAGGTGTTCGGTCCCGCCCATGGCGGACCTCCCGTCGTGATCTTCGCGATCTCGTGGTCGTGGCTGTGGTCATGAGGACCGGAACAGCGTGCAGGAGGCGGGGGCACGGTTCAATAGTTTTCTGACTGATCGTCAGATTTCTTGGGTCACGGCCCTTCCGGTCGACACCCCCCGGCGCTCTAATGACCGCCGTGGACTACAACCTCGCGGATCTCCTCGAATCGGTCGTGGACGTGGTCCCCGCCCGGGAGGCCCTGGTCCGGCTCGACCTCCCCGGCGGCGGCGCCGAACGCCGGCTGACGTACACGGAGCTCGACACGGCGGCGGACCGGCTCGCCGGTCACCTCCTCGACAGCGGCGTCGGCCCCGGCGACCACGTGGGGCTCCACCTCTACAACGGCGTGGCGTACGTGCAGACGCTCTGGGCCTGCCTGAAGATCCGGGCCGTGCCGGTCAACGTCAACTACCGCTACGTCGAGGACGAGCTGGCCTACCTCTACCGTGACGCGGACCTGGTCGCGCTGGTCTTCGACGCCTCCTTCACCGCGCGGGTCACGGCGGCCCTCCCCCGGTCCGGGGGACGGCTGCGCCACCTCGTCCGGGTGGGAACGCCGTCCGCCGACGCCCCCGAACCGGCCATCGCCCCAGTGGACTTCGCCGAGGCCGAGGCGTCCGTCACGACCGTGCGCGACGCCGTCGGACCGCGCTCGGGCGACGACCGGTTCATCATCTACACCGGCGGCACCACCGGTATGCCCAAGGGCGTGGTGTGGCGGCAGGAGGACCTTTTCTTCTCCGGGCTCGGCGGGGGCGCGCCGACGGGCGAGCCGGTGAAGCGGCCGGAGGAGGTGGCCGAGCGCGTCGCGGCGGGCGGGGAGGGCCTGGTCTTCTTCCCCACCGCGCCGCTGATGCACGGCACGTCCACCCTCACCGCGCTCATCGCCCACCTCCTCGGGCAGAAGGTGGTCCTGCACCGCAAGTTCATGCCCGAGGAAGCTCTGCGCACGATCGCCCGGGAGCGGGTCACCAATGTCTCCCTGGTCGGCGACGCGATGCTGCGGCCGCTCACGGAGACCCTGGCCGGGCCGCTGCGGGGGACCGACTGCTCGTCGCTGATCGGCGTCAGCAGCTCGGGTGCCGTGCTGTCGGAGGCCGTGCGCGAGCGGTTCGCGGAACTGCTGCCCGGGGTGCGGATCGTCAACAACTTCGGCTCCTCCGAGTCGGGTTTCAACGGCACCGCCACCGAGGACTCCGGCCCCGAGCGGGGCTTCCGGCTGCGCGTCAACGACCGTACGGCCGTGGTGGACCCGGTGACCCACCGGCCGGTCGCCCCGGGCGTGCCGGGCCGTATCGCCCAGCGCGGGCACGTGCCGCTCGGTTACCACAACGACCCGGCGAAGACGGCCGAGACCTTCTTCACAGTCGGCGGCGAGCGCTGGGTGCTGCTCGGCGACATGGCGACCGTGGACGCCGACGGGGTGGTGACCGTCCTGGGGCGCGGCTCCCAGTGCATCAACACGGGCGGCGAGAAGGTCTTCCCGGAGGAGGTCGAGCAGGTCCTCAAGGCCCATCCGGCCGTCTACGACGTGCTGGTCACGGGCGTTGCCGACGCCCGCTGGGGCCAGCGCGTCACGGCGGTCGTCCAGCCCCGGGAGGGGACGGCGCCCCCGACCCTGGAAGCGCTCCAGACGCACTGCCGGGCGCGGCTGGCGGGGTACAAGGTGCCGCGGGGGCTCGTCCTGACGGAACGGGTCGAACGCTCGCCAAGCGGCAAGGCTGACTACCGCTGGGCCCGGGCGGTGGCGGAGCGGGGATCCGGGGCCTGAGCGTCGCGGCCCCGCCGGCACGAACGGAGATCGGGGGCCTGAACGTCGCGCCCCGCCGACGCGGGCGGCGGGGCCCGTCGGGCGTGGGCAGTGAGGACCCGTCGGACGTGGGCGGCCGGGCCCGACCCATCCCACACCGTCTCTTGGGCCGCCGGACACCTCGGATGCGGCGGGCGGTCACCCCAGCGCCCTTCACTGAACCCGCCCTTCCCTTTTCCCCCGGTCCCAGGAGATCCCATGACTCCCCTGACCCGTCGCGGCTTCCTCGGCGCGGCCGCCGCCACCGGCGCGGCCACGGCCCTGAGCTCGGCGCTGCCCGCGTCGCTCCAGCAGGCGATGGCGGCCACCTCCCCCGCCGGCACGCTCGACGACGTCGCCCATGTCGTCATCCTGATGCAGGAGAACCGTTCCTTCGATCACTACTTCGGCACCCTCAAGGGCGTACGCGGCTTCGGCGACCGCTCCTCGCTCCGCTTCCCGGGCGGCTCCGACGTCCTCAGACAGACGACGCTCGGCCCGCTCGGCGGAAGCGTGGTGCGGCCCTGGCACCTGGACACGGCCACCACCGACGCCCAGCGGGTCCGCGACCTCGACCACGGCTGGTCCGGAACCCACCGCGCCTGGAACAGCGGCCGCTACGACAACTGGATCCCCGCCAAGAGCGCCTGGACCATGGGGTACTACCGGCGCGAGGACATCCCGTTCCAGTTCGCGCTGGCCGAGGCGTTCACCATCTGCGACCAGTACTTCTGCTCCGTCCAGGGCCCCACCAACCCCAACCGGCTCTACCAGTGGACGGGGACCGTCGACCCGGGCGGCAAGCAGGGCGGGCCCGTCACCGACAACTCCGAGAAGGGCTACTCCTGGACGACCTATCCCGAACGCCTGGAGGCGGCCGGGATCTCCTGGCGCGTCTACCAGCAGCAGGACAACTACGACGACAACCCCCTGGCCTGGTTCACCCGGTTCCGCGCCGCGAAGCCCGGCTCGTCCCTGTACGACAACGGCATGCTGCGCCGCCCCGCCGACGCCTTCGCCCAGGACGTCGCGGCGGGCCGGCTCCCGGCGGTCAGCTGGGTCGTCGCTCCCGAGAACCAGTCCGAGCACCCCGCCTACCCGCCCGCGTACGGCGCCGACTTCACCGCGAAGTACGTCTTGGAGTCGCTGGCCGCCCACCCCGAGGTCTGGGCCAGGACGGTGGTGTTCCTCAACTTCGACGAGAACGACGGCTTCTTCGACCACGTGGCCCCGCCGGTCCCCCCGGCCGGCACGCCGGACGAGTTCGTGGGCGGCGCGCCGATCGGGCTGGGGCCACGGGTGCCGATGACGGTGATCTCGCCGTGGAGCCGGGGCGGACACGTCCACTCGGAGGTCCTCGACCACACCTCGCCCCTGCGGTTCCTGGAGAACTGGACGGGCGTCAAGGAGCCCAACATCTCCGCGTGGCGGCGCACCGTCTGCGGCGACCTGATGAACGCCTTCGACTTCGCCTCGAAGAACGTCTCCTTCCCCGCGCTGCCGGACACCACCGCGCTCGTCGCCGCCTGCGACCGGCAGCACTCCCTCCCCGAGGCCCGGCCCCCGGCCGACCAGCCGCAGCCGACGCAGGAGCCCGGCACCCGGCCCGCCCGCCGCACGGGCTACGGCTTCGACACCACGTCCTGGACCGACACCGCCACGGGCAGACTGTGGTTCAAGGTGGTCAACACCGGCTCGCTCGGTGCCGGTTTCAGCGCCTACACGGTCAATTACCGCGCTTATGCGGCATGGCACTACACGGTCCCGGTGGGCGGCGGGGCGAGCGACTACTTCAGCGCCCTGACCTACGGCGGCGGGAAGTACGACGTCGACCTGCACGGCCCCGACGGCTATCTGCGCGGCTTCAAGGGCGACGTACGCACCTGGTCGGACGGCACGAAGGGGCACCCGGAGGCCGCCGTGACCCCCGACCCCGCCACGCCCGGTTCGCTGCGCCTCACGCTCACCAACGGCGGCGGCGCACCGGTCGTCTTCACGGTCTCCGACGGGCAGCGGGTCACCGTGGCGGCGGGCGGGAGCGCCCGGCTGACGCTGACGGCGGAGCAGGACGGCGGCTACGACCACAGCGTCACGGCCGACGTGGGCGACGGCTTCGAGCGCCGCTTCGCGGGGCGCGTCCACGCCTGACGCCCTCGGGCCCCGCCGCGAGGGCGCGTGAGGGAACCGATGACGGCTCCCTGCGCGCCCTCGCGTTCCGCGCTCCCGGCCACCGCCGTGGACGGACCGAGTGGGGCGGGCTCACGCCGAACCGGCGATGCGCGAGGGAACGACGAGTGTGTCGCCGGGGTCAGCGGCATCGGCGGGCGTTGAGCCGGGCGGCCTGTCGGGTCAGGTGGTCGCGTTCGGCGAGGTTGGGGGCCTTGTGGGCCGCCTCGGCGTACAGCCGTGCCGCCGTCGCCAGGTCGCCGTCGCGCTCGTGGAGGTACGCCGCCACCGCGGCGTGGCGGGGCAGTGAGGTGTCCAGCGCCGCGAGTGCCGCCAGGCCGGCGCGCGGTCCGTCGGCCTCGCCGACGGCCACCGCGCGGTTGAGCCGGACGACGGGGTTGTCGGTCAGGCGCGTGAGCTCGTCGTACCACTCGACGATCTGCGTCCAGTCGGTCTCCTCGGCGGTGGGCGCGTCGGCGTGGAGGGCCGCGATGGCGGCCTGGGCCTGGAACTCGCCCAGCCGGTCGCGGGCGAGGGCCGCCTGGAGGATCGCGACGCCCTCGGCGATCAGCGCGGTGTCCCACCGGCCGCGGTCCTGCTCTGCGAGCGGTACCAGGCTGCCGTCGGGCGCGGTCCGGGCGGCGCGCCGGGCGTGGTGGAGCAGCATGAGCGCGAGCAGCCCCGCCGCCTCGGGGTGGTCGATGGCGGCCGCGAGCTGCCGGGTGAGCCGGATGGCCTCGGCGGCGAGGTCGACGTCGCCCGAGTAGCCCTCGTTGAAGACCAGGTAGAGGACGCGCAGCACGGTGGCGACGTCGCCGGGCCGGTCGAGGCGCGCGCCGGAGACCGTGCGCTTGGCCCGGCTGATGCGCTGCGCCATGGTCGTCTCGGGTACCAGGTAGGCCTGGGCGATCTGGCGGGTGGTGAGCCCGCCGACGGCGCGCAGTGTGAGCGCGACCGCGGACGAGGGCGTCAGTGACGGGTGGGCGCACAGGAAGTAGAGCTGGAGCGTGTCGTCCACCGCGGGCGCGGGGCCGGGCGCCGGTTCCTCGTCGAGGAGGTCCTCGCGCCGGCGGCGGGCGGTGTCCGCCCGTATCGCGTCGAGGAACTTGCGCCAGGCCACGGTGACCAGCCAGCCCTTCGCGTCCCGCGGAGGGTCGGCGGGCCAGACGCGGACCGCCTCGACGAGCGCGTCCTGCACGGCGTCCTCGGCCGCCGCGAAGTCGGCTCCGCGGCGGACGAGGATGGCGAGCACGCTCGGCGTGAGGCTCCGGAGCAGGGCCTCGTCCATCGGTGAGGTCACTCCGTGATGGTGGGCGGGCAGGCCAGGAACGGGCGCAGCTCCAGCCACTCGTGGATCGGCTTCCCGCCCGCCCCGGGGGCGGCCGACAGTTCCCCGGCCAGCGCGACGGCGCGCTCGTAGCTGTCGACGTCGATCACCATCCAGCCGGCGATGAGGTCCTTGGTCTCGGCGAACGGGCCGTCGGTGACCGGCGGGCGCCCCTCACCGTCGTAGCGGACCCACGTCCCCTCGGGGGCGAGCGCCTGGCCGTCGACGAACTCGCCGGTCTTCTCGAGCCGGGCCGCGAAGTCGTTCATGTACTGCACGTGTGCCGAGATCTCCTCCGGCGTCCACTGGTCCATGGGCACGTCGTTGACGCAGGCCGGGGCGCCGCGGTAGTGCTTGAGCAGCAAGTACTTGGCCATCGTGTTTCTCCTCGCTGGTGCGGCCCATTGTGGTCGCGTTCATTGCGGGGACGGAGCCGGTCACGGGTTCTCGACATCGCCGTCCGACTTTTTTTGGGCTCTCGTGGACGGGACGAGCCTGTCGGTGAGCCGTCCCGGCGCGGGACTTTCCGTGTCCAACGAACGGCGCCGGGAGCGGGTGCGTGTCAATCCTCGTCCTCGGCGCCCTCGACGGCATCCGGTCTCGGAAGGGGCGCGGGCCCCGGCGCTCCGGCCCAGCGCTTCACCACGGGACGGTCTCGCCGTGGAGGTCCAGGAACTGAAGGCCGGGGGCGCCGGTCTGCGCTTCGAGGACGTCGGCGACGGCCGGGATGCTCTCCTGGGGGTCGAGTGGAGCGTCGGGTCCGCCGAGCTCGGTCCGGTTGTGGCCGGGGTCGATGAGCAGCTTGGTGTGTCCGTCGTCGGCGTGGCGGGTGGCGTAGCTGCGCATCAGCTGGTTGAGCGCGGCCTTGCTGGCCTTGTAGAGCTCGTAGCCGCCGTCGGTGTTCCGCGAGATGCTGCCCTGGTCGGAAGACATGACGGCGACGGTTCCGCCGGGCGCGACGAGTCCGCGGAGGGTCTCAAGGGCGCGCAGCGGACTCAACGCGTTGGTGGTCATCACCTCGGTGAACACGTCGGTCGAGACCTCGTGGATCGGCAGGTTCCCCCGGTTGATCGCGGCGTTGACGAAGAGCAGATCGAGCCGACGGCCTTCCAGTCGCTCGCGGAGCGCGGCCAGCTCTTCCGAGCTTGTCATCTCCAGCGATTCGATCTCCAGCCGGCCGTTCGAGGCATCGGCGTTCGCTTGCAGTTCGCCGCCGTTCCGGCGCGTCGTGGCGATGACGTGCCAGCCGCGTCGAGCCAGTTCGCCGGCGAGTACGAGTCCTAACCCTCGGGAGGCTCCGATGACGAGGGCCGTGCGGTTGGAGGTGGTCGACATGCTCACTCCTTCGCAGTGGGGAAATTTAGATTAGACGCACCGTTGCGTCTATACAACACCCGCGGGGCTACTGCCGGGTATGGTGTCTCGCATGCCTTCAGCCAGCCCTCAGCCCCGCAGGCCGCGCTCCGGCAGCCGGCGCGACGAGGCCGCGCGGCTCGCTGTGCTCCACGCCGCGGACGATCTGCTCGCCGAACACGGCTTCGGCGCCCTGACCGTCGAGGCGATCGCGCGCCGCGCCGGCGTCGCCAAGCAGACGATCTACCGCTGGTGGCCCTCGAAGGTCGAGATCCTCCTCGACACACTCATCGAGGACAGCGGCAAACACCTTCCCGTCCCGACGGAGAAGCCCACGGCGGAGAGCATCCGTGGCTACCTCCGCGACTTCGCGCGATTCCTCACCGGCGACCCCGCCGGCAAGGTCCTGCTCGCGCTCATCGCCGAGGCGCAGCACGATCCCGGCACGGCCGAGAGCTTTCACCAGCGCTATCTCGGCCCGCGTCGTGACCAGGAACGGGACATGCTCGCGCGCGGAATCGACGCCGGCGAGATCTCGCCCGTTCTCGGCCCCGACGCCACGATCGACGCCCTTGTCGGCCCGATCGTCTACCGCGCCCTGACGGGGGCGAGCATCCCCAGCGGCCTGGTGGACGCTCTTGTCGAAAACCTGCTCAGGCCCCGCTCGATTTGACGGTCCGCTCTGCCCGTGTGACTTCAGGCGCCGCTGAGGCTCGTAAACGCATCCGAACGGATGAAGGACACGACCGGGCCTCGGCCGGTGAAGGCAACCGTTCGCACCCTGACGCATAGTGTCGGACCGGGCGGTCGGCAGGGCGGAGGATCTCCTCGCGCACCGCGGACCAGGGACCGCGCTCGGGGAGTGAATCGTTGCGGCACCAAGACGTAGTGGTCACCGGAGTGGGCCTGGTCACGGCGGCGGGTATGGGTGTGCCCGCCACCTGGCAGGGCCTGCTCTCCGGCGTCTCCACCGCGGCCACCGACCCCGATCTGGCCGGGCTGCCGACGGACTTCTCGTGCCGGGTTCCCGGCTTCGACGTCGGCGTCCTGCTCGGGCGGCGATCGGCGGCCCGTCTGGACCGGTTCACGGCGATGGCCGTTCTTGCCGCGCGCGAGGCGGTCGCCGACGCGCGCCTGGTTCCACGGGAGTGGCCGGCGGCGCGGGCGGGGGTGGTGGTGGGCACCGGCAACGGGTCGCTCGAGCGCTACGTCCCGGAGGTCGTGAAAATCGCCGACCGAAGGTGGCGGCGGTCATGGCGAGGTTGGCCGCGATGGCCTTGAGCGGGAGCACCAGACTGCGGAAGGCGATCACAAGGCAGCAGAACGCTCCGGTCAGCAGGCAGGTGGCGACCGTGAGGACGCTGTCACCGATCAGCGCGCGCTGGTCGGCGAGTGCGACGGCGGCACCGCCCACCGGGGCGGCCTGTCCGGGCGGCAGGGTTCGGGGCAGGATCCGGTGGCGCAGCCGTTCGACCAGGGCGGCGGTGGGGTCGGCGTCGATCGCGGTACGGGGGAGCACCAGCACCACGGTGGTGTCCCGGGCGTTGTCGATCGGGACGCTCACCGCGATGTCCGGGTCGGTGTGGAGGGCGTCCATCAGCGCGGGCAGTCCCTCGACGACCGGCGTGCCGGGATGGGGAAGCGCCACCAGGACGGTGGCCGCCGCTCCTGCCGCGCCGTGGGTTTCCAGTGTGCGCAGGGCCGTGCCGGCGGGCGTGCCGGCCAGGGCGCCGCGGTCGAAGTCGAAGCCGGTGCGCAGCCCCGCGGCCGGCCAGGCGGCCACGGCCAGGACGGCCGGCGCCGCCAGGACGTAGCGCCCCGGACGGCGCATCAGCTGCCGGGCCCATCGCTCCCAGCCGCCGGGCGCGGTGCCGCGGTCGGCGCCGGGGACCGGCCGGGGAGCCGCCACCGCCTGTGGCCACTGCGCCAGACAGGCGGGCAGTAGGGTCACGGTGGCCAGGAGGGCCGCGGCCGTGACGGCCATGGCGCCCAGGGCGCAGCCGCGTACGAGGGGCATGCCGACCACCAGCAGGCTGGCGGCGCCGGTCATCACGGTCAGGGCGGAGTACGCGACCGTCCGGCCCGCCGTGGTGACGGCGGCCACCGCCGCCCGCGGCCCGTCGGCACCGGCGGCCAGGTGTTCGCGAAAGCGCATGAGCAGCAGCAACGCGTAGTCCAACCCCACGCCCAGGCCGAGGGCGGACGTGGTCGCCGCGGTGAACAGGTCGACCGAGACACCGGGGAGGTGGCCGAGCAGGGCCAGGGTGACCGCGACCGTGGCACCGGAGACCAGGAGCGACAGCGCGGCCGGCGCCGGGCGCCGCAGCACGAGGAGCAGTGCCAGGCAGGCCACCGACAGGGCCAGGGCGTCGGCCAGCCGCAAGGAGGGCGCCAGTTTCTCCTGCATCTGTGTGGCGGCCGCCGTGACACTCAGCAGATTGGCGCTCACGGCCTGGCCGGACGCCTGCCCGGCGGCGTTCGCGAAGGCCTTCTGCTGCGCGACGGCCCACACCTGGCGCTACTTCGCGCTGCCGGTGAGCCCGACCAGGCGGTAGGCGGTGTGCCCGGCTCGCCCGTCCGGCACCGGCAACGGCATCGGCATCGGCATCGGCAGATCACTCACGCCGGCGATTCCGGGCTGGGCGGCCAGCGCCCTCGTTCAGACCTGTCAAGGACACACCGCGTCCGAGGCGCCCGTGGTCGTCTCTCCGCCCCTGGGCCGCCGCCCGCTGCGGACCGAAGTGCGCGGCACGCTGCTGCTCGACCACTGCGTCTCACCCGACGGCACCGCCGCCGGCCTACGCTCGGCCGAGGTCGTCCTGCGGATGTCCGGCCTGGCGAGCTGCAACGGCGTCAGGGACGTGACCGGCAGCGGACGTGTGACCTGGTACCGGACGGCGTACCGCGGGGGACCGCCCTGGGGAACCTCCGAACTCGGCGTCGCCGCACGCGTCGACGACTGGTCGGCCGCCGGCCCCCTGCCCACCATCCAGGTCCGCTCCGGACCGCTGTCCGGGCACACCGTCACCGTCGGCACCGTGGGCACGCCGCGCATGATGCACTGCTCCACCCAGGGCGTCGGCTCACTCGCGGGCTCCTTCCGGGTGTCCGTACGCCGCTGACCCACGGGGACGCCACTGGCCCATGGGGCGGACGGCCCTCACGGGCGCGGCCGCGGCCTCAGGACCTCTTGACTCCCGGCTGTGACCCTGGATACTTGATCCCATCGAATCTACCGAACGATCGGTCGGGTACTCGGGGTCACGACGGGGCAGGGGGAGACGATGACGGACGCGCGTGCGCATTCACGGGCGGATTCACCGGCGGACTCGTGGGACGCGGCGGAGCGGATGTCGCGCGGGGAGCTGGAGGCGCTCCAGCGGGAGCGCCTGCGCGCCACGCTCCAGCATGTCTACGACAACGTCCCCTTCTATCGGCAGGCGTTCGACGCCGCCGGGCTGCGCCCGGAGGACTGCCGGACGCCGGCCGATCTCGCCCGCTTCCCCTTCACCACCAAGGCGGATCTGCGCGCGCAGTACCCGTTCGGCATGTTCGCGGTGGAGCGGTCGCGGATCCGGCGGCTGCACGCCTCCAGCGGCACCACGGGCACCCCGACCGTCGTCGGCTACACCGAGCGCGATCTGGATGTCTGGGCCGACGTGGTGGCCCGTTCCCTCCGCGCGGCCGGTGTCCGGCCCGGTGACACGGTCCATGTGGCCTACGGTTACGGTCTGTTCACCGGCGGGCTCGGCGCCCACTACGGAGCCGAGCGGCTCGGCTGTACGGTCGTCCCCGCCTCCGGTGGCATGACCGCCCGCCAGGTCCGGCTGATCCACGACCTGCGCCCCGAGGTCATCATGGTGACCCCCTCGTACATGCTCACGCTGCTCGACGAGTTCGAGCGCCAGGGCATCGATCCCCGGAGCACCAGCCTCCGCGTCGGCGTATTCGGCGCCGAGCCCTGGACCGAGGAGATGCGCCGCGAGATCGAGGAGCGCTTCGCGATCGACGCCGTCGACATCTACGGGCTCTCCGAGGTGATCGGCCCCGGCGTCGCGCAGGAGTGCGTGGAGACCAAGGACGGCCCGCATCTGTGGGAGGACCACTTCTACCCGGAGATCGTCGACCCGGTCACCGGCGAGCCCCTGCCCGACGGCGCCCACGGGGAGCTGGTCCTCACCTCGCTCACCAAGGAGGCCATGCCCCTCGTCCGCTACCGGACCCGCGACCTCACCCGGCTGCTGCCGGGCACCGCCCGGCCCGCCTTCCGGCGCATGGAGCGGATCACCGGCCGCTGCGACGACATGATCGTGCTGCGCGGGGTCAATCTCTTCCCCTCGCAGATCGAGGAGATCGTGCTGGACGTCGCCGGCGTCGCACCCCACTTCCAGCTGCGGCTGACCCGCGAGGGCCGGCTGGACCGCCTCACGGTCCGCGCCGAAGCACGGCCGGACGCGACGCAGGAACGGCGCGCGGCGGCCGCCGTGGAGCTGGAGCGGCGGATCAGGGACGGCATCGGGGTGACGGCGGGCGTGGAGATAGTGGATCCCGAGACCCTGGAGCGGTCCCTGGGCAAGCTCAAACGGATCGTCGACGAACGCCCCAAGTGACACTGCGGAGAAGGAGGTCAACCGCGGGGACGTACGTGGCCGCGGGGCCGCGGCCGCCGGCCCGGGGCGTACGGGACACCCGTCGGGCGACGGTCTCTCCGCCGTCATCCGCTATACCGAGTACGGCATCCCGCACATCGTCGGCAAGGACTACGCGAACGTCGGCTTCGGCTCGGGCTGGGCCCAGGCCAACGACCAGGTGTGCGAGCTCGCCAAGGGCTTCGTCAGCCTGCGCGGGGAGCGCTCGCGCCACTTCGGCCCCGAAGGCAAGGCCGACCGCTCCCTGTCGGACGCCGGCGACAACCTCTCCAGCGACCTGTTCTTCCGTGGGATCAACGACGCCCGGACCGTGGAGAAGCTCCTCGACCAGCCCGCGCCGGTGGGGCCGAGCCACCAGGCCAAGGAGCTGATGCACGGCTGGGCCGCCGGCTACAACGCCTGGCTCCGCCAGAACCGTGTCACCGACCCCGCGTGCAAAGGCGCCGACTGGATCCGGCCCGTCACCGCGCTGGACGTGGCCCGGCGCGGCTACGCCATCACCGTCCTCGGCGGTCAGGGTGCCGTGGCGGACAGCATCACCGGCGCCAGACCCCCGTCCGGACCCGCCGCGTCCAAGCCCGACGCGTCCCGGCCGAAGAGCGCCCCGGCGCCGGCGGATCCCGCGCAGGCGGCCCGCGCGCTGTTCTCCCGCCGCGACGCCGCCATGGGCTCCAACGCCGTGGCCTTCTCGGGCTCCACCACCGCCGGCGGCCACGGGCTGCTGCTCGGCAATCCGCACTACCCCTGGGAGGGCGGCCGCCGCTTCTGGCAGTCCCAGCTGACCATCCCCGGTGAACTCGACGTCGCGGGCGGCTCGCTGCTCGGCCTCCCGATGATCTCCATCGGCCACAACGCCCATACGGCCTGGAGCCACACCGTGTCCACGGGCGTGCCCATAAACGTGTACGAGCTGAAGACCGCGCCCTCCGACCCGTACGCGTATCTGGTGGACGGCAAGCCGGACCGCAGCATCGTCGTAGCGCGCCGCCCCCCTCCGCCAGGTCCACCGTCCGGCGATGGGCGACTCCCCGCCGGACGGGTGTCCTCTTCGCGCGTCACGCTCCCTCTCGCGCAAGCCCGATGTGGCCGGACGTGGACAGGAGGACGGAACCCCTTCGGGTCACGGCTCCCGCGCAGCCGAGCCCTGGCCTGAAACCACAGAGCCCGGCCTCGACCTGCAGCCCCTGCCTGGCGCGCCTTGGAACGGCCGTGCAGCTGCGGAGTTCCCCGTCGATCAGAGCCTTGGGGGCGCCTCCCCTCCTTCCTGCGTCAGAGACAGGGAAACCGCAGGTCGTAGCTCTGATCGGATGAGTTGTCGTACCACTCGATGGTGCTCCCGATGAGGCTGGCAGCGACGACTCTCCTGATGCTCCCGGTGGTTGGGGACCGTACGTCAACCGCCTGCGAGGCAGGCCGGCATCCCTCGGCCCGTCGTCTCCGGCGGTTCGGGCCCGTCCGGGGTCGGCGGCAGGTCAGTGATGAAGGTGCGGATCTCCTCGGCCTCGGGCACGGCGAGGGCGGTGTACAGGTCGAAGGCCTGTCGGGCGTGGTCGTGGGCGACGCCGATCCGGCCGAGGTCGCGGTGGACGTGCGCCAGGCCGGCGTGGGCGCGGGCCTGTTCGGGAAGGTAGCTGAACTCGCGGGCGAGGGTCAGCGCCGTGTCGTGTTCGGCCGTGGCCCGGGCGAGGTCGCCCATGGAACGGGCGGCTTCCGCCAGGGCGTTGAGGGATTCGGCCTCGTCGCCGGGGAAGTCGAAGCTGCGGCTCAGCTGCAGGGCATCGTGATGACGGTGTCGGGCCTCGTCAAAGTGGCCCTGCCGTTGGTACAGCAGCCCGATGTTGTTCAGGACGACGATCTCGCCGATGCGCGATCCGTTCTCGCGATGCAGCTGGAGCGCCTGGCGGTGATGGTCGTGGGCGTCCTCGAATCGTCCTCGGCGCTCGTGGATGATGCCGAGTTCGGTCAGTGATCTGGCTTCGCCGGCGCGATCGCCGAGTTCACGGAAGAGCGCGAGGGACTGCCGGCAGTGGTCGTGGGCCCGGTCGTACTCTCGGCGCCGGGAGTACAGAGTGCCGAGGTTCTGCAGGGCGCGGGCCGCGGCGCCCTGGTCGCCGACGTCGCGCGAGAGGTTCAGGGCGCGCAGGTAGCACTCGGCCGCTTGCTCGTAGGCTCCGTGCCACCAGTAGTGCACCTCGCCGAGGTCGAGGAGCGTGCGGGCCTCGGCGGCCGTGTCCCCGCTTCGTCGGCTCGTCCGGAGCGCGAGGCCGTGGAGGTCCAGTGCGTCGGCCTGGTGAGCGTGGCCCAGCAGGTAACGGTGCAAGGTGGCGGCCAGCTGGCTGGGGTAGGGGAGCCAGTCGTGGTCGGCGGTGTGCCGGGCGACCGCCATGAGGTTCGCGCGTTCTCCGTCCAGCCACGCGATGGCCTCGGTCTCGTCCAGCAGGAACGAGGGTTCCGTGGTCGGTGCGGGGATGCGTGGTCTACGGCTCTTGCCCTCGGGGTAGAGGTGGTCGACGGCCGTGCTCGCGGTGTGAAGGTAGTGGTGGAACAGTCGTCCGACGGCGTCGCGCTGGACATCGGAGGGTTCCTGGGTGGCCGCGGTGGCCAGGGCGTGTTCGCGCAGCAGGTCGTGGAAGGTGTAGCGGCCCGGCTGGTGCTGTGCCAGGACGTGGGCGTCCAGGAGGTCTTCCAGGAGCGTCTCGGCCTCCTCGCTCGGGAGGCCGGCCAGCGCGGCGGCCGCCTCGGCGCCGATGTCACGGCCCGGCTGCAGCCCCAGGAGCCGGAACATACGCTGCTGATCAGCAGTCAGCTGCTGGTAGGACAGCGTGAACGCTGCGGCCACGCCCCGCTCCGACGTGGCCAGCTCGGACAACCTGCGGCGCTGGTCGCGGAGTCGGGCGGCCAGATATTCGACGGTCCAGCGGGGGCGATGGTGCAGCCGGGCGGCGGCGATGCGGACGGCCAGCGGCAGGAAGCCGCACAACTGGAGCACGTCGAGGACGGCGAGTGGTTCGGCGGCCGCCCGTTCGCCCACAATCGCCGTGAACAACTCCACGGAGTCCGCGGCAGGCAGCACTTCCACGGACAGGGCGTGTGCACCGTCCAGGTCGGTCAGCCGTCGGCGACTGGTGACGAGGACGAGGGTGCGGGAGGCGCCGGGCAGCAACTGGCGCACCTGGTCGGCGCCGAGGGCGTTGTCCAGCACGGCCACCACGCGACGACCGGAGAGTTCGGAGCGCCACAGCGCGGCGCGATCGGCGGCCGATGCCGGGACCTGTGCCGCGGGCACGCCGAGTTGGCCCAGGAGGATCTCGAGCGCGGCACCGACGTCGAGCGGCTCCTGACCCGCGGTGTGCGCCTGAAGGTCGACGAACAGCTGCCCGTCCGGGAAGTGGTCCGCGAGGCGGTGTCCCGCATGGACCGCGAGCGTCGTCTTGCCGACCCCGGCCATCCCGTCGATCGCCGCGATCGTCACGCTTCCGCTGTTGTTGCTCGTCCACAGGCGGGTCAGCCCGTCGAGCTCGCCCTCGCGTCCGGTGAAATCCGGGACGTCGAAGGGCAGGAAGTTGACCCGCCGCGTCGTCGCCGGCTCGGCGGCCGGTGGCTGCAGGGCGGGTTCGTCACGCAGGATCTCCTGTTCGAGCTTGCTGAACGCGTGGCCGGGGTCGAGTCCCTGCTCCTCAGCCAGGGTCGCCCGGAATTCTCTGGCCACCTGCAGCGCGTCGGCCTGGCGTCCTGCGCGGTGCAGGGCGAGCATCAGCTGGCAGCACAGCCGCTCCCGCAAGGGGCTGGCCGCCGCGTGGACGGTCAGTTCGTCGATGAGGTCGTCGTGACGGCCCAGGGACAGTTCCAGGTCGGCCAGGCGCTCGACGGCGGTCAGCCGCTGCCCGTTCAGGCGTGCTCTGACGCCCTGGACGTAATGGGCGGTGATGTCGGCCAGCGGCTCTCCCCGCCACAGCGCCAACGCGGTACGTATCTGGCCCACCGTGTCCAACGGGTCGGCAGAGGTGGCCGATGCCTTGGCGATCAGGCTGGTGAACTCGTGCAGATCGAGCTGTCCCGGCTCGGGAGCGATCACGTACCCGGCCGGCTGAGTGGACAGCATCCGGTCGGCTCCTGAAGCGCGCAGCATCCGTCGGATCGCGGCGATCGTGGTCTGGATCTGTGCGCGGGCCGAGTCCGGCGGCAGCGGTCCCCACATCGCGTCAACCAGACGGTCCGTACTGATCGCGACCCCGGCGTGGAGCAACAGGTAGGCCAGTACCGCCCGATGACGGGGTGCCAGCCCGGGCGGCTCCGAACCGGGGGCCAGGGTCTCCACCGGGCCGAGGACCATGAACCGCATACGTCACTCCGGGGATCACCAGCGCGTGCATAGAAGAAGCATCGGGAATGTATCAAGATCCACCGGCAGGGTTACCGGCATGCCAGCACTCCACACCATCGAGCCGGAGAAGGCGACCGGCGAAGCCGCGAACCTGTTCACCGCCACGCACCAGGCCCTGGGGGTCATCCCCAACCTGGCCAAGGTGATGGCCAACAACCCGGCCGTACTGAAGGGATACGTGCACGTCGTCACCGCCCTGAGCGCGGAGGGGACTTTGTCGGCGGGTGTGCGCGAGCGCATCGCGCTGCTGGTGGCGCAGGAGAACCGATCCGACTACTGCCTGTCCGTGCATGCGTTCCGCGGGACCAAAGTGGCCGGGCTGACCACGGCCGAGGCCACCCGCGCGCGGCGGGGCGAAGCCGACGACCCCTGGGCCGTCGCTGTCCTGGACCTGGCCGCCGTGGTGGTCCGGGACCACGGAGTCGTTTCCGACGCGCAGCTGGCGACAGCCCGGCACGCCGGCCTCTCCGACGGGCACGTCGTCGAGGTCATCGCCCACGTGGCACTCAGCCTGTTCACCAACTACCTGGCCACAGCGGCGCGCATCGACATCGACTGGCCGCTCGTGCGCCACACCGACTGGGAGAACGCGATGACCTGAACGTACGCGATGACACGGTCAGGGCCGGACCGCCCGAACCGGATCCCGCAGCCCGCGCCCAAAGGAATGTGAACCATCCCCACCGAGGAGTCCCACATGATCACCGCCGTCCACCTCACCGAGGTCTCGACCGAAGACGCCACCGCCTGGCATGCGGTCGTGGCGGCCTCGCTCGCCAGCGATCTGCCCGAGGAGCCCCGGCCCACGTTCGAGCAGGTCCACGCCCAGCTCACCGTCGTCGGGAGGGACAACCGCCGCCTGCTGTGGCTGGCCACCGCGGCCGACGGCGCGGTGCTCGGTGTGGCCGGGCTGCGGCTGTTCACCTCGCCCGGTCAGAGCCACCTGGCAGAGCTGGAGCTGCACGTCGCCCCGGACCGGCGGCGCTCGGGAGTGGGCTCGCACCTGCTGGCCACAGCCGTGAAGGCAGCACAGACCGAGCAGCGTCGCAGCCTGGTGGCCGCCGCACCCGGTGACGGACCGAGTGGCGCCTTCTGCGCCGCGCACGGCTTCCGGCGCGTACTGGCACTTGACCACCTGCTTCTCGACGTCGCGCACGCCGACGATGCCGAGGCCGACGCCGAGCACCCCGGCTACGAGCTGGCCGGCTGGACCGGCACGGTTCCCGAAGAGCTGGCCGAAGCGTTCGCCGCGGCCAAGAACGCGATGAACGACATGCCCACCGGCGACTGGGACTACGGCAGCCAGACCTGGACCGCCGACCGGGTCCGCGCCATGGCTGAAGTGCTGGCCGACCGCGGTGACCTGCTGCTGACGACCGCCGCGCTCCGCAAGGGGGAGGTGGCCGGATACACCGAGATCGTCATCCGGGCCGGGGAGACCCGCCGGGCCCTGCAGTACGACACCGTCGTGGTGCACGCTCACCGCGGCCACGGACTCGGGCTGTGGGTCAAGGCCGAGATGGTGCGCAGGCTCCGTGCCGAGCACCCCGGAATCGTGGAGATCGAGACCGACAACGCACAGGACAACACCCACATGCTCGCCGTGAACCGCCGCCTGGGCTTCCGCTTCCACCGCAGCACCCACGAATACCAACTCGACCTGCCCGCCAACTGACCACTCCCCCGACACTTCAACCCGACCAGGGAGCACCCCACCATGTCCAAGTTCACCGCATCAGGGCAGCGCAAGATCCGCGACGTGCTGGCACGGCACGTGGAGTCCGGCAAGATCCCCGGAGTCGTCGCGCTGTTCAGCAAGGACGACGAGACGCACGTCGAGGCGCTCGGCACGATGCAGCACGACGGCGGCGCCCCGATGCGTCGGGACACCGTCTTCCGGATGGCCTCCGCCTCCAAGCCGGTCTCGATAGCGGCCGCGATGGTGCTGCTGGACGAGTGCCGGCTGCGGCTGGACGACCCGGTGGACCAGTGGCTGCCGGAGCTGGCCGACCGTCAGGTACTGAAGGCGTTCGACGGCCCCATCGACGAGACGGTCCCGGCACGCCGTCCGATTACCGTCCGGGACGTACTGACCTCCACTTTCGGCCTCGGTATGGACATGACCTCGATCGGTACGCCGATCATGAACGAGGTCTTCGCGCAGGGGCTGACGCCCAACCTGCCCACGCCCATGCCCGACCAGGACGAGTGGCTGCGCCGCCTGGGCGCGCTGCCGCTCATGCACCAGCCCGGCGACCACTGGCAGTACCACATCGCCAGCGACCTGGCCGGCGTGCTGGTTTCCCGGGTGACCGGCAAGACCTTCGACGAGGCGCTGCGCGAGCGCGTCTTCGGCCCGCTGGGGATGAACGACACCGGCTTTCACGTCCCGGACGAGAAGATCCACCGCATGCCGGTCCTCTACGCGCCCGACCCGGCGTCCGGCGAGTTCCATGTGTGGGACGAGTCCAAGGGCGGCCGGTGGAACGTTCCTCCGGCGTTCCAGGGCGGCGGGGGCGGTCTGGTCTCCACCGCGGACGACTACCACGCCTACTTCAGGATGCTGCTGAACGGCGGCAAGCACCGCGGCGAGCGGATCCTGTCCCGGCAGGCGGTGCAGCTGATGACCACCAACCGCCTCGCCCCCGCGCAGAACGCCGCCCGCACCGAGCTGGCCACCAACAACGTCCACATCTCCTTCGGCCAGGGGCAGCACGGAGGCTGGGGCTTCGGGATGGCGGTCCGGACCTACCGCGGCGACTACGCGCCCGTCGGCCAGTTCGGCTGGGACGGTGGCGCCGGCACCTCCGCGTACGCCGACCCCGTCAACAACGTCGTCGGCATCCTCCTCACCCAGGTCGGCGCCTCCGTCCCCAACTCGGTCCACCTGATGCACGACTTCTGGACCACCCTCTACCAGGCGGTCGAGGAGTGAGCGCTCACACAGGCGTAGTTGCTCCTGCCGCACCATCGCCGGCCGAGACCGGCATCCACAGAAATGAGAAGCAAGACATGCGTGTGCTGTTGACGGCGTACGGATCGCGCGGCGACATCGCGCCGCTGGCGGGACTGGCGGCGCAGTTGCGGAAACTCGGCGCGGAGGTACGCGTGTGCGCACCGCCGGACGAGGAGTTCGCTCAGCTGCTGGCGAGTGTCGGCGTGGAGCACGTGCCGTTCGGCCGACCGGTACGCCCTCTGGTGACCGGCGCGCCGCCGTCGCCCGGGTTCGCCACCGAGTTCGCGGCCGAGCTGGTCGCAGAGCACTTCGACACCGTCGCCAAGGCTGCCGAAGGCTGCGATGTGCTGGTGGCGACCGGCCTGATGCCGGCGGGCGCCCGATCGGTGGCCGAGAAGCTGGGCATCCGCTACGTGTACGCCTGCTTCCACCCGTTCGAGATGCCGTCGTCGCACTACCTTCCGTCGTCGCGGCCGGGCCCGGCGCTGTCTACCGACATGATCGACCCGACCGACAACCGGGCCCTGTGGGACCTGGACGTCAAGAAGGTGAACGCGCTGTACCTCGCGCCGCTCAACGCCCACCGGGCAGAGATCGGGCTGCCGCCACTGGACAACGTCCGCGACCACGTCTTCGGCGACCGGCCGTGGCTGGCGGCGGACCCGGTCCTGGGGCCGTGGCAGGAGCTGGCCGACCTCGACCTCGTGCAGACCGGTGCGTGGATCCTGCCCGACGAGCGCCCGCTGCCGGCCGACCTGGAGGCGTTCCTGGACGCCGGCACGCCGCCGGTCTTCGTGGGCTTCGGCAGCATGCCGACGCGCGCCGCGACGGACGTCGCCAAGGTGACCGTCGAGGCGGTCCGCGAGCAGGGCCGACGCGTACTCGTCTCGCGCGGCTGGGCCGAGCTCGGCCTGGTCGACGACGCGGACGACTGCTTCGCCGTCGGTGACGTCAACCACCAGGCGCTGTTCCCCCGGGTGGCCGCCGTGGTTCACCACGGCGGTGCGGGCACGACGACAACGGCCGCCCGGGCCGGCGCGCCCCAGGTGGTGGTACCCCAGTTCGTGGACCAGCCGCACTGGGCTGCCCAGGTCGCCGAACTGGGCATCGGCGCGGCCCACAACGGTCCGGTCCCGACCTTCGAGTCCCTGTCGGCCGCGCTTAGCACGGCGCTGGCTCCCGGGACCGCGGCCCGGGCGAAGGCCGTCGCGGGCACGGTCCGGGGAGACGGGACGGAGGTGGCAGCGAAGCTGCTCCTCGACACGGCGTCCGCCGCGCCGCTGAGCCGCGAACAGATCTCCGACATCGCGCACGCCGACCACCCGATCAAGTCCCCCCTCAACGACGAATCGGTCGGCGCGCTGCTCGAACGTGCCCTCCCGCGAGGCGACGAACGCGTGCTCGATCTGGGATGCGGCACCGCGGAATGGCTTCTGCGTGCCCTGGCGACCCGCCCGCACCTGCACGCCGAGGGCGTCGACGTCTCCCAAGTCGCCCTGACCCGGGCACGCCAGGCGGCGAGCGGACTCGGGGTCGACGAGCGCCTGGTCCTCCACCACCAGGAAGCCGCCGACTTCGTCTCCACGCAGCCGTTCGACCTGGTGATCAGCGTCGGCGCCACGCATGCCTTCGGCGGCCTCCTCCCCGCCCTCGCGGCGGCCCGCAAGCACCTGGCCCCCGGCGGCCGCGTCCTGATCGGTGAGTCGTTCTGGGACCGCGCCCCTTCCCCGGCGGCCGTCGAGATGTTCGGTGACCTCGATGACCTGGCGACCACGGTGGACCGCGTCGCCGCCGACGGATGGATCCCTGTCCACGGCCACGTCAGTACCCGCAGCGAGCTGGACGCCTACGAGTGGGCCTGTTGGGGCTCGCTGGCCGACTGGGCTCTGGACCACCCCGCTGACCCGGCCGGCGCACAGGTGCTGGAGACGGCCACCGCTCAGCGTTCGGAGTGGCTGCACGGGTACCGGGACAGCTTCGGCTTCCTCTGCCTGGTCCTGCGTCAGACATCGGATGGGGCATCGTGATGACGGCCCTCGTGCCGCCGACTTTGCGAGAGGGAGTGGCGCGAGGGCGTTTGGTTGCTCCTTACTCTGGGGCAGCGGAGCCTGCGAAGTCCCGCTCGATCGGCTCAATCCCGGTGGGTGTTGGCTTCGAAGCTGGTCGACGTGTCCAGTCTTCGGCCGAAACCCTTACGAGGGCCTGTCGACACTCGGCCCGGCCCGGACGTTTCTGCAGGTCGCAGTGTCGGCAACCAATGTCGGGAATGTCGGGACTCAACGTCGGCAAACGGTGCTGCTCGACGGCCCCCTACCCGCTGGTCACTTGCCCCCTGGTGTCAGAGATAGGAGTCCGGGGCCAGCACGTGCACACGAGGGTCTGGCTCGCCAGCCCGTCCGGCTCGTCCGGCTCGTCGGCGGCGATCTGCGGCCGTGGCCAGCGTCCCAACAGCCCGGTGCCTTCGGGGCCAGTGGCGCCGAGAACGCCGGGCCCCTTCGTACGGATCAGCGGCAGCGGGATCATGCGGCACCCCCTTCTTCGCGTTCGGCGTGCTGGGCGAGCAGCGCCAGGACGTCGTCGCCCGCCGAGGTAAGGGCCTGGCGGGTGAGGCGTTCGGTGCCTTCGGCGCCGGGGCGGCGCTGCTCGATCGCCCGCGCCTCGGCGTCCGGCTCGGGGGCCTCGGCGAGGGCCCGGTACACCGAGGCGACCGACGGGTGCTGCCCTGCGTTCTTCCCGGCCTTGATCGTCAGCTTCTTCGCGATCCCGGGGACGGGGACGCCACGCTCCTTCAGCGCGCGGGCGAAGGTGAGCATGTCATCGTCGATGACCTTCGGCCGTCCGCCGCGGTTGCCCTTCGCTGCGGCTGCGTGCCGGCCTTCCAGGGCCTTCTCCCGGATGTAGTTGCGCTCGATCTGGGCGGCGGCGGCCAGGACGGCGAAGAACATCGCGCCCATGCCGTTGGGGTCGTAGATGCCGCTGAGCGGGCCGGTGAGGAGTTCGAGCCGTACGCCGGCGGCCTGGAGCCGGCCGGAGAGGGTCATGAGCTCGGCGGCGTTGCGGGCGAGGCGCTTGGGTTCGTGGACGGTGAGGATGACCTCCTGGTCGGGGGCGGCCTCCTTGATGTCGTATGCGAGCTTGAGCGCTTTCTCCAGCTCCGGCCGGGTCTTGGCCCGGGTGCTGATCTTCTCGGAGAAGATCCGTTTGCAGACCGGTGCGAGCGCGTCGAGCTGGCTCTGGAGTTCCTGCTGAGCGGTCGAGCAGCGCGCGTATCCGATCCGGATCGGCTGGGCGGTCGTCGCCGGGATCTGCTCGACGGGCGGCCCCGGCTTCCAGGTGCGTCCCGGGCCGCGGTCCTCGGGCACCGGCACCTCCAGCTCCTCCTTCAGCGCGGGGACGAGGATGAAGCGAGCCGTGTGGTACTTCGTCGCGGCCTTCCCGCCGCGGGTGCGGCACGGACTTCCGGCGGGGGCTTCACACTTCGGACAGTCGTGTCGTTCTACCGGTTTTGAGAGGACTTCCGCGAACGGCGACCTGGGGAAATGTGATCGCTGTGGGGGCTCTCGCAGAACTCTCGCATCTGTTCCATTTATGAGAATCACCGTGCGTACAGCTCTGGCCCCGGCTTGTCTTGCCGGGGCCGATCACCAGCGGGCGGCGGGGGACCGACTGGCCCGGACCGCGACAAGCTCGCCGCCAATCTGAAGGCAAAGTACGAGGGCGGGAAGCCATCCGGGCCCTGGTGCTTGCCGTGGCGCCGGATGGCTTCATTGGGGTGGGCCAAGCACCTCGTCGGCGCTGCGGGGCTCCGTGCGCGGTTGCTGGTTGAGCTTGTGGCGCTGGATGGAGGATCGCCGGTAGACCTCCTTGCGGGCCCGCATGATGTTGCCCAGGGGCGCGTGCTCGGCGGTGACCCTCCAGGGTGTGAAGGACAGGGCGTCCATCTTTGCCAGGTTCTCCGGGCCGGAGATGTCCTGCTGTGGCAGCCGTAGTTTCGCCACGGTGACGGGCGGCGAGAGCTGTTCGGGCCATTCCACGGTGGTGTCCTCCACCGGCATGCGCTGCAGGTCGGTGCAGAGTTGGACCTGGATGTCGAAGGCGTAGGGCCGCTCCTGGAGCTCGGCTTGCAGGGCCGGCCGGAAGACCTCCTGCGCGGAGGTCGGGTCGATGTCGCGCCGGACCACCGCGGCGGCGGCGGACGGATCGGGGGTGATGCGCACCTTGGCGATGTAGTCCCCGTGCCGGACCGCGCCCATGGTCCAGTAGCTGGACAGCAGGACGTTCGTCAGAGGGGTCTTCGACAGGCGCAGGAAGGCCAGGAACTCGTCCCATGCCCAGTTGTCCTGTTCCAGCGTTCCTTTTCCGGTCACGAATTCGGTGAAGAAGCGATGTGCTCCGGGGCGGCCCTGGGAGAAGTAGGACGGCGCGTTCAGGAACAGGTCCTGGATGAACAGGTAGTGCTCGATGGTGTTGCAGAAGAAGATCGGTCCGTTGATGTTGGCGTAGTCGAATGTGCCTGTGTCCGGTTCGTCTTCCAGCAGGGTGGGGCCGGGGATGTCGAACATCTTCAGTGCCAGTCCGGTGGCGGTGCCCAGTCGTGCGTCGGCTCCGGCGTGGGGCGAGCCGTTGGAGAAGCGGATGAGTGCGTCGTGGGTTCCCGGGGTCGCGTAGATGCCCTGGGCGTACTCGGGGGGAAGCCCGTCCAGGATCTCCACTTCGCCTCGGACCAGCCCGTAGCCCTTGGCGTGGGCGTCGCGAAGGGCCTGTCCGGTGCCGCCGGCCGTGACCGACTCGGCGATGAAGCTCTCGGTCTTGTCGATCACCTTCTGCAGGTACTTGTCGAAGTCCGGGTCGTCGTCTTCGACGTCAGGCGTGTAGCGGACGAACGGTGTTGCCATGGCTTCGGCCTCTCCTTGGAGCGTGATCGGACCCTCGGGCGATGGGAACTGCCGTCAGTCCTCCAGCTCGGCGAGCCAGCGCAGGGCACGCAGACCCGGCAGGAAGCAGTACTCGCCGCCGCGGGTGACCACGAAGCTGGGCAGGTTCCGCAGGCGCCGGCGGACCGGCTTCTCCGGGATGGTGACACTGCCGGTTCCGCCGTGGTGCCCGGCGACGGGGTCCTGCTCGCCGGGGTAGCCGATGAAGTTTCCGTCGTTGACCCACTCGGCCTTGATGAACTCGAACTGTCGTTCCAAGTGGGCGCCGATGAATACTCCGACCAGCCCGCGGTCGGCGCCGTCGTCCTCCAGCACGCCCTCGGGCAGAGGCGGGCCGTAGGTGGTGCCACGGCGGATGAGGCGATGCATCCGTGCGTCGCCGATGATGGTGGCATCGCGGGGGTTGGTGCGCCGGATGTGCGCACCGGCGGGGCACCGGAAGCCGCCGTCGTCGTTCTCCCGGTACAGGAAGTTGTTGACGCGCTGCGGATCGGCCGCCAGCTCCGGATCATCGTGCTCCGGAGACAGCGTCAGCGGCGCCCCGCTGGGCCAGCGCCCGACCATCTTCGCCGCCAGCAGCGCCTCCTCCTCCGCGCTGGAAGTGTTCGCGCGCAGGTACCGGCGCCAGGCCGCCACGTTGGTGTGGATCTTGCGGACGGCCACGTAGGTCCCGTTACGTCCCAGTACATCGGGGCTGGGCGCGGGCGACAGATTGCCGGTTTCGTCGGGGTAGCCGAGGAGGAACTCTCCGGCCTTGATCGGGGCTTCCTGCGGGTTGGAGCCGGGCAGTCCGACGCCCTCGATGTTCGGATGGCTGATGCCGTCACGGAAGCCGAAGGTGGTGCGCCCGGTCGGGAGCTGGTGGACCTTCTGCTGCCAGATCACCTGGACACCGGGTGTGTCCTCGTAGGCGACACGGGCCTGCTCCAGCTCCATGTCCAGCTGGGCCGCGTCGGAGGAGAGGGCGCTCAACGCGATGTGGACATCTCCCGTTCCGAACGGTGCCTCCCATTGGGCCGGTGCGCTCTCGCCCACGTCGCCGATCCGCTCCGCGCGAGCGGCCATGCCCTCACGAAACGCCCGCGGAAAGCTGTCCAGCGACTCCTGGGGCACCCCCAGGGCCCTCAGCCCCTGATAGGTGAACGCCACGGCCACCCAGGCATCCCCGCTCCGGTCCGCGCTGGGCAGACCGCCCGAGGTCACCGGGAGCAGCCGCCGCAGCAGGGCGCGCCCGGCGTGGCGGTCATCGACGCGCAGGAAGACGAACTTTCCCTCGTAGGGAACGGGCCGAGGACGCAGGGCCCCGCTCTGGACGTCGTCGATCTCGACGCGCACGCTCGCCGTGCTGCTGCTTTCCCCGGTGTTCATGATCGCTTGTGCCTCCACATCGGCCTGCCTGTGCCTGGGCAGCCCTCCAGCGGCCGGCCCCGCGGTCGCCGGCCCGGTCCACCGACGTCGGGTCGGTTCCGAGGGTTGGTTCGTGTCCGGGTTCTAGGCCGCGGCTTCCTCCAGCAGCTTCTGGAAGGCGGGCGTGGCAACCAGCTCGGCATTCGCCGGGTTCTCCAGCGCTGCCCGGAACTCAGGGGTGTCCAGCACCTCCTCGAATGCCTCCTCCACGCGATGGTCCTTGTAGATCTGCTGAACGGTCAGATCGGGATAGGCACTGATGAAGACATTCGCGGGCGCCTGGTGGGCGACGAACCAGTCCTTCACCCCCGGATCGTGGATGCCGGGGAACCCCTCGCTGTGCGAGAAGACCCTCTCGAAGCGGGCACCGACCACCGTCTTGGCGAAGTCGTCGATGTAGGCGTCCCAGGAACCGTCGAAGACGCTGGCGAACATGAACCGGGTGTCGTCGTCGAAGATCACATGCCGCGCGTCATGCAGGGTGCCGATCTGCCGTACCGCCGCGTGGGCCTCCGCGTCCTGCGCCGCGTCGGCCATCGCGGCGAGGTCCTTACGCAGCGCCTCGGCCTCGCCCGGCTTGATCTTGGTGAAGACGGTAAACTCGCTGCTCACCCCGTCCGACCTGCCCGGGCGCTCGGGGTGAGCAGACTGGGTTCCACCTGTCGTCGCAGCCATCGTGAGATCCTCCTGACTACGGTCGGTGCGAGGGCCTCCAAGCGCACGACATGGGGCGCCATCGCCCTCACCTCTTCATCCTCACCACGGATGCGCAGCCTCGCATCTTCACGCCTGAGCGATGCGGCCACTCAGCTCCTGATACCGCGGCCGGTGGCCGGGCATCGTGCACCGTTCCGATCGGCGATGACTGGGCCGGTGATCATCATGATGTCGGGGAGATGAGCATGTGACAGCTGACCAGCAGGCCCCAGAAGGGGAATACCAGTTCCGACCAGCGCACGTTGACCACGACGAAGAGGAGGATGAGGCCGACGAGGTAGCCGAGCCACACCAGCCAGCGCGGGAACAGCCCCAGAAGGCGGCCGATGGTTGTGGCCGAGAGGGTGAACACCGCGGCCATGCGCATGCAGTAGCTGGACAGCAGCGTGTAGGTGACGTGATGCCCGAACTGCCACAGTGGCAGCCCTGAACCCAACGCGCCGCCTCGCGCTGCGGCCACCTCGAGCATGCTGCCCGCCGACGTGGCCAGAGCGAACAGCGTCGCGACGAACAGTACGCCGCTGCCCAAAAACACGGTGGCGACGAGTTTGTCCTCCGCCTCGCCGACGCAGGCCCGTAGCGCGCCCATGAACCACAAGAAGGCGATACCGGCAAACGGCAGCAGCGCCAGCGCCCAGCGAAGAGCCTCCCGGCCAGAGGAGTTGGCGTGCCACTCGTGCGCACTGGGCGGGAGGGAGGGGAACACGATCCGCACGAGGACGATGACGGCCGTCAGCAGGACGGCAAACAAAATACCCACTGCGCCCGCCGGGCGGGCGGCGTCCTCGGCCGCCCGGCGCGGGCCGGGCACCAGTGCGGACAGAGGCAGGAGGAGGCGCTTGTCCATGTCGAGCCGGAACGTGCCGTACGGGTTGATGTTCGACCAGAACAGTGGCTGAAGGTGGTGAGGGTGAGCGAGCGCTGAGGCCATCGCGGTCCTCGCGGCGTTCGGCGCCTCTGCGCGGGGGCGCCGGACGGGCGCGGTTCCGTCAGACGGCGCGGTCCCGGCCGCGCCAGTGCGGGTCGCGCAGCAGCCGTTTGTAGAGCTTGCCGTTGGGGTCGCGTGGCATGGACGCGGTGAACTCCACGCTCCTGGGCCGCTTGTAGCCGGCGAGCCGGGCGGCGCAGTGGCCGAGGAGCTCGGCGGCGAGGGCGGCGCCCGGCGGATGGCCGGGCTCCGGTTCGACGACGGCCTTCACCTCCTCGCCCCAGTCGTCGTGCGGGACACCGAAGACGGCGGCGTCGGCGACGGCGGGATGGGCCAGGAGCACGGACTCGACCTCGGCGGGGTAGATGTTGACGCCGCCCGAGATGATCAGGTCGATCTTGCGGTCGTGGAGGAAGAGATAGCCGTCCTCGTCGAGATGGCCGAGGTCGCCGACGGTGAAGAAGTCCCCGACGCGGCTTCGGCGCGTCTTGTCGGCGTCCTTGTGATAGGCGAAGGGTCCCGTGGTCATCCGCAGATAGACCGTGCCGACCTGCCCGGTGGGCACGGGCTCGCCGTCGTCGTCGAGAACTGCGATCTCGCTGATGGGCCAGGGCCGGCCGACCGTGCCGGGTTTGCGCAGCCACTCCTCGGAGGTGGCGTACGCGCCGCCGCCCTCGCTGGCCGCGTAGTACTCCTCGACGCATCCGCCCCACCATTCGATCATCGCCCGTTTCACATGCTCCGGGCAGGGCGCGGCGCCATGGATGGCGTGCCGCAGCGAGGAGACGTCGTAGGCCGCCCGTACGTCGGCGGGCAGGGAGAGCAGCCGGCGGAACTGGGTGGGGACCATGTGCGTATGGGTGCAGCGGTGGGTGTCGATCAGCCGCAGCATCTCCTCGGGGGTCCATTTGTCCATGACCACCAGCCGGTGCCCGATGTGCAGGGACGCGGCCGCGAATTGCAGGACGGCGGTGTGGTAGAGCGGCGAGCACACCAGATGGACGTTGCCGTCGTGGGGCTTGATGCCGAAGATGCCGAGGAATCCGCCGAGATGGGCCTCCTCGGGCGGGATGCCGGGCAGCGGACGGCGGATGCCGCGCGGGCGGCCGGTGGTACCGGAGGTGTAGTTCATGACCCAGCCGAGGGTCCGGCCGCCGGGTGGGGTGGCGGGCCTGCCGTCGAGGAGGGCGGCGTAGGGCCGGAAGCCGTCGATGTCCCCGACCGCGTACCGCCCGGAGGGCGGCAGCCCGGCCTCGTCGGCGGCGGCCCGTACGGTGTCCGCCCAGCGCTCGTGGGCGATGAGCGCCTTGGCGCCGGAGTCCGCGAGGATCCAGGCGATCTCGGGGGCGACGAGGTGGTGGTTGACGGGGACGAGATAGAAGCCGGCCTGGGTGGCGGCGAGATGGGCGGTGAGGAATTCGGCGCCGTTGGGGAGGACGACGGCGAAGGCGTCGCCCTCGCGAAGGCCGTTCGCCCGGAGGGCGTGGACGAGGCGGTTGGCGTCGGAGTGGAGGTGGCCTGCGGTCCAGGCGTCGCCGGTGGGGGTGATCAGTACGACCCGGTCGGGGTGGGCGGTGGCCTCGGCCCAGAAGCCGTGCACTGTGTCCGTCATGACGTGGTGTCCTCCTGGGGCGCGTCGCCGGGTGCGGGCCGGTGGGTGGCGTTGTGCCCACCCTCCCCCAAGCTCTCGGCTTCGCTCGAGCAGGGGGGACCCCCATCGCCCTGCGGAACGATTGCCCACAACCGGTTCACTGCTCGTTCGAAGCCTCTGGTGAGGTCGTCCATCACTCCCTGGACGGAACGTACGGAGTCCATCGCCCCCACGATCTGGCCGACAGGCGTGCCCAGCAGGGGCACCACCTCGTGTTTCTGGATGCGGGAGAGCGCTTCGGCGACGAGGAGGCCCTGGAGGGGCATGGGCAGGGTGCCGGGGCCTTCGGGGGCGTCCCAGGCGTCGGTCCAGGGTGTGCGGAGCTGGCGGGCGGGCTTGCCGGTGAGGGCGCGGGAGCGGACGGTGTCGCCGGAGCCCGCGGCCAGGAGCTTGGCGGTCAGGGCGCGGGAGGCCAGACCGGCCTCCTCGGTGGTGAGCCAGATCGAGCCCAGCCAGACGCCCTGCGCGCCGAGGGCGAGCCCGGCGGCGATCTGCTCGCCGCTGCCGATGCCGCCCGCGGCCAGGACGGGCAGCGGGTCGACGGCCCGGACGACCTCCGGGGTGAGGACCATGGTGGCGATCTCCCCGGTGTGGCCGCCCGCCTCGTAGCCCTGGGCGACGACGATGTCGACGCCCGCCGCCGCGTGCCGGACGGCGTGCCGGGCGCTGCCGGCGAGCGCGGCGACGAGGGTGCCCTGACCGTGGGCGCGTTCGATGACGTCGGCGGGTGGTGGGCCGAGGGCGTTGGCGAGGAGCGCGAGGGGGTAGTCGAAGGCCACGTCGAGCTGGCTGCGGGCGACGTCCTCCATCCAGCCCGTGATGCGCCAGCCGGAGCGTTCGCCCTCGGCCAGTTCGGGGACGCCGTGCTCGGCGAGCGTCCTGCGGACGAACTCCCGGTGCCCCTCGGGGATCATGGCCTCGACGTCGGCCTCGGTGAGGCCGGGGACGGTGCGGGCGGGCATGACGACGTCCAGCCCGTAGGGTCTGCCGTCGGTGTGCGCCTGCATCCAGTCGAGGTCGCGCTCCAGTTCGCCGGGCGCGGTGTAGCGCACCGCGCCGAGGACGCCGAGCCCTCCGGCGCGGCTGATCGCGGCGGCGACCGGGGGGAAGGGAGTGAAGCCGAAGAGGGCGTGCTCGATGCCCAGCCGGCGGCTCAGCTCGGTCCGCATGGGCGGCAGGATGCCGCAGGGAGCCGGCGGAGGGAAGCCACCGGAGCCCATTTTCTGACGTAGCGTCAGATCGCCGGGCCCAAGGCCCGGTCAGCGCGGCTGCTGGTTCCCCCGGGTGGCGCTGGTCCGGCGGACCGCCGCGACCTGGCGGTAGAGCTCGACGGCCTCGGCCGAGCGGCCGAGCTGCTCCAGGCAGTGGGCCTCGTCGTGCCGGCTGGCCAGGGCGTCGGGGTGGTCCGCGCCCAGCACGCGCTGCCGGGCCTGGGCCACGTCGCGGTAGACGGCGAGGGCGTCCGCCCAGCGGCCGAGCCAGCCCAGGCCGACCGCCACCTCACGGCGGCTGACGAGGGTGTCGGGATGGTCGGGGCCCAGCACCCGGGCGCGGATCGCGCAGACGTCGCGCGCCTCGGCGAGGGCCTCCTCCCAGCGGCCCAGGCGGCCGAGGTTGACGCCCAGTCCGTGCCGGGCGCGCAGGGTGTCGGGGTGGGCCGGGCCCTGGGCGCGGGCGCGGTCCTCCACCAGCTCGCGGTAGAGCTCCAGGGCCTCCTCGCTGCGGCCCAGCCGGCCCAGGCAGATCCCGGCCTCGTAGCGGGCGGCGAGGGTGTCGGGCTCGTCGGGGCCGAGCACCCGGGCGCGGGAGACGGCGACCTCCTCATAGGTGCGCAGCGCCTCGGTCCAGCGGCCGAGCTGGCCGAGCGCGTAGCCGACCTCGTAGCGGGTGACGAGGGTGTCGGGGTGCTCCCGGCCCAGGACGCGGGAGCGGGCGGCGGCGACGTCGCCCGCCATCCGGTAGGACTCCTCCAGGCGGCCCAGTCTGCTGAGGTTGAAGGCCAGGTTGTGGCGGCAGCGCAGGGTGTCGGGGTGGTCGGCGCCCATGACGCGCTCGCGGGCGGTGAGTACGGACGTGTAGACCTGGTGGGCCTCGAAGTGGCGGCCGAGCTGGCCGAGGACGTACGCGGTCTCCTGGCGGGCCGCCAGGGTGTCGGGGTGGTCGGGGCCCGCGGCGCGCTCGCGGCCCGCCGCCGTCCGGGCGAACTCCCGCAGGGCGTCCTGGGGACGGCCCAGCCGGCTCAGGGCGAAGCCGAGTTCGTAGCGGGCGGCGAGGGTGTCGGGGTGGTCGGGGCCCAGCAGCCGGTCGCGCTCGGTGGCGACGGCCCGCTGCGTCTCGGCGGCCTCGGCCCAGCGGTCGAGCCGGGCCAGGCGCAGCCCTTCGCTGTAGCGCGCGGCGAGCTCGGCCGCGTGCCCGTCCGGGGGCGGGCGTTCGGAGCCGGAGGGCTGTGGGGGGATCCGCCGGACCCCGGTACGGCCGGGGACGTCCCCCCGGGTGCCGGTCCACGCGCCGGTGAGCGAGGCGGAGGGGTCCGGCGGCGGCTCGAGGTGCCCGGTGCCGGCGGCCTTGGAGCCGGTGGTCATGTTCCGGGCCCAGCCGGGCAGCCGGGGCGGCTCCGAGAGCCGGGCGGAGGCCCGTACGGGCCAGGTGCGCCCCTCGGGCAGGGTGCCGCCCGGGGGTGTGGCCATCCGGTACGGGGTGAGCTCGGCGAGGCTCTGGACGAAGGCGGCGGCGTCCTCCGGGCGGTCGTCGGGGTCCTTGGCGAGCAGGTCGAGGACGACCGTCTCGAAGGGGCAGGGCAGTTCGGGGCGGAGCTCGCGCGGCGGCCGGGGCGGGGTGTCGCGGTGGCCGACGAGCACGGCCCAGGCGTCGTCCATGTCGAAGGGCGGGGCGCCGGTGGCGATCTCGTAGAGCACACAGCCCAGCGAGTACAGGTCGCTGCGGTGGTCGACGTTGCCTGCGCCGATCTGCTCGGGAGACATGTAGTGCGGCGTGCCCATGGCGATGCCGGTGCCGGTGAGGCGGGTGGAGAAGCCGATGTCGTGGGCGAGGCGCGCGATGCCGAAGTCGCAGATCTTCACCGTGCCGTCGGCGAGGCGGACGATGTTGGCGGGCTTGAGGTCGCGGTGGACGATGCCCTGCCGGTGGGTGTAGTCGAGGGCGGCGCCCACCTGGGCGGCGATCTCGACGACCTCGGGCACGGGGAGCGGGTGGTGCCTGTTGTCCTCCAGGAGCTGGCTGAGGTTGCGGCCGTCGAGGAGTTCCATCACCAGATAGAGGACGCCCTCCGACTCGCCGAAGTCGTGGACGACGGTGATCCCCCGGTGCTGGAGCGAGGCGGCCACGCGCGCCTCCCTGCGGAACCGCTCGCGGAGCACCCGGAGGTAGGACGGCTCGTGCTGGCGTCCCATGGGCTTGAGGCACTTGACGGCCACGTGCCGGCCCAGGGACTCGTCACGGGCGCGCCACACCTCGCCCATGCCGCCCCGCCCGATCAGGTCGAGCAGCCGGTACCGGCCCTGGATCAGCCTGGTGTCCGCCATGCCGCCGCCGCCCCCGTCGATTCGCTGTGCCTCCCCCAGCCCCTCAAGTATGGCGGCCGGGCCAGGCGCCTTGTAGGCCGACGACGGCGCCGGCGGGACCGTTTCCGGGTCCGGCCGGCCGGCCACCGGCCATGTGATCGGGTCTTCACCCGCGCCGATAGCCTGAACCGCCCCTGATGACGGCACACCGAGAACGGAGTGTGTGTTTCATGGAGATCCACGGTATTTGCGACGATCGGTTCGGCCCGGTGCGGGAGGCGTTCACCGCGTCCCTGCGCGACGGCCGCGACGGCTCGGACGTCGGGGCCTCGGTGGCGGTCCTCCTCGACGGCGAACCCGTCGTGGACCTGTGGGGCGGGTACACCGACCGGGAACGCACCCGGCCGTGGCGACAGGACACGATCACGAACGTGTGGTCCCTCACGAAGACGATGACGGCGCTGTGCGCCCTCGTCCTCGCCGACCGTCGCGAACTCGACCTGTCCGCACCGGTCGCGAAATACTGGCCGGAATTCGGCACCGCCGGGAAGGACGGCATCGAGATCCGGCACGTGCTCGGCCACACCGCGGGGCTCCCCGACTGGGACCGGCCGATGGCGCTCGACGACCTGTGCGACTGGGAGAAGGCCACCTCCCTGCTGGCCCGCCAGTCCCCCCGCTGGACCCCCGGCACGGCGTCCGGCTACCACCGGTTCACCCATGGCTTCCTGATCGGTGAGGTGATCCGCCGTGTCTGCGGACAGTCCCATGGCGTCGACCTGGTGCTGGGCATCCCCGTGCGCTTCGGCGTGGGCTACGCCCTGAACGCGACCGACGCGCCGATCGCCACGCCCAGCCCCCGGACGTGTTACTGGGGCGGCAGGGGCGGATCGCTGGTCGTCAACGATCTCGACGTGCGCGTGACCGTCGCCTATGTCATGAACCAGATGTCCCACCTCGGCCTCACCGACCCACGCCCCCGGAAGCTCCTCCAGAGCGTCTACACGGCACTGGCAGGCTGACCAGGACCGCTCAGCGCCGCACCCGCGGCATCCCCAGCCCGATCCAGGAGATGATCTCGCGCTGGATCTCGTTGTTGCCCCCGCCGAAGGTGAAGATCACCGCACTGCGGTAGCCGCGCTCCAGCTCCCCGTGGAGGACGGCGCCGGCGGAGCCCTCCTTGAGGGGGCCCGACGCGCCGAGGATCTGCATCAGCCAGGCGTAGGCGTCGCGGCGGGCCTCGGAGCCGTAGACCTTGACGGCGGAGGCGTCCTGGGGGGTGAGGGCGGAGTGCTGGAGGGCGTCGACCATGCGCCAGTTGAGGAGTTTCATGGCATCGAGCCGGATGTGGGTGCGGGCGAGGAGGCCGCGTACCCAGCCGAGGTCGATCACGCGGCGGCCGTCGGGGAGCTTGGTGGCGGCGGCCCAGTCGCGGACGTCGCGCAGGGCGCGGATCGCGGCGGAGCCGTGGGCGGCGAGGGTGACGCGCTCGTGGTTGAGCTGGTTGGTGATCAGGCGCCAGCCGTCGTTCTCCGCGCCCACCCGGCGGGTGAAGGGGACGCGGATGTTCTCGTAGTAGCTGGCGGTGGTGTCGTGGGAGGCGAGGGTGTTGATCAGGGTGCAGGAGTAGCCGGGGTCGCTGGTGGGGACCAGGAGGATGCTGATGCCCTTGTGGGCTGGGACGCCCTCCTCGACAGGGGCGGTGCGGACGGCGAGCCAGACCCAGTCGGCGGTGTCGCCGTTGGTGGTCCAGATCTTCTGCCCGTTGACGACGTAACCGTCGCCGGCGTCGTCGCGGACGGCCCGGGTGGTGAGGGAGGCGAGGTCGGTGCCGGCGCCGGGCTCGCTGTAGCCGATGGCGAAGTCCAGTTCGCCCGCGAGGATGCCGGGCAGGAAGGCGGCCTTCTGCTCCTCGGTCCCGTAGCGCATCAGCGTCGGGCCCACGGTGTTGAGCGCCATCAGCGGCAGCGGCACCCCGGCCTGGGCGGCCTCGTCGAAGAAGATGAACTGTTCCATGGGCGTCATCCCGCCGCCCCCGTACTCCTTGGGCCAGCCCACCCCCAGCCGGCCGTCGGCGCCGAGGCGGCGGATGGTGCGCCGGTAGAACCGCTTGCGTTCGGCGGGGTCGGCGTGCCGGGCTTGGGAGCCGTCGGGCACCACGTCGGCGAAGTACTCGCGCAGTTCGGCCCGCAACCGCCGCTGCTGCGGGGTGTACTGGAGATCCACGGCCCCTCCCGGTGTGCGCCGGCAGCCCCTGCGGATGCCGGCGCACACGGTAGAACGCGTTACAGCAAGAGGGAAGTCACACGGTCACGCGGGGCGGTACGTGCCCGGGGCGACGTAGGCGGCGAACCTCGGGGTGCTCCCGCCCCGGTAGGAGAGGAAGTTCTGGGTCGCCGACTCGGTCAGCGGGCGGTCCGCGAGGGCGTCGAGGGCCGCCACGTAGGGCGCCGGGTCCACGCCCTCCTCGCGCATGAAGGCCGCCGCCCGGTCGCGGGCCGTCGCGTCGTCCGGGTGGCCGGGGACCATGGGGACGTAGAGCGTCGCGCCCGGCAGGTCCTTGCCGCCGCTGAAGGAGAAGCAGGTCACCGGGGGCTTTCGCCAGCCGGACGGGTCGCGGTGGCCGGTGACGCGCTCCAGGGCGCGGGCGAAGGAGCCGGGCACGTGGTCGTACGCGACGGCCGACTTGGCGTCGATGTCCTCGGCGGAGACGCCCGAGTGCGCCATGTACAGCTTGACGCGGGCCTCGTCGCCGTCGGAGAGGTCCAGGGCCAGGGCGGCCGGTTCGTGGGCCACGTCGGCGGCCGTGCCCAGGTGCGCCGTCAGGGCTCGCCAGGGGCGCTCCAGGCCCAGCCGGATCAGCGCTTCCTCGGTGCGGGCCAGGGAGTGTTCGCGGCCGGCGACGGCGGGGTTGAGGTAGACCTTGTACAGCGGGTGGCCGCCCGGGCGCCAGGCGACGCCGTGGGAGAGGGCGAAGAAGCCCTGGGGGTTCTCGTCCGTGAAGAGGTCCTCGATCAGCGAAAAGCGGTCGAGGGAGACGCCCGGCCGCCGGGCCAGCCGGCGGGTGAAGGCCCTGCCGTCCGCCATCCGGCCGCGCGGCGTGCCGGGGTGGCTCGGGGACTCGAGCGACAGCCGCAGCTCGGCGCCGCCGTCCGCCCACGCGAACGAGATCTCGAAGGGCATCCCGTCGATGGACACCCAGCAGGCGCGCTCCGGCGGGGTGCCGGCGGGGAGTTCGCCCCAGGCGCCGCACAGCTCCCGGACGAGGGAGAGCATCGGTTCGCGGTCCCGGCCTCCTATGCCGAGGCTCGCGGCAGCCCGGTCCACCTTGTCGCAGGCGATGTGGGCGTAGCTGTCGGTGGGGTCGTAGCGCCGTGAGTCGAACCGTACGGCGCGCCCGACCATCTCGGCCACGACCCCGGTACCCGGGTCGGCGAAGGCGGGATCCGGACGGCCGGTCACGGGGCTGGCGGCTTCCATCGTCACTCCCTGAACAGATCGCGGGCAAAAACGATCGGGATCGTCTCACCAGGTCAGAGGTTGTGTCCGCTTTTCGCTCGACAACGCACCCAAGTGTTCACCTTGGGGCGTGTGTTCACGCCAATTCACTGCTTTCCCGGTGCCGGTGGACGCCTGGCCGGGGCGCTGTGGCGGTACCGTCCGCCGGGGGCCCGGGCCCGGGATCGTCGCTGATCAGCAGGGCGTACCCGTGCATTGCCCGGGGTCGCTCGGGCTCCCGGCGGGCGGTGCGCGGAGAACGGCCGGAAGAGTTCACCCCGGGGGTTTGCGATCCGACAGACCGAGACATGATCGCTAGGCGTCGCCCAGGGCCGCTTCCGGCCCTCCCGGCGAGCACATGTGCCTGTCCAACCGCGGCCGAACGGCCCGTCGGCACGCCGCCGCCGGTCCGGTGAAGTCCGCGCAGAGGAGATGTTGACGCGTGTCCGCACAGCACCACTCCGCACAGCACCGCTCCGCCGCGCTCCGGCCCCTCACCGGGGGCCCCACCGCTTCCCCTGGTGAACCCGACACCCTCACCGCGGCGTTCGCCCGGCAGGTCCGCCGGACGCCCGACGCGACAGCGGTGGTGTCCGGGGACGGGGGGACGTCCCTGACCTACCGGGAGCTGGACGCGCGGGCGGACCGGCTGGCAGGGCGGCTGGCCGCACGGGGTGTGGCGCCGCACGACACCGTCGCCGTCCTGATGGACCGCTCCGCCGGCCTGGTCGTCGCCCTCCTCGCGATCGTCAAGGCCGGTGGCTGCTACGTGCCGTTGGACCCCCGGCACCCCGCCTCCCGGCTGGAGTGGATCCTCTCCCGCACCGGAGCCCGTGCCCTGCTCACCGACGCCGGGACGGCCCCGCCCGCCGGGCTCGGCGACGGCGTGCTCGCCCTGCGGGCCGACGACGACCGCGAGCCGACCACCGGTCCCGACGCCCCCGAGCCTGCCGACGATCCCGCCCGGCTCGCGTACGTGATGTTCACCTCCGGCTCCACCGGCACCCCCAAGGGCGTCGCCGTCACCCACGGGAACATCACCGCCCTCGTCCGGGACCCGGCGTGGCACGGCGGCGCCCACGAGCGCGTCCTGCTGCACTCGCCGCACGCCTTCGACGCCTCCACATACGAACTGTGGGTGCCCCTGCTCACCGGCGGCACCGTCGTGGTGGCGCCCCCGGGCGAGCTGGACGCGCGCGGCATCGCCGCCGTCGTGGCCGCCACCGGGACGACCGGGCTGTGGGTGACCGCAGGGCTCTTCGCGGTGCTGGCCGAGGAGGACCCCGCGTGCTTCCGGGGGGTGCGCGAGGTGTGGACCGGCGGCGACGCCGTCTCCCCCGCCGCCGTCCGCCGGGTGCTGGCGGCCTGCCCCGGCACGGCCGTCGTCAACGGCTACGGGCCCACCGAGACCACCACGTTCGCCACGTGCCACCGGGTGGCCGAACCGGGCGCCCTGGACACCGTCGTGCCCATCGGCTCCGCCATGGACGGCATGCGCGCCGAGATCCTCGACGCCTCCTTACGGCCCGTGCCGCCGGGCGAGGTCGGAGAGCTCTACCTCGGCGGCACGGGCCTGGCCCGGGGCTACTGGATGCGCCCGGGCCTGACGGCCGAACGGTTCGTCGCCGACCCCCTCGGCGGCCCCGGCGAACGGCTGTTCCGCACCGGCGACCTCGTACGCCGCGGCCCCGGCGGGCTGCTGGAGTTCGTCGGCCGCGGCGACGACCAGGTGAAGATCCGCGGCTTCCGCGTCGAGCCCGGCGAGACCGAGGCCGTCCTCGCCGGGCACCCGGGCGTCGCCCAGGCGGCCGTCGTGGTCCGCGAGGACCGCCCCGGCGACAAACGGCTCGTCGGCTACGTCGTCCCCGCCGACACCCCGGCCGACGGCCCGGCCGACGGCCCCGAGAACGAGGCACCGGCCGAGCAGCTCGGCGAATGGCGGGAGATCTACGACGCACTCTACAGCGACGTCGCCCACGCCCGCTTCGGCGAGGACTTCTCCGGCTGGAACAGCAGCTACGACGGGCTGCCCCTCCCCCTGGACCAGATGCGCCACTGGCGCGACGCCACCGTCGAGCGGATCCGCGAACTGCGCCCCCGCAGGGTGCTGGAGATCGGCGTCGGCACCGGCCTGCTGATGTCCCGGCTGGCCCCCGACTGCGAGTCCTACTGGGGCACGGACTTCTCCGGCCGGGTCATCGACGGCCTGCGGACGCTCGTGGGACGGGACCCCGCCCTCGCCTCCCGCGTGGAGCTGCGCGCCCTGCCCGCCGACCGGATCGACGAGCTGCCCGCCGGGTTCTTCGACACCGTCGTCGTCAACTCCGTCACCCAGTACTTCCCCGACGGCCGCTATCTGACGGACGTCCTCACCAAGGCCCTCGGCCTGCTCGCGCCCGGCGGCGCGGTCTTCGCCGGCGACATCCGCGACCTGCGGCGGCTGCGCGGCTTCCACACCGACGTCCAGCTGCGCCGCCCGGACCCGCCCGCCGACCCCGCCGCGCTCCGCGCCGCCGTCGAGCACAGCGTGGTGCGCGAGAAGGAACTCCTGGTCGACCCCGCCTACTTCACCGAGCTCGCGGCCGCCGTCCCCGGCACCGACGGCGCCGAGGTGCGCGTCAAGCGCGGCCGGTACGCCAACGAGCTCACCCGCTACCGCTACGACGCCGTCCTGCGCAAGGCCGGGACCGAGGGCCCCACGGCACCCCCGCCGCCCCCCGCGACGCTGCGGTGGGGCCGGGACGTGACCTCCACGGCGGCGCTGGCTCCCCTGCTGGGCAGCACCCATCCCGGCGGGCTGCGGATTACGGGTGTCCCCGACGGGCGGCTCGCGCCCGTCGCGGCGGCGGCCCGGGCGCTGGAGGAGCGCGGCGAGGTCACCGCGCTCGGCACCGGCCGTGACGAGACGGGCGGCGAACTCCTGGAGGACTTCCACCACCTGGCGGAACGTTTCAGCCTGCGAGTGGTGGCCACCGCATCCACGTCGGCCACCGCGTCCACCATCGCCACCGCGTCCACGACCGCCGACGACGTCCTCGACATCGAACTGACCGGCCGCGCCCCCGGCGCCCCCGGCGGCGAAGGGCCCACCGGCGTCCCGCTCGCCTCGCTCGTCAACGCCCCCGCGACCGCCCGCGACACCGGCGCCCTGCTCGCCTCCATCCGCTCCCATCTGCGCGAACGGCTCCCCGAGTATCTGCTGCCCGCCGCCACCGTGGTCCTCGACGCCCTGCCGCTCACCCCCAACGGCAAGGTCGACCGCCGCCGCCTGCCCGAGCCGGACACCGGCTCCGCCGCGAACGGCCGGCCCCCGCGCGACCCCCTCGAAGAGCTGCTGTGCGGGCTGTTCTCCGGCATCCTCGGCGTCTCCCGGGTCACCGTCGACGACAGCTTCTTCGCCCTCGGCGGCCACTCCCTGTCCGCCACCCGCCTCACCGCCCGGCTGCGGTCCGTGCTGGGCCTGGAGCTCCCCGTACGGACCGTATTCGAGACGCCGACGGTCGCCGGGCTCGCCGGCGCCGTCCGGAAGGCGGCGGAGGGCGAACGGCCCCCGCTGGTCCCGGCGGAGCGCCCCGGGCGCGTACCGCTGTCCTTCGCCCAGCAGCGACTGTGGTTCCTCCAGCGCCTCCAGGAGCCGGGGGCCGCCTACAACGTGCCGCTGGTGCTGGCCCTGGACGGCGAGCCGGACCGGGCGGCGCTGGAGGCGGCGCTCGGCGACCTCGTCGAGCGGCACGAGAGCCTGCGCACCGTCCTGCCCGAGGACGGCGGGGTGCCGCGTCAGCTCGTCCTGGACCCGGCCGCCGCCCGGCCACCGCTGACCGTCACCGAGGTCGCCCCGGAGGCCCTGGACGCCGCCGTCGACGAGGCCGTCCGGCGGCCCTTCGACCTCGCCGGCGGCATCCCCGTCCGCGCCGGGCTGTTCACCACCGGGCCCGGCCGGCACGTCCTCGTACTGGTGGTCCATCACATCGCCTGCGACGGCTGGTCGCTGGCCCCGCTCTGGCGCGACCTGGCCGCCGCGTACACCGCGCGCCGGGCGGGCCGCGCACCGGACACGGCGCCGCTGCCGGTCCAGTACGCCGACTACACGCTGTGGCAGCGCGAGCTGCTCGGCGACGAGAACGACCCGGGCAGCGCCGCCGCGCGCCAGCTCGCCTACTGGAAGGGCGCCCTCGACGGGCTGCCCGAACGCACCGAGCCGCCCCTGGACCGGCCCCGCCCTCAGGTGGCCGGCCACCGCGGCGACACCCTGCGCTTCACCCTCGACGCGGACCTCCACCGGCGGATCACCGAACTGGCCCGCTCCTGCGGCGCGAGCCCCTTCATGGTCGTGCACGCGGCGCTGGCCGCTCTGCTGACCAAGCTGGGCGCGGGCACCGACATCGCGATCGGCAGCCCGGTCGCGGGCCGTACCGACCCCGCCCTGGACGGGCTCGTCGGATTCTTCGTCAACACCCTGGTGCTGCGCGCCGACACCTCCGGCAACCCCTCCTTCCGGGACCTGCTGGCCCGCGTCCGGGAGACCGACCTGGCCGCCTACGCCCACCAGGACGTGCCCTTCGAGCGGCTTGTCGACGCCCTCGCGCCCGCTCGCGGCCTCGCCCACCACCCGCTGTTCCAGGTCATGCTGGCCCTCCAGAACGCCCCGCAGGGCGCGCCCGAGCTGCCGGGCCTCGCGGTCACCGAGCTGCCGTGGCCGACCGGGGCCTGCCGCTTCGACCTGTCCGTCTCCCTCACCGAGCGGCACGGCCCGGACCGGCGGCCGCTGGGCGTCGACGGGGTGGCCGAGTACAGCACCGACCTGTTCGACCGGGAGGGCGTCGAGCGGATCGTCCAGCGGTTCGTCCGCCTGCTGGAGGCCGTCACCGCCGACCCCGGCCGCAGGCTGGGCGCCCTCGACGTCCTGCTCCCCGGGGAACGCGCCGACCTGCTCGCCCGTGGCGGCGACCCCCGCGAGGACGTGCCCGCCGCCACCCTGCCCGAGCTGTTCGAGGAGCAGGCCCGGCGGACGCCCGAGGCGACCGCCGTCCTCTTCGACAACGGCGACGACGTCGAGGGCAGCGTACGGACGCTGACGTACCGTGAGCTCAACGCCCGCGCCAACCGGCTGGCCCGCCATCTGCTCGGCCACGGCACCGGCCCGGAGACGACCGTGGCCATCGCCCTGCCCCGCGACCCGGACGCGATCGTGGCCACCCTGGCCGTGCTCAAGGCGGGCGCCGCCTATCTGCCGCTGGACCCCGGCTACCCGGAGGCCCGGCTGCGCCTGATGCTCGACGACGCCGCGCCCGGCCTGCTGCTGACGGACCTCGCGACGTCCCTGGCCCTGCCGGGCGCTCCGGACCTGCCCCGCGTCGTCCTCGACCGGGAGGAGACGCGGCGCGCGGTCGGAGCCCACTGGGACGGCGACGTCACCGACGCCGAGCGGCCGCGCCCCCTCGACAGCGCGAGCCCCGCCTACGTCATCTACACGTCCGGCTCCACCGGCCGCCCCAAGGGCGTGGTCGTCACCCACTCGGGTTTCACCGGCGTCGTCCGGGCGCAGCTGCGGCGGTTCGGGGTGACCTCGGACAGCCGGGTGCTCCAGTTCGCCTCGCACAGCTTCGACGGTGTCGTGTGGGAGCTGTGCGGTGCGCTGCTGACGGGGGCGACGCTGGTGATGGCCCCGGCCGGGGTCACCGCCCCCGGCCCCGGCCTGACCGCGCTGGCCGGGCGGCACGGCGTCACCCACGCGACGCTGCCGCCCGCCGCGCTGTCGGTGCTGGAGCCCACGGACCTGCCCTCGCTCACCTCGATGATCGTCTCGGGTGAGGCGGTGAGCGGGGAGACGGTCCGTCGCTGGTCCGCCGGGCGCCGCTTCCTCAACGGCTACGGGCCCACCGAGACCACGGTGTGCGCCACCCTCAGCGCCCCCCTGTCCGGTGGCGGCGCGCCGCCCATCGGCCGGCCCACCGTGGGCGCCCGCGCCTACGTCCTCGACCGCGACCTGTGCCTGGTGCCGCCCGGGGTCCCCGGCGAGCTCCACATCTCCGGGGCCGGGCTGGCCCGGGGCTATCTGGGCCGGCCGGGGCTGACGGCCGAGCGGTTCGTGGCCGACCCGTTCGGGGAGCCGGGCGGGCGGATGTACCGCACGGGCGATGTGGCCCGCTGGAACCGGGACGGGGAGCTGGAGTTCATCGGCCGCGCCGACGGCCAGATCAAGCTCCGCGGCTTCCGGGTCGAGCCCGGCGAGATCGAGGCCGCGCTCGGCACCCACCCGGGGGTGGCCCAGGCGGTCGTCGTCGCCCGCCGGGACGACCGGGCCGGCACGTACCTCACCGCGTACGTCGTGCCCGCCGGTGACGCGCCGGGCCCGGACGGGGCCGCGCTGCGCGCCCACGCGGCCGCGCTGCTGCCGGGCCATATGGTCCCGTCGGCGGTCCTGGTGCTGGACGCGCTGCCGGTCACGGCCACGGGCAAGGTCGACCGGGCGGCGCTCCCGGCACCGGACTTCGGCGCGCTGTCGACGGGCCGGGAGCCGCGCACTCCGCGCGAGCGGATCGTGTGCGAGCTTTTCGCGGAGGTCCTGGGCGTTTCCCGGGTCACCCTCGACGACAACTTCTTCGTCCTGGGCGGGCATTCGCTGCTCGCCACCCGGGTGATCAGCGGGCTCCGCCGGCGGCTGGGCGTCGAACTGCCCGTCCGCGCGCTCTTCGAGCACCAGTCGGTCGCGGCCCTGCTGGCGGCCGTCGACGGCACGGCGGAGCCGGCCCCGGCCGTGCCGGTGGACCTGGCCGCCGAGGCCGTCCTGGACGCCGGGTTCACCGTCGGCCGGCGGGCGGAGCGCGTTCCCGGGCCGGAGCGGGTGCTGCTCACCGGCGCGACCGGGTTCGTCGGCTCGTTCCTGCTGCGCGAGCTCCTCGACCGCACGGACGCCGAAGTCCACTGCCTGGTACGGGCGGGGGACGCCGGGCACGCCGAGCGGCGGATCCGGGCGGGCCTGGCACGCCACGGCCTGGCGGACGAGGGCGTGGACGAGCGGGTCGTTCCCGTCCCCGGCGACCTGGAGAAGCCGCTGCTGGGCCTGGCCCCCGACCGGTTCGCGGCACTGGCCGGGCGGCTCGACGCGATCTACCACAACGGCGCCCGCGTCAGCGCGGTCGACCCCTACGACCGGCTGCGCGCGGCGAACGTGGCCGGGACGCGTGAAGTGCTGCGGCTCGCCGCCGGAAGCGGCGTTCCGGTCCACTACGTCTCCACCGCCTCGGTCGCGGTGGGCACGGGAGCGCTGCCGGAGGAAATCCCGGAGAGCCGTCTCGTCCCGGCGCCGGAGGTCGCGGCCGACGGCTACACGGCGAGCAAGTGGGTGGCCGAACAGCTCGTCCGGGCGGCCGCCGGGCGCGGCCTGCCCGTGACCGTCCACCGCCTGGGCCGGATCAGCGGCCACTCCACCGGCGGGGCCGGACCCCAGGACGACGTCCTGTGGCAGCTCGTCCGGGCCATGCTCGTCCTCGGCGCCGCGCCCCGGCTCACCGGGCCGGACGAACCCGCGGCCGTGGTCGACCTCGTGCCCGCCGACTCCGCGGCGGCCGCCGTGATCCGCCTCGCGCGCCGGGAGGAGAGCCTCGGCCTCACCCACCACCTGGTCTGCCCCCGGCCGCTGCCCCTGGACACCCTCCTGGACCACCTCCGGGCCTACGGCTACCGGCTGGCGGACGTCGAGCGGGACGCCTGGGTGCGGGCGCTGCGCGAACGGGCCGAGGCCGACCCCGCCGCCGGGCTGGACGCGGCAGTGCTCCTGAGCGACGTCCTGCCCGCCCTCGTCCGGCTGGGCCGCGTCCGCCTGGACGACGCCAACGTCCGCGCGGGACTGGCGGATTCGGGCCCCGCCTTCCCCGCCCCCGACCGCCGGCTGATCCACGCCTACGCCGGCCACTTCGTCTCCACCGGGTTCTTCCCGCGCCCGACGGGCCACCGGTGAAGCACCGCGCTCCCTGATCGCACGCAACAACGGCAGCACACCGTAAAAGCAACGACAGAGAGGTACGAGCATCGTGAACAACCCCTGGGACGACACCGAGGGGACCTTCCTGGTCCTCGTCAACGACGAGGGACAGCACTCCCTGTGGCCGTCCTTCAGCGACGTCCCCGCCGGATGGGCCATAGCCCGCGGCCCGGGCACCCGCGCGGAGGCCCTCGCCCACGTCGAGGAGAACTGGACCGACATGCGGCCCAAGAGCCTCGTGGCGCGGTACGAGCGGGTCGCGGAGGTGCGGACCGCGTGAACGAGCCCCGGAGCACCGCGCAGACCCCGCCCGCCTACCCGTTCAACGAGGCCGCCGGACTCGAGGTCGACCCGATCTACGCGAAGCTGCGCAGGGACGAGCCCGTCGTCCGCGTCGGATGCCCCTTCGGCGAGGACTCCTGGCTCGTCACCAACCACGCCGACATGAAGACGATCCTCGGCGACCCCCGCTTCAGCCGGGCCCTGGCCGCCCTGCACGACGAGTCACGGCTGACGCCGCTGCCCATCCATACCAGCATCCTGGGCATGGACTCCCCCGACCACACCCGGCTGCGCCGGCTGCTCTCGCGGGTCTTCACCATGCGCCGGGTCGAGCTGATGCGCCCCGGCGTCGAGCGGGTCGCCAACGAGCTCCTCGACGGGCTGGTGGCACGCGGCGCCCCCGGCGACCTGATGGAGGAGTACGCCGTGCCGATGGCGGGCGCCGTCATCTGCGACCTGCTCGGCGTGCCCTTCGAGGACCGCGACGACTTCCGGCAGTGGCTGGACGCCTTCTCCGCCACGACCGTGATGACGGCCGAGGAGACCCAGGACGGCACCGACGCCCTCCACGGCTACATAGCCAAGCTGGTGCGCGAGCGCCGCGTCGAGCCCCGCGAGGACCTCATCAGCGGCATGGTCAAGGCCAGCGACGAGGAGGAGCGGCTCTCCGAGAAAGAGATGGTCGAGCTGATCAGCGTGCTGCTGATCGCGGGCCACGAGACGGTGTCGTCCCAGCTCATCGACTCCCTCTACGTCCTGCTCACCCACCCGGACCAGTTGGAGACCCTCGTCCGGCGGCCCGCGCTCGTCCCCCAGGCCGTCGAGGAGCTGCTGCGCTACGTCCCGCTGATCTCGCACGTGACCTTCGCCCGCTACGCCGCGGAGGACGTGGAGCTCAGCGGCACGCTGGTCCGCGCGGGCGAGTCGGTCCTCCCGGCGATCCCCTCGGCCAACCGCGACGAGCAGGTCTTCGAGAACGCCGACCGCTTCGACATCGGCCGGGAGCACAACCCCCACCTGGCCTTCGGCTACGGCATCCACCGCTGCCTGGGGGCGCCGCTGGCGCGGCTCCAGCTCCAGGTGGCGCTGGCGACGCTGCTGGAGCGCTTCCCCGGGATGCGCTGCGCGGTGCCGTTCGAGGAGCTGGAGTGGAAGGACGGCATGCAGGTGCGGAGCCTGCTGAAGCTGCCCGTCGAGTGGTAGCCGGCTGACGGGCCGGCACCGCGCCGGACCCGGACCCGGAGGCCCGGTCCCGCGAGAGCGGGGCCGGGCCTCCCGCCGTTTCCCTGCCGTTCCTTGCCGTTCGCGTCAGGCCAGGCGCCAGTCGGACGAGCCCGGGCTGCTCTTCGCCGTCTCGCCCGGGTCCGTGGTGGCCACCGGGGCGAGCGCGGCGTCGATCAGGGCGACGGTCTCCTCGTCCAGGGTGACGTCGGCGGCCTTGGCATTGTCGGTGATCTGCTCGGGCCGGGACGCGCCGATGACGGCCGTGACGACTCCGGGACGGGCCAGGACCCAGGCGAGGGCGAGCTGGGCGAGGGACAGCCCGAGCCCGTCGGCGACGGGCCGCAGCCCGGCGACCCGGCGCAGGACGTCGTCCTTGAGCCAGCCGCCCAGCAGCTCGGAGCCGTCGTTCTCACTGGTGGCGCGGGAGCCGGCCGGCCACTGGCCGCCGGGCTCGTACTTGCCGGTGAGCACGCCCTGGGCCAGCGGCGACCAGACGATCTGGCCGATGCCCAGCTCCTGGCAGGCGGGGATCACCTCGGCCTCGGGGACCCGCCACAGGGCGGAGTACTGCGGCTGGTTGGAGATCAGGGGGATCCGCAGCTCCCGGGCGAGCGCGGCGCCCCGGCGGATCTGGTCGGCGGTCCACTCGGAGACGCCTATGTAGTGGGCCTTGCCCGCGTGGACCACGTCGGCGAAGGCCTCCATGGTCTCCTCCAGCGGTGTGGAAGGGTCGAACCGGTGGGCCTGGTAGAGGTCCACGTGGTCGGTGCCGAGGCGGCGCAGGGAGTTGTCGGCCGACTCGCGGATGTGCTTGCGGGAGAGCCCGAGGTCGTTACGGCCCGGCCCGGTGGGGGCGAAGACCTTGGTGAATATCTCCAGTCCCTCGCGGCGCACGCCTTTCAGGGCACGACCGAGGGATTCCTCCGCGCGGGTGTCCGCGTAGACGTCCGCGGTATCGAAGGTGGTGATGCCGGCGTCGAGGGCGGCGCGTACACAGGCGCGCTCGGTCTCCTCGCCGCGCGACGCGTCGTGGGTGAGCCAGTTGCCGTAGGCGATCCGGCTGACGATCAGTCCGCTGCGTCCCAGGTGACGGAAGTCCATGGGCGGCACGCTACCAACGGGCCCTCGCCCGGCGGGGGTTAACAAGGATCATGGCGGACCTCCCGAGGGAAGTCCGCCATGACGTGGTGTTCTTCAGCCGTTTCGGCGGCCGGGCCGACGGCTCAGCGGCGGTGCCGCCCGCCGGAGGAGGGGTTGCCGCCCGCCCTGCGCCGTCCGCCGCCGGACGGGCCGCCGGGCTGCGCCCCGGGCTGACCGCCGTAGCCGTCACCCTGCCCCGGGTGGCCGTCGTACTGGCCGTACGCCCCGTACTGGCCGGGCTGAGCGGGCCGGCCGGGCTGCCCGTACGGGTCGTACGCGCCCTGCTGCCCGTACTGGCCCTGGGCGGGCTGCCCGTACTGGCCGTGCTGCCCGTACCCGTCGGGCTGTCCGTACTGGCCGTGCTCGCCGTACCCGTCGTACTGACCCTGCTGACCGTAGTGGCCGTGCTCCCCGTGGTCGCCGTGCTCGGCGGCCGCGAGCGCGGCCCGCTCCTCCGCGAGGCCGAAGCGCGCCAGCAGCGGTGCCACCACCGGCAGCGTGTCGAGCCTCGGCAGCAGCCAGGCGTGCCACACGCCGGTGACGAAGAGGATGGCGGAGCCCGCGATCAGCACCGAGCCGAAGGTGTCGGTGGGGTAGTGGGCGCCGATGTACATCCGGGAGAAGGCGACGAGCAGGACCGCGAAGACACCGCAGACCATGACGGTACGGCGGTGCCGGGTCTCGCGGAGGAGGAAGTACGCGGCCACGACGGCGGCGACGGTGAAGGCGGTGTGACCGCTGGGGAAGCTGTTGGAGCCGATCTCCGGGTCGAGGGAGAACTGCCGCGGCGGCCGCTCACGGGCCACGATGGCCTTGGCGATCTGGGTGCTGTTCCAGCCGACGGCGACCACGAGGAAGGTGGCGACCGCGGCGGTCGGCCGGCGCCGTACGAACAACAGCCACCCGCTCCAGGCCGCGAGGATCAGCACGCCGGCGACCGGCGAGGCACAGTAGCTGACCAGCTCCATCGCGTGGTTGAGCCAGGGGGTGCGCAGATTGGTCTGGATCGTCCGGTCCAGCGACAGGTCGTGCGGCTGGATCAGCGTGGTGTGCGCGGCGACCAGCCCGAGCACGATCGCGGCCGCGAACAGCAGGATGGAGTTGCGCAACCAGTGGCGCACGTAGGGCATGGGTGGGGCGTCCTTCGTATCGGTACGACGGTACCGGGGCGGCAGCACGGTAAGCGTACGGTCGGGTGACGGGTGCGTGCCGCACGGATGTCATCGGCGCGGCTGCACAGCAAAAGCTACACGCGCGGCGTGACACCCTTCCGGCGCGGCCGTGGGCGCACGGTCCGCCGTGTGACAGGGGTCACCGCCACTCCACCAACAGTCGCTCGCCCCGTACGGTCACGGGCGTGCCGAAGGCGGCGCAGGCCCGGGAGAAGCGCTCACGGACCCATTCCCAGTCCTCGCCGCGCGCCGGCTCGGTGCGGCAGTAGTCGAGGCGCAGGGGGACGGCCTCCAGGCGGACCGGCCGGTAGGGCGCCGGGGCCGGGTCGTCCGGTCGCGCGGGGTTGTCGAGGGTGACGAGGAAGAGCAGCCCGAGGTCGTTGCGGAGCACGGGGTCGACGGCGTAGTCGTCGACGAAGTCGCCCATGTCGTGGATCACGGGCCCGGCCACGCCGTGGAAGACGTGCGCGGAGTGCCCGGCGACGAGAGTCGCCCCGGCCGCCAGCAGCTCCGCCGCGGCGGCCCGTACGTGGTGGGGCGGCACCGAGGTCATATTGGGTCCCCAGTGCGGGGTGACCAGCACGGCGTCGGCCTCCGCCGCGGCCCGCCCCACCAGCTCGGTGAGCCAGTCCGGCACTCCCCTGTGCAGATCCGCGAAGGCCACGCCGGGCCGGCCGGGGCCGGCGGCGAAGTCGTCCGGGTGGTCGGTGACGCCGACCACGGCCAGCCGTACCCCGCGCGCCTCCAGCACCGTGTACGCGCGGGCGGCGGCGACGTCCGCCCCGGCGCCGACGACCCGGACGCCGGCCGCCGTCAGCAGTTCGCGGGTGTCGGCGAGGGCGTCGAAGCCGTAGTCGAGGGCGTGGTTGTTGGCGAGGGTCACACAGTCCACGCCCAGCTCGGCGAGGGCGGCGGCGGCCGGCGGGGGCGCCCGGAAGAAGAAGGGCTTGCCCGGGGCCGCCCAGGGCTCGCCCCGGCCGGAGACGCAGCACTCCAGATTGAGGACGCACAGATCCGCCCCGGCGATGACGTCCCGGATCTCCTCGCTCAGGATCGTCGCGGGCTCCGGGGCCTCCCCGAGCCGCTCGCCGACCCCGCGTCCCAGCATGGTGTCGCCCGCCATCGCCACCGTGATCGGCGCCATCCGCTCCGCCTCCGTCCGGGCGGTGCGCGCTCACGCACCCGTCTCCCCGCAGTAGTACCAAGCCGGGGCCCGGTGGTGCCCGTCACGCTCCGCCGGGCGTGTCGGGACCCCGGCAGGGGGCCTTGGCGGGCCCGCCGCGGCTCAGCCGCTCGGCAGGACGGCGCGGAGGGCGGCGTCGAGCCGCTGGGCGATGTCCTCGTCGGGCGCGGCCCGGGCCGTAGCGGAGGTGTGGAGTGCGGCGAGCTCCGTGGTGAACGCGTGGGTGAACGCTCCGTAGAGCGGAGTGCGGGGGCGCAGGGCGGCGGCCTTCAGGGCGGGCAGGAGGGTGTCCTGGGCGTAGCGGGGGCGCCGGGCGGCGTCGCGCGGCATGTCGCCGCCGCCCTCGGAGGCCGTGCCCGACGGCGCGGCCGCGCCGGGCGGTGCGCGCCGGTCGTCGCAGGACACGCCCGGGTCCGTGTAGGAGGAGGTGCGGGTGGCGGCGAAGCCCGCGTCCAGCAGGCAGCGCTCGCTCGTCCTGTCGGTGAGGAAGGCGACCAGTTCCCGGGCCTTCCGCACCCGTGCCTCGGGCATGGCGGGGCTGGCGGACACCGCGAGGTTCTGGCCGCCCAGCACGGCGGCGCCGGGCAGGGGGGCGACGCCGAGCTTGTCGTCGCCCAGGGCCGCGTGGAGCGTGCGGTAGGCGTAGGGCCAGTGGCGCAGGAAGGCGGTGCGGCCCTCCGCGAAGTCCTTGAGGGTGCCGGCCTCGTCCGACGCGAAGGCGTCCTCAAGGGTGTGCGGGCTCGCGGTGCGCCGCCGGAACTCGGCCACGCCCTTCTCCAGCATCCGCGGTGAGGCGGTGTACGTGCCGTCGTCGCCGGTCAGCCGTACGCCCGCGGACGCGAACGCTTCGACGCCGTTGACGGTGAGCCCTTCGTAGGCGCTGAGCTGGCTCGTCCAGGCGTTCCGGTAGTTCTTGGACTTGTCGGATTTGTCGGTGCGGGCCCAGGCGTCCACCGCGTCCATCAGCGAGGCCACGTCGTCCCAGGTCGTCCGCCCCCGCGCGAGCGCGTCGAGCTTCTTCTCGTCGACGCCCGCGCCGCCGACCAGGTAGTCGCGGCGGTAATAGAGGAGGCCGACGTCGCTGTTGTAGGGGACGGCGTAGACCTTGCCCTGCCAGCGGGCGGTGGCGGCGACCTTCGGGAGGACGTCCCCGTCGTCGGCGAAGGATTCGGGCAGCTCCCGGACGAGGCCGGCCGCGGCGAACTCCGGGACCCAGGTGACGTCGAGGTTGACGATGTCGTAGGCGGCGCCGCCCGACTGGAGTGCCGCGAGGAGCTGACTGCGCTGGAGGTCCGCGGAGCCGGGCAGGACGACGGCGCGGGCCCGGTAGGGCGAGTGCTCCTTCTCCTGGAGGTCGTTCCACGCGTCGACCAGGTGTTTGCGGATGCCGTTCTTTCCGGTGACGTCCACACCGGTGGCGATCACGAGCTGGGTGCCGGTCACCGGCCGCGGCGAGGCCGTCCCGGCGGGCGGGCCCGCCTCGCCGCGGCCGAAGCAGCCGGTCGCGCCCAGCAGCAGCGCGGCACACCAGACGAGGGACCGGCCGAGGGACCGGACGATTCCCGTGTGTCTCCTGCCGCCGCTCATCTCCCCCACCCCCGCGGTGCTATTCCCGGCCCTGCGCGACCTGGGCGACCTCGGCTCCGAGATCCCTGGTCAGGTCGCCCCGGGCGTCCAGGCACGTGCCGCCGCTCGCCTCCGCCACGCGCAGGTCCAGCCGGTCCTTCAGACAGCCGCCGGAGTCGAACGAGACCATGACGACGGGCACCTTCCGGGCGGCGACGGCCGCCACGAGCTCGTCCTGCCGCGCGGCGTTCATCCGGACGTTGTCCTCGTCGTCGGTGAGGAGCACGACGAGCTGGGGGTGGCCGTCGTCCTCGGTCCCCTGGGGCATCTGCTCCAGCGCGGCCTTCAGCGCGCCGCCGATGTCGGCCTCCTTGGACAGGTCCGGTTCGGCGTCGTCCACTTTCTTCGCCGCCTCGGCGGCCTTGTCCTGCTCGGGTTTGGCGGCGGCCCTGGACCACGAGCCGTGGGTGCCGAAGGCGAGCAGGTCGCGGTAGGGGGCGTCGGATCCGGCGGAGGCGACGCCCCACACGCCGAACATGTCCTCGGGGCCGAAGCGGCCCATCGCCTGCTTGAGGATCTCGCGCGCCCCGTTGGGCCCGTCCCACCAGCGGCTCATGGACCCGGAGCTGTCCAGGAGGAAGCGGACCCGGCTCGCGGCGTTGGCCTGCCGGTGCTTCTCCATGGTGTCGACGGCCTCGTCCACGGTCAGCGCGCGGGGCAGCGGGCCGGCGTCGCTCAGCAGGCCGGGCGGCGGCGAGGGGAGGGGCTCGCTCGGCGTACGGCGGAACGCCGCGTCCTGGAGGACCTTCCGGCCGTCCTTCGTCGCCAGCCAGTCCCGGAACCGCTGGACGGCCCGGTCCCGCTCCCCCTCGTCCAGGCGGGCGTCGTTCCAGCGGACGTGGACGAAGACCGGGTCGAGGCCGGGCACGTCGGCCGGGTACTCGGCCACGCGCGTCACCCCGGTCGTCCCGGCGCAGTCGCGGTACTGGGCGAGGGTGGGCTCCGCCGCCAGGACGGCGGTGCGCCGGTCCACCGCCCGTTCGTCCGCCGAGCCGCCCCGGGCCAGGCCGCAGACGAGGTCCTTGCCGGTCGGCATGGACCGTCCTTGGCGCCGCTGTGACAGCTCCACGGTGCGTGGCGCGTCCACCCGGTACAGGCCGCGGGCGGCGGCGAGCGCGGCGTCGGTGTTCCTCGGGTCGGCCCGCCGGACCTGGGCCTTCGCGTCCTTCGCCCGCATCGCCGTCATCAGCTCGGCGAGGGTGCGGCCGGTGCGGCCGCCCTCGGCCTCGGCCAGCTGTTCGGGCACCAGCAGCACCGGGGGCGCGTAGGCCAGCGGCTCCGCGTCGTCGAAGTCCAGGGAGAGCACGGACGGCTGGGTGCCGCTCTCGTCCCGCGCCCGGCGCGCGCTCGACGAGGACGCCGGAATCCATACGTCCGGCTGCGGCCCGACCGTGCCCACCGGATTGAAACCGGACCGGCCGGCGTGCGCCCACTCCCCGTACTGGGTGCGGAACGCCTCCACGGTCTCGGCGGACCCGGCGCTGTAGACGGTGACGCCGGAACGCCGGCAGCCGTCGCCGTCCTCGTTGGCGGCGGAGGCGACGAAGCCGTCCGCCGCCTCGCGGACGGCCGGCCCCAGGTCCGGGTCGACGAGGACCCGCAGTTCGAGCGGCGGATGGTGCGCGCAGGAGGCCGAGGGGCCGTCGCCGCGCGAGTCGCCGGAGGCGAGCCACCAGACGGTGGCGGCGAGCGCGACCACCACGGCCAGGCTCGCGGCGATCAGCCGCGCGCGGCGGGAGGACGGCGGCTTCCGGGGCAGCGGGGGCGGTGCCACCGGGCGCGGCGGAGGGGCGGGCGGGACGGTGGCGGGCGGCCGGGCCAGGACGACGTGCTCGCCCGCGTCCTTCCGGCAGATCTGCGGGCTCCACGCCCTGCGCCCCGCCGTCCGGGCCTCCTTGAGGCCCGCCACCAGGCGCTCCTGGAGGACGCCCAGGGTCAGGGGCCCGGCCGGCTCCCCCGCGAGGTACGCGAGATGCCGGACCAGCTCCGCCGTGTACGGCGTCGGGGTCGCGGCGTCCCCCGCGTCGATGCGCTGGTTCTTCTGCACGGCCAGCAGCAGCGAGATCCTGGCCTGGTCCTGTTCGTCGAGCTCCTCCCAGGCGCCGGCCGCGTTGCCGGCGTAGCAGCAGTCGAGGATCACCACGGTGTGGCGGCGGGCGCTCGCGCCCGAGCACAGCCGGCGCAGCGTGTCGTCCCAGCTGATCCAGCCGGGAAAGCCGGGCCCCCCGTGCTCCACCGTGGCGTCCCGCAGGCCGAGCAGCAGCCGGCCGTGGCCGCCCGTGCGCGTGTCGACGATGCCGTGCCCGGCGAAGTAGACCAGGAGCAGTCCGTCGGTGGCGTCCCGGACGTGCCCCAGGCGTTGCTCGAACTGCTCGACGCCGGGCGAGGAGAGCGACTCGATCCGGTCCTCGGCGAAGACCCCGCCCGCGCGCAGCGCGGCCGTGAGCTCCGTCAGATTGCGCTCGACCGCCGCGATGTCCCCGAGTCCCTCCGCCACTTCGAGCGGCCGGTCGCTGACGTACTGGGACACGCCGATGAGCAGGGCTCGGTCCTCGGTTCGCTCCTGCCGCCCGGATCCGGCCATCGCGCTAGTCCCGCTCGTCGTCCCGCTCCGCGCGGAATCCGGGCGGGCTGTCGTCCCCGAGGGCCCGCCGGCTGCGCACCCACTCCTTGATCGACGCCGTCACCAGGCGCACGATCTCGGTCGTGGTGGCGGCCCCGACCCACTCGATCACGATGTCCAGTTGGGGCCCCATCAGGGCGCCGGCCTCGGCGGGCCGGGCACGCCGTTTGACCTGGGCCCGGTCCTTCAGCTCCGGTTCACCCCTGAGCCACGCCTCCAGGGAGCCGATGTCCCCCTCAGCGACGTGTCCGGGCGCGGAGACCCGCACCCTGTGCCGTAATTCGCCCTCTCCCCGCGTCATAACTGGACATGGTGACACGGAGTGCGGCGTTCGAGGAGAGGCTGGGGAGCGGCATTTCGTCCGCCGGGGCGCTTGCCGGATGCGAACCGTTGTACGACGCTGTCCCGGCCACCCCGGACCGGCCGGCCCCGGCCGGCCCAAGCGCGCTCCCCCACCATCACCGCCATGCGCACTCGGCTCACCGCAGAGGGGCTCCGAATGGGCATCCACGGCCAGGACTGGGCCTCGTACCAGTCCTCCACCCCCGACACCAGCGGGCTCTCCTTCGTCTTCGTCAAGATCACCGAAGGGCTCGGCTACATCAACCCCAAATGGGTCTCCCAGCGCGACCACGTCAAGGCGAACGGTCTCGTCTGGGGCGCCTACCACTACCCCCACATGGCCAACGACCCTCGCGCGGAGGCGGATTACTTCCTCCGGCAGGTCGCCTGGCGCCCCGGCGACATCATCGTCCTGGACTGGGAGGGCTACGACGACGCCAACACGAACGTCCCCAAGTCCCGTCAGCTCGCCTACCGCGACGCCTGGCTGGAGTATGTGAAGGGCCGGATGCCGGACTACGCGGTCGGAATCTACTGCAACCTCGAGTACTGGCTGTACGTCGACCGGACCTCGAACTGCGGCGACTTCCTGTGGATCGCCACCGCCGGACGACCGGCCGGCCGGCCCGGCATCCGCGACCCCTGGCTCTTCCACCAGTACAGCGACGACGGCGTCGACCGCGACTACTGCCCCCTCGGCAGCACGGCCGAACTGCGCGACTGGAGCCTGTCGTTCCGGCGCACTCCCCCCACCCCTCCCGCCCGCTATACGGAGGAAGACATGTACTCCTACTTCGATGTCCCCGCGAACGCGGACTTCGACCTGCCCGTCGAACCCGCCGGCACCCTCGCCGCCCCGGCGGGCGGCGCCCGCAACGGCCCCATCTGGCTGATCCTCTCCGCCCAGGGCAGGGACGCCCAGGTCACCACCGCCTTCCACGACGAGGGCGGCGCGTGGGGCCGGGCGGCCGGGCCCGTCCCGGTCACCGTCGCCGGGGACAAGCTCGTCCTCCACCTGCCCACCGACCGCGTCGTGGACAAGGTCAGGATCCGCTCGACGGCTCAGTTGACGGGCTATCTGGTGGGGCGGCAGGTCGCATAGCCGCTAATTCGCGAAGGGCACCGTGCGCCACGGGCTCTCCGGGTCGGCGGCCAGGGCGCGATGCGCCTCCAGGACCTCCGTGTACCAGGCGCCGAACCGCTCCTCGTCGAAGTGCAGACACCGGCCCAGCACATAGCCGGCGGAGAACTCCTCCCACGAGCCGTACGCGTCCCGCGCGGTCTTGGAGACGCGCTCGAGGGCCGTGAGCATCTCGGTCTCCGTGGCGTACCGGGCGCCGCGGCCCCAGCGGGCCATGTTGGAGCCGCGGCCGAGGTCCCAGGCGGCGATCGAGCGCACGAACCCGTCGGGAGGCAGGAGCCCGTCGGCGCGGAACCGCGCCTCGTACCGCAGGACCTCGCCCACCAGGGTGCGCAGGTGCGTCACGAGACCGGCGAACTCCGGGTCGCCGGAGGGGACTCCGTTCTCCCGGGCGCGGGCCCACAGCTCCGCCTCGACGAGGGCGCGCCACCGCTGCGGATCGACGTGGCCGCCCCGGCCGCCGGGCGCGAGCGCAACGCGGGCGCCGAGGACGAAGTCCCAGTACCAGGGGCTCACTTCGCCGTCGAGCAGCCGCTCCTGCGTCGCGCGCCAGTCGTCGCGCCCGTGGACGGACCAGCCGGCGGCGATCCGCTCGACCTCGCCCCGGTAGCCCGAGCCGTGCCAGTGCGGGGTGTTCCACGCGTCGCCGTTCTGGAAGCACAGATGGGCACCGCAGGCCAGGCCGTGCAGCAGCGGGCCGGGTGGCGGGGCGCCCGTACGGCGGGTCACCACGCGGTCGCCCAGGCCGTCCGGTTCGAACAGATCGTGGTGGAGGTCGAGCCAGGTCTCGCGTTCGTCGTCGTCGGTGGAGAAGTACTCCTCGCAGGGCGTGGCGGCGTTGACCGCGAGGATGTCCACGTCGCCGGGGAGGATCCCCGCGAGGGCCCCGAGCGTCGCGTACTCGTAGACCAGGTGCGGATGCGTGCGCGGCAGCAGGCCGGCGGTGTAGACCTGCGCGGCGACGCGCCCGTCGGCGAGCGGGACGGTCAGCATGGGGAACTCGTCCTCGCCGGCCGCCCGCGCCTCGTCGAGCCGCACGGGGTAGTAGACGCCCTCGATGGCGAGGATGCGCAGGTACGCGTACGCGTTGCCGGTACGGGTCAGCCGGTACAACTGCTGTTCGACGTCGGTGGGCGCCGTCCAGCGGGTGCCGTCCTCGGGGACGGGGACGAAGGGGAAGACCTCTTCATGGTCCTCCTCGTAGGCGTCCTCTTCGTCGTGGGCATCGTCCCCGGACGCCGTCCGCATGGGTTTTCCTTCCGTTCCATGCCCGTCGCCCCGGTGACGACCGCAAGATCACGCGGGTACGTTACCGGCGGTCCCCGGACGGCCCGGGCGCGGGCCCCCGTCCACCGGGATTCGAGCGCGGGGCCCTGGCGTGCCGGGCATGGCCGTCCATTCCGGGGGTACGGGTTCCACCGCGCGCGGCGTCGTCGTCAGCTCGTCGGGGGCGCTCGGCCTGCGCTCGTGGCCGGACAACGGCCTGTACGGCGCCGCCAAGACCGCCCTGGACTTCCTCACCCGGACCTGGGCCGTCGAGCCGGCACCGCGCGGCATCCGGGTGGTGGGCGTAGCTCCGGGGCTGGTCGACACGGGAAGCGGGGGCGCCCATGGGCCTGACGGAGGAGCAGCACACCGGATTCCTCCGGGAGATCGGCGCCAGGGTGCCGTCCGGCCGCGTCGGCAGGCCTGAGGAGATCGCCTGGTGGATCACCCAGCTCACCCGTCCGGAGGCCGCGTACGCCAATGGCATGGTGCTGCCGGTGGACGGCGGGCTGTCCCTCACGTGAACCGGGAGACGGGCACGGCCCCGGCCCCGGGGCTACCGGGAGGAGCCGAGGGCCGCGCCGGCCGGGTCCAGCGCGTCGGCCCGGCGCCGGAAGTCGGCGGCCACGTCGTCCCAGACGGGGCCGTGCAGATAGAGACTGTCGGCCGCCTCGCGCATCAGGGCCGGGTCGTCCGGCCGCTGAAGGATCGCCAGCCTGTAGGCGAGGTTCCGGACCCAGCCGGGAAGGCGCCCTTCGACGAGGCGGGGGGAGAGGTCACGGAGCATGGCGACGATCGAGTCCGCGTCGGCGAAGGTGAGTTCCTCCACGAAGTACTGCTCGTGGTGGTCACCGCCGCACCTGGGCGCGTCCTCGTATTCGTCGTCGTACAGGCATCGGGCGTGTTCTGTGAGGCTGGCGTGCATGATCATGAATTATGACCACACGCGCGGCGGCCCGCCGCCCGGGCCGGCCACCGGGCGTTGATCGCCTGTTGAACACCCGTTCCTAACCTCCTCGCGGCAATCACCCCCGAGGAAGAGGAACGGGCCTGATGAACGCGTTAACCAAGCAGCCGCCGAAGAAGTCGTACATATGGGGCACTCTTGTCCTGGCCGCCCTCGGCGTGGCCACCCTGCCCGCGCCGGCGCAGGCGGCCGCGCAGGCCGGACCGCTCGTCGGCCTCGCCGGCAAGTGCCTCGACGTCCGCGGCGGCGTCCAGGACAGCGGCACTCCGGTCCAGCTCTACGGCTGCAACGGCACGGAGTCCCAGCGGTGGACGTACGTCGAGCAGCCCGGTGAGACCGGCGCCACGATGACCGCGTTCGGCAAGTGCCTGGACGTCGCGTCCAGCGGCACCGCCGACGGCACACCCGTCCGGCTGTGGGACTGCAACGGCTCGAATGCCCAGAAGTGGGTGCGCCACCAGGGCGACGTCCTGGTCAACCCGCAGTCCAACAAGTGCCTCGACGTGCGCGGCGGCAACACCGACGACGGCACCCCGGTGCAGATCTACAGCTGCAACAACAGCGCGTCCCAGGTCTGGAAGTTCTCCGACGGCGGCGCCCCGAAGCCCAACCCGGACCCCGGGTCGTTGCAGCGCCAGGTCTTCGACCTCGTCAACGACTACCGCGCACAGCACGGCAAGGCACGTCTGGAGTACGACCCCGTCGTCGAGCACGCCGCCCAGGACGAGGCCGACGAGCAGTCCCGCCGGCAGCAGCAGGGCCACTACATCGGGACGATCGACTCGCTCCGAAAGTACGGCTACTCGCGCTCGTTCAGCGAGGTCGCCGAGAACGCGGCGGGCGCCCGCGGCTTCTGGAAGGACGCCCGGTCGGTGGTCGACGCGTGGATCAAGGAGCCGCTGCACGAGCGGAACATCCTCGACGACCGGCATCGGTACACCGGCGTCGGCGTCACCATCGACACGAGCGGCACCTACTGGTGGGCGCAGGACTTCGTCGGCTGACCCGCCCCACCCCCGGTCCGATACTCATGTACGTAGACCCGGGTGATGTGATCGGCCGGCGGCCCGGCCGGAGGCCGGGCCACCCATCGGGGAGTAACTCCCGTACAGACGGAGACCGAACGCCCCACACCGTCGTGGTCCGGGGTGCGATGGATCCCCGCCGGAATACTCCGGCGGGGATCCGTCGCCTCACGAGCCGTCACACGTGTGTCACCGACCGCGCGGACTCCCCGGGACGCGATGACGCTGATCCGTACGCGAACTCCGGGTGGCGGCGGCGACCGCGGCGAAGCCGTAGTCGAGCATTTCCGTCTCGTACGACCGGACAGCCTCCAGTAGGGGTGCACCCGTGAGCAGTCGGGAGGCAAGCAGCCCCGCGTCGTGGAGCGCGGCTCCCGCGCTGATCCCGGCCGGGGCCATCGGGTGTGCCGCGTCACCGACCAGGGTCACCGGTACCGGCGGCCCCAGCTCGGGGCGTTCGGAGATCTGGATGCTCGCGGGCACAAGGTACCCGAGGTCCCCCAGCCCGACCAGCGCGCTCAGCGAAGGGTCCCAGTCCGCGAGGGTGCTTACCGCCAACTCCAGCAGGTCCACGGCACCGAGCTCGAAGAAATCGGGACCGTAGACGCCGGCCGGGGCGGTCAGGCCCCACATGACATAGTCATCGGCCGCCGGCAGCCCGAAGTCGGCCGGGTTGCGGCGAAACCGCTGCGCGGCCAGCGCGAGGCGGCGGCCGTCCGGGCCGACCACGCCCAGGAAACCCTCGAGCGCCGGCGACGGCGTCAGTCGCCGTGCCCGAGCGGTCAGCGGCGTACGGCCGTAGATCAGCCGGGCGTCCTGCACGGCCACCGAGAAGCCGGGCAACAGCTGCCTGCGGACACCGGAGTTGGCTCCGTCGGTGGCCACCAGCAGGTCGCCCTCGGCGGTGGAGCCGTCGGTGAGGAAGACCCGTACCGTTCCGTCGTCCAGCAGCCGGTAATGGGAGAAACCGGCACCGAACCGGGTCGCGTCCATCAGGTCCCGCAGCATGATCCGGCGCAGCGTGAGCCGGTCGACGGTGATGCCCGCGGTATCCGGGGGAAGCTCGACCTCGGTGAATTCCCGCAGGTCGGGGCCGGTCATACTGACGCCGCCGCCGGGCATGCAGGACGTGGCGACGGCCTGCTCATAGGCCTCGGCGGGCAGCCACTCGCGCAGCGCCGCGTCCCCGTGGCCGTTGATGTGGATCCGGTATCCCTGCGCCCGGGCGTCGATGGCGGGATCTCGCTCGAAGAGCTGTACGTCATGGCCGTGGCGGCGCAGAGCGTGGGCGAGGCATGGGCCGGCCAGGCCGGCGCCGATTATCAGGGCACGCATGCTCTGCCTCCCAACTGAGATCATCTCATTTGAGACCATCTCGCACGCTACCGTAGCGCCCATGGAGACTCAACCCGTCGATCCGGCCACCCTTGGACTGCTGATGTTCCGCGCCCACCAACTCGCCCGCGCGAGGGCCAACCAAGCGGCCCGGCCGACCGGTATCGAGCTGCAGCACGCCGGTGTGCTGACGGCCATTCAGGCCGGCCAGGTCCGCAGCCAGCGCGAGCTGGGCGCGGCGCTCGGCATCGACAAGTCCACCCTGGTACGGATCGTCGACGACCTGGAGCGCCGCCACCTGCTCAAGCGGCGCCGGGCACCGCACGACCGCCGGGCATACGAGATCGTGATCACCGAGGAGGGCGAGCGGCGCCTGCAGGAGGCGAGCGAGTCGTTCCGTGGCGCGATGCGGGAATTGCTGGAGGTTCTCGACGTCCGGCAACAGCACCAGCTGCACGAGCTGCTGGCCCGCTTCGTCGCGCAGACGCCGACCTGAGTGGGCGTTCCGCGAACGTTCCCCGGGTGTGATCCGGCAGGATCTCACTTATGTTCGAAGAGAAACTCGACGCGCTCTCGCAGTTGACGGACAACACCACCCCCGGAGTCATCGTTGTCTCCGGGATCTCCGCCGCCGGCAAGTCCACCGTCGCGCAGGCCCTCGCCGAGCGTCTGCCGCGTTCGGCGCACGTGCGCGGTGACCTCTTCCGCCGCATGATCGTCAACGGGCAGGCGCACATGACCGCCGAGGCGCCGCCCGAGGCCGTGGCGCAGCTCCGGCTGCGTCACCGGCTGGCCGCCGCATCCGCCGACGCCTATGCCGAGGCGGGGTTCACCGCGATCGTGCAGGACGTCCTGCTCGGTGAGCACTTGGCGGACATCACCCGGCTGATCCGGAGCCGCCCGCTGGCCGTGGTCGTTCTGGCGCCCGGCCCCGGGGCCGTGGCGCGGCGCGAGGAGCAGCGGGCCAAGACCGGTTACGGGCCCGACTGGCAGCCCGAGGATCTCGACAAGGTGCTCCGGGACGGCACTCCTCGGATCGGTCTGTGGCTGGACACCTCGGAGCAGACCGTCGACGAGACGGTCGACGAGATCCTCAAGCGGGCCTGGACCGAGGGCGCCGTCTCCTGACCCGGGGCATCCGGCATTCCCCGGCCGAGCCGGCCGGCCGCGACGACGCGAACCTGCCGGCCCAGCCCGTACCGCAGACGTCGCGATGGTCAAGGGAGGACACCCGTTGCGCATCACGGATCGGTCCGGACCTGGGGCGCCATGGCCGAGGTGGTCAAGGCCGGCAAGGCCCAGTGGCTCGGGCTGTCGGATGTGACCGTCGAGCAAGTGCGCATCGCGCAGGCGGTGCACCCGGTCGCCGCCGCCCAGGCGGAACTGTCGCTGTGGACCCGGGAGGCGGCCGTCGATCTGCTGCCGTTCACCGCCGTGGCTCTGTTCACGAGTGAGGGCAGCGTTTCGACGGCACCGGCCTCCGGGGTTGAAGTTGTCGCTGCGGCAGCTTCTACCGTCCTGACCAAGGCCGGAGAGACCGGCCGGAGAGGCATTCGTGAGGGAGCGGCATTGGACTGGCCTATCGCGGAGGTCGCCCGGATGTCGGGCGTGACCGCCCGGACCCTGCGGCACTACGACGAGATCGGCCTGCTGCCCCCGGCCCGGATCGGCAGCAACGGCCACCGCTACTACGAGGAACACCAGCTCCTGCTGCTGCAACAGATCCTCGTCCTTCGGGCGCTGGGCGTAGGACTGCCCGAGATCGGCCGGGTCCTGGCCGCGCAGGTCGACGAGGTGGAAGCGCTGCGCGGCCACCACCGGCGGCTGCTCGCCGAGCGGGACCGGCTCGATGTCCTGGCCGCTGCCGTCTCCCGCACGATCGCCGAACTGGAGCAGTCCAGGAAGGACGGTAGACCCATGACCATCAACCGACCGGAGAACCTGTTCGAGGGCGTGACGCCCTCCCAGTACGAGGCGACCCTGCACGACTTCCCCGAGCACGCCGAAGCGATCGCCCGCAGGGTCGCCACGATGACCCCGGAGGACGTCGAGGCCGGACAGCGCGAGCGCACGGCGCAGATGATCCGGCTGGCCGAGCTCATGGCCGCCGGGTATGCGGTTGACGCCGAGCCGGTGCAGGCCGAGATGGACGCCCAGTACCGGGCCCTGACCGCACTGCGGACCGTAACCGCCGACGAGTACCGGGCCATGGGCCGCTCCTGCGTGGACAACGAGCCGTGGCGCGCCGCGTACGAGGCAATCGCACCGGGTCTGGCCGCGTACCAGCGGGATGCCATCGAGGCGTACGCCGCTACCCGGCTGAGCTGATCCGGGCCCGGGCCGGCCCACGGGAACCGGCCCGACAGCGGCCCCTGCTTGCCGCACCGGCAGTCTCACCTTGCCCGGCACCGCGGATGCCGGGCAAGGTGCTGCCCGTTCTCATGAACATCGAACCTGGCCCTGAACGAATGCCGCCCGGCGAGCTGAACAATCGCTGTCGGCACTCGGGTTCTGGCTCAACTTCTGTGGTCCGCGCACGCTGAGTGATGGCTGAAGGTCGGAGTGGCTCCCGGGAAGTTGCCCGAAAGTGATCGTCAACCCGGTGGACGTGGCCGAAGTTCGGGGCCGTGCAAG